>JBBRPT010000016.1:0-80082 GCA_038227635.1 Leptolyngbyales cyanobacterium | reverse complement strand
GTGAGGCTTTGACGAACTGAAAATCATGAAGTGAGTTACTATCTTAATGATAAAGTACAAAAAATTAACGATCAGAGATTTGACCTAGGGAGCGTTAGAGAAGTTGGAAAATCATAAAGAAAAAATATTAGTGGTCGATGATGAGGCGAGCATTCGTCGCATTCTTGAAACTCGTCTTTCAATGATTGGTTACGATGTCGTCACGGCTGCCGATGGTGAAGAAGCCCTCGAAACCTTTCGCACTTCTGAGCCTGATCTCGTTGTTCTCGATGTGATGATGCCCAAGCTTGATGGCTATGGCGTTTGTCAAGAGCTGCGAAAAGAATCGGACGTGCCCATCATTATGCTAACCGCCTTGGGAGATGTCGCCGATCGCATCACAGGCTTAGAGCTAGGGGCAGATGATTATGTAGTCAAACCCTTTTCTCCTAAAGAGCTAGAAGCCCGAATTCGCTCGGTTTTGCGGCGAGTTGAAAAAACAGGGGCACCTGGAATTCCGAGTTCTGGCGTGATCCACATCAACACGATTCGGATTGATACCAACAAGCGCCAAGTCTACAAAGGCGATGAGCGCATCCGGCTGACTGGCATGGAATTTAGTTTGTTAGAACTGTTGGTCAGTCGGTCTGGAGAGCCATTCTCTCGATCGGAGATTTTGCAAGAAGTGTGGGGCTACACGCCTGAACGTCACGTTGACACTCGCGTGGTAGACGTTCATATCTCTCGCCTCCGCGCCAAGCTAGAAGATGACCCCAGCAATCCAGAACTGATTTTAACCGCGAGAGGAACGGGCTATCTCTTTCAACGCATTCTTGAGCCTGGTGAAATCGAGTAAGGTCTGAGATTTGAGGTTTGAGTCCTAAGAATTCAAGCCTCTTCATCGATTGAGGATAGAGTCAAGATGCAACCAACGGGTTGTTATAGGTTTTACGTTGACGATATCAAACCGATTTAAGGGTTGAAAATCTTGATCCCTGGCTTCTTGACTTGACAAGCTTTGCCTCCAGCGTTCACGTCTGCCACTTATTCTTTCATCAAGCTTGAAGTGCTTGGCACAAAAATATCCGTTGTCAAGGAGTTCGCGGCGACTCCCGTTATAGTCATCAGCAGTGAACCGTCAGGCTTAAATCGAATCAGAGTGCCGCTTGAGTCGCTCCCGGCTCCTGGGTCGATCGCAACTTGACTAATTTGAATATCCTCAGGCAAGCCAATGTGATCTTTGTCAACCTGGAAATCAAGCACTTGGTTCAATCCACCCCTGCACAGCATAAACGTATCGGCACCCGCTCCTCCGGTCAGCCAGTTGTTCCCTGTCCCACCATCAAGACGATCGTCACCTGTCCCGCCCCAGAGAATATCGTCACCTGCACCACCTCTTAGAATGTCATCGCCACTGAGTCCGCTAAGGAAATCGTTTCCACCCTGACCATTGATTACGTCATTAGAGTCATCGAGACCCATCACGATGTTATCCATGTCATTCAGAAAGGTGACTGAGTTGCGATTGAAGACCTGACTAATAAGCACGTTAGCGTCTACCACATCAAACGAGTCTTGAATAGACATTTCTCCGTTAAATATGATGTTGCCCAACAGGATCGGAGCGTTGCTAGTAGTCAGGAAGTTGTCGAGATTTTCTAGGTAAAAGTCTCTAATGAGGATGCTTGTAGATTGCACACCCTCAAAGGTTATGACCAAGTCCTTCCCTTGCTGATCGAGGAGCAAATTTCTGGCAGTCAATTGTGATCCCTCAAAATGAAGGGTATCAACTTCTCGAATAAGATCATCTGAAGGGTTTCGGCTTGTGCCAACGCCTCCAAAATTTCTGATTTCGTAGTTGCCTGTTGTCATCGTGAAGGAGTGGGTTCCTCCAGAACCGTCTAAGATTTGAGGAGTAACGACCGCTGTTTTCGGGATCAAGCCCGAAGGCGGCTTCTCTGGGTCTTGAGGTCTGATGCTAATCTCTGCGACCGGGCTGGGACGATCGCTGGGCTGATTTGCTAATTCGCTACTAGGGTTAATCAGCGAGACAATAGGGCTTGTCTGGTTAGATGAGATGGATGGCGGTAACGTTTCGGCACGTAGATCAACCCTCAGAACTAGTGTGACGTTGAAGTCTGTCGCATTCAGATTGTCAAAAACGTTGGCTACAAATATGAGCGGCTTCAGGATGAAACCTGCTCGATCGCTATCCGATTCAACAACCTCAGGCGAAGCGCGATTGGAAGAGTCCCTATGCTGAGAGTCAGTGGGTTGCAGGTCTCTCAACGCACTCAAATCATAATGTTGCACCAATGAGGAAAGTGGGGGAACAAATGATCGCTGGATTAGGTCAAGCGAAGAATCAGCACGATCGTAGTTTATCGAAATTTGCGACAATAGCCCGAATCCAAAGAACTGCCCCCCTTGATTTACTAACGGGGTCAATGTTGCGTCATTGACGTTGCTAGATGTATTGACGATCGCTTGCTTAATCGGGCTTTCACGGGGATCTAATATTAAGTTGTTGGCGGGGTAACCTGTCGTAGGAGCATGGAACTCGACCGAATTTCTTTTCGTCATTTCACTAGGCAAAGGCTTCCCAGGAGTCTGGCGAGTCGGCTGAGACCTAGAGGAGCGACCAATGTCAACACGTAAAAGGAGTTGCCTGCCTAGCAACATCATGCACAGGCGCGCAACCAAGTTTTTAGGTCTCGAAGGCGGTGCCTCCTGATGGGTTTCTTCTTCAGACGTTTGTGTAGTGGGTTGATCTGCTTGTGAATGGTTTTCTGCTGAGGCGTGAGCAAGTGAAGGACTGTGTACCATCAGGTAGTAAAAGAGCCACTTGACAGTCCGGATAGGCAAATCTCCATAGTGAGAATGCTTCTTGTATCGATTTGGGTAAGAGGTAATTAGTGCAAACAGCCGATTTGCGATCGCATACTCTATTTCTGCTCGATACAAAACTTCAGGCTGATCAACCACAACTTTCTTACGAATGTATCCTTGCGGAATAATGCCATCTCGCTCCATCTTGCTGATTTTCTGGGAGGTGTCTTCACCAAAATCGTCAAGACTGGTTAGAAAATAGTCCAGCACCGCAGGAGCTACCGTTAGGCTGACATGACGATATTGCCGAATCCTAGTTAGAAGATGTCGGTACTGGTTCAAACGCTTTCTATCAAAGCGGGAAGGATTATCAAGATAAAGATTTAGTAGATCGCTGCCAAGGAGTATGGGAAAAGATGGGTTACTCACTGATTGCTGCACCCTGTTCTAAAAACAAGTGACCGTAGTCCCCTGAGTCCAAACGCTATGAAATATCAGACTGACAGCAAAGACACCAGAAAGCTGAGAGACACAACTCGTTGCCAACAATGGTTGATTCGCGCTTAGTTTTTAAGCAACAGTTAAGGTCGGAGTTGATGTAGCCCTGATCCTATTTCTTGGTAATTTCACTTGCTTGAAAATATAACACATTGGTAGTGTATTTGTAGTAAGTACAAGCATACCAACTACTTAACTAAATCTACGGAGCGCTGGATAGGTTGAATGGATTTCAGGGGAAACACTGAGTAGTTTAAGGCTTTTTGTCTTTGAGAAAGGGATATTAATGTGACGGTTGTGACACTTGCATAGATAAACAGGTTTAGAACGGTTATCCATTCAATAGAAGTTAATTTCTGACCTGTGTAAGTTGAGTAATCAGCACAAGGACGCTATAGCTCTCTGGGCTATTTAGGCTACTCTATCAATCCTGCATAAAGTGTGAAAAGTCAGTTGGGGAAGCCACTCATCCAGTGTTTACTACTCAAATTTCTGCATGAGTAATCTATGCGAACACAGACTCGGGTAGCCATTTATTAGTTTCAGCCTAAAAGTTTTGGTTTTGAATCAGCAAGGAAGTCTGATACAAAGAGGGCAGAAGATAAAAAGTAAAGAGCAAAGAATCCGATTCTAGATTATTTTAGACTCTAGACTCGGCTCCCACTTGAGAAGTCTCCTGGCTTCCCTTCTGGACGGTGACCTGTCCTTGTCGTTCTCCTTTTACGAACCCACTAGAAGCCTGTTCTAGGGAGTCAACCAGCAGTTCTCCTGTCAAATCTTCGATCTCACTGACGATCGTTCTTATCACGTCAGACGTGGGTGATTTTAGGTGAGATTTGATTGCCTTCAAACCGGGTAGAACTTTTTCAACAGCGTTGAGAAATTTGAACGTGCCGACGGGTCCGCCGTTTTTGAGGTAAGGAGCAATCTGATCGAAAAAGTGCTCCATGCGATCGGGCTGGCTGTCGAGTTGCCTTATCAACGTAGAGGGAATCCCATCTTTTTCATCTCGCTTGGTTGCTGGCTCTCTCAACGCATTAAGCGCTAATTCCTCTAACCAGGTGTTGATGCTTTTACCCATCTCCTTTGCTTTGTGAGCGATCGCTCGATGAGTGTCTGATGACGTGCGAAATGGCAATTTGCCAGAGTAACTAACTGGTTTTTCAGGGTCAATCTTTTCGTTTTTACAAAATTCGATGTAGGCTTCGATCGTTTTTATAAAATTTTGTTTCGCATCTTCATAGGTTTTTCCTTGGAAAGGCAGAGAGTCGCGACTAATGTTATCAATTTTGCCGCAGATCAACCCTGCATCTTCATCCACCCAAACGGATGCTGTGTAGTTTCGGTGGGTCAGCATAGATCACAACTCCTCATCTCGACTAATCTCCAACATATCCAGAAATTCTCGAATCTGCCTAACCTGATAGCTATCAACGTGCCGCTCCTTTCGAGGGCGATCAATGAAGGCAACTTGATGAGGCTGCCCAGAACACAGACAGACAACTCTAATCTTGCCGTTCATTTCACTGACCGTCTGCACTTTGTTAAATGCTCTAAAAAGGTCGAGTACGTTTGACCACAAGATGATATTGGCAGCGGGAGGGTCTGTAAGAATGGATGCCAATGTTGTTTTCTGCTCATTAGTTAATTGATCGCGGTAGATGCACATTCAATTATTGACGTATCGAAGTTTGGACTGACCAGCAAACCTCGAACAAGCAATAGAGAGCTTTGTCCCTCAGAAAATTTCTAGAGACGAGTCGCTTCAGATTTGCTTGCTCACTCTGCCAGAAAGTTCCCAGCAGAAGCCACATCAGCATACCCTAAAGCTCTGTAGGAACACCAGAGTCTCACTAGGAGATAACACTGATACATCAAATGAGAGTCAGCAGAGTATTTTTACTGAACTCTGTGAATGCAGAAGGCTAGAGGTCAGTCCAAGCTTTGATGCATATCCGGTCATGATACCTATTTAAGATATCATCGTCAACCTTTTTTAGATATCTTTATTTTGACAAATAGGCTTATGGTATCAAATTTAATATCATAAATTGCTAAAATAAAGATATTGAATTTTGCCTAAGCTTGACCTCTTATAAATTCTAATATACGATAGCAGAATAAGTCAGGCACGACCATATCGCCCTCTACAGGAGATTTTTATGAATTGCTCTTCTGACTGCGATCGCGGAAATTGTCCGTTTGTTAGCGATCCTCAGCGATCGACGCGCTACGTCTGTTTGAAATGCGGATTAGAGCGTGATATCAATAGCGGTCTTCAAATAGACCCTATAATTCTACTGATATTGATAGCGTCGCTATTCATCGCGTTGCTCGTGAACCATTCATCTCCGGCTCCGGAGCCTGACCCTGCTCCCACCGAATTGCCCACTCAGTGATATCTAATTCATTTTTAGGTAAAGAATGCTATGCCTCGCACGCTTCCCAAATTTCCCTCTGATACGGCGATCGCCTTGAAGCCTGACCCTGACGATCGCCATCCATCGTCTGCCCTTAACTCAGTTAAGCCGCCTGAGCGCCTCAAAGCTTCGCTGCTACGGAAATATGTGATGGTCGGAGCCGTTATGTCTGCTGTGGCGGTTGTCGGCATTCCGACTCTACTCAGTCAACAACAACCTCGTGTTCTCAGTATCCGCGCTAACGATTTATCAGCCTCTGCTTTGGAGGATATTGCCATCGCTCAAAAACACTGTAGGACAGTCGTGCGATCGCTCAAGGGAGGAGATGATGCTATCTCGATCGGGTTTGCCGACCGCCCCGAAGTGCTGCCGTCAAGACCTGTGGGTGATCTATTTGCCCCATCACAGGAATGCGAAGCCATTCGCCGCGATCGCATTCCGAAAACCTTGGGCAGAGAAGACGGCACCGATCCAAATGCCCTATTAGAAGAAGTCCAAACCCAACTCAAGTCACGACGGGTGCGTGGCAATCACAACTCTGGAGTGATCACGATCTGGCTACAAAATGCCGAACCTCGTCCTGGTCAAGTCGGTTTTGATATCAAGCGGTTGCAAGTGCAATTGCAGCAAATCACAAGTGACCGCAGCACGATCGCCATTTTTGGACCCGCTGGACAACTGCGGAGCGATTTAGAGAAAGCAATTCAAAATAATCCACAAGTTGATCTTTGTTCGATCGACAGTTCTGAAACCTGCGTCCAACAAGCTTTTGTCAAAGGACGCAGATTGCCCTAGCTGCCTTTTTACATCTTCTACAGGAGACCAAACGCTATGACGGCACCCTTGTTCCCGCATTATGCGGGTGAAAATTTGTTTGATTGGTCACGACATACGATCGCTGGTTGGAGACTCTCACCTCACGAGCAGATTCAGCACATCGATTACGCCAGTCGTCATGAGATGGCACAATTTCAAACACAAGACGGAGAAACGACTCTGGCTCAAACGCGTATTGAACATCTCACCGCAATTGCTCAGCATCATTGGTCGAAACCAGAGATCTTGGTCGTAGAACTGTTTGTTTTGGGGTTGGGAATGCTTGCCTTTAACGCCTTGCCAACTCAGTTTGCTGCACTGCTAGGTCGTCAAGAATGGTCTTCCGGAATTGGGCTGTTGGTAGGAGCGGTTTTTGCGTGGTTAATTCACAATCGAGCCGTGCGTGGACTCGGTAAACTACGTCGCCGTCACGATTCTCTTCAAGCCCTAAAAACGCTGATCCAAGATCCTCAAAAAGCATCGGCTCAAAGCGAATTTTTTCACTATTTCTATAAAGGTCAGCAGTCTTGTCTGCGTCAGGTTGAGGGAGAAAATCTGCAGGGACAATTTTGGCTCGATTTGCTGTTGGCGGTCGCCGTTAGTTTGATGGAAGGGGCCGCGATTTTTTATCAAGTACAAGAGAGCAACCTGACCCTGCCAACGTTTCAAGCAATTTTGATTAGTGTTTTACCCGTTGCGCTGATCTGGCTTGCGGCTTTACTGCAAAGCGATCGTGCAGAGTTTGCGGGTTCCTGTGCAGATCTGATTGCCGACTATCGTGACTTTTTGCCCAACGGCACAATTTCAGAAGAACAGGCACTCCATCTGCGCGAATTGGATGCGGTGTTCAAGCATTTTACAGCAGCCATTCCGTCTGAGATCAAAACGGTGAAGGGTGCCCGCGCCCAAGCTAGAAGTGAATTTGCTCAGGTGAGAATCGAGCAACTAGAGGCAGAAGGCATTCAAGTGATCGACGATCGCAAAGAGAGACTACGACAAGCTCAGCAGCAGCTACCAAACCAGTTTCCTATGCCTCAAACGTTTGATAGAGCAGGCTATCGCAGGTTTGAAATTTCTAGCGATCGCCACACTGCTTGGGAGATTAACACCGAACAGATTGCTCAAAAGAGCGCCAAACTCCAAGCCGAAGCCGAAGAAGACTATGCCCTGATTAAGGCACGAATTTGGCAGCAAACTAAGCGGTGGCAGCGTATTAAAGAGGAGGCACAAACCCGATTGAGTGCCGAAACAGAGTGACTAGACTCCAAGGTTACGCAACAAAAGAGTCACTTGCAGACTTACGATCGTAGACTACTCTGCCCCTAAAAAGATGACTAAGTATTGAGGTAACTCAATCATGGCTTGACCCAGATCTGAATCATCGATAGCTGAGGCAATAGCGACGAATTATCACTGTTCCATCGTAACTACTCAGACTCCAGATTTAGAACTCTAAGGCATAGAACCACTACAGGTAGCGGAGAGCATTTTTAATCAGCAGCCAGAAACTCTGAGATTGTCAATAAACCGAGGACTACTGACTCTGCTCAATCCTATTCAAGTATCATTTATGCTCAGTAGAGCAAGTAAAAAGCTTATAGAATAGGCGTTTCACGCTTTCAGCCCCCCTCCTAAGTAGTTACGTTCCATCACACCTTTCAAGAGGATAAAATGCTGAAATTTGCGATTCCTATTGTTTGTGTAGCTGCCTTGCTGGCTGCGACTAATCCTGGAGAAGATGCCTACGCCGCCTGGGTCGTGCAAAAACTGCAGTCTGAGGCGTGTCAAACACCTAAATCGACTGCTTGCTTTGCAGTCACGTCAGTGCCTCAAGAGGTCTTGACTTACACAATTAAGCATTACACTCATCGTCAAAATTGCGTTTTCTTTAGCGTTTACACAACTAATTTCTTTAGCATTCAGAAGCAAGGGTTTGGGTTAAGCGGATTTTTTGTTGCCCATTGATTCGATCGAGCATTATTTCAAAGTGCACATCCGCTAGTGTCAGGATAGTTCTGCTTTAGGCTTTCTATTGGTTGCGTTGGGCAATAGCAATTAGAGCTTTCCTCTAGACCGACTCGTTGGATAGAGACTTCTATTGCGTCGGCTTTCAACTTGTGCGTCTCTTCAACCCAAAAAAAGAAAAGAGACGCATACTATGCGCTGCTCTCTAGCCTCTAACTCTCATAAGTTGTAGCCAACGCTGAAATAGAAGCCGCGATCTTGGGCATTTCCGCCTCGATCGCTCGCGCGCACGATCGGCACCGCGTAGTCTAATCGGATTAGAAAGCGAGGAGCAGGTTCCCAAATCAGCCCTACTCCTGCTGCTGCTAAGAACGTCTCATTTCTCAGCCTGTTGGGATTGTTAGATTTGTTCCACACTGAGCCGAGGTCAATAAAGGGCGCGAGCTGCAAAGTCGGCACACCTGATGCGTCACGTTGAACAGCGATGCGATCTTCGATCGAGACACGAAAGCCGTTATCGCCCGATCGGGCATTCTGTCGATAGCCTCGCAGAGATTGCCCACCGCCGATCACATATTGCTGAGATGGCAGCAAACTATCTGGAGTCAGTTGCACATCGGCTTGAGCAATCAACAACTGAGCATTGCTAAGGCGCTGCACCCGCTGCACTTGCCCAAACCAGCTAAAAAATCGCCCATCGGGAACTGGAGAATCGTTGACGGTTGCATTCAAGATATTGAGACCAAGACTGAATTGAGATCGCAACGCCCATGCCCCCTTCGCGTCTCGCTTCAAATAATCTTGTCCAAACTTCAACACTCTTGTCTGACTCCTGCCGTCTGCGTCTGCACCTGCGCCAAAGCCAAAAGGCACTTCGTCTAAAAAGGTTTGCCCGTTTTGCACCGTGAAGCCTAACGATACTGCCAGCTCTTCACGAGGAGTCCGAATGAGGGGCTGGCGATAGCTGAGTTCATAGAGATCGGTTTCACTGCGAATGTTAAAGACTGAAAATGGTGACTCAATCACTTTGCTGCGGCTGGGTGCGACTCGCAGTTGAATGGTTCCATTCATCGCGTTGATAGGAGTGCGATAGGAAAAATCAAATACATTTGAGCCGCCTTGTAGACTGTGAAAATAAGACCCGCTCAACTCGTCGCCATTGCCCGTCACGTTGCGATAGGTGAGAACGCCGCCTAGCCGCTCTGACCCCACACTGGGCGGAGAGTAGTTATCGACTCCGATAAAGCCAGTGATGGCAGCAGATTCTTTGACTTGCAGCGTGAGAATGCTTTGTCCTAATCCAGTCCCTGGGCGCAGGCTGGCCTCGATCGTCTCCAATAAGGGATCGGCTTTGAGTAGTCTAAGCTGATCTTCGAGTTGGTCTTTATTGAGTGGAGTTTTGACACCGAGTTGAATGCGGCTGCGAATATAGTCGGGCTTGAGGCGTTGCAGTCCTGCGATGTCAATGCGTTCGAGTGATCCTTCAATCACTCGAATCCGAACCACGCCCTCAACGATCGCCTGATCGACCAAAACTGCTCTAGAAGTGATGAAACCCCGGTTGAGATAAAGCTGAGTGATTGCGTCTGCCACGTTTCTCAGGTCTTCGAGTGAGACAGAGCGACCTTCAACAGACTGCGTAATCGCCGCGACTTCGTCTGGTTTGAGTACGGTGTTGCCTATCACCTCAATTTTGCGAACAGGAATCGCAACGGGTGGCGCTTCGGGTGTAGGTATGGGTGTGGGCGGCGTTGATAACGTGGGCTGCTGGTCGCTGGGCGGCAGGGGTTGCGGGGCGGGCTGCGGCTGAGGAATGCGATCGACGTTGGGATTTGGGCGCGGCGGGATGTCGATTGAGGGCACTTGAGCCATAGCCGGAGCCACGATCGCTAGAGACCAGCCGATCACCATTAATAACTGTTTAATTTGCTTAGAAGGGTTTAGAGACTGTGTATACATTCAACTACTATCCTCACTTTGACCCACGAAGAATCTACAGGATGACTTGCATAGCCACGACTTGTCTTAGAAGGTCAGGACTATTGATTACTTAAATGACGCGATGTGCGACTTTCCTAAAACACCCGCAAAGACTGCCCTCACCCTAGCCCTCTCCCGAAGGAGAGGGAACAAGATTTCTAGCGCCCCTCTCCTGCGGGAGAGGGGTTGGGGGTGAGGGCAAATTAGTTGCACATCGCGTTAAATGAGATTGTGCCCTCACAATTAAATACCACCCTCATGATTGAGGCACATAATTTGGGTTCTCGATCGGTGAATAGTTTGCCCAAACGTCATCTTTTCATCTCGCATGAATCGGTAGGATTAGAGAGAAGTCGTGATCTGATGTTTGATGCCTCCTACCGAATCTGTGAATCCTTTGCTTAATCTCAACTACGAATCGGCTCTAGAAGTGTTGGGGGATGACTTTTTTGATATTGTCGCGGCGGCTGAGTTTCCGCAACAGATTTTGCGGTTTCGCAACGACGAGGTGTTGACCCAGCTGGGGCTGGCTCCTCAATCAGTTACGGATGCCGATTTTGTTGAAGCATTTGGCACGTTTCAGGGGCGGCAACCGTTTCTAGCGCTGCGTTATCACGGCTATCAGTTTGGAGAATACAATCCCGCTTTGGGAGATGGCAGGGGCTTTCTCTACGGGCAAGTCAGAGGCGTGGATGGCGAACTCTATGACTTTGGCACTAAAGGATCGGGAACAACGCCCTATTCGAGAGGAGGCGACGGACGGTTGACGCTTAAAGGGGGCGTGCGAGAAGTGTTGGCATCTGAGATGCTGCACCGTCTCGGCGTTAAGACTTCTCGGTGTCTGAGTTTAGTTGAGACAGGGGAACCGCTCTGGCGGGGCGATGAGCCGTCACCCACTCGATCGTCGGTGATGGTTCGCTTTAGTCGATCGCATATTCGATTTGGCACCTTTGAGAGATTGGGAACGCTTAACCGTAAAGACCTGATCGCAATTTTGTTGGATCATGTGATTGAGGTTTACTATCCTCACCTGGCTGGAGCCTTGGATCGTTACGCCAGATTTTATGCGGAATTGGTGCAGCGAGTCGCAGATTTAACTGCTCAATGGATGTCATCTGGCTTTTGTCATGCGGTTCTTAACACCGATAATATGTCGGTTACGGGTGAGAGTTTTGATTACGGTCCGTTTGCGTTTATCGAGACTTATGATCCTCAATTTACGGCGGCTTATTTTGATTATTCGGGGCGCTATTGTTATGGCAATCAGCCTTCGATTTGCCGATTAAATTTAGAGATGCTGCAAGCTCCTCTAAAGCGAGTGATTGATCTTGCGGACATGGAGGCTAGTTTGTCAAAGTTCGACATCTATTATGAGCAAGCCTACCACCAAAGAATGCTTGATCGACTCGGTTTTAAACACCTGGGAGACTCTCTTTCAAAAGAGTTAGTTGAGCGGACTATCGAATTCTTAAAGAAGTCACAAGTTGGATATCAAAGCTTCTTCTGGGAGTTAACCACGCAGTTTTCTAGAACGTGGCGAGAGTCAGAAAATCACATTTTTAGCGAATTAGACATTCCTGATCAATCGCTCCAACACTGTTTTCAAGCTTGGCAAACAGCCTATCATCAAGCTTTAAATCAGCTGCCAGAGAATGAGATGCTAGATATTGCGAATCGGCTCTATCAGCACAATCCCAGTGTGAACCTGATTAGACCTACGATCGAAGCCATCTGGCAACCCATCACTCAAGACGATAACTGGATGCCTTTTGAGCAGCTGCTCAGTCAGATTCAAGCTCGCCCACCCGTTAAAATGTCTATTTAGTCCCCGTAAAACGTCTATTTAATCATCGATTCAGTCATGATCGAAGCGCCTGTATTTGTTACATCAAGGCTGATTGTGCGGCTCTTGTCACAACGCGATATTCCTGCGGTCATTCACTACTATAAAGAGAATAAATCGTTTTTAGAACCGTTTGAGCCAGTCAAGCCAAAAAACTTTTATAGCCGGGAATTTTGGTCTCATCAAATAGACAAAAGTTTGATTGAGTT
Organism: Leptolyngbyales cyanobacterium; assembly: GCA_038227635.1. GTDB lineage: Bacteria > Cyanobacteriota > Cyanobacteriia > Leptolyngbyales > Leptolyngbyaceae > Phormidesmis_A. The sequence continues at coordinate 67,543 of JBBRPT010000016.1, read as the reverse complement.
TAGCTACGATCGCTCTCTGCGTTTGTTTATTTTCAGAAAAGATAAGCCTGACAAGATTATTGGTGGCACTAACTTTACTCAAATGATTCAGGGCGTATCTCATTCGTGCTGTCTCGGCTATAGCCTCGCCGAATCTGAACAGGGATGTGGCTATATGACAGAAGCCGTTCAAGCGTCGATTCACTATGTGTTTGATGACTTAAACATGCACCGAATTTGTGCTAACTATATGCCTCATAATCGCCGCAGTGCTAATGTCTTAAAACGGCTAGGATTTGTGATTGAAGGCTATGCAGGAGACTATATTTTAATTAACGGCAAGTGGGAAGATCATATTCTCACCAGTTTAACGAACCCCAATTGGGTAGAGCGGTAAAAAATGGCTGGAATCGGAGAAACCATTGCCGCGATCGCGACTGCCATTATTCCCAAACAGGGCAGCGTTGGCATTGTTCGGCTATCAGGCGAGGATGCGGTGACGATCGCGCGATCGCTCTTCTACGCCCCTGGCGATCAAGTCTGGGAAAGCCATCGAATTCTCTATGGCTATGTGCGCGTTCCGCAGTCTCAGCAGGTCATTGATGAAGCCTTGCTGTTAGTAATGCTGGCTCCTCGTTCTTACACTCGCGAAGATGTAGTCGAGTTTCACTGCCATGGAGGCATTATGGCAGTCCAGCAGGTATTGCAGCTTTGTCTAGAGCAAGGCGCACGACTCGCACAGCCCGGAGAGTTTACGCTGAGGGCATTTCTCAATGGACGGCTCGATCTGACTCAAGCTGAAAGCATTGCTGATTTAGTTGGGGCACAGTCGCCTCAAGCGGCTCAAACGGCTCTCGCTGGCTTGCAGGGCAAACTCGCCCAGCCGATTCGACAATTGCGAACGACCTGTTTGGATCTGTTGGCAGAAGTCGAAGTCCGCATTGACTTTGAAGAAGATTTGCCGCCGCTCAATGAGACTGAGATTCAAGCCCAACTGGAGACTCTGCTGGCAGAAGCGACGCGAATTTTAGCCACTGCCGATCGGGGAGAACTGTTGCGATCAGGCTTAAAAGTCGCGATCGTGGGTCGTCCTAATGTGGGCAAATCGAGTCTCCTCAATGCCTGGAGTCGCAGCGATCGGGCGATTGTGACCGATCTTCCGGGCACAACTCGTGACGTGGTGGAATCTCAACTCGTTGTCGGTGGAATCCCGGTGCAGGTGCTTGACACAGCAGGAATTCGAGAAACTGATGATCGAGTGGAGAAGATTGGTGTCGAGCGATCGCGATCTGCGGCGCAATCAGCAGATCTGATTCTGTTAACGATCGATGCTCAAGTCGGTTGGACGGATGCTGACCAAGAAATTTATCAGCAGGTGCAGCATCGTCCGATTATTTTGCTGGCGAATAAGATCGATTTAGTCGAGACCGCGATCGCCCCGCTAAACTGTCCGGTTGAAATCACTCGCATCGTCAAAACAGCCGCCCCTCTCAACCAAGGCATTGCGGAGTTAGAACACGCCATTCTCAAAGCTGCCCACGCTGGAGAACTGCAAGCCGCAAATTTGGATCTCGCTATCAACCAACGCCAAGCCGCCGCTCTGACTCGCGCTAAAGCCTCGCTTCAACAAGTGCAGGAGACGATCGCCCATCAACTCCCGCTTGACTTTTGGACGATCGACCTTCGCAGCGCCATTCAAGCCCTCGGCGAAATTCTGGGCGAAGATGTGACAGAATCAGTGCTTGATCGCATCTTTAGCCGCTTTTGCATTGGTAAATAGAATTTACTCAAACGCCTAATGGGTGAGAAATTGGCGATCGTCGAACTGGGAAAACTGGAGCAGGCGATGCGAATCTTGATCATGAATAGAACTCGATTCATCGTCGTCCTCGATAGCCATTCTGGAGAAGGTCTCGTCGTTATGCGTAACGCTTTAACGTATGAAATTTATCAATGATATTGGCAAGAGTATCCGCGATCGAGGTATCTATATGAGCCTCAAAAGCGGCTTCAAACGTGGCAACTGTACGCGGGTTAAGCACCCATACAACAACTTCCTGCATCTGCTGTGAGTTCTTATCCCAGAAACTATTCTTTAACGCCCCTCTTTGCATAATATCGTTTTCATTCTGTTCTAAAAATCTCTGCAAATTTTCCATTGCTGTTCTGGTTAAAAAACTTTGCCACTGAAGTAAAAACGGAGTGACAGTCTGAACAGCGCGACCAATCCCACAAAGATAATCGTCACTATAAGTCCAGGGTGTTGGTTCATGAGTCAGCACCACATATGACCAGAGAGCCTCAAAGTAGGCATGAATACCTCGTTGTTCTGCTATGTCCCAGGTGTGCCAATCGGCATAAGCAAGTTTCCCAAACAAGATTTCTGGATCACTGAGTCCGACAATCCTTTGAGGATGCAACACTTCTAATTCAAAAAGACGAGGTAAAAAGTGCCGAAAATCATCTGCATCGCCCCAAGTTGTGAGGGCTTTGAAGGCGTATTTCTCCAGATCATTATCCGTCAACTTCCTGAGTGGTTTGGTGTGGAGTTTGGCGTGATCGCCGTCTGAAACGCAATAGGGACAGGCATAGATCGTGGTCTTTAATCTGTAGTGCTGAAATGTGAGATAAAGATGCTCAATTGCATCCTGAAGCGTTTGACGTACAGGGTTAAAATCCATGATTCTTTGGTTAGATTGCCACCACTCGCTTAGTTAACCACTGCTGAAACGATTTTTGGCTCTCTCCCGATCGTTGCCCAAGAATCAAATTTTTGAAGCTAACGTCTTCATCAAGCTGATTCCAATGAATGCCGCTGCCGTCACCGATGAATCGCCAGTCATTACGCTCCTCGATTGAGCCATGCAAAAGACGTGGATACCATGCTAATGGAACAGATATGGTACGCCCATCAGATAAATCTGCAGAAAGTGTGTCATCAGTGACTATCACTTGCTGAATCGTGGGCATTTGAGACAGTTCAATCGTTAAAGAAGTCATTCCAACCTGTTAGAGGATGTCTGAGAAGTCTACTGAACTCCGGTTCACCTACGGTGGAATCAGCATTTCAGATGTTGTGCCCCGACGAAAGGATACGGGTTTCAGCTCTCTCACTTACCTTTTAAGACATCCTCTTAGCAACTGCTCTTGGTGTTCTTCAACAAGTTTTTGAATACGGTTGATTTCTGTGCGGCTAAAGCCTTTACTGCTTTGAATGCGGATCGGATCAATCCAAAACTTGGCTTCGTCCTTATCACGCTCAATGTGTACATGAGGTGGCTCGTCTCGGTCTCCTGCATAGCAGAAGAATCGGTATGGTCCAACTGTTAACAGAGTTGGCATTCAGATTAAACGAATCATCATAGTGAGCACGTTTTTAGCTTTCCCCATTCTAATCTAATCAGAATGGGTGTCCGATCGCATCTTCAGTCGGTTTTGCATCGGTAAATAAACGTTGCTCTAGAAGACTATATCAGGTGGACGGAGGCTCAGTGGGTGGCAGTTCTTCAGCACCGGAGCCTTCAGTCCAAATTCGGGTTTCAGCCGTCATTTCTTCCTCAAGCGCCGCAGAAATGATGAACTCCTGATTTAGCTGCAGCGTTGCAAAGTTAGAAAGCTTTTCTAACGCTTGCAGGGTCTCGATCGCCGACTGATAGCGCTTTGTAAAGTCGTGGCAGACCATTTTAGACAACACGGTTGCAAGTCCGCTGCTCACCAAGGCTTTTTCTTGCCAACGAATTTCTCCCGTCTGAGGGTCAGGTTTTAGCTGACTGGGAGGCAAGCCCGCTAGCGCTTGGATGCCGATCATGCCCACTGCATAGATGTCGCTGTTGTGCTGGGGCTTGCCTGCTGCTTGCTCAGGAGCCATATAGCCTTGGGTGCCAATGCCGATCGTCAGGTTATTGCTGGTTTCCTCAGCGGCGAGCTTGCTGTATTGATCTTTGACGGCTCCAAAGTCAATCAAGACTAATCGGCGATCGGTTTGGCGACGAATAATATTGCTGGGTTTGATGTCTCGATGAATGACCTTCTCACTGTGGACAAAGCTGAGGATCTGAAGCAGTTCTTGCAAAATATCAATGACTCTCGCCTCAGGCAACTGTCTACCTAGTGAGAGTTCTTCATTCAAGGAATGTCCAGGAATATACTCCTGCACTAAATAAAATTCTCCATCTTCCTCAAAATAAGCCAGCAAGCGAGGAATTTGGTCGTGTTTGCCCAACCGCTCCAAGGTTTCTGCTTCACGATCGAACAGTCGGCTCGCCAATCTCAAATGACTGGGGTTATGAGTAGCAGGGCTAAGTTGTTTCACCACACACTGTGGGCTTTGAGGGCGCTTGATATCCTGCGCGATATAGGTTTCACCAAAGCCTCCATGACCCAAAATCTGCGTGATTTTGTAGCGACCGCCTAGAGTTTTATTAGCGAGTTCGAGTTCTCGTTCTCGCAGCAGATCTTCTCGATCGCTGCGCTGGCTCACCATCTCGATCGTTCTAGTAGAGCGCTTGACTTCTTCGCTGATGCGCTTGTTGCGCTGGTTAATCCAGTGTCCGGCTGCGGAGCCTGTGATCCAATACGAGATGCCGACTAACCCAATTGTGCCGATCGGCACTGCCATTGGCAAAATCACCAATCCACTCCCAAAGGCAACATAGCAACTGCTGCCCCAAGCTAGCCCAATCACGACTGCCCAAAACAATCGAAACAGAGGTCGTCTTGCTCGGCTTTGCAATAACCCAGCCGTGAAAACCACCAGCAGCACCAGTCCGCCTGCCATCATAGGGTCGCTAAACGCCTCGCGAATAGAGCGATCTTGCAACAGGGTCGCGATCGCGTTAGCGTGAAGTTCGACCCCAGACATTTCACCCATCGGGGTTGGATGAAAATCGGGATTCGAGCGAGTGATGATGCCGATCAAAACGATTTTGTCTTTGAAATACTTGCCTTTTTGAAGATACTCACTGTTCCAATTCTCAGACGAAGTGACGTTCCAAAACGGAACGGTCTTAAAAGTGCCAGCCCCTCCGTAGTAGAAAATATTGTCTCCTTGAGGCGGCGAATATTTGATCTTTGTGGCTTGCAGGGCAGCTTCAGCCAATGAGGGCACCTTGGCAGATTTGATCAGCTCCGCCTCTTGTGGAGGAAGCTTTTCTAGAAATCGACTGCTCAAAAGATGGATGCGATCGTTGGGTTCTGTTAAGAAGTTGGTGAACCCGATCGGAGTGCGATCACTCTGAAACGGCGCGTAAGGCAAGCTGAGATTAGACTGCTCTCCCTGACGGCTATCGCCCTGCACAAACTTAGCCGCTAGAGCCACTTGCCCCTCATAGCGTTGAAGAACGGCTTGTAGTTCTTGGTCATCGGCTGAGATGATTCCTGCCTCAGTGTCGCTATAGCCATAGCTGCTGGGTAAGTCCCACAAGACATCCGAGACGACTGCTCTTGCCCCCGATCGCATCAACTTATCAATTACCTCTGCGTATACAGCGCGTCGCAGCGGTAGACTAGAAAGCTGCGCGATCGAATCTTCATCGATCGCTAAGATCACAATATTGTTGGGAGGCGGAACGGTGCCTCTGACTTTAAACAGTAGACTCTGAGCCTGCCGCTCAAGGATCTGCACCACTGGAGGATTTGAGGTAGTCAGCACGGCTGCTCCGATCGCCCACATCACCATCAAAACGTGCCCTAAGCGATCAAACCTAAACCGGGGACTCGATCGTTCAGGTCGGGTGGTGTCATTGGCGGGGGTGGGTTGACCCTGGGGCAAGGGTTCTGTGAGAGAGGCTGACGGCTTTTCGGGCATATCCTGTCTAGCAATAGGAGCTATTTGCGGGGTTAATCTGCACCTGTTGCGGAGGATCTTCTCGAATAATTGTCCTCCATTTCTACAATAGTGCGACTTACCTTAAAAAGCGACTGTGGTCGATCTGGTTTCTCTATTCAAGTCGGCACTCTTTAAAGACCAGCTTTTCTCTAAACCTTCCACTCTTTTGGAAATATTTGTGATAATTAAATGACCTTGAAATCTGTCTTATAGGTGAGGAATCTCATTTGTAGCTCAGCGTTCACTTTATAAAGATCAACACTAAGAGAGGCTATGAACGATGGTTTTATGTAACAAGAGAGAGACCAAAAAAATAGGTAAATTTAGTCACTTTCTACGCAGGATTAGAACTTTTTATTTCTAGAAACGTCTATCTTTAGACAGTTTTAGACCCAACTCGTTATCAGAGGGATCAGTTGTCTGATTGAGCCTTGACAGGAAAACCTTTAAGTCAAGGTTTAACCACGGAACGACTCAAACCGCCCAGAGGATTAATACTTAAGGCGCTATTCCTAACAACCAACAGATTTTGAGTTGCTAAAATTAGTCATTCCATTTTTGATTCTACAAATTATAGGTCTTAAATTTTTATGCATTACGCCATGAACCGTCTCTCCATCTTTGTAGACGGGAACAATATGTTCTATGCCCAACAGAAGAATGGGTGGTTCTTTGATCCTAAACGAGTGCTGGAATATTTTGTTACTGAACGAGACATTGAGCTAGTCAACGCGTTTTGGTATACCGGGTTGAAAGATCCTCAGGATCAAAGAGGGTTTCGAGATGCGCTGATCAGCCTTGGTTACACCGTCAGAACGAAAATTCTTAAAGAATATTATGACGACACATCGGGTCGCTATTCGCAAAAAGCAAATCTCGATATAGAGATTGTGGTTGATATGTTTAATACCGTCGATCAGTACGATCGGGTGATTCTCTTCAGCGGTGATGGCGATTTTGAACGGGCGATCGAGCTTCTGCGTTCAAAAAGCACCCACATCACGGTTGTATCGACTGAAGGCATGATCGCGAGAGAATTGCGAAATGTCACCGATCGTTACATTGATCTCAATGACATTCGTCCTCATATTGAAAAAGCCGATTACTGAAAGCAGCCTTCCCCGATTCGCCATCCGTCTACTGTCTCAAAGTAGATTTGCATACTAGAATTAATCTTAAGATTGCGACCTGACTATCGAGTATTTCGTGAAAGAGGACATTTTGTCTGTTCTCTGAGGTGAGTGGGCAAAACGCCTACCTCAAATAACTATAGGGTCTCTATCTATTCCCCACTACTCAACCATATTGAGCCATGAACGTTCCATCACCAGACCGGATCATTATTTTCGATACGACTTTGCGCGATGGGGAGCAGTGCCCCGGAGCCACCCTTAATGTCGATGAAAAGCTAGCGATCGCTCGGCAACTGGCACGACTTGGCGTAGATGTGATTGAGGCGGGTTTTGCCTATGCCAGTCCCGGAGACTTTGAGGCGGTTGAGCGGATTGCCAAAACCGTTGGCACCGAAGACGGACCGATCATTTGCAGTTTGGCACGGGCGATTTCGGCTGATATCAAGGCTGCGGCTGATGCCCTCAAACCTGCTGCCCATGCCCGAATCCACACGTTCATCTCGACCTCGGATATTCACCTCGAATATCAGTTAAAGAAGACTCGATCAGAGGTGTTAGCGATCGCTGAAGAAATGGTCGCCTACGCAAAATCATTTGTAACCGATGTCGAATTCTCACCGATGGATGCGGCACGCTCTGACCCAGGATTTTTATACCAGGTCTTAGAACGGGCGATCGTTGCGGGGGCAACGACGATTAACATTCCCGATACGGTGGGCTATATGACACCGAGCGAGTTTGGCGATATGATTCGTGGCATCAGAGAAAACGTGCCGAATGTCGATCAGGCGATTATTTCGGTTCACGGTCACAACGATTTGGGGTTGGCAGTTGCCTGTTTTCTCGAAGCGGTGAAGAATGGGGCACGGCAGCTAGAATGCACGATCAACGGCATCGGCGAACGAGCCGGAAACGCTGCTCTTGAAGAGTTGGTGATGGCACTGCACGTCAGACGGCAATATTTCAATCCCTTCTTGGGTCGCCCTGCTGAGTCAGAAACGCCGCTCACTCAAATCAATACTCAAGAGATTTATAAAACCTCTCGTCTGGTGTCCAATTTGACGGGAATGTTGGTGCAGCCTAACAAGGCGATCGTGGGGGCAAACGCTTTTGCTCACGAGTCGGGCATTCACCAAGACGGAATGCTGAAAAACAAGCAAACCTACGAGATTATGGATGCTCAGTCGATCGGACTGACGAGCAACCAGATCATTTTGGGCAAACATTCGGGACGCAATGCGTTTCGCACTCGTCTGAAAGAGTTGGGCTTTGATTTGGGCGACAACGAGCTAAACAAGGCGTTTGTTCGCTTCAAAGATTTAGCTGACAAGAAAAAAGAAGTCACCGATTGGGATCTAGAATCGATCGCCAATGACGAGGTGCAACAAGTTCCCGAACTGTTCCGGTTAGAAATGGTGCAGGTGTCGTGTGGCGATCGGGCGTATCCAACCGCAACCGTGAGATTGAGAAATCCGCAGGGCGAAGACCTCACCGATGCTGCGACCGGGACAGGACCAGTCGATGCCGTTTACAAAGCGATTAACCGAGTCGTGAATGTGCCAAACCAACTGATTGAATTCTCAGTCCAGTCAGTGACAGCGGGAATTGATGCGATCGGGGAAGTGACGATTCGGTTGAAGTATGGTAACCGAATTTTCTCAGGTCACGCGGGCAACACCGACATCATCGTGGCATCGGCTCAGGCTTATGTGAATGCGTTAAATCGCCTCTATGCGGCACTGCAATCGTCTTCGAGTGAGCAAGTCGCAGAAGAAGCCGTTGAAACTCGGTAAGACTGCATCCCGTCAAAATTAGTGGTAGTTTGTGGGGTGGCATCTTGTTCACCCCTTATTTTTGAGGCGCTATGCAAGAAGACATTTTACGGAAAGAACAAGACTTCCACGATCGCTGGGCGCGCACGATCGACGTAGATGGCATTCGTGTTGCCGACTATTTTGAAGCCTGCACGGCACCCGAAAACCGCTTTATTCTCCAGCAATTGGGCGACGTAAAGGATAAATATTTGCTCGATCTCGGCTGTGGTGCTGGAGAAAACAGCGTTTATTTTGCCCTGTTGGGGGCGCGATGTGTGGCAACAGACTATTCGCCCGGAATGGTTGAGGTAGCGCTAAAATTAGCCGAAATGAATGGTGTGCAGATTGAAGGGCGAACGGTCAACGCAATGGATATTGACTTCCCTGATAACACGTTTGATATTATCTATGCCTCTAATCTGCTGCATCACATTCCGAATCCTGAGTTAACGCTCAAAGAAATTCACCGAGTGTTAAAACCGGGTGGGAAAGCCTGTTTCTGGGACCCGTTGAAGCACAATCCGGTGATTAATGTCTACCGTCGAATGGCAACCGAAGTTAGAACCGAGGATGAGACTCCGCTCGATATTAATCTGGTGAACTACATTCGATCGCTCTACTCTCAAACCCGGTACGATACTTTCTGGATCGCGACACTGTGGATCTTTTTGCAGTTTTATCTAATCGAAAAAGTCAATCCCAACAAAGAACGCTATTGGAAGAAAATTATTCTCGAACAAGCGCGGCTCGAAAAATCCTATTTGCGTCTAGAAAAGCTAGATAAATGGTTGAAAAAACTACCGTTCATGAAGCGATTTGCCTGGAACCTAGCTGTCGTCGCCACTAAATAGAGAGTTACATCATGAAACAACGCTCTCACGTTTGGCGATCGGTTCTCAACTATGGTGTGTTAAGCACGATCGCGGTTCTGATGCTGATTCCGCTCGTCTGGCTAGTCAGCACGTCATTCAAGTCTCCATCAGAAGATATTTTTCAGTTTCCACCGCAATTATTGCCCAGTCAGCCCACGATCAATAATTTTGTCACGGTTTGGCAGACTAATCCCTTTGGACGCTATTTGTTCAACAGCACGATCGTATCTGTGTTGACGGTAGCGTTGAATCTGTTGTTTTGTTCGTTAGCTGCTTACCCATTAGCGAGGCTGAACTTTAGAGGTCGAGAAGTGATCTTTAGTGCGATCGTCGCCACAATTTTGATTCCATTTCAGATTGTGATGATTCCGTTATATGTTCTAGCGGTGCAGTTGGGATTAAGAAATACTTACTTAGGAATCATCTTTCCAGCGATCGCATCTGCGTTTGGCATCTTTTTACTGCGACAGGCGTTTCAGGGTGTTCCTAAAGAGTTAGAAGAAGCCTCTCGAATGGACGGCTGTTCTGATCTGGGCGTGTGGTGGCATGTGATGTTGCCGTCAATCCGCCCTGCGTTGGTGACACTATCAATTTTTGTGTTTATCGGGTCTTGGAGCGATTTTCTTTGGACTTTGATTGTGGTCGATCGTCCAGAGCTATACACGCTACCGCTCGGAGTTGCAAACCTGGCAGGAACCTTCACGCTAGATTGGCGATTGATAGCAGCGGGATCGGTGATCTCGATCGCGCCTATCCTCCTCTTCTTCTTAGCGATGCAGCACTACATCGTGCCGTCTGAGACAGGTAGCGGTGTGAAAGGATGATCCAAACCTATTTGGCAGTCAATTTAGGATAAGCAATGCGCTGGTGATTAGATTGTTGCCAGACTTGGACGAAGATTTGCCCGATCGTCGTCATCTCTTCTCGCGTCAAACCCGATTCAGCGAGTTGCCCATCTTGCCAACGGGCGCGCAAAATTTTGTTAATCATATTCAGCGCTTCTTCAGGCGTGGCATCTTTGAGCGATCGTAATGCTGCTTCACACGAGTCTGCAACCATCACGATCCCCGTCTCCCGCGATTGAGGAGCAGGTCCGGCATAGCGAAAATCATCATCGTTGACTGATTGAGTCGGGTCTTGCTGTGCTATCTGCTGCGCTTGATGATGAAAGTAAGCGATCAGCATCGAACCCTGATGTTCTGGAATGAACGCTTGAACGACTTTCGGCAATCGAGCTTTACGCGCCATCACAATGCCCTCAGTAACGTGCTTTCTAATAATTGCCGCACTCTTCCAGGGGTCGTTGATTAAGTCGTGTTTGTTGGGTGCGCCCATCTGGTTTTCGATAAAACCCTGGGGATCATGCATTTTACCAATGTCGTGGTAGAGCGTTCCGGTTCGCACAAGTTCTACATTGCAGCCTAATTCTCGTGCGGCGGCTTCGGCAAGGGTTGCGACAAACAGCGTGTGCTGAAAAGTGCCCGGAGTCTCCGCTGCGAGCCGTTTGAGCAAGGGGCGATTAGGATTTGCAAGTTCGACTAGACGAATGGTAGTGACTAAATCAAATAGATTTTCAAGATAGGGACTCAGCCCGATCGCCACGACACTCCATGCCAAGCCCACCAGCGCATAAATCACGGTGGCTCCTAGCAGCCCATACCAAACCATCCCCGATGCCACCCCGAGAATCAAAAATAAGGCACCTTGAGTCAAGCCCACTGCAACGCCTAAGAGGGCAAGTTCTTCCCGCGATCGGAGCCTGCCTCCAAAAAAGGCAGCTAGCAAACCACCCGCCACACTAGGCAACCACTGACTGACTGCGATCGTCATGCCCATCGGCAGCAGTCCGCTTGCTAGCCCCGTGAAAGTTAACGCCATTGCAGACCCATAGAACGTGCCCATCAGCAACCCGATCGCAGGCAAGTTTGTAGAGGGAACCCCTAACGCCACTAGCAGAGGAGTGCTGAGCGTCAGCAGCCACACGAGAACGTAATCCCTATTTCGCAACCCTTTGGCATGAAATCGCCGATCGACAAACCAGAACAATCCCACTGCCCCACTGACCACCACCCCAAATGTGATGAATCCTAGCCAATTCGTCCCTCTAAGGCTGAGGTTAAACGAGTCGAGCAGCACAAATTCTCGTTCAGTGATCGGTTGCCCTGCGCTGACGATCACTTCACCCTGCCGAACTGAGACAATCTCTGGCTTGACCTCTTGAGCCGCTTGTTCTGCCTTGAGTTTGCTTTGCTCTTCATCTTTAATCAGGTTAGGTTGCAGTGTCGTCAGCAGCAATTTGGCAGCGATCGCTCTAGACTCTGGTGGGATGCCAGCCTGAACTTGGAGATTAGTCGCATTTTCTAGAAGACTTTGAGGCAAGCCAGGAGAAATTCCCTGGGCGAGAATGCGCTCATTGACCTGAATGGTTTGCTGCTGCACCTGCTCCCAATCAAAATCAGACAGATCTAGAAGAGAAGCATCGTAAGTATTGCCCTGAGCCACGGCTGGATCTTGCAGCGCTGCGATCGCAGCCTTATAGAGTCGGCGCGTCTCGGTGACTTTGTTGAGCAACCCGGTCAGGGTCTGAGGAGTGCCCGATCGACGATAGGTTTGCAGCTCAGCGATCGCTTGACCTTGAGCAGGGTTAGCGATTGGAGGTTTAGGAAAATTTGGGACAGCAGGTTTGCCAGGAACCTGTTTGAGGGGTGCTTTTTCCTGTAAGACGGTCAAGACTTCTCGCCACTCTCCGTCTTCAACCTTTCGCAGATAGTGCTGAGTTTGCGCCGAAAGTGTCTTAGTGTCTACAAATGGATAGGCTCCTGCGAGTTGTCGGAGAGCGCTGCCTCTGTCAAATGCAGCTTGCAAATCTTGACGAATCTGGTCATTGACTCGCGAATCTGCCCTTAAAACGGTGATCGCGATCGTGCGGGCTGCTTTACGTTTCTCTTCGGTCGCTTTTGTGTCGATGACATTGGCATCAGCAGGTGCCTGAATGGTCTGAGGCGAAATTTTGCCGACGGTTAACTGGGGCTGGTCATAAAACCGCTGCCCAAACGCACTAGTAATAGAAATAACGGTGATAGCAACGACGATCGTTGGGTGTGCCCCCTCCCGAACGCTCCCCCGTTGCTTCAGTCGCTTGCTGTGCTGAGACAGATTTGCTGATGCTGGCATTGACGACGAAATCAAGTGCGGCAACCCTAAATTTGCAGCCTTCTGTTGCAAAGACTTGCCAGTTCTAAGGCATATCTGTTGAATGTGTCGCGCCAAAGACTGAGGAGATCGCATAGATGCTGACAGGTGAGGTGATTCGGAATAGCCAAATCGAAGCGGATGAGATGAAGCGAGTGATCGATCAGGTATAAAGCAAGTTTCTTATACGATTACATTGTTACGCGATGTGCAACTAATTTGCCCTCATCCCAACCCTTCTCCCCAAGGAGAAGGACTTTCGGACGTTTCTATTCCCTCTCCTGCTGGGAGAGGGCTAGGGTGAGGGCAGTCTTAGCGGGTGTTTCAAGAAAGTTGCACATCGCGTATTGTTTCTTTAAAGTTCATAGTGTATCTACAGGCTCAGCTTGGAATAGTCAGTCAAGAAATCTGTTTTTTGGCGTTACATGGCTTTTCGGATGACTTGAGGAGCCGCGATCGCGGGAAGAAGCTGCCCAAATTCTTTTGAAAAGGTCAGCGGGTCATAAACACCAGACCAACTTGCCAGTAATCGATTTGCTAATTCTAAGAGTTCAAATTGAGTGATCACTTCTTGCGAAGGAGTCACCCAGGAGTCGAGTGCTAACTGCCACTCGATCGGAATGCCACTCATGCTGTTAAACGCTCCCGATAACGCCCCCGTGATTGCACAAATGACCGCCGATCGAGCGCCTGTTTGGGCACTTCTCATCAAAGCTAACCGCAGATCATGAGGAGTGCTTAAGAAACAATAAAGTGCCAGCCCAATTTCTGGATTGATTGTTTGGCTCGTTAGAAGGGTGACTGCCGTTTCCAATCCTGCTTGCTCGTTGAGAAGTCTCTGAACTCTCTGAAGTTGCTGAATAGCTGTTTCCTCGTCTCCACTCAAGGATTTGAGATGGGTGCTCACTGCAGGAATCAGGGTGAGCGGATCGAGCGTTTCTTGAAGGGCAGCCGCGATCGTGCATCCCACTGCAAACAATTCTAGCGGGTCGAGTTTAGAGTTTCCCAAAATTGCTGGGTGCTCCAAGTTTTGCCACAGTTTTGACCGATCCTCGTGGGAAAAGAGAGCCACGGGCAAGAGAGCAATCATGGCTTCTGCGGTTGTTTGAGGGATTTGCTCCTTAAAAAGGTCAGCGATCTCGAATCGGTTGTGCTGAATTAACTGTTGAGCGTAGAAATAAGTCAACGGTGCCCATTGCAGTTTGGGTACAGGCTCTTTGGAGACAGAACCCAATTTTAGAGACGGATTTTTTTGATGCTGAAGTCCGATCGCTTCTCCTAAAACTGCCCCTAATAGAGTTGCCTGAAACCGATTGAGAAGCGCGTGCTGCATGATGTTGGGTTGCTTACTCTGAACGACTGCGGAATGTAGATCATACAAATGATCATTGCAACTTTTCTCAATATTTCGAGCTTAAGATAAACTCAAGAAGACGATCAGGGTTGGATACGATCGTCCTCAGATATAGCATCGTTAACCTCATTCTTTTAAATTTTTCTCCACATTTAGCAAGGCTATCTTCTAATATGATTCTGTTCAAAGCCACAGTTCACATGTTTGCTGAGGGTCAAGTCTATGAATAGATGCCTGATCAAAGCCCCGAAAATCAGTAGGATCTCACATTGGTGTGTTTATTTGAGCACATTGGGTCTGATAGGTTTGAGTAGTGTGTCTACTCAAATCGCTGCTAGCGCTGAGAGCCATGCCTCAACCATATCGCAAGCCCCTGCCTCTGAGCGTTCTAGTCCCCTTCCGGCTAGCGAGGGAACAGGACGAGCGATTCTGAGATCGGGCAGTCGTGGTGCAGATGTCAATGAGCTTCAAGCCACCCTGAAGCTGTTGGGATTCTATGATGGCGCGGTGGACGGCTTGTTTGGGGAAACGACCGTTGCAGCAGTCGAGCGCTTTCAAGACGCTGCTGGATTAGGCAAGGATAGCGTTGTCGGACCTGCCACCTGGGAGCGGTTGTTTCCGCCTGATCCGGTCACGATCGCTCCGACTCCGATCGCCAAGCCTGTGCCTGCTGCTAAACCGAGAGAACCAGTTGCTCTAAAACCAACGCCTCAAGCGGCTCCGGCTTCTGCCGCGTTTCCCATTCTCAGAAAAGGGATCACGGGCGATGCCGTAAGAGGGTTACAAGAACGGCTGCGATCGCTGAAGTTGTTTGACGACTCGATCGACGGTGTATTTGGCGAAGCCACCGAGACGGCAGTGAAGGCGGCTCAACGCAAATATCAGCTTGATCCCGATGGCATTGTCGGACCTGGAACTTGGAGCGTATTGCTCCGCTAAAATCGGCGTTTGCAGATGATTATTTCGTCTAATTAATTGATATAAACTTTGTGAAACAATCCTGCTTTAGCTTTGATTTGAGTGCTAATTTAAATACAGACACAAAGAGAGCAAGGCGCTTCTCTAAACCTCCCGATTAAAGTATGTGTCTCCTGCTTTAATCCCATCGCAGAGCCTGATCCTATTCATCACGATCTCGAAATCATTAGTTTTAGGTTGTCTCATGTCACTTCAGATTTTAATCATTGAGACATCAAAAACCTAACTAAAAGTGCAACCTGAATTGGTTGAGAGCTTGATCAGTAAGCAGTGCTATTGCGAAACCAAGTCCACCTTATCTTTTGTTCATTGAATTCAGTTATTACCAAATCAATCTACTGCTCTTAAAGGGTCTAGCAATGTTCCGCTAGATCCTTTAATGTTTTGAGGATGCTCTCGCGGCTAAACCAGTGTCAGCCAACGCTTTTTCCAGTGAGAGGTCGGCTCTAGGGGTGAGATTTTCCACTCTTCTTGACGACGCTGAAGGATCGTTTCTGCTGAATCGCTCAACGTGCGATCGCGATAAGGAACTGCCGCACGAGTCAGCAAATGCTCTTGTTGACGAGGCGAAAGAGCGGGTAAGTCGATTGGTTGAGCAGAGTGTTTGCAAGCCACCGTTCCCGTCGATCGTCGCCCTACTGGATTGGTCGAGCCAATCTTAAACCCCGCCGCTATTAAAGCAGTGCGAACTGCGGCAGAACAGGAATAGGTGGTGAGTCTGCCATCTGGTTTTAGGTGACGGGCAACCAGCGTCAAAAATTCAACCGTCCAGAGCTGAGGGCAATGAGGCGGAGAAAAGGGATCGAGAAACACGGCATCAAATGGCGCTTGCTTTAGCTGCTGGAGCGTGTGACGAGCATCTCCTAATAACAGTTGAGCTTTGAAATGCGGCGTTTGAACGTGGAACGTCTGTGCTAACTCTGCGAGAACGTGCTGAATTTTAGGATGCCAACTGTCGAGAAGATGGTGAGCGATCGCCGCTTGTGCCACTGTCTCATCAATCTCTAATCCAATCACGTCAATACGACAGTCTGGATTAATCCGCCATATTGCCTCTAATGCTGCTGCTGTGTTGTAACCAAGTCCGTAACAGATATCGAGCAGTCTCACATTGGGACAGGTTGCTTTCTTGCTCAGATTAGTCGGCTCAACAAATTTGCAGATGGCTTCTTGACGCGCCCCGTGCTGACTGTGGAACGCTTCTCCATAGTCGGCTGAGAAAAAAGTGAACGAGCCATCAGCCGTTGACTTTGGTGTAAACAACATCGCTCTAAAATAATTGGACAGCGTTATTTGAGTGTAGATTAATGGTTGGCACGTCTCCGATCGTTTCAGCAGATTGGTTGCAGCAGCATTTAGACGATCCGCAGGTGATCATTGTAGACTGTCGGTTCTCACTGATGAAGCCAGAGTTGGGACACCAGCAGTATGAGACGGGACATATTCCGGGAGCCTATTATTTGGATCTAAATCGGGATTTATCGAGTCCGGTAGGTGAGCATGGAGGACGACACCCTCTGCCTAACGTCAAAGACTTAGCGGCAAAACTTTCAGAAATGGGGATCACCGAATTAACTCAGGTGATTGTTTATGATGATTCTCGCTTTGCATTTGCGGCTCGGCTGTGGTGGCTGTTGCGATATTTAGGACACGATCGGGTCGCTGTTCTCAACGGTGGGTTCAAACACTGGCAAGCTGTTGGACATCCTGTAACGACTGTGAAGCCCAATCTCAAAGCAGGACAGTTTATTCCCCGTTTGAGAGCGCAGTGGGTTGTAGACATCGACGCAGTGAAAGCCCGAAAAGATTCACCCAATATTGCATTAGTCGATTCTCGTGAGGGAGAGCGCTATCGGGGAGAAAAAGAACCGATTGACCCGATCGCGGGGCACATTCCGGGAGCCGTGAATTATCCCTGGCAAGACGTGACGGATAACAATGGCTTTGTTCGGTCTAAAACGGAGCAGCACGATCGCTGGTCATCTCTGCAATCGGCAGATGAGATTTTAGTGTATTGTGGGTCAGGCGTAACTGCGTGTGTGAATTTGTTGTCACTGGCGATCGCAGGCATCGACACCGGAAAACTCTATGCAGGAAGTTGGAGTGACTGGTGTTCTTATCTAAGCGATGTCAATCTCAACTCGTAAAATTGTCATCAGATAGCAGTGGCTCAGACGTATCTCGAATGATGCGTCTCTCTTGCAAACGGGCTTGCCAGTCTCGAATCGCGATCGCAGTCCGAACCAGGGGAGAGATGATTTCTCGTGATTCCCCAGATGAATTTGGCTTGATCGCAGATAGTGGATGGTTGCTCATACAAGGGAGCAAATGATCCAGATATGGCTCTAATGCCAGCGTTCGCAGCACCTCTTCGGCTGACCGATAGCGATCGCAAGGAGACACTCGCAGCATCTTGTCTAACACCCGTCCGAAATGTTCGCTGACCCGCACTAAGTTACGCCATTTGATCTCACCTGTCTTCAGGTCATACTCAAACTCGATCGGGGCTTTGCCAGTTAATAAATAGAGACAGGTAACTCCCACCGCATAAATATCACTGGCATAGACCGGACGTAACGAAAGCTGCTCTGGAGGAGCAAACCCAATCGTGCCTACAAACTGCGTTGTGGTGCGAATGTTGGAATGATCGACGATCTCACTTCGCTCTTTGACGGCTCCAAAATCGATCAGCACCAGTCGCCCGTCATCTTTGCAGCGCAACAGATTAGGCGGCTTAATATCACGGTGAATAACTCTGTTTTTGTGGACATAGCGAAGCAGAGGTAATAATTCTTGCAAAAACGCTTTGACCTGCTCTTCAGAAAAGGTGCCTGATCGCCGCACTTCTTTAGCTAATGTAGAGCCGCGAACATATTCTTGGATTAAATAAAAGTCGCCATTCGCCTCAAAATAGTTCAGCAGTTGAGGAATTTGAGAATGGCTTCCGAGCCGACTCAGGGCTATTGCTTCTTGCTCAAATCGCTGACGAGCTTTTTGCAGAGCAGCAGCGTCTTGTACCTTAGGACACAGTTGCTTGATCACGCAGAGAGGACTGGAGGGCAACCCCCGATCGCGCGCCAAAAAAGTGACTCCAAACCCGCCTCTTCCTAAAAGTTTGCGGATCTCATAGCGATCGCAAAATAACTGATTAGACCCGCAAATCTGCCCTAAATAGGTTTGCTCAAGAACATCCGATCGAAAATTATTGAGATTCGTGGGTGAACAATCCATTGCGGTCAGTCAGACAAGAGGAACTCCAGGTTGCTCCAGTGTAAGGAGGATTCCGGCAAGATGACGAAATCTTTAAAGTTCCCCTGTTGGTGTCGCTGAATAGAACTATGAACTGACCCCTCACCTCTAACTCCTCTCCTGTGTACACGGTAGCCTGTGGGAGAGGAGAAGCTAGAAGATATTGTTCCCTCTCCTGCGGGGCTACGGCGTACACGTAAGTTGATCGATCTGTCATGGCTGAGGTCTCTCGCCCCCTAAATCCCCCATTCTGGAGGGCTTTGAGACAAAATGAGGGTTTAGAGGTCAAGCCATTGATCGGGTTCAAAGTCCCCCATTTTTGATGAGTCACTGCGTTGGGCAGGTTCCTCGACTTAAAGCAAGTGACGTAAGGGGGTTTAGGGGGCTGAAGCCGACTCAAACGAATCTACAAGGACTTCTGTGTGCACGGTAGCTCCTTGGGGTGAGGGCGAATTCATGGGGTCAGACTCAACGTTAGCAACGCCCACCTGTCATTCTCTAGAGATGCCTCTTGACGATCGATTATCGTTGCCAAAAATCAATCACGTCGTATCCTACATCAGCCATCATTCGTCTCAAGAGAGGCATACTCAACCCGATGACATTGGTGTGACAGCCTTCTATTTTTTCGACAAACAAACTGCCTCGCCCCTCTAGCGCAAAGCAGCCTGCACAGACGAGCGGTTCGCCTGTCGCGACGTAAGCTTCAATCTCCCGATCGCTGACCTCTGCAAAAAAGACTCGCGTCACCTGGGCACGCACCAGGGTTGCAGAGGGCGCGAGCATCCCTTGTTCTGCATAGGGGACGATCAGCGCGTGACCTGTATAGAGTTCGCCCACCTGACCGCGCATCTGCTGCCATCGCGTGATCGCGTCTGCCGCATTTGCAGGTTTCCCGTAAATTTCCCCGTTCAGGGACAAAACCGAATCACAGCCCAAAATTAGCCCCGGTGCGCGAGAAAAGAGACGACCATAGCCGACTAGCTGCAAATCGCCTCGGTTTTCCCAGAGCGATCGCATCGTCGCTAAGGCTTTTTGCTCCGCCAACACATTGACTAACTCAGCCGGATCGGTGAGGTGCACTTGAGATTCGTCAAAATCACTGGGATGCGCGATCGGGTCAATGCCTGCCTGCTGCAGCAGCCGTTTTCGAGCCGGAGAAGCCGAGGCAAGCACAAAGGGAGGAAGGCTCATAGACTCGAATTATCCATCGACTGCAAAAGATTTAACTGCCGTGGTCAGCAGATCTTTCATTTTGTCCCACCGCTCTTCTGAAGTAGAAGCGTTTATGGTATATAGCTTGCCTCGATAGACGATCGCGCTAGCGATGTTGTGCCGCTCCTGGTTTTCGGGCAGCTTGACCAAATATTCCAATAAATAATAAGTCTGATCGCCGACTTCACGTTCTTCTGCGTTGACCAATTCTGCGGTGCGTCCAGAGTCAGGAGGCGCGATCGCGCTTTTGCCCAACCTAAACCCCACTTCGCTTGGGGTTCCTAAATCGCTCAGGCTTTTTTGCCCCTGAGTCGGATTGATGACGACGCTGACATTTTCGGTCGGCTTAATAATGTCATGAAAAACGACATCAGGACCGTTGGCAACCTTCACCTCTGTCCAACCGTTAGGGTAGAGAAATCGATAGCCATCGGTGCTATCTGCATAGCTTTTTAAGCCACCCACCCCCGATACACAGCCTTGCAAACTCAGACTAAATACCACCAACACTAGCGCAACCAATCGTTTGAGCATTTCTCTAATATTCCTATCAACTCGGCTGTAAGCAGGGCAAAGTCTCTACCTTCCCTAGTAACCTCAACTATTTATTGTCCCATTTCTTGGGTTCAGTCAATGCGGCATAGATTTAGACAATAGAGGATTTCAGCATAGGGGTTGAAGAGATCATAGGATTTAAGACTGGGCTGATTTGCCGAAAGTCGGATAGACTGAAATGTTGCTAGCAGTGCCAAATCGGGTGAGGGGATAATGCCCTAACTGTTCTGGTAGAGGATCTGTTTCCTGAGGCACTCTAAAAACAGATTGTAGGAACGTTTTAATGACAGATTATTTCTGTTGCTACAGTGGCAAAAGAGCCGACGATGAATGCGTCTTAGGGTCACGCCTACACGATTTATCAAATCACCGTTAACCGACCACACCTCGCAATTGGAATAAGTGTTTCTGTGAGCGTAATGCAGTTAAATAGCCCACCTGCCCCAACTATCCCCCTGATTTTAGACGGTTTGCCCGATCTCCCGGTCTCCGAAGGTGTTTGCCCTCGACGGGCACGATTGCAGATTGACTTGCTGCTGTTGGCGATCGAAGCCCTCGATCTAGGCGGTTCAGAAGCGATCTTGTCTACTGCCAGCGATCTAGACCTGCGGGGAATTATCAAAAATCGGGTGGTTCTCTGGCGCTTACGCAGCACCAATCCGTTTAGACGCTATAGTCAGCGTCGCCCTTTGACCCTCATTGAGGCAAAAGCTCTAGTCGTGATCACCTGCTATCTGGCACGTCGTTTAACCGTGCTGGTGCGGCAACTGCTCCTGGCTTATCAGCAACTCAATGAAAAGCAGCTATCTACCGAGCATCACTTTCGACTGTCAGAATATTTAGAGCGGTTTCGTGCCCATTTTCGCAGCCGAATGAATGCCCGACGGGCTGGGGTAATGGTCTACAGTTCTGACGAAAAGCTGAATGAGTTAGCGCTCGATCTGCTGGCTCAGTTGCTGTTTTGCACTGGAACGTCAGGAATGCAGCGCTTGTGGATCAGTTTGTTTGACGGAGAAGTAGGATGACCATCCAACGCCAATACAGTTTGCCAAATTGCACCCTGGTTTTGGAGGGGTTAGCCGATGCGATCGCGGCTCCTCAGTCTGAAATGCGCCCTGTAATGTCAATGCTGATCAACGCAGAGTGTCATCTGCCAGGGCAAGAAAAGCCTCTAGCGGGGGGGCGCGAATTTTTTGAGAGCTTGGTCACTGCCGTTAGTTTATATGCCCAAGAATTTCTAAGCGGAATTCATCTGCCGCGCCATACATATAGCGATAAGCCGTCATTTGTGACGTTAGAACGGCTCGATCGGATTTATCACCGTCTTACAGTCGAGCCGAGTGCCGATCACACAACGACGACGGCTCAAAAAGTTGACTTAAGCACCGTACAGCTTTTTGACTTGGTAGAAGCGATCGACCAGTTTGTTGCCGATACACAAACGCTGCCCTTCTGGTCATTAAATTTAGCGCCTGTTTCAAAACGGTATGCGTTCGCGCGTGAGCCGTTAGCAAAACAGGCAGTTCCAGCAGCGATTGGGGTGTCAAGTTTGGCATTGGCCGCGATCGCCTTTTTTATAATCCCTGCGCCGAAGGTTAACAAGCCTACGTGTCTCACGGCTGGAGAGTGTCCGACTTCGGCAGCGTCTCCAAAAGCGACCGGAAGCCCTTCTCTGAGTCCCTCAGCATCAGCCAGTCCGCAGGCATCGGCTTCGCCGAGTCCGAGTCAGCTAGCTGAACCCGATCTAGCCCAGCTTGAAAACACGCTGAATTCGACCCCTGTGATTACCGATCCGCAGGAACTCGATCGCCTCCGGCAACGGCTATATGACCAAATCAATGAAAAATGGAAGCCTCAATCCAACCCGGCTCAAGATTTGATTTATCGGGTCGGAGTAGGGAAAGATGGTGCGATCGTGGGCTATAAAGCCGAAAGTCAGGGAGCGCTCGAAAACGTGAAGCAAACGCCCCTGCTGAATTTGCTGTACATCCCAGCCGCCGGGAGCGCCCCGTCACAAGACCCGATCGGACAGTTCAAGGTTGCTTTCACATCCCAAGGCAAGCTAGAAGTTAGCCCGTGGGAAACCACAGCGGAGTCTCCCAGCCCGTCTGCTTCGGTGCCTAGCCCGACTGCCTCTTTGAGTGGGTCTTCGACTGCTCCCACAGAGATTACTGAGCCGTCACAGCTAGAAGCGCTGCAGCCTAAGCTTTATAACCAGCTTGACCAAAACTGGAAAGGCAGCCCTCCATTTAATAAAGACTTGCTGTTTAGGGTAAGAGTCAAGGCAGATGGCACGATCGTTAGCTACGAAGCCATTAACCAACCTGCCGGTGATAACCTTCAATTTACGCCACTTGCTCAGTTAACTAAGCCCGTTGACCCAAGTGCACCCCCCTCAGACACTTTAGCCTCTTTTAAAGTGGTCTTTAAGCCAAGCGGTGTCCTTCAGGTTAACCCGTGGTACGGGCGACGCTAAAAGGGGGTTGTTGCAGTAAACAGATTGATAACAAGGGAGACTGCCGTGAATTTTCAGACGGTGATTGCGACACTGCATCAGTTTTGGGGCGATCGAGGCTGCCTAATTGCTCAACCCTATGACACCGAGAAAGGAGCGGGAACCAAAAGTCCGCACACGTTTTTGAGGGCGATCGGACCTGAGCCGTGGTCGGTGGCTTATGTAGAGCCGTGCCGTCGTCCGGGAGATGGACGCTATGGGGAGAATCCCAATCGCTACCAGTATTACTATCAATATCAAGTGTTAATTAAGCCGTCGCCAGATAATATTCAAGAAATCTATTTAGATTCTTTGAGAGCGTTAGGAATTCGACCAGAGGATCACGATGTCCGATTTGTAGAAGACAACTGGGAAGACGCAGCCGTGGGCGCGTGGGGCGTGGGTTGGGAGGTTTGGCTCGATGGAATGGAGGTGACGCAATTCACCTATTTTCAGCAGTGCGGCGGAATTGATTGTCGTCCAGTCTCGATCGAGATCACTTACGGTCTAGAGCGGCTGACCATGTATCTGCAAGGCGTGGACGCGATCGCCAAGATTCAGTGGAATGATTTTTTAACCTACGGCGATGTTCACCTGCAAGGCGAGATTGAGCAATCGACCTATAACTTTGAGGCATCGAATCCTGAGTTGCTGTTCAACTTGTTTGGGCTTTATGAACAGGAGGCGGGGCAGCTAATTGAGCGATCGCTGGTTTTGCCTGCCCTAGATTATGTGCTGAAATGTTCCCACACCTTCAATCTGCTAGACGCAAGGGGCGTAATTTCGGTGACGGAACGGACGCGCTATATCGGCAGAATTCGGACAATGGCGCGGCAAGTCGCACATCTCTATCTCAAGCAGCGTGAGGAACTTGGGTTTCCGCTATTAAAAGGCAAAAAGGTCGCAGCAGTTTAATTCACAATCCGTTATGTATCACGACCAAACCGTAGAGACGTTTCGGTGAAACGTCTCTACGACATCGGGTAAACGCGCAATCTATCCATCGCATTCATTTTGCGAAGTAGTCATACCATTTCGATTCTTGAACACGACAGACGATCGGTGATGGCACGATCGACGAGACGTTTCACCGAAACGTCTCTACAGCGTTGGGTTCATTGGTTAATTTGGGATCAACCTTACATCGTCAAAGACTGTGAATTGGTCTCAATTAACTTCGCTAAGTCTTTCAAGAAGGCTGCTGCATGAGCACCATAGATGATTCGGTGATCGCAGGTGATGTTAACTTTCATTTGCCGACGCACGCCCAGCATTCCATCATTGGTCGCAACGACCTGGGGGCGAGAGGCTGCGATCGCTAAAATCGACCCTTGACCCGGCGGGAGAATTGCGTCAAACATCTCAACTCCAAACATTCCCAAGTTGGATATGGTGAAAGTTCCAGAGTTATATTCTTCAGGCTGTAGCTGTTTAGAACGTGCCCGATCGACCAAATCTTTCCAGTTGCGCGATAGAGAATAGATGTCAACCTGATCAGCGTTTTGCAACACTGGGGTGATCAGCCCGCCATCATCCATAGCAACCGCGACCGCAACGTTGATTGCAGCATTGTGGCGAGTCCCCTGATCGACATAGCTTGCATAGAGCAGCGGATGCTTTTTCAACGTAACTGCAACTGCTTTTGCCAACAGTGCAGTCATCGTCACACCCTTAGATTTGAGTTGCTTAGAGAGGCTGTCTAACTCATCGGTTGTGATGGTGTAAGCGACGTGATAGGTAGGAACCTCTAAGCTAGTGAGCATATTTCGGACGACCGCGTTTTGCAGCGTAGTCATCGGCGTAATCTGTCCCGGAATCGCGGGAAGTGGGGCGGGTTTTGCGGCAGGTTTGGGGGTGGCAACGGGAGCGATCGTAGTCACCGCGGGTATGACAGGAGCAGATTTCCCAGCGGCAGCTTCGACATCTTCTGCCACAATTCGCCCATGAGGACCGCTGCCTTGCAGCGTAGCGAGGTCGATTTTCAAATCTTTTGCCAGCTTGCGGGCGCGAGGAGACACGACAACCCGTCCGTTTTGCCGAGTGGCAGCCTCGCCATTCGTTGCAGATCCGGCTTCTGCCTGAATGGTGACGGCTTCTTGCCGAGCCGCAGTCGTTGCGGCAGCGGGAGCAGACACCGCCGCAGGTTGAGCCGCTCCTGCGCCCCGCTGTTTAGCAGCTTCAATTTCTGCCTCGGTTTCTGCAAGCAGTGCGATCGCCGAACCGACAGGAGCAGACTCTCCTGCTTGGGTGACAATCACCGCCAAGTAGCCCTCATAAAAAGACTCCACATCCATGTCTGCTTTGTCGGACTCAACCACCACAACAGTTTCGCCTTTTTCTACCTTGTCGCCTGGAGATTTAACCCAAGAAACAACTTTTCCTTCGGTCATGGTGGAACTGAGAGCAGGCATGAAAATTTCGTTAATCATTGCGGTGATATTCAGGTCAGCGAGGAGGAGTTTGGGGTTGCCGTTGGTCGGCGTGGATGTCTAGTAGTTAGTGAAATTCTGTTGCTAGAACTTGCACATCAAATCTTATCGGATTAACACCCGAATCTCAACGAATTAAATTTCAAACGGTTCAAGCGAATCATTCGGGCGATCGAACGCCGAGTTTAGCGAAGATTTTGCACCGAATGCTTTCGCCCTTTTAAAGATGCGAGGCTGCTAAGGAATGCTATTTACCAATGTCGAGAACTTCGCCCTCCTCACGAAGTGGGGCGAAGTTCTCGCCTAACCCTTCTTCCGATCTGGGAGAAAGGAAACCGGACTCTTGCTCCCCTCTTCCATTTGAAAGCAGGGCTGGGTGTGAGGGCAAACCCACCTTGCAACGACCACTCTTAATTTAATTCACGATCCTAAACGTCGCCGCGGATTTCTTCGACAATGCCATCTCGCAGAAGAATTTCGACTTGCATTTTCTCGATCAAGTTGTCACCTGGCTCAATGCGGAAGGTGCTGTTGACCTGTCCTTGGCTAACCTCTTGATCGAGTTCTAACATTTGCACTTGCTGAAGCTGTTGAAGAAGCTGATTTTTTTGCTCTAACAGTTCGCTTTTGCGTTGGTTAAATTGAATCTTGACCCCTTCGATCTGCTGGGCGGCTTCGGGTCCGGGCGGTTGAATGGTTTGCCGCTGCATTTCAGAAACGGCTTGCTGCAATTGCATTTCTAGCTGCTGCAACTGGCTGTCAATCTGATTGAGCTGTGACTGAAGCTGTTGTTGGGCTTCTTCCTTCCAACGGGGTGTCACGATCGCTTTGACGTTGACGTTTCGCTGCAATAACAAATGAGATTTTGAGTCGTCCATAGCTGTATTCAGAGAAGGTTGAGAGAGGTCAATGATTTGCTGGAGAACGATCTCGCATCAATCAAACATCTCGTTAATCATACCTTGGTAGCGATCCATCACGACATTGCGACGAACTTTCAGAGTTTGAGTGAGGAGATTGTTCTCGATCGTAAATGGCTCTGGCAGCAACCGGAAGGTGCCAATTCGATCATCGGGACGATATCCCGGACGCTCTTTCCCTAATCGATTCAATTCTTGTCGAAACAAATCCTGAATCGGTTGGCTGTCAAGATCAAGCGTCTCTGAAGACCGAACGAAAGCCGATTTCTCTAAAGCTTCTAGATTTGGGACAATCAGTGCCCCCAACACTTTTTGATCCTGTCCTACCACCATAATTTGATCGATATAAGGACTCCGCAGACAGGCATCTTCGATCGGTTGAGGCTCAATGTTTTCACCGTTGGTGAGGACGATCGTATCTTTGGCACGTCCGGTGATAATCAAATTGTTGTCGGCTGTCACCATACCCAAATCGCCAGAGTCAAACCAACCGTCAGCGTCGATCGCCTTTGCCGTCGCAGTAGGATTGTTGTAGTAGCCCTTCATAACTTGCGGACCGCGAATCAAGACTAGCCCCCGTTGCCCAGTTGGAAGAGGTTTACGGGTTTCAGAATCCACAATTTGAATCTCGGCGCCTGGAAGCGGCTCGCCGTCTGCCCCACGAATATTCCGCCACGGACGACGCACATTTGTGATCGGCGAGGTCTCCGTTAATCCATACCCACCGAGAATTTCGATGCCGACGATTTCAAAAAAGTCTTCTAAATGTTCTGCGATCGAGCCGCCGCCACTCACGACAAACACTAAGTTGCCGCCTGTTCCGGCTCTGACTTTTTGATAGACCAGTTTGTCCGCAGCGAGATGAACGGGCGAAAGTGCAGACATTTGCAGCGTTGCGGTGAGTCGTTCTAAAGCTGAAGGATTAGGACGATCGAGGTTCAGCCCTTTTGCAGTTCGGCGTGCTACCACAAACCGATGACTGGCATCTAGCAGAAAATTCACCAGCTTTTGTTTTTTGGCAGGCTGTTCTCTAAATTGTTTTTGAATGCCCTCATAAATCGACTCCCACAGTCGGGGAACGCCCACCATATAGTGAGGCTGATAATCTTTAAGATCTTTTTTAACGTGACGAATCGAGGTGTAAATCTGAGTGCAGCCATTTGAGAAAATAAAATATTCAAATGCTCGCTCATAGGCGTGCCAAATCGGTAAGATGCTAAGAACTTTTTCTCCTGCTTGAGGTTCTACCACCGCATAGGCACCTGTGACCTGAGAGAGCAGGTTTCCATGAGTCAGCATCACCCCTTTAGGCGTTCCGCTGGTGCCGGATGTGTACATTAATGTAGCGAGGGTTTGACGAGTTTGGCTCACGGGTTGAAGCGCCTGATGGGCACCTAGATCTAACACCTGAGAGAAATTAAGAATTTTTAGCGTCTCGTCAGTCGATGCCACCTCATCTGATAGCAAAATCACAAATTGAATCGGCAGATCACTCAAGCCAGACCGGAGTTTCTTCAGCAACTCTAAGTCTTGAACGATTAGCGCGATCGCACCACTATCTCTAAGAATGAACAGCAGCTCTTCGGGGTCTGCCTGAGCACCTCGTACTGCATCGACTGCACCCGATCGCATAGCACCCTGATCCGCTACGAGCCAACGAGGGCTGTTATCTGCAAACAATCCAATGCGAGGAGGAATCGCCTCCGTCTCTGCCTGAATGCCTAAATTCTGCAACCCGGCTGCAAATTGCTGAATTTTTCCATACACCTCTGCATAAGTCATTTTGACTTCTGGCTTAGCATGAGGGTCATAGACCGCTGTGACGCTGCTGAAGCGTTGAGCCGCGATCGCCCACACATCGGGCAATGACTCAACCGATTCATACTCTGAAGGATGGTGTACAGCAGAATGATTCATTGCAAAGACCTCCTGAAATCTGTTGATTGATTATTCTTTAGACTCTTTACCCTGCTCATTTCAACCCTAACGTCACCTGCGATCGAGGGTGGCTTTGTAGAGCCAGAATCGATTTTGTCTGCCGTTTGAGCTAGAAGGCAACCAAAGGACAGCGTATCTGCTTACTATAAAAGCAGCGTTTGTGAAGTCACGAAAAGTAATTATGCCAAAAGCAATCTGGAACGGTGCGGTTTTAGCAGAGAGCGATCGCTGTGAAGTGGTAGAAGGAAATCAATATTTTCCTCCTGATGCAATCAAGCAAGACTATTTCAAAGAAAGCAGCACCCACACGAGCTGCCCCTGGAAAGGATCTGCTAGCTATTACACGATCGAAGTCGATGGACAGGTCAACAAAGATGCCGCCTGGTATTATCCGACTCCAAAAGATGCTGCCAAAAATATCACAGGCTACATCGCCTTTTGGAAAGGGGTAAAAGTCGAGGCTTAGTCTCAGGATTGAGATGATGTAATCTACGAGTCTCAAGGCATCAACTGATGCTGGATTTTAATGCCTCGACTTTGCATCACCTGCTCAAATAAATCGGTCGGGAGTGCTTGCTCGATCGCCCACACTCCCGGCTTTTTTAATTGCCCTGACAGCAATAACTCGACGACGGTGCCGGTGCCACTTCCTGCCGCGATCGCCGTGTCAGGGTGAATCAGCGTTGAACAACAGCGCATCGGCTCTCCATCTTTGATACCTGTAACCTCTGAGCGAATGGCGACCCCAATGCCGCTAAAACGATCGCTGACATCAGTCATAAAGTGGCTAACGTGGGACAAAAACTCAATCACCGCCGAGTTGCGTAACCAGCTAGGATGCCACCAGCGAGCCACACTCCAAGTCAGGTAATTATAAAACGTGGGCACTGTCGCAAATTTAGTAATCACCGTTTTAACTGGAAACGTGTCGGGCAGGGTAAATGCCTCTGGCATATCAAACCAATAAACGCCAACTTTGCCATAGGGAGCGGGAAAATCGACGACCTCACGATCGCTGTAGGGTTTAACCGATCGCCATTCTCCATCAATCCAGGCTTTAAAGGGACGTTGCAGTCCTAAGAATGTCGTTCGCATGACGGTCACGCCTGCTCCACCGGAGCCAGACACCACATAGCTGAGGTGAATTTTTTCAACCTTGTCTAACTGCTCGACCCCTTGACGCACCATGCTATTTGAGATGCCTGGAAAAATGCCCGTGTTGATGATGGCAGTTATCCCTGCGGCTTCGGCTGCGGCACGATGCTCTAACACTTTGCGCGTGAATGAAGGATGGTCACTGACATCCACATAATTTGTGCCTTGCTGAATGCACATCTTGAGAACTTCAGCATCGCGATAGTGAAATGGTCCAGCACAATGAACGACGACATCGGCTTGAGAAATAGCATCTTGGAGGGCGGTGCGGTTCGCCAGATCTATTGTCACAAATCGGACTCGTGCCCCCAGATTGCTACTTTTCTGTTCACCTTTAGTGGAGTTGCGACCCGCGATCGTTACAAATGCTTGAGTGTGAACCAGAAGGTCAGCCGCCACTTTGCTTCCAATTCTGCCACTGCCACCGAGAATCAAAACCTGATTTGTCATGACCGATCGCCCACCAAACCCTGCGTCGTTGTTAGTCACCGCAAAAAGGCGAGTCGATCGCACTTATCACGGTTCTCCCTAAATCTTAATGCTATCTGCCAGTCGAGCAGAAGAATGGTTGCCTTATGAAATGAATCTGCTTCTGAAGTGATTTGAGAAACATGAGTAGAGTCTGCAATTTGAGTGATCGAAGAACGCTTGTGAACATACACCAACCTACAAAACAGTAGATTTATCTAAAAATAAAATTAGCTAATTCGGCTGGAATCCCCACACCAAATGCTTCGTTGGTGTGGGATGAAAGCCAGGGTTGTTTTTTGCCGTCTTGCGGGTGGTCTCCAGCTTCGGTGAAGACCACCCGCAAGACGGCAAAAAACAACCCATCTCCGACCAACGAAGCGACTGTTCTGATAGACGTCTGAGCCAAGCAACCTAAACGCTGTAACCACTGCAAAAACCACGCAGTCAGGATCGTGAAAACCAAGCGGTCAAAGTAGCTAGTCATGATTGCTCTTCAAAATTTGTGTCTTGGGAACAAGGACTCCTGCCCTTGGAGGGAATGTCAGACCAACGGAATTACGGAGTTCTAGAGGCAATTCCCGATGAATTGGGAAGCCCACAACGTACCGCCTAGCGGTCGGTATGTGGTAGTTCACTAATAGGGTTGATACGCACCTAAAAGCAATTACGACTGCCGAAAGACTGAATCTGCGGCGGATTTGATCGACTCTCTAATATCCCTCAGGGTCTGAGCGATCGGAGCTTGATGATGCAAAAACACGCGCGCACAATTGCGTCCCGGCATTCCTGAAATTGAGCCGCCGGGGTGAGTTCCTGCACCCGTTAGAAATAGACCCTCGATCGGAGTTTTATAGTTTGCCAACTCTGGCAACGGTCGAAAAAAGACCATCTGATCGAGGGTCATATCAATGTGATAATAATTGCCTTTGAGGGCACCTAGCCGCTCACTTAGCTCTGCCGGACTTTCGACCCGCCGCGCGATCGTGGCTTTTTTGACGTTGGGCGCATAATCGGCGAGTTTATCGATGACGCGATCGGCGACGCGATTCTTGATCTCATCCGTCCAGCCCGTGCCATTGAGTCCGGTGCCTTCTGCGCCTTCGATTTGGTAGGGGGCAAAGAATTCTATCCATAGCGTGTGTTTGCCGTCAGGTGCCATTGTGGGATCGAGCATCGTCGGCTGCACAATATACATAGATGGATCAGCATCAGGAATTCTGCCGATCGCCGGATCGGTGTGAGCAATTTCGACGTGTTTAACGGAATCTGCAATCAGAATGGAGCCGATCAAGAATTCATTTTGATGTTGATATTGCTCAAATTTCAGCGGCTCCGACATCGCTAAATCGATTTTGAGAATCGTCTCGTTGTTGTTGACGATGCGCCGATCTAAGCGATCGCGCAATTCTGGGTCGGCTTGATTGACATCGTTTTCATCGACCAAGTGCAAAAACAATCGTTTTGCGTCGATATTAGAAATCACGCCTCGTGTCGCTCGATATTCAGTCCCGTTATCGAGTCGCACTCCCACGGCTCGACCGTCATCGACTAACACTTGCTTGACTTGCTGATCGGTGAGAATTTCGCCGCCCAAACTTTTGACCCGTTTCACCAGCGCCGCAACTAATGCGCCCGTGCCGCCCTTGGGTCGTGCCATACCGGGATGGTGGCGCATCGACATCATCATCACCCCGATCGCCAGATTTTTTTGTGACGGAGGGGCACTCAACTCTGCCGCTAATCTAGCGAGGGGAGCTTTGACAATTTCAGTGTCGAACCACTCGCTGAGGATATCTTCGGCACTCGTCAGCATTGTGCGAACAAAATCCAGCGCTTTGTTTGAGGAGCCGACGACCGAGAAAAAATCTTTGAGTTTTTTCAGATCATAATTGCCCAAAATATCCACAACTGACTTGGGCGGCGCGTTAAACATCGGAGTCATCGCGCTGATTGTCCGCAGCCACAGATCGGTGAATTCTGCATATTTCTTGGCATCTCGATCGCTATATCGCGCAATTTCTGCACAGGTTTTCTCAACTGATCGATGGGCTAAAAAATACTTGCCGTCTGGGTGCGGACAAAATACTACTGGATCGCAAAATAGATATTCCAATCCATATTTGGTGAGTTCTAACTCCTCCACCACCGGACCTAAATGAATAAATTCATGGTCGATCGCGCAGAGATTAAACTTAAACCCCGGAGCACGATCAGGCATCACCTCTTCAGTGGTCGCCGCCCCACCAGGAACCGGACGCTTTTCGAGCAACAGCACGCTGTAACCTGCTTTTAGCAAATAGGCGGCACAGACCAATCCGTTGTGACCTGCGCCAATAATGACGACATCGTAGGTTTGCATTGACTTGCTCCAGAGAATTATTTAGCTAACTCTTGCTCGATCGCGCTCACTAATTCGGGTGAATCAGGACTCACGCTACTCCGATAACGAGCAACCACTTCCCCAGTTTTGCTAATGAGAAACTTCTCAAAATTCCAACTCACATCCCCCGCCGGAATCACCGAGTCAGTCAACGTTTTATAAAGCGGATCTTGGCTGGCACCTTTGGCGTGAACTTTATCAAATAGATCAAACGTCACGCCATAATTGCGATCGCAAAACTGCACAATCTCCTGATTGGTTCCTGGCTCTTGTGCCCCAAAGTCGTTGCAAGGAAAGCCCAAAACGCGCAGTCCTTTGTCTTTATAGCGTTGATTTAACTGCTCTAAGCCTTTGTATTGGGGCGTGTAGCCACACTGGGAAGCCACATTGACAATCAGCAAAACCTGCCCAGCATAGTCAGAAAGCGACTTTGATTTACCGTCGATCGTCGTCACTGTGATGTCAGAAATCGTATTGCTCATGAGTCATTGATTTAAAAGCCTACTTTGTCATTATCCAGAAAAGTGTGAACGCGCTTCCACACATGATCTAAAAGATCGGGACGATCGGCATCAAACCACTCGATCGTCGGATCTGCTCGAAACCAAGTGCGCTGCCGTTTGGCAAACTGACGCGTGTGCAGCACAATCAGTTTTTCAGCGTCTGCCAGAGAAATACCCCCCTTCAGATATTGCTTCATTTCGCCATAGCCCAATGTTTCTAGCAGTGGTAAGTCTTCGCCATATTTTTCACACAGCGTTTTTACTTCTGCTTCAAATCCCATTTCTAGCATTTGTCGAGTGCGTTGCTCAATGCGTCGATCGCCTGCCTCAACGCTGTCGCAATCCAACCCGATTTGCAGAATCGGATAACTCGGCGGATATTCGCCCTGCTGCTCAGTGATCGGGCGACCCGTAACGTAATAAACCTCCAGCGCTCTCAGCGTTCGTATCTGATCGTTGGCGTGAATTCGTTGAGCAGACTCCGGATCGATCTGCTGCAAAAATGAATAGAGTTGACGTTGCCCAAGAGATTGAAGCTGCGATCGTAGCTCCGTTTGCGGCGCAACTCTCGGAATCTTTAGACCCCGCACGATCGATTTTATATAGAGTCCAGTGCCACCGACCAACAGCTTAGGGCTGGAAGATTGAATCAGGGACTGCGCCAACCCTTGATATTGGGCGAGGGTCAGCGTCTTGATCGGGTCGCAAATATCAATCAAATAGTGAGGAACGAGTTTTTGCTCTGAAGGAGTTGGTTTTGCGGTTCCGATGTTAAACTCTCGATACACTTGACGAGAATCGGCACTGATAATCATCGAGTTGAGCCGTTGTGCCAGAGAAATTGCCAAACTAGACTTCCCCGTTGCCGTGGCTCCGCAAACTATAATGAGAGTTGGTACAGGTGTATTAGATGATAAAAAGACGCGATCGATATTCGTTTCTTCAGGCAAAATAGGCTGATCCATCCCTCTAATAAACTTCGCTTGATAGCGGCTCAAAATCGCTCATAAGCCTTTTGTGTTAGAATTTTCATAGATTTTATCCTCTGAATTCATTAGAGAGTTTCAGACCGCCCAAGGGAGCGCTTCACTATGACGACAAATTACGGTGCTGATCAGATTCAAGTCCTCGAAGGTCTTGAGCCTGTTCGTAAGCGACCGGGAATGTATATCGGCACCACCGGTCCGCGAGGACTTCATCACTTAGTTTACGAGGTTGTAGACAACTCGGTTGACGAAGCGCTGGCGGGATATTGCAAAAACATTCAAGTCGCCATCAACGAAGATGGCTCAGTGTCGGTCACAGATGACGGGCGCGGCATTCCGACCGACATTCACCCCCGAACCGGGAAGTCTGCCCTCGAAACGGTGATGACTATCCTCCACGCAGGCGGCAAGTTTGGCGGCGGTGGATATAAAGTCTCCGGCGGTTTGCACGGAGTTGGGATCTCAGTCGTCAACGCCCTTTCAGAATGGGTCGAAGTCACCGTTTGGCGTGAGAAAAAAGTCCATACTCAACGCTTTGAGCGCGGCATTGCCATTGGTGAACTGAAGGTAAAACCCAGTTCTGAGCCAACACGCACCGGAACCTCTGTCTCGTTTTTGCCCGACACGACGATCTTCTTAAGTGGAATTGAGTTCGACTACGCCACGATCGCCGGACGACTCCGCGAACTCGCCTACTTAAACGGCGGCGTGAAAATCACCTTTACTGACAGCCGCCCCGCCTCTCTCGAAGACGGACAGCCCCACGTCGAAACCTACTTCTACGAAGGCGGCATCCGCGAATATATCAGCTACATGAACCGCGATAAGCAGCCTCTGCACGAGGAAGTGATCTATGTGCAGGGTGAGCGCAACAATGTTCACGTTGAGGTTTCGCTGCAATGGTGCGTCGATGCTTACACCGACAACATTCTCGGTTTCGCCAACAACATTCGCACGATCGACGGCGGCACTCACTTAGAAGGTCTCAAAGCCGTCTTAACGAGAACGCTGAACGCGATCGCGCGTAAGCGCAACAAAATCAAAGAAGGAGAGCCAAACTTAGCGGGTGAAAACATTCGCGAAGGCTTGACGGGCGTGATTTCGGTCAAAGTCCCCGACCCTGAGTTTGAAGGACAAACCAAGACTAAACTGGGCAACACCGAAGTTCGTGGCATTGTCGATTCTCTCGTCGGCGAAGTCTTAACCGAGTATCTGCAATTCCGTCCTGCGGTGTCGGATGCGATTTTAGAGAAAGCGATTCAGGCATTTAACGCTGCAGAAGCCGCACGACGGGCGCGGGAACTCGTTCGTCGCAAGTCGGTTCTAGAATCTTCCACCCTGCCCGGAAAACTGGCAGACTGCGCCTCTCGCGATCCGAGCGAATCTGAAATCTTCATTGTAGAAGGCGATTCTGCGGGAGGATCTGCAAAACAGGGGCGCGATCGTCGCTTCCAAGCAATCTTGCCTCTACGTGGAAAAATTCTCAACATTGAGAAAACCGATGACTCTAAGATCTACAAAAACACCGAAATTCAGGCATTGATTACGGCGTTGGGTCTAGGCATCAAAGGCGAAGAATTTGACTCGTCTCAACTGCGCTATCACCGCATCGTGATCATGACCGACGCAGACGTAGACGGAGCACACATTCGGACACTGCTGCTCACCTTCTTCTATCGATATCAGCGCTTGATGGTTGACCAGGGCTATATTTATATCGCCTGCCCGCCGCTCTACAAAATTGAGCGAGGTCGCAACCACTACTACTGCTACACCGAGCGCGAACGCGATGCCCGAATCGCAGAGTTCCCGGCGAATGCAAACTACACGATTCAGCGTTTCAAAGGTCTGGGCGAGATGATGCCTCAGCAACTTTGGGACACCACAATGAATCCTGACACTCGCACCTTTAAGCGCGTTGAAATTGAGGATGCCGCTGAAGCCGATCGCGTGTTCACGGTGCTGATGGGCGATCGAGTTGCTCCACGCCGCGAGTTTATCGAAACCTATGGCTCTAAGATGAACTTGGCAGATTTGGATATCTAACGTTTTTTCCAGTTTGCAAACGCAGTGAAATGAAACTAAAAGCAGCTATCCCTAGAGGATGGCTGCTTTTTTAAATATCTACTGTCACAAAGAAAGAGCAAAAAATATAATCATCCTTTATCTTTGCTAGTGCTATTGCAGACCTTCCCTTGCGAATCAAGAGGAATGAGCAGTTTCTCCTCGACCAAACTCACAGTTTTTGAGGCACAACCGTTTATTCAACGATGTCTTTTTAAGTATATAAACTAAGCGTAGATCAGTAGTTCAAGGTGCGATATTAGCAAGAAACAAGAGACGCAATACGCTAATCCTTACCGCTAGGGGTTGTTCGAGAGTTGGAAGCAACCTTTATGAGGGGTCACGCCCCATACTTACTTAGAGAGTTAATGAGTGACAATCGTTACAACGGGTGTTTTCTCTACTCTCCTTTTGCTCTCTGACGCTATGCAAACTGAAAAGGTATCTTCTATCTCTCCAGGAACCTTGCTCCGACAGCGGTATCTGATCAAGCAAGTCTTGGGTCAAGGTGGTTTTGGTCGAACTTACTTAGCGATCGACCAAGAACGCTTTAACGAACCGTGTGTTTTGAAGGAGTTTACAGTTCCGTATCAAGATGATGCGTTGGTCAAAAAAGCCAAGTCCTTGTTTCAACGTGAAGCCAGTATGCTTTACCAGATTCAACATCCTCAAATTCCTCAGTTCTGGGCAGCGTTTGAGGATGAGCAACGCCTATTTCTGGTGCAAGACTTTGTGAAAGGGCAGACCTATCGAAGTTTGCTGCAAACGCGGAAACAAAAAGAGCAAGCGTTTTCCGAGACAGAAGCGCTGCATTTTCTCAATCATCTGCTTCCTGTTCTCAGCTACCTTCATGATCGCGATATTGTGCATCGCGATATTTCTCCCGAAAATATTATTCTCAGAAGTTCAAATCAAGGGTCAGAACAACTGTTTGGTCAACCGATTAGTGAAGACCCATCAGTAGAACTGCCTGTCTTGATTGACTTTGGAGCCGTCAAGGAAGCGGCAAGTCATTGGCCGATCGTGTCGAATATTACTCGCGTCGGCAAAATAGGCTATGCCCCCCCCGAACAGTTGCAAACCGGAAACGTTTCTCCTCACAGCGATCTTTATGCGCTGGGTGCCACTGCTTTGGTTTTGCTCACAGGTCGTGAACCTCAAGTGCTGCTAAACAGTCAAACCTTGGCGTGGCAGTGGCAACCCTACGCCAAAATTAGTGATCTGCTGGCTCAGGTCTTGCAGAAAATGGTGGCGTTGCAGCCGAGCGATCGCTACCAATCAGCGCGAGAAGCGTGGGCAGACTTACAGCCGTTGATGGAAGATGCAATGCAGAGCACACTTCTTAATCCAATGACGCTTCCGCCAGCTCAATTGGGCGATCGAGAGATCATCCCTGCGTCACGGGATAGTGCTGATTCACCCATCAACTCCTCAGTCAAAACTCAACTTTATATGGCAGATCACCACCCGGAAGATGGCTATTCTTCAAAAATGCCCGGAAAGAGAACAGCCGATCAGCTTAACCAACCTAGAACACAAAGAATTGGAGTGGGATCAGCTCTTGCAGCAAGTCTTTTGGTGATTACGGGGATTGGACTGCATCTGTTTAACATCAACCCACCGCTCGGCTCAACTCGGCAGGCAATCAGCCCGGGTACGAGCAATGGTGCCCCTAGCAACAATCAACCCAGTAACAATCAACCACAGCGGCTTGAGTTTCCCGCTGGCGAAGTCTCGACGGTAGTTCCTGGTAGCCTACAGGGTGACTCAAAGCCCTACACTCTAGAAGCGTCTCGAGGGCAGATTATGATAGCTACGCTAGAGGGTTCGTCTGGGGTCGTCATGAATGTGTTGCGAGCAAACCAACAGGGCATCGATACAGCCGCTTATCAAACCCGCAGTTGGACAGGGCAACTTCCGGCAACTGAGCAGTACACCATTCAAGTGATGGGGAATGGAACTTATTCTCTAGATGTTGCCATTACGCCACTTAGCCGCTCTGACTACTCTGACGTGCAGCGAATCAAGTTCGATCGTGGCAAATCAGGAACAACTGTGACAGGCAGAGTTCAAGCCAATCAAAAGCGTCAATATTTGCTAAAAGCGAAAAGTCGGCAAATTATAGCGGTGAAAGCGGCAGAAGGAGATGTAGACTTTAGCGCGATCGCTCCCAATGGTCAGCGTATCGGGGGTAGCTCTAGCAAGTCTCGCGGCTGGCAAGGAAGGCTGCGGATGGATGGTGACTATGTGATCGAAGTGTCATCTGCCAAAGCCGAGGACTTTATACTTTCGCTAGACGTTTATTAGCAGCGGGTGATTGGTGAAGTCGGGGCACTTTCAAAACGCCCCGACTTTTTTATTGACCACTGCCTGACTGTAAGAAGGTTTGAACCGTTCCGTCTGGGCTGAGGACGACTCGAATCACAGCACTGTTTTTGCCCTTAAGCGGTGAAACAAACGGTTCATTCCAAGGAGGCATTCCTGTGCGATCGATATAGTCACCTGCCGCTTGATTCAGTGCGTCCACACTGCGAATTGAGCCATCAGCGTTTAGGGTAATGCTGTACTGTAGCTTCTCGGCTAGTTCTGAGCGAGGTTGCCAACGTTTCTGAAAAAATTGCCTAATCTCAGCAACTTGAGGAATTGTGTCAAAGGCAGTGCTGTCTTTATTAAGAGAAGGGCTTGATTCAGCACGAGCAATGCTATTTGTGCTGCTTGGTGCGCTCCCGGTTGGGTCTTCTCTGGCGCTTTGACTTGCCGCAGGCGGATTTGTAGTGCTGCGCTTAGCGTTGCCTGCTCTCAAGGCGTTAGGCACAGGAGACACGGGATATGAACGATCGCCTGACGGTGCAGGCTGAATGGTGAGTCCGGGGGGTGCCTCTACGGGGACAGAGTTAGCAGGAGGAGCCGGCAGCACTGTAATTTTGGGCAAATTTCCAGTCGTTGGAGGCGCTGTGCTGGTGGCAGGAGCCGGGGGATTCAACGAAATGAGCGGAGGGGGAGCCGTTGGCAATAGGGCAGACGGGCTAGGACTGGGACTACTGGGCAACGGTTGAACGGCGAGGCGCTGGTCGCTGCTGCTGGCTCCCTGGCTGCTGGTAGCGACGGTTTGAGGTTGAGAGGTGCGATCGAGCATCCGCAAGACTGAGGCGGTCAGCCCACACGCAATCAAAGTAGTGGCAGCGAGACTTGTCCACTGAGGAGATTTTGACCAGGCAGGGCGATTGAGATTTGGGAGTGCCGTGACATCGGTCGCATAGTTATCCAAGGCGCTTGCCAGATCTGCAAGTTGCACAGCACTTAATCGAATCGCTGCTCCTGATTCTTCGGTTGCCAGAGTTCCTAAAAATAGCTCGTGAGACAGGATGCCGTTTGGCTGAATGGAAATTCTATCGGGGTTCATCTCACCGAATGAGTCTGCGTCTTGTGGAGTAGGACGAGACATCACGCTCAACGTTGAAGCGATCGCAGACTGACCCAAGTTTGAGGAGGTTCCGTTTCCTAAATGAGTTGCGTTGAGGAGGGTGGTCGATTGGTTGAGAAATTGCTGAACGTAGGTTGTGACCACTTGGGAGAGAGACTCTAGCTGAGTTCGATCGCCTCGCACCGTGATCCAACGATCGTCACTGACTCGCGGATCGTCAAAGCTGAGTTTAAAGCGCAAATGCTTCAACGTTGAGCGACCTATCCAACGCGTCAGGGGTGAGTCCTTCGCTGAGATTTCAAGCGTACAGGTGGGCGGCGTGTAGCGTCGAGTCACTGAGTTAGAGAAGGACATGGGTTCAAAAGTGGAATACGTCAGTAGAGAATTAGGCGTGGGAAGGAAGAGACGGTTGAGACTGAATTGAGCGCTCCAATAAAGTCAGCCAGAGCCGCCGAACTCCATTCGGGCTGCCGTAAAACAAGAGATCGATTAAAAGCTTGAGTGCCAAGTGGGTAAGAATGTCGGTCGGAACGGTTTCTCCGTCTTCCATGCGCTCTTGATACGTGTTGTGAAACGCATCTAAGTAATTTCCCAATAGGGGGGCTTGGTGAGGCTCTTTGTTCTGTTCGGCAAGCTGTTCTAGCAGAGCAACCGATCGCCGAACTAACTCGTTATGCTGCTTTGCCAGGTGACAAACGATCAGCGAGAGTGCTCGTGCTTCTTCGACATCTAGCTTTTTGCGCCCACCTTGACCTTTTCTTAATGGACTAGATTGGCGCAATCGCCACAGAGAGACTCGATCGGCAACAACCGATTCTAGACCTAAATCAGTTGCCGCTTGCAGCATTGCCTCAGAACTGATGCCCGCGATCGCTTCTAGTGCCAGCAAGATCAGATCCAATTGGGCTTTGATATTATCTAATTGGTCAGGCTCTGGCTGAGAAGTTAGAGACAGATCTTTCCACTGAGGGGTTGGGTTAGGCGGCTTCACGATAGAGGGCATAGTTACAGAATAAGAGGCAATTTGAGCGTGAGAAGAATCGTTTCAAGTCATGAAACAAGCGACTTCCGCAACAGAGATAAAGTTTCCTTAAAGAATAGCGGACTTTTTTAGTCTATCGGTAGTAGTGCAGCGGGTCTCTCATCCTTTGGGCGTATCGAGTTTAAGAAAACAACTGCTGACCTAGAAAAAAGGCGATCGCGGCACTGCCGAGCGGAACGGTCAAATTATCGATCCCAAATTTTGAAAAGGCTTCTAGCCCCGCTGCAACTAGGGAAACCGCTAGAGAAGTTAGCCACACTTGCCAGGTGTTGCCCACCGTTCCCAGCAGGATGGAGAGACTGACGATATAGCTGACTGATGCCATGGTCAATGAGCCTTCCCAGCTTTTTTGCATGTCCCAAAGTTTGTAGGTGTGGCGACCAAACCGTCTGCCAATCAAAGCCGCTAACCCGTCGCCCCACGTCATCACTAAAATCCCTAATGCGGCATATTGTGGCAGATTAATCGACCAGAACCAGGCAACTAGCACACCAATGCTGACTGCATAAAAGAACGTGCCAAGGCTTTTGCGCCCAATGCTGTTGATGTTGGGGAGGATCGGCACATAGTACGACACCAGGGCGATCGCGCTAAACAAAATTGATGCCGAAACTCCAATCCATAGAGGAATTTTTAGCCACCATGCGATCAAGATCACGTTTCCTGTGCCCATGTGAACCACTTTGCGAATTACTTCAGTCCCGGCGTTACCAAAGCGGCTGGCTCCCTCGGCGAGTAAGCCGACGATCGCTAACCAGATTAAAACAGCACTAATCTGATAGCCCAACGTTTGAAGCGAACTATCTGCAAGGTTAGGGAGCCAGGAAGAAAGGAATGAATAAAGGGCTAAGCAAGACATCACGGTAGGCGATCAGCCAATGGGTGAATTGGGACTCCCTTATTGTAGAGACTGTTGTATTCTTCTTTGCTTTTCTGCATCAAAGAAACGGGACGAGGGAGCGTCTACAAATAATCGTTTTGGAAAAAGGCTCGATCGCCCAACCCAACCAGTAGTTCTTCACCCTCCGTAAAGATTTCATGAAGAATGATCCGTTGAGAGGTAAACGCTGGCGTAATTAAGGTGAGTATTCAACCTATTTGAAACCCGCAGGAGAAAATCTGTGTTTTCATCCAAAGTTTCTTGGAAGCGATCAGTCGTTCTCTCAGTCGCGGCATTACCGATTACCGCTCTCATTTCGCTTTCCAGAGCAGCCGAGGCAGCTAGCTTTAGCAATCTATATGTGTTTGGTGACAGTCTCTCTGATGTGGGAAACGCGTTGCGAGACACAGGAGGATTTGTTCCGCCATCAGTTCTTCCGGCTGCTGATGGAAGTCTGTCTTTTGGATATGCAAATGGACGCTTTTCTAACGGTTCTATTTGGGTTGAATATCTTGCGAAAGATTTGGGGTTAAGTGTCAATACGAGCAATGACTTTGCCTATGGTGGAGCAACCACAGGACAAGAGAATGGTCTGAATCCACTCTTAGCGCCATTGCTGGGGATCAGTCTGCCAGGTTTGCAGCAACAGATTAATACGTTCCAACGCCAGAATCCGGCTCCTGATCAGGATGCTCTCTATATTTTGTGGGCAGGCGCAAACGATTATCTAAATCCCAATCTCACCGACCCTCAAGGAACGGTTGGAACCGCGATCGTCAATCTCAACACAGCCATCACAAAACTGGCGACTGGTGGAGCCAAAAACTTCTTGGTCGCAAATTTGCCCGATCTGGGTGGGCTTCCTTTAACACGGGGAGATGCGGCACGGTCTCAGGGGTTGAGTTTTTTGAGTAGTGCCCACAATACTGCTTTGGCGCAAACTCTAGGTGTTTTACCCTCAACCTTGGGCGTTAACATCATTCCGCTGGATGTGAATGATTTGGTTAATCAAGCGATCGCCAATCCTAGCCGCTTCGGACTCACCAACGTGACTGAGCAGTGTTTACCCGCTACGCCGCTTTTTCCAACCGCTCCACCACCTTCTACCCTTTGCAATCCCCTTACAGACGCGCCGAATTACTTATTTTGGGATCCACTTCACCCGACTACAAAAGGGCACGAGATCCTCGGAGAGTATGCCTATTCGGTGCTGAAATCTAGATCGATCCCAGAATCATCACCCGTTGTTGGGCTTTTGGCATTAGGTACATTTTTGGGAGCAGGGGCAGCTTTGAGGCGCAAGAAGGTTCTTAAGCAAACTGTCACAAACAGGCTGCAATCTGAAGTTCCTTTGGGGGCTGAGTGAATTGCTCGATCGCCGTCCCCAAATGTTTTTGCAACGTGGCTTGGGGCAGCGGTCCTTGGAGATGACTCCAGGGCAACATCTGCTCTAACGACCAAGTATCGTAGACGTAGAAGCTCATTTCAGGGAGTTGTCCTCGCAGTTCTTTAAAGGCGCGGCGATAGCTGCCTAACGAATCTCCATAATGTCGAGTTAGTTCTAGTAGGTGAGAAAGGCGACGATCGCCCCGCGATAATAATGCCTGAATCACTGACCAGTTATAGCTCTCGGGACGAAAATCAATGCCTTGAGGACGCAGTTGCTTTTGCAGAAATTGGAGTCGCTTTTCGGCTTGAGTGTTGACACCAAACCACTGAAAAGGCGTGTGGGCTTTGGGAACAAACGTGCTGCACCCCAAGGTGAGCCGCAGACCGGGAGCCGCCTTTTTGACCTCGCGCATCATAGCAACCGTTTGTTCGAGATCCTCGGCTTCCTCACCGGGAACGCCTGCCATTCCATAGAGCTTAATGGCACTCAGTCCACCCGCTTTGGCATTAATGGCGGCTTGAATAATTTCGTCGTTGGTCAGCTTTTTATTGATGATTTGCCGCAGTCGATCGGAGCCACTTTCAACGGCGATCGTGATGGATTTGGTGTCATGGTTCATCAACGTCCGCGCCAGTTTCTCAGTCACCGTGTTTGTCCGCACTGAGGCAATGCTGACTCTCACAGAATCGTTTTGAGGTTTGTTCAAATAGTCCAGCAAGCTCTCAAATTCCGGATGCTGCGTGACAGATGCACCGAGTAATCCTATACGATCGGTGACTCGCAGACCTCGTTCGATCGCGGGAATCAACGACTCCTCAACGTCAGCAATCCGAAATGGCAAGGTCAAATAACTGGCGAGGCAAAAGCGGCACATTTCTGGGCAACTTCGCACCACTTCGACCATGTAAATATTTTCCCAGGCGGCTTTTTCAGTCACGACTGTAG
Source organism: Leptolyngbyales cyanobacterium (assembly GCA_038227635.1). GTDB lineage: Bacteria > Cyanobacteriota > Cyanobacteriia > Leptolyngbyales > Leptolyngbyaceae > Phormidesmis_A. The sequence goes on along the minus strand of JBBRPT010000016.1, from coordinate 24,354 downwards.
AGGCTGAAAGCGTGTTGCCGCGATAGGTTTGCTTTTCGATCCGGGCGGGAATCGTGGAGTCGATCGGCTCGATTCGCTCGATCGCACCATCGGGGCTTTTATAAGTCACCGCGTACAAACTGGGGACGTAGATACCAGGAACTTGCGCTAAATGTCTCAGTTGAGTTGGGCGATCGGCGTGTCGAACCTCTTGATACGCATCAATAAAGGCATCCAGCAAGACTTCGCCATCGCCTAGCAGCATCACATCAAAGAAATCTGCATAGGGTTCGGGGTTAGCGGTGAGAACAGGTCCGCCGCCAAAGACGATCGCATGGTGGGTGCGATCGCGCGATCGGATTGGAGTCTCCAACGATTCCAGCAAGCCGAGAATGTTGACGTAATCGAGTTCCCACGACATTGAGAAACCCAGAATTTCTGGCTGCGACGGCAGCGATTCATGAACGTCTGTGAACAAACGACTGATGTTCAGATCACTGCGTGCTGATAGGGTTGCCCAGACTACCTGATAGCCCAGGCTCGTGATCCCCACACTATATTCGTTGGGAAACGCAAAGATCAGCGGAATCGCGTCTGCTTGTGGAGTCGCAGAGTCAAAGAGTAAACGTTCAGCCGCAAAAACAGATGCAGTCACAGATATCAGTTTTCTAGTTTTAAAGTCTGCCTTCAGCCTAGCACCTGCTTTTCATAGACAGCAGAGGCTCGATCGATTTAATAGGCGTTATCAAGAAATTTCGCTCAGACAAAGTTTCTGACTGGAGTGCAAAGTAGTATCATGAAGTGCCTAATCGAGTCTGCGGCTAACAGGCACTACCAACGAGAGGATATCGCGAATGGCATTTATCATCGCAACCGCAAACATGAAGGGTGGGGTTGGTAAAACGACGCTCACCGTCAATCTTGCAACCTGTCTCGCAAAAAATCACGGCAAGAAAGTTTTGATTGTGGATCTAGATACCCAAATTAGCGCCACTCTCAGTTTGATGACTCCCGCAGACTTCGCCAAGATTAGAAGTGAAAGACGAACATTACGGTCTCTAATCAAGCGATCGATTCTAGCAGACAAGCAACTTGCGACTACCGTGACAGAGGCAATTCGATCGTATGTGTGCAATGTCAAAGGGTTAGATTTATTGCCAGGAGATATCGATCTCTACGACGAATTTATGGTGTCTGAAATGTTACACCAGACCGCGACTCGTCAGGGTCAAGCAAACTTTGAGCAAGTCTGGAATAATTTTGAGAAAACGCTGATTCAAAGTATCTTGCAGCCAATTAGCAAAGATTACGATCTGATTATTTTAGATTGCGCGCCTGGATATAACTTAATTACGCGGAGTGCTTTACTTGCGAGTGATTTCTATTTAATTCCAGCTAAACCAGAACCGCTATCTCTAATCGGTATCCAACTCTTGGAAAGACGGATTACCAAACTCAAAGAGACGCACAAAGCCGATACTCCCATCAGTCCTAATCTACTAGGAATTGCCTTTTCGCTGTCAGGAAATGTGTTTTCGAGTCGCTATTATAGTCAGGTAATGCGACGATTAAACGAAGATTTTAGTGAAGCAAAACTGTTTAAGACGCGCATTCCGCCCGACGTGAATGTGTCTAAAGCGGTTGATACATTCACACCTGTCGTGCTAGCAAATCCTAGTACGGCAGGGGCAAAAGCATTTGCAATGATGGCACAAGAGTTTTTGCACAAGCTATCGACGGCGGCAAAGATCGATCAGCCCCCGTCTAAGTTCGCGCTGTCTTCGTTGGATGATTAAGTTTCGGCGTTGCTGAATTACCCTCACCCCCAACCCCTCTCCCGCAGGAGAGGGGAGATATAGACAGAATCTTGTTCCCTCTCCTACAGGAGAGGGCTAGGATGAGGGCATCTCAAGAGAGACTGCCACTTCTTCTATGCCTCTAAGCCGAAGACTTGGTTAAACACCTTCTCGACTTTGTAGCCAGAATCGATCGACTCCATCGGGTCTTTTCTCAAACGGTGACGCAGACAGAGGGTGGCGACACGACGAATATCGTCGATGGTGACCTCAGTGCGACCTTCAAAGGCAGCGATCGCTTTAGCGGCTCGATTGGTGACGATATCTCCGCGCAATCCATCTACATCTAACTCTGAGCAGACTTGAGAGATTTTGACTCGAAGATCATAATCAATCTCGATCGACTTCAATCGTTCTTGAGCATTCACCAACTGCTCTTGCAGTTCGATCTGCTGCGGCTGATAGTTTTCTAAAAACTCTTGAGAATTTTGGTCGAAGTCCGTTCGCTGCTCAACGATTTGAACTCGCAGCACAGGTTCTTTGACGGTACGAATTTCAGCGTGCATTCCAAAGCGATCGAGCAGTTGCGGGCGCAGTTCTCCTTCTTCAGGGTTGCCAGAGCCGACTAGCACAAACCGAGCCGGATGCCGAATGGAGATGCCTTCTCGCTCGACGGTGTTCCAACCTGACGCGGCAGAGTCTAACAATACATCTACTAAGTGATCGTCTAACAGGTTGACCTCATCGACGTAAAGAATGCCTCGATTTGCCTTCGCCAGCAGACCCGGTTCGAAGGCTTTCACCCCTTCAGACAGGGCTTTTTCGATGTCGATCGTGCCACAAACCCGATCTTCGGTGGCTCCGAGTGGTAGATCGACCATCATCACTTTTTTTCTCGTCACCGGGACTTCTGCACCCTTCTCGACGAGTTGTCGCACCGCATCGCCCATGATCTCAGGATCGCTGGGATGGCTGTTGAACGGGTCATCTGCAACGACTTCGATCTCTGGCAGCAGATCGGCTAACGCCCGAATGGTCGTCGATTTGCCAGTGCCCCGATCGCCCATAATCATCACCCCGCCAATCTTGGGGTCAATGACGTTGAGGAGCAATGCCAGCTTCATTTCTTCTTGACCGACGATCGCGGTAAAGGGGAAAACCGCACGGCGACGAAGAGCGGGCACCACGGCACGTCCATTCTGGGAAGTAGCTTCTGTCGTAAAAGTCACGAGATTACCTGCAAAATCAAAGAAATTTTAATCAGTGTATTCAATTGTAAACTACCTCGCGTCCTGAATGCGAAGGCGTTCTATCGTTCAAAGGGAATCTTGGATGGAACCGAGCAAAACCTGATCGCTTGATCCTAAAATGCCTCTAGGTCATTCAAAACGGTTCTAAATTATGGCGAGTCAGATTCCGGTTGTGGTGAACGGTGCCACGGGCAAAATGGGGCGCGAAATTGTCAAAGCGGTATCTCAAGCGAGTGACATGACTCTGATTGGAGCCGTGGCAAGAAACCCAGAACTCGACGGGCAAGATATCGGCGAGGTGATTGGCTGCGGCGCTTTAGAAGTGCCGATCACGACCGATTATGAGTCGATGATGGCGATGCTGTCTCAAGAAAAAGAGTTGGGCGTTGTGGTGGATGTAACTCATCCCAACTCGGTGTATGGCAATGTGCGATCGGCGATCGCTTACGGTGTTCGCCCCGTAGTCGGCACAACCGGACTCAGCGCTGACCAGATTCACGAGTTAGAAATCTTTGCAGACAAAGCGAGCACGGGCTGTTTGATCATTCCTAACTTCTCGATCGGGATGGTGCTGCTTCAACAGGCGGCGATTCAGGCATCTCGATATTTTGATCACGTCGAAATTATTGAGCTACATCACAATCAAAAAGCCGACGCTCCGAGCGGGACGGCGGTGCAGACGGCTCAACTGTTAGCTGAGTTGGGCAAACCCTTTAATGTGCCGATCGTCGAGGAGACAGAAAAAATTATCGGATCGAGAGGCGGACAGGCAGAAGAAGGTATTCGGATTCACAGCATTCGATTACCGGGATTGATTGCTCACCAGGAAGTGATTTTTGGTGCCCCCGGAGAGATTTATACGCTGCGACACGATACGAGCGATCGGGCTTGCTATATGCCCGGAGTGTTGCTCTCGATTCGCAAGGTAGTTCCCCTCAAACGCTTAATCTATGGGTTAGAGAAATTACTTTAAAAAAATTGCCCGACCCCTAAAAGCCCCCGGAGTCAGGCATTCCATCTGAAGACGCGTTGAACCGAAAATTGCTAAACAAACTTAGTTGCCCCCTAGTTGCTTAACCTTTCTGCCCTGCGTTCCTCCGATTTGATCTCATTGTGGAATATGGAAATCAATTGCCCCTCACGAGAAGTACTCAAGTTTTAAGACGAGACTCTGAGTTGATTTAGAAAGAATCCGTAGTATCTCCCTGAACACGGGTAATCACATCTGTTGAACCAGTCCGTAGAAAGACTGGACTGATCAAATTGAGTCAACAGCAGCCTTTCGCAGGTCAAAATTCAAAATTCAAATTCAAAATGGGATTAGGCTAATGATATTCCGCTTGATTTTCTGATTTCGCCAATGCTAATTCCTCTCAGTCGCAAAAAGTTCGAACAGTTAATTCCCGCAGTGGGGACGGGGGCACAATACGCCTACTGCTGGGGCAAGTTTCCCGACTTTTTGCTGCGGGTGCTGATTTCGATCTCAGCCTTAGCGGTGATTTTGTTGGTGAGTTGGCTGTTGCCGATCGAAGCGTTGCGAGGGCTTCGCTTCTTTCTAGGATTATTCGCCCTGGTCTACTGGCTCTGGCGACCTGTCTTGCAAGCAGGGTTGAAGAACATCGAATGTCGCCGCTATAAATATGCAGGCTTTCTGCGCGGTGAAGTGCTCGATATTTATATCTCAGACGAAGTGGTCGGCACCGAAGAGACCGTCAACGATCGCGGCGAGTTAGTCGTCGTTGAAAACCGAGAGCGCAAGTTAAATCTGGTGGTCGAAGATGAATCTGGGTTTATGACCGAAGCACAGGTGCCGCTCAAGCGAGAGCATCAAGCGATCGCGCCCGGTGACACCGCAGAGATGGTCGTCCTCTCAAATCGCCCAGATCTCAGCCGCATCGCAAAAGTCAGCGATATTTTTGTCCCTCGCTGTGGCGTGTGGGTGAGCAACTATCCCTATTTGCGGCGAGACGAGTTTGAGTCAGTCAGCCGCCGATTAGACGCGGGAGATGACGTAGAAGATCAGACGGATTATGACGAATCGCCTCGCCGACGCATTGATTATGATCAGTCACCCGCTAGCCGCCGAAAATCTAACCGCAATTCTAGAAGTAGTGCGTCTAAAAGTCGTCGTCCTCGCAAGAATGATGGACGGAGATCGAGCCGCCGCAGAAGCTCTGACTATTAGCCCCCATTGCCTTCTCGCCCGTAGGCTTGCCACGCGAGATCGACTAAACCTGTGACGATCGCGGCAGCGACAACCGCACTTCCTTTGCGTCCCTCAATGCGAATGTGAGGAATTAGGGAATCGTTGAGTCGCGCTTTAGCAACATCCACATCGACAAATCCAGAGGGGGTGCCGATGATTAGAGCAGGCTTGATTTCTTCGGCTTCAATCAGTTCTACCAGGGCAGAAAGAGCGGTTTGAGACTGACCGACCACAAAAATTCCTTCAGGATATCGTCTCGCCAGGGTTTCGATGCCCCACGCGGCGCGAGTCTTTTCTTTTTGGGGACGAGTAATCGCCTCCATGCTGCAATAGATCGGGTTAGCGAAGGTCGTTTGAATATTGGTCATGATGCCTACCTGCACCATTGGCACATCGACCACGATCGTGGTTCGGGCTGCTAATGCTGCTGCGCCTGACTGCAACGCTAACTCTGAAAATCGAATCAGAGATTTATACTCAAAGTCTGCGGTCGAGTAAATCACGCGACGGACAATCTCATATTCCGCAGGTGAAAAGCCGTGGTCGCCAATTTCACGATCGATGATCGCGAGACTTTGGGCATCTGATGAGTGCCACTCCATAAGCGTTTAAATTAGGTAGTTGCAATATTCAGTTCCGCCTTCAGCTTATCAGGTTGTGAGAAGTTCGGCGTTTAGTCATTGAGCACGTCGAGCAGAAACTCAGTCAATGAGTCGGGGGTAACTTGCTCAAAAGCTTGAGTGTGCACAATGTCAAATTTAGCACCCGATGACTTGAGGTTTTCATCTAAGGCGTTGAGAAAGCCTCTAGCGATAAAGTCGTCTCCAAGCTGAAGAAAGCCAATGCCGAGTTCGTGATCTTGGTCAAGTTTCCCAGTCGTGCGGATCAGAAGCTTTGCGATCGCCATTCGATCTTGTGGCTCTCCATCGATCAACACGAGAATCATTTCTCCGTTGGGCTTAGTTTGAGCCGCTGCCTTGCGAGTGAAATAATCGTCTAGCGCTATTTGCAGCACATCAAGCAGATTAAGCGTGTCAGGCGGATAATGAGCATCAAAAATCGCAGTGATTTGATTGGGCATCACCTGCTTATATTGCTTAAACAGGGTGGCTTCATCTCGAGACGAAATATAAACTGTGATGCCATCAGGGTCAAACGCCTCGCACATTTGAGCCAGAGACAGAATTGCGTCGTGGGCAGCTAACCAGAGCTGCTCATATCCCGGCGGCATCTTGGCAAGGTTAGTGGCAGTTTTGGCAACGATGATCGTGTAGTCGCGGTTTTGTAAGATCGCTTCAGACATAGAAAAAGAATTGCGTCTGCGTAGAATAACCCAAGGGTGCATCTAGGATAAACGATCGCTGCCATCTTGAACTACTTTAATCTTGACCTTCCTCAAGCAGAGGCAAGTTAATGATCAATGTCGTGGTTCGATCTCTACTTTCCGCTTGAATCTCGCCCCCTAAGCGGGTGACTAATTTTTTGACCAACGCCAATCCTAACCCGGTACCCATAGAGGTCGCTGAATTTGAATGAAGACGGTAGAACGGCTGAAAAATGAGTTTCAATTCATTAGCAGGAATTTCAATGCCTGTGTTGACGACCTTAAGCACTACTTGATGGGCGATCGCTTCTACAGTTAAATGAATTCGCTGATTGGGTGGAGTGAATTTGCCAGCATTGGTCAATAGCTCGGTCACAATGCGATCGAGGCTAGAAAGATGAGTCTCGATCGTCAAATTATCTGGGTGAACTTGATAGGTGAGGGTTTGCCTTTGCTCACTGGTTTGGGGCAAAAATCGCTCTACCAGTTGAGGCAACCACTGAGATAGCTCAAGAGAATTCAGAGCCAACGGAGATTGAGGCTCAGATGTCTGAAAGCTCAATAAATCATTGATCAAGTTAAATTCTCGCTGCCATTCTTCTTGCAAGATTTGAAGATAGTCTTCTAATGTTTGATGCAGCGATTCTTGAAAGTGCTGATCTTCTAACGACTCAGATTGAACAGATTGGAGCGATCGATTTAAACATTTCATCGCTTCTAGCGCCGTTTTCATGTTGTCGAGTGGGTTTCGCAACTCATGAGAGACGGAGCTAATAAAGTCTTCTTGCAGCCACGTGAGTCTTTCTGCGTTAGACAGTAGTGTCTGAGAAACGGTTTCGAGTCGAGTGTGTTGAAGTGCCCCAGCCGCGTAGCTAATCACATAAGAAATCAAATTTGTTTGAGCAACTGACAGAAAAGGCTTGCCCGTTGTTAAGATTCCTACTTCTCCAATCACTCGTTTTTCGATGCTTTGAGGAGATACCTGATCAAGAAAAATCGGACAGATGAGGATTTGCTGCCCCACGTTGAGAAGGGATTGATAAGGAGTAGGCAGTATCTCCGGCGACGGATAGTGCCAGCTTTTGCGCTGGAAGAGATGCTGATAGAAATCAGGATAGTTTTGTAACTGAAGTTGAGTCGCGATCGCGGATCGTTCTCGCGGACGATCGACGCTCACATATTCACACGTGATGCTTGATGATGCGTATTTTGAGTCGTGCAGCGAGATCCAGCTATAGTCAGCGTCTAGCGCTCGCCCCAGCTCTTGAAGGGTGGATTGCAGAATTTGATTGGTATCAAGTCTCAGATGTGATTGCTCAAAAACATGATTGATGAGTTGAGTGCAGGCGATCGCTTGTTGAAGCTGAGTGCTGCTGTTTTGTAGTAGGCTGATCAGCCGTAGCTGAAATTGCTCGAGATCACCATTGCGCTGCTGCAATTCTGAGTGAACGAGATGAGAGTCTGTTAATCGCAGCATTGAGACACTGCCGATCGTCTCTCCATCAGGATCTTCGATGGGCGCAGCCGTGTGACTAACCAGCAGTTCTGATCCGTCTTTTGCCCGCAGGAAATAGCTCTCTGGCACACTGACCCGCGTTCTTAGTCGGATGGCTTGCAGCGCCGGATTTTCGATCGCAGCATGTTCTTGCTCAGAGATCAACGGCACAACTTGGTTGATGTCTTGCCCAATCGCTTCTTGCAGTTGCCAGCCTGTGAGCTGCTCCGCTAAAGGATTCATAAACGTAATCATGCCTTTTTGATCAGTGGCGATCGTGGCTTCACCCATGCTGCTTAATGTCGTGGTCAACCATTGACGATCGGCATGAACTGTTTTTTCTAACTGATGTCTTCGCAGCGCAATTTGAAGGGTGGTGTGGAGTTTTCTGCGCTGGAAGGGCTTAACCAGATACCCAAATGGATTAGTGAGCGCAGCTTGTTCGAGAGTGCGATCATCGGTGTGAGCAGTCAAATAAACAACAGGAATATGAAAGCGAGTGTAGAGAACGTCTGCAACGTCAATGCCGCTTAAACTGCCAGCAAGTTGAATATCCATTAACACGAGATTGGGCTTGAGCGTGACCGCTAATCGAATGGCTTCTGCACCATTTGCAGCCCTCGCTAAAACGTCATAACCTAGTGTTTCGAGCGCTTCTTGGATGTCCCAAGCGACAATGGCTTCATCTTCGACAATTAAGACATTAGTTTTACAAGCGGTATCTGACATTCAATAAATCTCTACCAATCAGGGTTCAAATGTGTCTAGATAAACGTGTTTTAAAGTTTGAATATCTTATAATCTTAGAAGCATAGCTAGCTAATTAAAAGTCTCTAGAGACAGAGATGTATTTACAAGAAACTATTTGAATTCCTGATAGAGTTCACCCACTTATCAGCTTTTGTCAACTGATTGAGAACGGTTGTTCTATTCAAATTTATTGATGTTAGATAACAGAAAAATCTTTAAGTCGGAAATGTGACTTTGAAGACAGGAGTCCGATCGAACGCAAAGTCTCCATGCAACTGTCGGACTAAATTGACCACAAGATTGAGTCCCATTGATGGCAGATTGTCTAGAGTGAAATTGTCAGAAAGACTAATGCCGTCGTCGCTGACAGTGAGTGTGACAAGATGGTTGGCTTCTGCGATCGTGACACAAACCTCTCCCGTTCTTCCATCTGGAAAGCCGTGTTTAAGAGCATTGGTCACCAACTCATTTAAAATCAAGCCACAGAGAACGGCTTTATCAGGTGTCAACACTAAGTCGGGCTGAATGACAACTCGCGATGAAACCGCGTTGGTTTGAGCGCCGTAGCTGCGAAACAGATGACTCACCAAAATCTGAAAATAGTCCTCTAAATTTAACTCTGATAAATCCTCTGATTCATAGAGAACTTCGTGCAAAAGTGCCATCGCTTTAACCCGATTTTGACTGTCTAAAAAATTCTGCCGTGCTTGCAAATCAGGCATCCGGTTGCTCTGCAAACTGAGCATACTTGAAATGATTTGCAGGTTGTTTTTGACTCGATGATGAATTTCTCGCAGCAATACTTCTTTTTCTCGCAGCGCTGATCGCACCTGCTGATCAGAGAGTTTACGATCGGTGATGTCTTCGATCGCTAACAAAATCATTTGAACCTCGCCCTCCCGAGGAATCTTGCGAGCGTTTAGCAGCATGGTGCGATGACCGATACGCTGAAAGGTCTGTTCGACTTCAAAGTTTTCTAATTGGGTGTCTCTCGGAATGATGTCTTCGAGGAGCGATCGCAAGCTGTCTTGATTCCATTCGCCGTTACCTAGCTCAAAAATTGACTGGTTCTCAGCTTGCGTGGACAGCACTTCAAACATTCGATAAAAGGATTGGTTTGCTGTCATTAACCGTAGGTTGGCATCCAACACGATTAGCGGTTCTCGAACCGTTTCGACGATCGCTGTGGCATAATCGCGCGACTTTTCAAGCTCTACGGCACTGCGTTTGAGTTCGTCAATGTCGATCAGCCCGACTACAGCTCCATCGATTTGATTTTCAACCGTTTTATAAGGGCGAATTCGCAAGCTATACCAGTGTCCTTCAGCGTCTTGCACCTCTCGCTCATAGACATGTAGTGAGTCAATCACCCCTAAAATGAGGTTTGTTAAATCGGGCACGTCAATGTTGAGATGAATATCGCTAAAGGGACGACCAACATCTGTTTGAATCAGGTTAAAAATGCGCTCTGCCATCGGCGTAAAGCGGCGGATTCGCAAGTCGCCTCCCAACATCAAAATCGGAATGTTGACGCTGCTAAGTAAGTTTCGCAAATCATTATTGGCTTGATTTAGCTCTTGATTGCGGCGACGCAATTCTTCGTTGATGGTGCTGAGTTCTTCATTCGTCGCATGAATTTCTTCTTTGGCAGTTTCTAATTCTTCGTTCGTGCTTTGCAGTTCTTCGTTGCTAGAGAGAATCTCTTCGTTAGCGACTTTGAGATCTTGATTGGTGGCTTCTTGATCTTCAATGATCGATTGCAAATAGTCTCTGGTCGCCGCGAGCTCTTGTTTGAGTTGAGCCGTTTCTTGCTCAGATTTAGGCTGGCGCGCTTTTTTTGACTTGATGCCGCTCTCAGGCGTGATCGCTAAATTTGAGGGGTTAATCTCTTCAAACAGCACTAAGAAATAGCAGTCGTTGGATGGGGACGATCGAAAGGGCATGACCTCAATATTGACGAGTCGAAACTGCTCACCCGCTTTGACCTGCAAGCCTTCTTTTCTCACTGAGGCATCTTGCCGCTTTGCTTGATGGATGGCGGTTCGCAACTCAAGCAGCAGTCCTTCGCGCACCATTTTAAATAAGTTGAGACTGGCTTTGCCAGGGGCAGGTTCTAAATAGGCGCTCGTTTGCCCTCGAAAGTGAACAATCTCCATTTGGTCATTAATCACGACCCCGACCGGAGCATATTTGTTGAGAACAATCTGATCTGCGGCTCGTTGGAGGTCTACATCACTCCACGATCCTTCATTGGCTGATTTGTTGGGACTCACTTTTTCTTCGATCGGGTATCTATTAGAAACAAAATCAAAATTTAGACGAATCGGAACCAGTTTTCTAGCATAGATTCTGCTTCTTTTATCAATTAGAGTAAATAGGTCAGAAAACTCTCCCGTGGTTTCTGAGGTGCCGAGCATCAAAAAGCCCGTCGGCTTGAGCGCATAGTGAAAAATTGGCATCACCTTTTTTTGCAAAGGCGCACCCAAATAAATCAGCACGTTGCGACACGTCACCAAATCAAGTCGTGAGAACGGCGGATCGGTTGTGATATCTTGGCGCGCAAAGACACAGAGATCGCGCACGAGTTTGCCGATTTGATAGCCGCCCTCGATCGGCACAAAAAATCGTCTCACTCGCCCGGGTGAAACGTTCACTAACGTGTTGGCGCTATAAAAGCCCGATCGAGCTTTTTGAACCGCCAGTTCACTAATATCGGTCGCAAAGATTTGAATTGCAGGCTTGTTAATTTGAGTCTCTAAAAACTCTAAAAGAGAAATCGCGATCGAGTAGGCTTCTTCTCCGGTAGCACAAGCGGCAACCCAGATCCGAATAGGAGAATCGGGCGATCGGTTTTCCATCAGTTGAGGAAAGACGGTAGTCTGTAACGCCTTAAACGTGTCAGGATCACGAAAAAAGCTCGTGACTTTAATCAAAATATCTTGATATAAAAGCTCCACTTCAGCCGGATTGTTTTGCAGAAGTTGAACGTAATCATCTAAGCGCTCTAAATTGTGCAGCACTAATCGCCGCGTGATTCTGCGCTTTAAAGTCGCTTGTTTGTAGTGAGTGAAGTCAACGCCTGTCACCGATCGGATCAGCGCAAAGATTTCGAGCAAGCTGTTATCACTGCTATCAGGCAAGATTTCTGCCGCTTTTCTCTCAATTGGGTAAGTCAGATAAGGATATTGACTCAATTTGATCAACTCGGCTGCGATCTCTGACGGAGACATCACAAAATCGACGTGTCCGCCCGCTACAGCGCTTCTTGGCATACCCGTCACTTGGGACGAGGCGAGATCTTGAGCAAAGGTGATGCCCCCTGCTGCTTTGACGGCTTCGAGTCCGATCGTGCCATCGCCATCACCGCCCGACATCACAATGGCGATCGCTTGACTGCCCCACTCGTCTGCTAATGACGACAAAAACGCATCAACAGGCATATATTTGCCCTCAACTTTTTGGCGAGGCAGCAGTCTTAACCCTCCATCAGACAAAATCATCTTGGTGTTGGGCGGAATCACATACACGCAGTTTGGTTCGACGATCACCCTATCTATGACTTCATAAACTTGCATTGAGGTCGATCGCGCCAAAATCTCGCTCAAAAGACTATCGTGAGATGGGCTAAGGTGCTGAATCAACACGAATGCCATACCCGTGTCAGCAGGCAACCGAGCAAATAAGTGCTGAAAGGCTTCTAACCCTCCCGCAGAGGCTCCGATGCCTACGATCGGAAATCGATCGGGCAAGTCTGGTAGGTCTTGATCGGGTGTGGGCTGAGTTGAGTCCGATCGACTAGGATTCATAGATTTGCATTAAGGGACGACCTGGTGATGAGTGACTTCTGCAACCTCTCGGAGATCCCCCAACCCTCTCAAATAACGGGAGAAATCTCAAAAGTTCTTCTCTTTTGGGAATATGGATTCATTAATGCCAAGATCTTCGCCCTCACCCCCCCAACCCAAGCTTGAGAGAAAAAGAACCGGACTCTTGCTCCCCTCTCCCAAACTTGGGCAAAGGATTAGGGGTGAGGGTAGTCAACTTTGCAATAACCGACTTTATTTAATTCACGATCCTAAGAGAGATTGAGGAGGATCTCAACCACGTTCAACGAAGCCAATTAAGCTTAAAGATAGACCCTAAGTGATTCTATTGTCGCATTGACTAGAAGAGAGAATCTCTGTCAACGAGCATCAAGATTCGTCATACTGTATTACAGAAGGACATGCTCTCACTCTCGGTAGTTTCTCAATCAGCCAAGTCACTATGAAACGCAGACCCAGAAACGATTCCTACAGTTATGAAAGAGACGACGATGCTTACACGCCACCCGATAAGGGCAAGCAGAGTAAGCCAAAAACGCCGTTTAACTACACCTCTCTTTTCATCATTGCAGGCATCTTTATTCTCGGCATTGGGGTAGGCATTGGGTTTAGCTCCACCGCTTCGACCAATGACTCGAATGTAGTCAGCAACGTGCAGATTGACGCAAAAGCCCCTAACCCAGAGATTTGCATTCAAAACGGGGCCAGCGCGATCGCGTTAGAAACTCGCTTTTTTGTGACCCTCAACCCCTTCAAAGTCTATGTCGCTCAAGCTAGCACCCAACCAGGATGTGTGCTGCGAAGCGCCAACTGGCAGATATTAGAGCAGCGCAATCTGATCACTCCTGATCAAACCCGTGAATGCCGTCAGCGAATGAACACGTTTGGATATGTAGGAGCGTTAGAAAGCAATCCTAAAATCGATTGTGTCTATCAGAGCGACAATGCCAAAAACCTCTTTCTAGCCACGCCCGGATCGGGAGCCACTGCACCAGAAAACGAAAAGTTCTAGAGCATCTCAGATTCATCAATCAATCCCCAATTTCTCAAAAGAAATTGGGGATTTTTATCGGGCGTTGCCGAATGCAGACATGAATCGTTGAGTCGCTGCACTCTTGAAAGCCCCTTAAATCCCCCGTTCTGGAGGACTTTGAAAGTCCGGAAGCCCCCCTCAACTCGCAGGGCTAGTTTATTAGATGTGTTGTGAAACAAGGCAGAATGGTAGACCGAGTGAGCGGAGAGCGAACAATGCTGGATGGGAAGCGCTGCGACGAAACCGATTAATGCGATCGATGACGGGTCTGCACCTGCAAGCGTTTGCTCGGCTGCTAGTGAGTTTTCAGATGGCATCTGATCCAGCAGAGCAGCGGGCTTCTATGCCCAGACAACGGGCGAGAGAGGGCAGACGGAAACCCGACTAGCAGGAATTGACCCCCACTGTTTTCGGTTTGTTTGACTTCAAGTGCTATTCGACCTTTGACTGAGCCAGGATTTTGTTCGACCTCGATCGCTCGCAGGCAAATCGCTGGCTGCGGCGATCGCAGCTAATTTTGGAAGCGGCTTTGGGCAAGCAACGGGCACTGCTCGATCGCAAGTTGGAGAGGGTTGAGCAGTTCGTGTCTCGATTTCCAGGGGTGAAGCGAGTCATGATTGATGGCACCAAGTGTCCCATTCAACGACCTCAAGACCCAGAGCGCCAAACCGAGACCTACTCGGAGAAAAAGCAGCGCAGCACCCGCAAAGGCGTTTCGTTTCACAACGCGTCTACTATTTCGTCATATTCGAATCATTGTCACCCGATCAGGGCAGGAAACCTCTGGCGATCGTTCTAAATTTAGTAAAATCTGTAGAATCCAAATTGTGAGTAACAACTATTCAAATTTCTTTACCTGCTTATCGAGGGTGACCCACTGCTTTGAGCGCCGCTGGAGTCCAATTCTCGTAATAGCGTGTAGTCGCCAATCGTGCCGAGGCAAGTCTTAACTTCTCGATCGACTGAATCGCCAGGTTGAGATAAGGGTCTTGTCGAGTCCGCACACCTTGAATGTGGAAAGGATCGGCTGGATGTCCTCCAAATACTGTCAGATTCAGCGGCTGAAGGTGTGTGTTTAAGCAGTCTACTCCGTGCTGAAAGCGATCGAGGCTGATCATCGTTTGCGGATCAGGGTGAATGACGAGCAGTACATCGTGCTGATGGGTCTGAGCAAATTGCTGAATGATCGACATCAAGGGCGAAGACAACGACGCTAAATCGTCTAGCTGAAATCGCTGCACCTGAAAATCAATTTTGCTTTGAAGTCGGGCTTGTTTGGCAAACGGACAGAGCGGCAAGTCACCAAATACAGGATGCGGTTGCTCTAAAACATCCTGCAAATATTGAGTCATTGCGGCAATAACTTTAGCGGTTTCAGGCATTCAACCTCTCCTCACTTATCTAACCACGCTACCGAAGAAACTAATCTGCTTAAGCGGCGTTGTTATTTTTTATGTAGCCAATTATAGATGAATCAGCTGCGGAGAGAATTGTAACTTGTCTTTCCCACAACAGGTATGAATGGGGTTCGATCTCGAGCTTTAAAAAGATAATATACAGCTGAAGAAATACACACAAAGTGCATGAATGCGCGAACGCAATTCACTTTCTCAAGCCTCCAAGCGAGAAAGGTTTCTGTTCTAAAGAGGGATGATCTTGCTGGATACAACGGCTATACTCCTCACGGTTAAGAGAGTGATCAAAAATTAAGTGCAACAGCTACAAGCTAGAAAACTTTGACTATAGGAGACTGGCAGCAATGGACTGGGAGAAAGGACGCAGAAGCACAAATGTTGAAGACCAACGAGGTAGAGGGGTTTCTGCTCCCATTGTAGGGGGTGGTATTGGAACGATTATCTTGGCTCTCGTAGTGACTTTTTTAGGAGGCGACCCTGGTGCTATTCTCAACCAAGGCAACCCGCCTAGAGATCGACCAGTAGCTCGAACAACAACTGCGCCTGGAACCGACAAAATGTCTGACTTTGTGTCCGTGGTTTTAGCCGATACAGAAGATACTTGGAGTGACATTTTTAGCCAGAGCGGTGGCACTTATAAGAAGCCAAAACTTGTTCTTTATTCTGATGCAGTTAAGTCTGCTTGTGGGTTTGCAGAATCAGCAATGGGTCCCTTCTATTGTCCACATGACCAGAAAGTCTATATCGATTTGGGCTTTTACCGTGACCTCAAGACTAAATATCAGGCACCAGGAGACTTTGCTCAGGCTTATGTGATTGCTCATGAAGTGGGGCATCATGTTCAAAACCTGCTGGGCATCTCTGAGAAGGTACAATCGCTGCAAAGTCGCTCAAGTAAGGTAGCAGCTAATCAGCTATCAGTCAGGCTAGAGCTGCAGGCAGACTGCTTTGCTGGAGTTTGGGGAAATCGTGCCCAACGATCGCGAAAAATTTTGGAGCAGGGAGATATTGAGGAGGCACTCACAGCCGCTAGCGCAATTGGAGACGATCACCTGCAAGAACGAGCAAGAGGATACGTGGTGCCGGAATCTTTCACGCACGGCAGTGCTGCTCAGCGAGTCCAATGGTTCAAAAAGGGCATCCAGACGGGTAATCCAGAACAGTGCAACACCTTTGCAGGAACAGCTCTCTAAATCACTAGATAACTGATTGCAGTTCGTGAAATGAGGTCTTCTGAAGAGACGAACTTGTTGTATGAAACTGTTGCAGACTGAGCATCAGCGTTTAATAACAATAACACTTGCTCTTTTTAATGATGTCTGTCAAGAAGTATGTTGTGCCGTCTTCTAAAAATCTGCTCAAGATTTTCGTTGCGGTACTAAAACCGCTCTCTTGGGCAGACATTTAGATAAGCCTTGTTTTAGGCGACTGATCTAATCAATTTTTGTGTTGCACCATAGAACTCAATCGCACTAGCTAGTCATATCGCTTGGGGTCTTTTTTCTGCTTCTTTGTTTCATCAGATTGTGCTTTTGGTTTTTTGACTTCTTTATTGCTTTTCTTCTCTTTAGACATGGTTATTCCTGAATAAACGTTTTGATTTCGATGATACAAAGCTCGATTAGACTAATCGCTTAGGTTAGAGTTAGGCGATTAACAGATGCGCTCCATCGTTGAAAGCGTGCGTGAGATCGGAGTGATGCATTATGGCTCACAACTCCCTTTGGCAATCTTTCTTCTTGATCTGTGGACGTGAGTTCATCTGAAGATCGATAAGGTCACAAATCTTCACCAGGATCAGTTGTCACCTCTTGACTAGCACCTCTAGCCTGTAGCTCGACTAGGGCATCTCGCTGAAACCGAACAACACGCGAAATCGAATTTCGCGAATGCTCAGATGTAGAAACAGATAGGGTGATGTTATTGAGAGCTGGATCAATGACGTATTTTACAGTGCAGACTTGCATCTTGTTATTGCAGTAAGCAATGATGCGATCGCCAGACTGAATCTCAACTGCTTGAATCTTCAAGGAAACCTCAAACTTGCTATCGAACTAACACGAGACAGCTACATCAAAGACTTCTTCTGAAATATTTGATGACTAAGATGACCTCTCCTGAACGTTGTCTAAGATCGGCTATTCTTTACTACCACTTAAAGGAAAGAGAACGCGATCTTGTCTCTGAACGAAGCAAGTCAATTAGCTTATGCATCAACTATACACCAAAATGGGTGAGATTTCTATCAGAATGCACGTTCTTTTGTCAAGGTAGGTTATGCCTAATCTTGAAACAACTGGCTGACCACAGCTAAGAACTCATTAACCTTCTGGCGATCGTTCTTGTTTGACCCAGCTATCACCTCATCGCTCTGATCGTGATTTTGAATCAAGATTCAAAAACCCTCAACCTTTAGAAGTTGGAGAGATAAGTCAGGATCAGTAAAGTACTCCAGATCACTATGTATCCAATTTTACAACTAAATTATCAGTAGTGATGCCAAAGAATCCAATCGGAATGAACCTGAGAGAACTGATGTATGTATGCGATCGCTAAGGGCAACTGGAGTACAACTCTAGCGCTTGGACAATGATGGCAGAGTTGAGCGCACAGAAAACAAGCGTGAATGAAGCGTCAATCACTAGAAGAGACAGAATTATATGACTTAGGAAATATCTAGATTCTCTGACATTTAATGGTTAGAACTTTAAGAGATTGTATTATGAGATTGATTTGGAGATCATTCCGTAACAGATGATGCAAAATTAGCCAACTTCAAATTATTTCTTAGTAGATAGCCAAACAGTTAATTCGTAAGACAGAATACAATTTAATTCGTAAACCAGAATACAAAACGATGAGATTGAAATCTCTATGATTCATCCATCGAAAGAAACCTCTCAGTTTTGAACAAACTGCTGAACTTCATAGATAACTCCTAAAACTCTCTCAATAATTCCAATAGTGAGGGAAAGCGAATGGCTTTGCTGACAGATCGTGCTGAGACATTTGAGCTTCAGCGATTGACTCACCTGTTGTCGATCGAGATGCAGTCTCAGGTTTCAATCAGGCGATCAACGGAAATTAATCCGTCATTGATTGCAACGGAACGAACCAAAAAGAATCGATTTGTCATTCAGATTGACTGCATTCGATGGCAAAAGCTAAATGCTAATCAGCAAGATTTGCTGTTCTGGCATGAAGTTGCTCGGATTCAAAGTAAAACCGTTCCGCAATTTGGCTGGGAACTGCCTGTGATGGGTGTTGGTTTAGGATTCTCACTCATCGAAATCTGTTCGCAGAATGTGATTTCCTTAGCAGCAGCCCTGGTTGCCGTTGCGTTAGCTGGACATCAGCTTTATCAACGCAATCGTGGAGAGCGAAGTTTGAGAGAAGCCACTGCCGCCGATCGTCAAGCGATTTATTTCGCAACCGAGTCAGGCTACTCATTCTCAAATGCTTTGACGAGTTTGTACAGTGCTTTGAGATTGTTAGCAAAATCTGCTCAACAATCCGACTGGCAACGATATCAGGTCAGACTGAGAGCCTTAGAAATTTTGGTGACACGAGAGAAGCAATTAGCAGAGAGCTTAATCCTAAAGCCGCACCTTTACCCCCAAGATTTGGAGGCTTCTTGGCAAAGCTAGTCACTCGCTAACTCTTCAATTATTGCCCTAGCCACCGATTTTATGTCACATCCAACCAGTGCACGATTACCCCAAGTGATTGCGAAAGCGATTCGTGAACCTGAGTTTCGATCGCACCTGATCGCAGACCCAAAAGCAACCCTCGATTTGATGTCTGTTCCAATCCCAAGTGAACAAGATGTCACCGTGGTTGAAAGCAAAGAGGGAGAGATATTTTTCGTACTTCCAATCTTGACTGACGACCTAATTAACGACCTCAATGCTTCACTAAACTCAGTGCATCCGCAGCGATCCATTCGATCGCGAATTTTGATTAAAGCAGCGCACAATTCAAGCTACAAAGATCAGCTGCTAGACAGCCCCAAATCTGTCTTAGCCAGCGAAGGAATGATGATTCCAGAATCAGCGGAATTAACTGTATTAGAGAACAGCGACCATCATCTCTATATTGTTCTTCCACACGCTCACTTGCACAAACACTAACGCTTGATTGGCTTAAGTTTGTGCTGCATCAGATCCGAAAAATCTACCTAAATTTGAGGACAGTTAAATGACTAAAAGTGAGAGCACCGTTGAGCGTTTAGAGAAGTCGAAGCGACATTACAACTCCTGGGTTGTCAACGAAACGCTGGAAGATTATTCACTCCGCTATGCGCCAAAATCGTTTCGCAGATGGTCAGAATTTGAAGTTGCCAATACTGCGCTGGGCGGGATCTCTTATTTGGCAGACTTTGCGATCGGGGGATCAATTGCCATCACCGCAGGATTCACCAATTCATTCCTGGCAATTTTGATTTCTGCAATCATCATTTTTGTCACGGGCATTCCGATCTCTTATTACGCCGCCAAATACAACATCGATATGGATCTGCTGACGCGGGGAGCCGGATTTGGCTACATTGGCTCAACGCTAACCTCCGTGATTTATGCGTCTTTTTGCTTTATTTTCTTCGCGCTCGAAGGCGCAATCATGGCGCAAGCGATCGAACTCTATTTTGGTCTGCCGCTAGCCTGGGGCTATTTACTCTGCACCGTTGCTATCTTTCCGCTCGTTGTCTTTGGGATGACTCTGCTGGCGAAGCTGCAAGTCTGGACTCAACCAATCTGGTTGTTGGGAATGTTTGCCCCCTGGTTTGCGGTTCTCATTAAAGACCCAACTGCCTGGTCTACCTGGACAAGCTTTGCAGGCAAATCGCCGAGCGGCAGTGGATTTGATCTGTTGCTTTGTGCTTCAGGCGCAGGGGTTGCCTTGTCGCTGATTGCTCAAATTGGAGAGCAGGTCGATTATCTGCGGTTCATGCCAGACTTGACCGAGCAAAATAAGGGCAAATGGTGGACAGCCGTTTTAGCCGCAGGTCCCGGTTGGGTGATTTTGGGCGCTTGGAAACAGTGGGCAGGCGCTTTCTTCACCGCGATCGCCGTCAAAGCTGGGGTTGATATCGCTCAGGCGAATGAGCCGATTCACATGTATCTTGAAGGCTTCAAGGCAATCTTCCCAAACCCCGCAGTCTTCATGGCGCTGGCAACGTTTTTTGTGATTCTGTCTCAGGTCAAAATTAACGTCACCAATGCTTATTCAGGATCGCTGTCCTGGTCAAACTTCTTTTCTCGCTTAACTCATGCCCATCCAGGTCGAGTCGTTTGGTTGGTGTTCCACCTAATCATCGCGCTTGTGCTTCAAGAAATGGGCGTATTTAGCGTCTTGCTATGGGTGTTAGGGTTTTACTCTAACGTAGCGATCGCGTGGGTTGGTGCGTTGGTTGCCGATCTGGTGATCAATAAACCCCTGGGACTTAGCCCCTCATACATTGAGTTTAAGCGTGCTCATTTGTATAACTTCAATCCGGTTGGGTTTGGATCAATGATGGTTGGTTCTATCATCTCCGTGATTGCCTTCTTCGGATTCATGGGACCCACCGCACAAGCATTCTCAACGTTTATTGCGCTTGGGGTTGCGTTCATTCTCTCTCCGATCATTGCCTACGTGACAAAGGGCAAATACTACATCGCTCGTAAAGACGTTCACTTTCATGAAAATCCCGACGTAGCTGAACTTACGACTTGCTCAATTTGCGAATATGACTACGAGCGCGAAGACATGGCATATTGCCCAGTCTATGACGGGTCGATTTGCTCGTTGTGCTGCAGCTTAGACGCAAATTGTCACGATGCTTGCAAAGCTGCACCTGGTTTATAGCTTGTCTTACAGCTTGAACTCAGCCTGTTGTTTGCTCCAGAAATTCCAATCTCACTGGGAGTCTACCTATGTCTTATCACGGTGATATTTCATCCAGTCACGATGCGGTTGGCGTTGCAGTAGTGAACTACAAAATGCCACGACTGCACACTCAAGAGGAAGTGATCGAAAACTGCAAAAAAATTGCTTTGATGATCGATGGGATGAGAGTGGGTTTACCCGGAATGGATCTGGTGGTCTTTCCAGAATATTCAACCCACGGGATCATGTACGATCGGGCGGAAATGATGGCAACGGCTGCCGAAATTCCGGGTGCAGAAACTGCAATTTTTGCTGAAGCGTGTGTTCGCAACAAAGTCTGGGGCGTGTTCTCACTCACAGGTGAAAAGCACGAAGACCATCCTGACAAAGTACCTTACAACACGCTGATTCTAATTAACGATCAAGGCGAGATTGTCCAGAAATACCGCAAAATCATGCCGTGGTGCCCGATCGAAGGGTGGTATCCCGGCAACTGCACCTACGTTTGCGAAGGTCCAAAAGGCTTGAAAATGAG
Organism: Leptolyngbyales cyanobacterium; assembly: GCA_038227635.1. Classification (GTDB taxonomy): domain Bacteria; phylum Cyanobacteriota; class Cyanobacteriia; order Leptolyngbyales; family Leptolyngbyaceae; genus Phormidesmis_A. The sequence goes on along the minus strand of JBBRPT010000016.1, from coordinate 2,882 downwards.
CCTGATCATTTGCGACGACGGCAACTATCCAGAAATCTGGCGCGATTGTGCCATGAAAGGAGCAGAACTGATTGTGCGCTGTCAAGGCTATATGTATCCTGCAAAAGAACAGCAAATCATGGTGTCTAAAGCGATGGCATGGATGAATAACGTCTATGTTGCTGTGGCAAATGCGGCTGGATTTGACGGAGTTTATAGCTACTTTGGACATTCTGCGATCGTTGGTTTTGATGGACGCACTTTGGGTGAATGTGGCGAAGAAGAAAACGGCATTCAATATGCGGCGCTGTCCAAGTTCGCGATTCGCGACTTCCGCAAAAATTCTCAATCGCAAAACCATTTGTTCAAACTGCTGCATCGAGGCTATACAGGTCTGATCAACTCTGGCGATGGCTCAGAGGGAATGCAAGCCTGTCCTTACGATTTCTATCGAGATTGGGTGCTTGATCCGGAAAAAACCAAGGAAAAAGTCGAAGCATTGACTCGTTCTGCCGTGGGAACCGAAGAATGCCCGATCGACGGTCTACCAACGCAAAAAATCGCGCCCATCGCTGTTGAAAAACCACAGCCCATGCCTGTCCCCGTAACCGCATTGTCTTGAAAGGAACATTTTTATGCCTAAGACCCTGTTTAAAGTTGACCTGACGAAGCCGATGGATCAACAAGAATTGCCCGGACATAATCGCTGGCATCCTGACATTCCAGCCGTGGTTTCTGTGAATCCTGGTGACGTTTTTCGGATCGAGTGCAAAGACTGGACAGACGGGCAGATCAAAGACAATGATGACCCAAAAGATGTCGAAGAGGTTGATCTAACCGTTGTTCACGTTCTGAGCGGACCGATTTGGGTCAATGGTGCTGAGCCAGGGGACATTTTAGTCGTCGATTTGCTAGATATCGGTGCACTCCAGGGCGATGAGTGGGGATTCACCGGAATTTTCGCTAAAGAAAATGGTGGCGGCTTCTTAACTGATCACTATCCTAAAGCTGCTAAAGCCATCTGGGATTTTCAGGGCATTTATACCGCTTCTCGACACATTCCAGGTGTGCGGTTTGCTGGCATTACTCACCCTGGCTTAATCGGCTGTGCGCCTTCTCATGAGCTGTTAGCAAAGTGGAACAAGCGCGAGTCAGAACTCATGGCATCGCAGCCTGATATCCGCACCTATGGGGCAGAAATGAAGGGCGATCTTGCCACCCTTGCTGCCTTGCCGAATCCGAAAAACGCAATCTTAGGGAAAGTCGGTGCGTCTGATTTTGATCGCATCGCCGCAGAAGGTGCCCGCACCGTTCCCCCGCGTGAGCATGGCGGAAACTGTGACATCAAAAATCTCTCACGGGGCACACGCATTTACTTCCCAGTTTATGTGGAGGGCGCGAAGCTCTCGATGGGTGACATTCACTTCTCGCAGGGAGATGGCGAAATTTCATTCTGTGGCGCGATCGAGATGTCTGGCTTTATCGATCTGCACGTCGATATCATCAAAGGCGGCATGGACAAGTATGCGATGCTCAACCCGATCTTTAAGCCGGGTCCTGTTGAGCCACACTACTCAGAATACTTGGTGTTTGAGGGCATCTCGGTCGATGAGTCTACTGGAAAGCAATACTTTATGGATGTCCATATTGCGTATCGGCAGGCATGTCTGAACGCGATCGAATATCTCAAAAAATTCGGCTTCACAGGCGAACAAGCTTATCTATTGCTCAGTTGTGCCCCAGTTGAAGGTCGTGTTAGTGGAATCGTAGACATTCCAAATGCGTGTTGTACGGTCGCTATTCCGACTGCGATTTTCGATCGAAATATCCTACCCGTTTAGCAACGCTAAAAAAGAGGCTACTGCTAATCTTTCTATTAGCAGTAGCCGACCTTGTTGTTTAAGGAAGCAAGACCAATGCCGCTTTACGAATTTAAGTGCGATCAGTGCGGTGTTTTCGACCAATGGCGAACTATGGCAGAGTCTAGCCAGCCCGCTCATTGCCCAACCTGTCAAGAATCTGCAAGGCGGCTCTTTTCGGCACCAATGTTGCTCAGTGGCTCATTGCGGCTCGGCAAGAAAGCAGATCCAGAACCTCAACTCGTGCAGCGATCGAGTCAAGAACCTGTAGCCCCCAAAGTGCAAAGTCATGCCGGAGGTAGACCTTGGATGATTAGCCACTGATCTCTAGCGATCGTCTGGTTGAAATCGAATTCGTAACTGCCTAGACGTTTGACAGCCACACCGGGACGATCCAAATCGAGCGCGCTCAATTTCCTGAGTCGCTTCTGAGAGAATGCTCCATTGCTTGAGCCACCACTCATAGAATGTGGGACGGCAGATTTCTTCAGTTGTTTGAAGTTTTTTTGACAAATCATCTGCCCTTCGGCAGGTGGAGCAAAGGTCTCCTTGAATTAAACCAGCACGATCGTACAAAAGGCTACGAATTTTTTCAGCTTTGAATGACCGAGCACAAGCAACGCATTTTAGCTGCGGCGGGCACGTTGGTAAGGTGCGCTCAAGTTGAATCTTCATGGAGTTAATGGGGTGTCTTTGCGAATCTTTCGACGATCCTAAAAATATTTTGGGTAGATTTCACCTGGCTAACGTCTTATTCTTCACAAGACGACACATTGACATCCTCTATGACCAACCCTTCGGGTATGGACGCAGATTCCTTCCTGTTTCCTCGGCTCTTAACTAGATGCTCTTCTTGAAAAGTTTCTTACGGAGGGAAACCCTCCGACAGACCTTTCCGCAACCCATGCCTCACATCCCCGCCAGAACGCCTCACCCGGCAACTTCTTTAACGTCCACGACGTGCCCCGCCGCAGACGGAACCAGCTTCAAAACCTGTTCTCCCGTCTCACACAAAGTCGGTTGCAGATTGCGATTCAGGCTTTT
>JBBRPT010000015.1:0-90971 GCA_038227635.1 Leptolyngbyales cyanobacterium | reverse complement strand
GATTGACTCGATTACTCAGGCGTTGAGAGCTATTTCTCATGACATTCCCCTCCTTTTACATCTCGCACAATAAATTAGCCCTGCCAGAATGGGGGATTTAGGGGGCGAAAATCTCTGCGGTGACGGGATCAGAAGACTTGTGTGTACACGGTAGACTTCGTGAGGAGGGCATTTCATCTTCGCATTCAGCAACGCCACAGTTCACTCAATTTTTTATTTTTGGCACAAAATATGCCTTTCAACTTTGCATCTTTCAAAAGATAAAACTGTTGAGAACATCACTCACAAAAAGACCCGCTAGTCAAGCGCATCAACCGCTCTTAAACCCTCATTCTGACCGTACTTCATGCCCTACTTCTGGCGACGGTTTTCCTCCCTAGCTGACAGTGTTTTGCCCTCGCTACATTAGGGAAACATAACGAAAGAAAAGTTTACACATTGATAAGTAGATCTCGATCTCGTTGCGATACATTCTCAAGGATTTGGTCAACAACCGCCCTAAAAGTGTTTACCGTCGCGCGATCTGCTTACTCAAGCTGAACCAGCCTAGTGGAGAAAGTCGAGATGTTTGAAAATTTCACCAATCAGGCGATCGCTGCCATCATGTTTGCTCAAGAAGAAGCGCGCCGAATGCGGCAAAACTCTGTGGGCACCGAGGCGGTTCTGCTGGGCTTACTCAGACAGAAAGATACGATCGCCGTTACTGTGCTTAACGAGCTGGGTATCACGCTAGAAAAAGCACGTCTGGAAGTCGAAAAAGTTGTCGGTCGAGGGACTGGATCAACCCTGGCAGATCTCCCCTTCACCCCCAAAACTCGCTCCATTCTGGAGAATGCGTTTGAGCAGGCTCGCCAACTTGACCATCGCTACGTCCACCCAGAGCATTTGCTCCTCAGCCTCGTGCAGGATAGCCAGGGCGTGGGTTCTAAAGTGTTGAGCAACTTTGGCTTTGACCTAGCACAGATTCGCACTGAGATTATTCGCGCACTCGGACAAGTTGCCTCCGTCCCAGCGGGCAATGTCAAAGAGCGTCCGGGGCAAAAAACGGCTAGCGATCGCACGCCTGCCCTCGAAGAATTTGGCACTAACTGGACACGGCTTGCCGCAGAAGGCAAACTCGATCCTGTTGTGGGTCGCCAAACCGAAATCGATCGGGTGATTCAAATTCTGGGTCGTCGCACCAAAAACAATCCCGTCTTAGTGGGCGAACCTGGAGTCGGCAAAACCGCGATCGCCGAAGGGTTGGCTGTGCGAATTCATAACCAAGACATTCCCGAACTGCTGCAAGGCAAACAGATTATCAGCTTAGATATCGGGTCTCTGCTTGCCGGAACGAAGTTTCGGGGCGACTTTGAAGAGCGTCTTAACAACATCATGCAAGAGGTGCGTCAATCGACCGATATTATTTTGGTGATTGACGAGATTCACACCCTAGTCGGTGCAGGCGGCGCAGAAGGCGGAACGGATGCCGCAAATATGCTCAAGCCAGCTTTAGCCCGAGGCGAATTGCAGTGCATCGGAGCCACCACTCTTGATGAATATCGCAAACACATTGAGCGGGACGCGGCATTAGAGCGACGATTCCAACCTGTAATGGTCGGAGAACCGTCTGTTGATGAAACGATCGAGATTTTGCGCGGCTTGCGTGATCGCTACGAGCAACACCATCAACTCACGATTAGTAATGCTGCGATCGAGGCGGCGGTTAAATTTTCAGATCGCTACATCACCGATCGATTCTTGCCTGACAAAGCGATCGACTTGGTCGACGAAGCCAGTTCTATGGTGCGGCTGAGACACTCTTATCAGTCTCCTGCCAAAGCGCTTAAGAAAGAATTGCGTCAAGTCACCCAAGCCAAGCAAGCCACTGTTGAATCGCAGGACTTTGTAGAAGCTGGAAAATTGCGCGATCGCGAGATCGAACTGCAAGCACAAATTCAGGCGGCACGTAGCTCGAAGGCAGGAGAGGCTGCTCCTGTAGTCTCCCCGATCGTCACTGAAGAAGACATCGCTCAAGTCGTGTCTTCTTGGACAAGCATCCCTGTCAACAAGCTGACCGAATCAGAATCGGCTCTCTTGCTGCATTTAGAAGATACTCTACACGAGCGAATTGTCGGACAACAAGAAGCGGTCACTGCCGTTTCTCGCGCCATTAAACGCGCCAGAGTCGGGTTGCAAAGTCCCGATCGCCCGATCGCTAGTTTCATCTTCTCCGGTCCGACTGGGGTGGGCAAAACCGAACTTGCCAAAGCTTTAGCCGCCAACGTGTTTGGCTCTGAGAATGCGATGATTCGGCTTGATATGTCTGAGTTTATGGAGTCCCACACTGTCTCTAAGCTGATCGGATCACCTCCGGGCTATGTCGGCTACGACGAAGGCGGTCAACTCACCGAAGCTGTGCGCCGCAAACCCTACACCGTGATCTTGTTCGACGAAATCGAGAAAGCTCACCCCGATGTCTACAATATGCTGCTGCAACTGTTAGATGAGGGGCACCTGACGGATGCCAAAGGTCGCACAGTCAGCTTTAAAAATACGCTGCTGATCATGACCTCTAACCTCGGCTCGAAAGCGATCGAGAAAGGTGGCTCAGGTCTAGGTTTTGAAATTTCATCTGAGACGCAGGACTCGGCGAACTATAGCCGCATTCGCACTCAGGTCAACGACGAGTTGAAAAACTACTTCCGTCCTGAGTTTCTCAATCGTCTGGATGAAATTATCGTCTTCCGTCAGCTAACCCGCGATGAGGTGACTCAAATCGCTGATCTGCTGATTCGTGAAGCCGCTAATCGTCTCAGTGAGCAAGGCATTCGCTTAAACGTGAGCGATCGCTTTAAAGCCCGGGTTGTCTCTGAAGGCTATAGCCCCAGCTATGGAGCGCGTCCTTTGCGTCGAGCGATCGCCCGCCTCTTAGAAGACAGCTTGGCAGAAGCCTTCTTGTCAGGTCGAATTCAGTCAGGTGATATGGCGATCGTCGATATCGACAAAGACGGTCAGGTGCAAGTCAGCCGAGAACAGTCAAAAGTCGTCGCTGAGATCGCTGCATAGACAAGGCTCAAAAATCAGGCTTTAGGAGCCAGAGGGGTTAAACTCTCTGGCTCTTGCTTTGATGACAGCGTTAATCAGTTTTTCTGGGTCGATCGGCTTAGTTAAATGATCCTGAAAGCCAGCGGCGATCGCGCGTTCTCGATCCTCTATGCGTGCGTAGGCAGTCAGCGCGATCGCCGGAATCTGACGACTGGTTTCGCAGGAGCGGACTCGTTTGAGCAAGCTGTATCCATCTTCTTCTGGCATTCCAATATCGCTTAAGAGAACGTTGGGTTGAAACTGCTCGACCGCTGCAAACGCTCTGGTTGCCGACGAGGCTGTCTGCACGATCGCTCCCGACTGCTCTAGCAAAACAGTCATCCAATCCAGCGTATCTCTCTCATCATCCACTATCAAAACCCGCAGACCCTCAAGCGGAAGAGGTGAAGGCGGAGGGGTAGAGGATAACTTTTCGTCTCTTAGCCCGTCCTTCTGCTTTAAAAGCGCCAGCCTTATAGTGAAGGTTGACCCTTTTCCCTGTCCGAGGCTTGTTGCCTCGACCGTGCCGCCATGAAGCTCGATCAGATGACGCACGATCGCTAGCCCTAACCCTAAACCGCCAAATGTGCGAGTCGTGCTGCCGTCTGCTTGTCGAAAAGAGTCAAACACGTAGGGCAAAAAGTCAGAATCAATACCTTTACCCGTATCGTGAACTGTAATTTTAGCGGTTCGCTCATCTGCAAACGTGTGTGTGAAATCAGTTGTCAGTTCAATCTCAACGTGCCCATGATTGGGAGTAAACTTAATTGCGTTTGAGAGTAGATTCCAAATTACTTGCTGCAATCGACTCGAATCGCCGAACCCGATGTAATCTATGTGATCAACAGCATTAAAATCTAACCGAATTGATTTTGCCTCTGCTGATAATCGAACTGTTTCTAGCGCCGCTTCAATCACGGCAACTAAATTGACGGGTTGGGCATTTAAGCTAACTTTGCCTCGCAGAATTCGAGAGACATCTAGCAAATCTTCAATCAACTGAGCTTGAATTTTGGCATTTCGCTCAATGGTCTCCAATCCCCGCGCTAGAGTGATGGGGTCAGGAGGCTTTGTCCGTAACAGCTTTGACCACCCCACGATCGGGTTTAGAGGAGTTCTCAACTCGTGAGAAAGGACGGCTAAAAACTCATCTTTAATCCGGTTTGCCTCTTTTGCTTGATGATAGAGCTGTTTAGCATCGTCAATATCCGTCGCGGTGCCATACCAATAGAGAAGCTGATCCTGCTCGTCTTTAAAGGGTACGACGCGCACCAAATGCCATCGATAAACCCCATCATGGCGGCGCATTCGGCACTCTATTTCATAGGGATTGCCCGATCGAATGCCGAGCATTCTCGTCTCATTAACAGCTTCCATCTCGTCAGGATGCGTAGCGGTTACCCAGGTTTGTCCTTTTTGAGCTTCAAATGAGATGCCCGTAAACTCTTGCCAGCGTGAATTTAGATAGTCTGCTTCACCGTAGGCGTTATTAATCCAAACAAAATTGGGGACGGCATCTGCCAAGGTGCGAAAGCGACGTTCGCTGAGATGTAGCGCTGCGATCGCTTGCTGGTAGTCACGCCGTTCTTGAGCTTCTCTCAGTGCCCGACTGACCGCCGGAACTAACCGCCCTAATCGCTGTTTGAGCACATAGTCAGTTGCGCCGCGTTTGAGCGTCTCGATCGCCAACTCTTCGCCCAAGGTGCCCGATACCAAAATAAACGGCACGTCTGGGCAGGTGTCACGAACAATGTCTAGCGCCGTAATGCCATCAAAATTAGGCAGTGAATAATCAGACAAAATCAAATCAAACCTAGTCGAGTGAAGCGCTTCTAAAAACGTCGATCGAGTCTGCACTCGCACCAGTTCACACTTAATGTTTCCATCCGTTAGCATTGCCTGAATCAGTTCGGCATCTATAGAACTATCTTCTAATAAGAGAAATCGCAGCGAGGGCATAGGGTTAACCTGGATATCGAATCCGTCGAAGTGTCTGTCAGTTGGGAACATTTCTTTAAACGTGCCAACTCAACAGAGAGTTAGATACAACCGGACAGGACTATCGAGACACTGATGGCAGCGATCCGGGCGGTGGCTGATTAACAACTGCCCAAAATAGCCCCACTTGTTTAATTACATCCACAAACTCATGAAAGTCAATCGGCTTCACCACATAGGCGTTGGCACCCAATTCATAGCAGCGCAGCAAATCCGGTTCTTCGCGTGATGACGTTAATACCACGATCGGAATCAAGCGAAAGGCGGGATCAGCTTTGATTTGAGTCATGACTTCCATGCCATTGATTTTAGGAAGCTTGAGATCGAGCAACACGACGACCGGGTTACCCTCCATTCTCATTTTAAAGATGCCTCGACGATAAAGATAATTTAACGCCTCCTCCCCATCTCGCACCACGACCACTTCGTTTGCTAAGTGATTTTCAGACAGCGAGTTTAAGATCAATTCCACATCGTTTGAACTGTCTTCGACTAGCAAAATACGTCTCATATCTGGCTCTGGCATTGATCTAGGTAATACTCCTTTCTTACTCCGTAGTCCGATTAGCCGCAGTCCGTTCAGGGTAGTGCGTCAATCGGCAGTGCGTCGTTAAATGTTGGGATTAGTAATCTGAGATTAGTAACCGTTTAAATGCGCTGTCGGACTTCTGGGCAATGAAAAGTAGAATGTTGCCCCTCGATCGACCTCTCCCTCTGCCCACACCCGCCCACCGTGACGGTGAATGATGCGCTGCACGTTGGCTAGCCCAATGCCTGTGCCCTCAAATTGAGTGCCCACATGAAGCCGCTGAAAGATGCCAAACAGTTTGCTAACATATCGCATATCAAAACCGATGCCATTATCGTGTACAAAAAATATCATTTCATCCGGGTGATCAAAACTACCTACTTCTATCTCAGTTTTCTCACGTAAACGACTGTATTTCGCTGCATTTTCAAGCAGATTACGAAGAACAAGTCTCAACATGGCTGGGTCGCCCTGAATGACGGGTAAAGACCCTATTTGCCACTGGATCTTGCGATCGCCAACATCCAGATCGATTTCTCGTCTAACTTCTTTGAGCAATTCTGCCAGACTAAACGTCATGGTGTGCATCTCCGATCGCCCCATGCGAGAAAAGGTGAGCAAATCGTCAATCAAAATTCCGGCTTGTTTGGTGGTGTTGGTGATTGTGGCGATATAACGGGCGCTTGTTTCATCCAAATTTTCAGGTTCGAGTCGCGCTTTTAGAAGCTGCACAAACCCGGCAATGTGGCGCAACGGTGCCCGCAAATCGTGAGACACCGAGTAAGAGAACGACTCTAATTCTTTGTTTGCCGCTTCGAGTTGAGCGGTGCGCTGTTGGACTCTTGTCTCTAACCCTTCGTTGAGTTGCTTGATTTCGAGTTCGGTTTGTTTGCGTGGAGTCACGTCATGAGCGACCGCATAGAGCAAGCCTTCTTCGATCACAGGCACTGTCACCCAATCAAGCCAGCGATATGACCCATCTTGACAGCGATAGCGATTCTCAAAGTGCATCGTTGCGGTTCCCGTCGCCAGAGTTTCGATTTCTGTCAGAGTAGTTGCTAAATCGTCAGGATGCACAAATTCGAGAAAAGGCTTGCCTAGAAGTTCAGCGGCATCATAGCCAAGAATTCTCTCAAATGCGGGATTAATGCGCTTAAAATAACCATCTAATCCTGCGACACACAGCATATCTAACGAGAGCGTAAAGAAGCGATCGCGATCGTCTTCGGCTTGTTTCAGTTCGGCTTCATGGCGTTTACGTTCACTGATATCTTCGATGACCGAAATAAAATATTTAGGGTTGCCATCGGGGGTGTGAACCAGAGAGACGGTGAGATTAATCCAAACTAGGCTACCGTCTTTGCGGATATATCGCTTCTCTAGCGAGTAGCTTTGGATTTTACTCGCTAACAGTTGACGTACATAGTTTAGATCGGGTTCGAGATCTTCAGCATAGGTGATATCTTGAAACGTTTTCTGCATCAACTCTTGGTGAGAATATCCCACGATTTCACAGAGTTTCTGATTCACCCTGAGCCATTGCCCTATGGTGCTGACGTGAGCGATGCCGACTCCTGCTAAGTCAAACGTGGTCTCAAACTCTTGTTCTTGCTCCCACAAAGCCACCTTAATCGCCGATCGATTCTCAGCCGCCACCATTTCCGCCCCGTTTTGAAACGCTAGTTAGTTACACTGGCTCAGAGTGAACACAGCTATTTCCATAATCCAACAGGGGGCAGATGATTTCTGCTCTATCTAAAGGTAGAAGTTTTCGATCGACGCTCCTCAAAAAAGTCTAAAGACGAATTTAGGATGTGGGCAATCAAGGTGACAACCTGCGGCTAAACGGTTATTAGCTCAGGCAATTTTGCTCTGTCCCACACGCGCTGACCCGTCACGAGTTCAGCCACATCCATCCCATTCCCAATGACTCCGGGAACACTCGGATAGCCTGCACTTGCCCCTACAAAAAACAGGTTTGGCAACTCTGTTTGATAGCCCAACCGATTAAGACCCACTTGAGAAGGCACCAATTTAGCCCCATAAATATTCCCTTGAGGCTGACCTAGATAATATTCACTGGTGGTCGGTGTGCCATAAACTTTCATGCGCGTGTAGCGATCGATGTCAGGAATTAAATCTCGCACGCTGGTCATCACGTTTTGATAGATCTGACGCTTTTTAGCTTTATAAGCTTTGGGATCAGTTTGGTGTAGTTTTTGGAAGGATTCATAAGAACACACCGTGGCGATTTCTAAGACATGATGCCCTTCGGGAGCCATTCCTGGCTGATCAGATTTCATGGTTGGGCATGATACAAAAATCCACGGATGATCTAGATTATCCTGTAGCTGCTGCTGATATTCCTGGTTTAAATCACCTGTGGGATAATACCAGATATTCCAATTTCCGATTCCATATTTTTCTGGATCGAAGCGCTGATCCAATCCCAAATAAATATTAAATGCGCTCGCTGAATAGTCATATCCTGTTAAGCGATGAATTTCATGTTCGCTTAGAGATTGCGAATCGTGCATTAGTTGAATTGTCAACTTTGGATCTAGGTCACTAATGTAGGCTTTATCGGCGTGATAGATCTGATGACCTGCGGTGACACTCTGAATCTGACGATCGTGTACGTCAATATGGTCAACGGGTGTTGATAGCTGAACGACTCCGCCCTGTTCGGTGATGGCATCGACGATCGTATCAACAAACTGTTTAAAGTGATGTTTGGGATAGTAAGCCCCTTCTGAATAGTCCCACACGAGGGAGGTATGAGTCAGTAAGGCAATCTCCTTGGGTGGGAGTGCATAATCACCGCTTTGTCCTGCTAAGACTGCCTGCACTTTGGGAGATAACCCCACCTGATCGTAGAGGTCTTGCAGCGTCCAAGTGCGTTTGACAAATAGGTTCCAATATTTTGGCAGTTTCAGCCAATCTGACCACTTCTGGTCATACCACCGCACATCTCGCACCAAGTTGTGCATTTCTTGATGCAGTTGCTTAATCTCGTCGCAATAGCGATTAATTGACGGCGCGTCTTCTGGAAATGTCGAAATCAAGCGATTGCGAAATGTCTCCCACCCTAAGGGAATTTTAAAGTCTGCCTCTGGCGTAATCACCCGATCGATGCAGTCTGGGTCGAGAGAATTAAATGACACCTCTCGATCGAGATAGCTTAAAAATCGCCCGATCGTGCCCTCGGCGCTGCACTGCGAAATGTAGTGAACATCTGCACAAAAGCGATAATCGCCATAGTCAAACGTGTGACAACAGCCTCCCGCCAAGTAGTGTTTTTCGAGCACTGCTACTCGATATCCTTGACGAGACAAGCAGGCAGCAGCAGAGAGACCTCCCAGTCCTGCGCCCAAAATTACATAGTCAAAGCTTTTCATCTCAAACCTCCAAATGGGTTAGGTCGCTTATGAAGAGAAGCGTTTGAAAGCGAAGGAATCACCAACGATTTAACTGACAAGTGCCATTGCCAAGAGTCATGCTTAGCGATGTAGCGCGTAGCTTGATTCTAATAAAACCTTTGCAGGAAGCGATCGACCCACAGAATAGTTAAGGTTGGGCATCTCTGACCAGCAAGTGCGGCAAAACCAATATAGTGATCCGTGCCGAACGTGACGCAGCATTGAATTAGAACAGCAGGGGCAAGTAGTAGTCATTTTGAAAGCGTCAAGAACGGATGTTATCGCCAATACCTCTTGTGTAGCGTTGGCGTTATTCTTGACGATAGGATTGAAATATGAGGAAACTGTGAGGAAGTATTTAACTCATAAACTTTCGCAATGTTTAAATACGTCTCGTAATATTCATCCCTGGTGATCAGAGATCTAGAAACGACGAAAAACAACCGAAAGATTATTAGCTGGCATTTCGTAAGTTCTGATTAAGGAAAGACTGTGATTTTGGGCGATCGTCACCACTTGATCTAAATCTCGAATTCCCCATTCTGGGTTCTGCATTCGTAAACTTTCATCAAATGTTACATTGCTCGGTGCTGTCTGTTTGCCATGTTGATTAAATGGACCGTATAAATACAAAACTCCCCCGATCGGGAGGAGTCTTTTAGCGCCGCTCATCAACCCTAAACAGGCTGACCAAGGCGCGATGTGAATCATGTTGATATTGACGATCGCTGTGATTGATGTCTGCTGCTCTGACGCGAGCGTCCAGACTGGATCACGGACATCAATCGCGATCGCCGCCTCCAAATTTTCGGCAGGTTGATGCTCTCGCCATGCTGCGATACTGGCTCGTGCAACGGGGTTAGGATCGGACGGTAACCACCTACGCGGCGCAAGTCGAGGCGCAAAAAAGACCGCGTGTTCTCCAGTGCCGCTAGAAATTTCTAACACCGTGCCCGTCGGCGGCAACACTTGCAGCAGCACCTCAAGAATCGGTTCTCGATTGCGCTCGGTGGCGGGGGCAAACTGACGATCGTCGGGCATAGCAGATTTGGGGGATCAGGAATCAACCCCTAGCATATCCCTGATCCCGGCAGCCCGATTAGTAACTGTCTTCACCTGCAACTAGATTTTTGTCAGGCTCGATCGTCAACTGCGCCAGTGACGCATCCCGGATGGCTTGCCATTGGCAATAAAGCTCAGAGCCTTCTAATTCGCTGCCTTGAAACTGTTTGACTGCTTCATCAAGCTCTTGTAGCGTCGTCGGAATCGGAACTATACAGGTGAGTTCTGCCATTTGTTTCTCCAGTAATGGAATGAGTGAGGCGCACTGTCGTACCTATAGCTCCCTATCTTAGTGAAATCTCCACCTAAGAAGGATGACCCGTTACAAACCTAGATGATTTGTAAGCGATCGTATTAATGCCACGCCTGCGGTTGTCGGAATGTGTAGATCTCTTTAATCACATCGACCCAACCATTGGCAAGTGCTTCGAGGAGACGATCGCCCTTTTCCTTGGTTGCAGGTAACGGATCACCTAACACGCCACTTTTGCTTAAATCTCGCGTTGTCCAGGCAAACGGCAGCGCTCCTTCCATGCTCAACAATCCCGATCGTGGCTCATCAAGCGGATATTCTGCCACTGCTCGATCCATCTTCACTTGATCAGGCAAGATTGACAGCAGCAAACTCGTTTCAGCATCTCCGGCATGAATGCCCAAGGCGAGTTCTTTAGGGGTTAGTAGCTCGATCGGGATATTTGGTACCTTCCAGGTGAACAACGGAAACACGATAAAATCCTCATATTTTTGATGGAGATCTCGTGCAGCAATTTCAATAATTTGCGGCTGTCCCCCGTGAGAATTCATGAACACCAGTTTGCGAAATCCGGCTCGATAGACGCTTTCTGCCACGTCCATCAACACTGCCAGCAGCGTTTGAGCACTGAGCGTAATCGTGCCCGGAAAGTGCCAATGCTCGTTTGATTTACCGTAGTCTAGACAAGGCAGCGCATAAGCGGGAATGCTGGCATCCAATTGACTCAACGCTTTTCCTAAAACTGCGACGCTAATCGCAGCATCAACGGCTAGCGGCAAATGCGGTCCATGTTGCTCGATCGCTCCCATTGGCTGCACAATCACCACATTTTCTTTGTCAGGCATCGCTTTAATATCTGTCCAAGTGAGGTAGGGAAAGAAGCGATCGGGTGGAATGAAACCGTGAAGCATAAATGAGAATCAGAAAGGAGGGATGAGTTATTAAGATACGCTAAATCAGGAAGTGGGAGATGATGTGGGTAGCACAGTTCGGATGAGCAACGTATGACTGATAGTTTGTTAACTCTATTTCAGACGGCATATAGAAATCTCGATCTGCTGCCTTTGTTAGACCAAAAGGATCTCGATCGCTTTGGAGTCAGGTATGGCGAACAGGTAATTGAAGAATTAGTGCAACTAGTAGAAGACAGTGATGCGGCGGATAGCAAAGTTATTTTTTCGGGACATCGCGGGTGTGGAAAATCGACGCTGTTAGCAGAGTTTAGTCGCAGCCCGTTGATGGGCGATCGCTATTTTGTGGTGCTGTTCTCGATCGCCAAAGTGATTGAAATGTCGGATGTCGATCACATCAATATTTTGTTTGCGATCGCGCTTAATTTAATGGTCGAGGCAGAAAAGCATCGGGTTGATATTCCTAAGTCTACGCAAGATGCAATTTATAAGTGGTTTGCCGAACAAACTCAAACCGATATCAAAGAATTAAAGGTTGAGGCAAAAGGCGGATTTAATTTGTTAGAGACCTTTAGTTTGCAGCTTCAAACCAATGCAGGTGTGCGGAAAGAAATTAAACAAAAATTTGAGCGAAACACGTCTGAATTGGTCAGTCAACTTAATATTATTGCTGCGGTGTTGCAAGCTGCGACTAAAAAAACGATCTTAGTGATTATTGATGATTTAGATAAATTAGAACTTTCGGTGGTTAGACCTATTTTCAGAGACAACATTAAAACGCTTTGTCTGCCTGGATTTCATATTATTTACACGATTCCGATGGCGACGCTGCGAGATAAAGAGATCTTGCCGACGATCGAGACAGAAACCAATAGTCAATTGGTGAGTATGCCTGTCTTAAAGCTGTTTGCAAAAGATGAATGTCGCAATTCCAATGCTGTTCCTAAACCGGAAGTCATTGATATTTTGTGTGAGATTCTGCATAAGCGAATTCCAAATCATCTCCTAGATAGGCAGACCGCTGAAAAGATGATTCGCTATAGTGGTGGTGTTTTGCGGGAACTAATTCGGATTGCGAATGAGTGCTGTCGAATCTGTTTACGATTGATTCGGCGCGACCCAACCCAGGCGATCGTCATTAATGATGCAATTTTAGAAGAGGCAGTCAATAAACTGCGAAATGATTTTTCGCTCCGATTGGGAAAGGTTGATTACGAGATTTTGCCCAAGGTTTATACTGAGTTAATGCCCGACGATCCGACGCAAAAAGAGTTTTTAGACTTGCTGCATGGGCTTCATGTTTTAGAATATCGCAATCATAGAACCTGGTATGACGTACACCCGATCGTGGTTGAGTTATTAACTGATAGGAATCTGATCTAATGTCTGAGTTAGCAGAACTGGATGCAGAAAATCTAGAGGCGTATGAAGATTTGCTCGTTACGATCGAGGCGAGTCAAGGGGTTTTTAGTGTGCTGATTGCGGTCTGTGATAACGGTCAGTTTCGTGATGAATTAATTGCTCGACTTGAGGCAGAGTTGCAGTCAGACATTCGCTGCTATCGACTTTCGTTGATTCGGGGAGAACCGAGTCTTAAGATGACGATTTTGCAAAAACTGCAAACCGATGATTATCTGCGTGGGGGCGGTCGCTCGGTGGTGATGGTGACGGGGGCAGAGCAGCTTTATTTTTTGCAGTTGGGTGAGGAGAAATCAGAGCAGGATGCTTTTTTTGGCTATTTGCAGTGGACGCGGGAGGCGTTGCCAGAGTTTCGGTTTCCGATCGTGCTGTGGGTGACGACGCAATTGTTGACGCAGATGGAGCGAAAAGCACCGGATTTTTGGGGTTGGCGCAAAGGAGTGTTTCGGTTTAGGTCACGCCAAGTTGCGGCGGTGAAACGGTCGGAGATTGAATCGTTTCAACCCATTTTGGCAGAATTAGGACTATCAAACGACGATGATATTCTGTTGCCGTTGGCAGATTTGCAAGCGCTGATCGCTCAAACTGAGAAAAACCACCCCGACGATCCTCTATTAGCAACGCTGTATAACCAAATGGGGCGGCTTTATGCTGGCAGAGCAGAACGCGGAGAGACGATCGACTATCGGCGAGAACAGGAGACGGCAATTGGCTACTTTCGCAAAGCGATCGGATTAGAAACCGCGATCAATCAAGAAGAGAATTTGGCGAACAGTTTGGTTTGGTTGGCATACCTGTACAATCTACAAGGACGCTACGCCGAAGCAGAACCGCTCCACCTCCAGGCACTCGCAATTCGGCAACGCCAGTTAGGAGACGACCATCCCGGTGTGGCAAACAGCCTCAACAATTTGGCATACCTGTACAATCTACAAGGACGCTACGCCGAAGCAGAACCGCTCCATCTCCAGGCACTCGCAATTCGGCAACGCCAGTTAGGAGACGACCATCCCGATGTGGCAAGCAGCCTCAACAATCTGGCACACTTGTATAGATTCCAAGGACGCTACGTCGAAGCGGAACCGCTCTACCTGCAGGCACTTGCAATCCGGCAACGCCAGATAGGAGATGACTACCCCTCTGTGGCAACTATTCTCAACAATCTGGCACATCTGTATAGATCCCAAAGACGCTACATCGAAGCGGAACCGCTCCATCTCCAGGCACTTACAATCCGGCAACGTCAGTTAGGAGACAACCATCCCGATGTGGCAAACAGTCTCAACAACCTGGCGCTCTTGTATTACTCGCAAGGGCGCTACGCCGAAGCGGAACCGCTCTACCTCCAAGCATTAGCAATGTTAGAAAAAATGCTAGGAGGCAACCATCCCAATACTCAAACGGTGCGAGGAAATCTTGAGCGTCTTCGCCAAGATATGACGTAAACGACTTTTTAAGTAGGTAAAGATCGCTTCGTGAAGTTGAACGATCGCCCTTCAACCCACAACATTCTCACTTCAAATAGAAACGATCGTGCTCAGAACACGAAACTTCTCGCTTTAAGCACGAACGATCGCTCTTCAGATTAAAAACTTTCCATCTGATGCAGAAATGATCGTGTCCTGAACACGAAACTTCTTGCTTTAAGCAAGAACGATCGTCTTTCAAGTTAGAAATTTCCTATCTGATGCAGAAACGATCGTGTTCCAAACCCCAACGTTTCCCAGATGGTGTTCTCAAATCTAGATCTGACCTTTTAGGATTCGTGCAACAAAGCCCTTTCCTAATGAAGCCTCTACGCCTTGTCAGCAGGGTCACCGTAGGGGTCTTCACTAGCAGGTCGAACATCCCCAAACTGTCCATCAGCTACCTGATTGGCAGGGTCACCGTAGGGGTCTTCACTAGCGGGTCGAACATTCCCAGATTGTCCATCAGCTACCTGATTGGCAGGGTCACCATAAGAGTCTTCACTGGCGGGTCGCGGTGTCTGATTGTCGGGTTCTGATGACTGGTCATTGAGTAGAGCCTCAGCCGCCTTACGTAAAAAGTCGCCTACCATGTTGTACCTCCAAGTTGAGTGAATTGAGCGTTGCGATGAAGAGCATCAGTGCAGTGTTCAGCGTGTCTAAGGAGTTGCTGACTGAGCTTCAGGAAGAGAGGTTAGGTCACGTCCTGTCGATCGATTGTCATACCCCTGGTACTGACGATACTGTTGAGCTTCTGCCTCTGGTACTTGAATGCCATCTGAAGGCGGTGTGACCCAATGGGCTTGATGATTGGCATCGCGGTAATAAACACGTCCGTTCTTCGAGAGATAATACTGCCCGTTTTCTCCGGTTTGCGCTTGAGCCTTCTTGTGCTGATTATAAAGATAGTAGAGGGCAGCAGCACCCGCTAGTACGACCGCCCCTTTCTGAACATTGTTCATGCCCTTTTTCTTTACTGCTGGAGCCGTTCCAGGAGCAGTATTGCTAGTAGCACTCGTCCGGGTATCATCCACAGGGGGAGGTACCGTTGCTTGCTTCTGTCCGCACCCTGCAAACAGAGGGAGCGTTAAGAGTGCTGACAAGAGCAGAGCGGTTGGTCGGGCATGACGATCGTGCCGGAGTGTTGTCATTCCTTTGTCCTCTACACCAGAAAATCTAAGCATTTGCCTACTGCAACTCACATTCCATTAATGGTGTGTAAGCATTAGACATCATCTTGCTGGAAGTGTGAACTCCTGTCGTCATGCTTTAGAGAGAAACGAATCTACACTCCCAAAAGACCAACGTTCCTCGCTATGATGACTACTCAGAACTCAACTTCCAAAAATCTTGAAGCAGCGCCTCGACACCTTATTAGTGGATCGTGCTCTCTGTGACTCTCGCCAACAGGCACAACGCCTGATTCAAGCTGGAGAAGTCATGGTCGATCGTCAACTCATCGATAAACCTGGCACCGAAGTTAACATTAGCGCTCAAATTCAAATTAAACAGCGATCGCCTTATGTCTCTCGGGGTGGCGAAAAGTTGATCAAAGCGCTACAACTCTTTGAGATTGCGGTGAGCGATCGAGTGTGTCTTGACGGCGGCATCTCAACCGGAGGCTTTACAGACTGCCTGCTGCAATCGGGCGCAAAACTGGTTTATGGCATCGATGTCGGCTATGGGCAAGTCGCCTGGAAACTCCGACAAGACCCCCGCGTCATCTTGCGAGAACGCACCAACCTGCGAAACCTCACCCCAGAAGACTTATATTCCCCCGATCAGCCTCATCCCGACTTGGGCGTAGTCGATGTCTCGTTTATCTCTCTCGCAAAAGTGCTACCCGCGATGTGGAGCCTGCTGCAAGCCCCTCGCGAAGTGCTGCTGCTCGTCAAGCCCCAGTTTGAAGTCGGGCGCGATCGCATTGGCAAAAAAGGCGTAGTTCGTGACCCCAAAGATCAAGCAGGAGCCATCTTTCAAGTCTTGCAATCTGCCCAACAACTCGGCTGGAGCTATCGCGGACTCACCTGGTCGCCCCTAGTCGGACCCGCCGGAAACATCGAATATTTGCTGTGGCTGAGTTTAGACAATGGGTTGACCCCACCTGATTTAGAGCAAATTAAACAGTTGGCTCGCTCGGCGCAAACAGCCTTGACCAAAGAGCCAGCAAACGCAGACGATGGGGTGATGCCCTAGAGCCATGTTGGTGTGTGGCTCGATCGTGACATCACCCTCCTCATCAATCGATTCTGGCGCGGAAGCGCACAAACCCAAAGTTGTTGCCTGCGGTGTTGGGAAGGTCGCCCAGCCCAAAAATCACAGACCCAGTGGGGTTGGACTGATTTTGACACGCGTTTCCGGCAGGAAGAGGAGCCAACGGCGAGAACGGAGTGCCTCCCGATGTCGGGGCGGTGTTGTTCCGTTGAATCTGCGCGGTGTTAGCCACCAAGCTAGTGCCCGTCGGAACCTGATCACAGAGGTTTGTAGCAAACGCTGGGGTTGCCCCATCCGATAAGAAATAAACCGTGTAGGTCACCTCATCTCCGCTGCGAATCTGGCTGCCTCCAGGGACTCTGATCTGCCCTCGAAGCGGAATTTGTGCCCATCCAGGCGCGTTATCGTTCAGCGTTGAGGGGTCATCTTGAATGGCGTTAAAGTCGATTCCAGGAATAGACGTACCATTGCGAGTCACATTGGTAATTCGTTTAACTAAACGCAGCCCTTGACCCCCGATCGTAAAACCAAAGTTGGCAGTCAACACCGATTGTCTTGCGCCCAGCGTCACCGGAATCGTGATGGGCGTAGTAGCGTTGGCACCTCCTGGGGGCGTGACCGTCACCGTGTAGTTTCCGGGCGGCACATTCGCGAAGCTGTAGTTACCGTTGGCATCGGTAGTCGCCGTTCTGATGACGACCCCATTGGCGTTTGTTAAGGTGACCGTTGCCCCGCCAATTCCAGGTTCGCCTGGGTCAGGAGTGCCATTACCGTTTAGGTCATTAAAGACAATTCTGCCGATCGTGCCCGGTGCGGTTTGCAGACCGATCGGGTTTATTGTTCCTGGCGGGGGCGCTTGTCCTGGTGGGGGCGCTTGTCCTGGCGGAATACCCTGTGGGTTAGAAGTGGTAGTTGTAAACCCTGCTGGAGGGGTGACCACTACGGTAAAGGCAACCCCGGGCGGCAGGTTGGCAAAGGTGAAGTTACCTGCTGCATTCGTGGTCGTCGTCGCAACGATATTTCCGGCAGGGTCGCGAAGCGAAACAGGTACGTTTGGAAAGCCTGGTTTTCCGGCTGGATTGCCGTCACCGACATCATCTCGGAAGACAAGACTTCCGATCGTAACCGGGGGCTGTCTGACTCCAAAGTCTACGGTGTCGATGTTGGCACCTGGTGGAAACACCACAGTCTGACTCAAACTGGGTGCCCCTGTCGGAGTCGTCGGCGCGAAGCCAGCCGGGAGATTGCTAATCGTAACCGTGTAGCCCCCAGGGTTTGAAGCAGGTAGACCCGTAAAACTGTAGGTTCCTGTGGGGCTGGTCGTTGTGGTCAGGGTAACGGGATTGCCGCCGCTATCTGTGCCGGTCAGAGTGACCGTAACCCCCGCTAAACCGGGTTCTGTGCCGTTTTGAATACCATTGTTATCAAAGTCGTTAAAGACCCGATCGCCCAACGTTCCTGTTTGGACAAAAATCCCAAAGTCTGCGGTGGTAAGCGTTTGACCAGAGCCGAGAGTCACTGAAATGGGGGTGGCTGTGGTGACTCTAGACCCAGGTGGCGGAGTAGCGGTAACGGTGTAGTTGCCAGGAGTAACATTGGGAAACTGGTAGGTTCCGCTTGCGTTGGTGGTCGTCGTTGCGACGACGGTGCCTGACTGGTCTCGCAGAGTCAGCGTGACTCCACCAATTCCAGTCGTTTCGCCAGGATCTTGAACGCCATTGTTATTAACATCATTGAAGACAAAATCTCCGATCGTGCCGGGAAGTTGCCTCAACCCAAAATCAACTGTTGGCACATCTTGACCCGGATTTAGAGTCGCGATCGTCTGCACCAATGGAGTCGTATTTGAGAACCCAGAGGGCGGCGTAATCGTCACCGTGTAATTATTCCCCGGTGGCACATTGGGAAACTGATAGTTGCCGTTGGCATCAGTCACGAGGATTCCTAAGACGGTTCCTGTTGAGTCTCTCAGGGTGATAGTGGCTCCAGGGATTCCGGTCTCTCCGGGATCTTGAGTGCCATTGCCGTTGAGATCATTGAAAACTGTATCTCCGATCGTGCCTGGACGCTGCCGAATCCCAAAATCTGCGGTGAGAATGCTCTGCCCTGCGGCAAGCGTCACCGTTTGCGGATTGGGATTAGTGGCAATAAAGCCCGGTGGCGGCGTTGCCGTGACGGTATAGGTTCCTGGATTAAGGGTGGTGAATTGATAATTTCCGGCAGCATTAGTCACCACCGTTTGGTTGACCGGATTGTTGTTGGTGTCCCTCCCCGTCAAGGTTAGAGTCACTCCTGCAACTCCGGTATCTCCGGGATCTTGGATGCCGTTACCGTTGGGATCGTTGAAGACGAGATCCCCGATCGTGCCCGATCCTGCGGTGATGGTCGTCGTTTTGGTGATGACCTGCGGAGTCGGTGCCGGAGAATTGGACTGCTGCCGAATGCGGGTATCTAGAAACGAAGTCGCATTAATCTGTGTGACATCTTGAGGCGGCGCACCTGCGTTGGGAGTCACCCGCAGAATAAAGCTGCCCGTCTGCCCCGGTGTAAGAATTCCGGTGTCGGGCACCCCGTTGTTATCGGTGTCAGGAAGCGGATTTCCGGCTGAGTTGAGTAAAACCGCCGTGTAATTGCCATTGGTGCCCGTTGGGGTCAGGTTGACCAGATCGGAGGTAAAGAAGTTGTTCGTGACCGTGAACGGATGATCGACCGCAGTCCCGATCGAGGTTGCTCGCGTCGTATCTGGGGTAATGGTGAAGTTTCCGGCTCTGGTGGGCTGACCATCAAATAAGGGAATCGGAGCACCTGGTGTTGAGCCAATGTTGGCTTGCAGCAGCGTTTGGTTATCTGGGGTGTAGTTACTCAGCGTTACCGTCCAGATGCCTGAATTTGCAAGACCCGCTACCGGGATGCTATCGCCGCCATTGTTGAGATCGCCGCCATTATTCCAGACTGCATTACCTGAGCCAGTTCCAGCCGTGACTGCCCCCGTTGGGCTGGTATAAGACACGGTTCCACCGTTGTCTAGATCAAAGTTGCGAAGAAATAGGTTTGTGCTGCCTGGAGGAACAAATGCGTAAAACGGAACTGTGATGGTTCCGCCTGTATCTTGCTGAAAGGTGCTCAGGAGCTGCCCGATCAGCAGGTTGGTGACCCCTGGCACCGAAATTTGAAAGCCGTTATCGTCGTCGTTGAGATTTGGGGTCGCATCTCCTGAAATAGGACTCGCACCCGTCTCACTGGTAATGGTGTAAACCCCAGGAACGGTGATGGGCGGAAAGCTAATATTTGAGGAAGCGGTAGGAGTGCCGTTGGGAGGGATCTGAGTGCTGATCGCTGCTCCGGTTGGACTGAGAAGCTGAAAGCGCGTTGGGTCAGGGTTAGCTCCCCCGGTTCCGATCCGGTTGCCGCCTACTTCATCACGAGGTCCGCCGCTTCCGGCATCAATGATCGAGATGATGAGGCTGCCGCCAGCAGCGGTGATGTCAGCTTGTGTAATGTTAACGAAGAACCGATGGCTTTGATATCCCCCAGTTTTGCCTGCCTCATTAGTAGTGTACCAGTCACCAACCCCTGCATTACGCGACGGTCCACTGGTTTGAAAGTTGAGTCCTGGGAAGGATGGGAGAACGGTTTGAGCTTTAACCGGGTTAGAGGGACAAAGCAAGACTGCCAGGGTGCTGCTAGCTAATAAGCACCAAAGTTTAGAAAAACGGCTAGCTGAATTCATCGAAACAAATGTTCGCACTATCTCACACCTCCTGCGGGTTCTAGTTGCAGGTCTTCTTCCTGAACAATGACTTCAATGTTTCTGGCATCTTTATAAATCAGTTCGACGCGTCGATCGCGGGCAAAATCTAAGCGGGTGTCTCCATTAGAAATGCGCTGCTGCTCTCCAAATGAACGGATGGTCATTCGTGCTGGATCAATGCCTTTGCGGATCAGGTAATTTCGTGTCGAGATCGCCCGTCGTTTGCCTAAATCTAGGTTGTAGGCATCACTGGCGCGAGGGTCGGTGTGTCCTTGGAGTTCCACAATGATGTTGGGGTTTTCTAGGAGAACTTGAGCAATTCGACTCAGCACTCTGGCACTGGTCGGGCTAATGGAATCTCGATCGAGGGCAAAGTGAACGTTTTTAGGGACTTTAAGCACGATCGGGGTGGTCTGCGGCACTACTGGAACCGGAGGGCTTTCAGCGACGGGTGGATGGGTGCAGCCTGGAGTTTCGACCGCAGGTGCAGGGCGAGGTGAGGTCGTGCTGTCTGCTGTTGTGATCAGGGCACTAATGGCAGGTTCGGAGGTGCCGTATTTTGGATCGGTGGCGATCGCTGATACTTGGTCTCCTGGCTTAAAGTTACCTGCGAGTACGGTGAACTGTCCCTGAGCATCAACAGATGTTGATCCGAGGGGTTCGCTCAATGAACCGTAAGGCGAGTTTCCTTCATTAACGCGGTAGATCTGTACCTGTGAACCCAGATCAGCTTTTCCAGTCAGTTGTGTTTGCGCTCCAGATAGAGTGAATTCTTTAGCGCTAAATTCAGGGGCGTTAATCGCAGCGTTGCCCGTATCTTTGCGACGGTTGGGTGAGTTGCGTTTGGGATTGATGCCATCACCGCGCTGATAATCATGAACGCCGACGTTATCTTGAGTCACCAGATCGATGCTGAGTCCTTCTAAAGTTGAGAATCGATTGCTCTCGATTAGATTGCGACTGCTGCGCGGAAAGGACGCGACCACTACGCCCGGTCCGGCTTGGTGTGCGATCGTGTTGCCCGTCACCTGATGGTCATTGCCCATTAAGTAAACAGCGGCTCGACGATAGCGCCGACCGTTATAGGTGATCTGGTTATCGCGAATCTGAGCCGCGCCTTCAGGCTTAAACAGATAAACTCCTGCGCCATCGTTGCCGCAAATCAGATTTCCCGTGACTTGAGCGTTATTGATGTTGCCATCCAGCCGAATTGCGTCCGGCATTCCAGCGATGCCGTTGCCGACGATCGCGTTTTCGGTGACAACCAAATTATCTGCCCGAACTGACGTGATCACGGCACTACCATCATGGTTGGCAATCCAGTTGCGCCGAATGGTGGTGCCTGTGCTGTTAAACACCGACACGCCAAACGCTGAAGTCATCGGTGGAACGCTTTGATCAGGGCGAATTCCTAGCCAATTGTTCTCGATTAGAACGTTTTTGGGCGGAATGTCATCGCTGTAGAAAGGCGCAAAATTAGCAGGAACTTTTTGCTTGCTGACATCGGGAGGCGGCAGGCGATGAGCGATAAAGATGTCTGCTGGCGGGGTTCGTTCGGTGTCGTCGTGGTCATCGGTAAAGCCATAAATGCTTAAGCCGCGAATCGTGACGTTATCAGACACGATCGACAACCCTCGCGAAATAAACGCGCCTTGCGTGGTCGTGAGTTCGACGATCGGGGCAGCTAGGGGCAATTCAGCGATCGCGGGAGTGTTGGCGGCATAACCCGTCTGCGTTGTGCCATCAATCACCACCGGGACGGTTAAATCGGGCAGCAGCTTAGAGACTCGAATCACCGTTTGTCCGATCGCAAGCTGAAAGGCAATTTCTGAAGTCGCCCCCGTTGCGGTCGAGACTTGTGATTTTTCAGCCTCGCTGAGCCGATCGACAGATAAGGTGCCGTTGACTAGCTCGATCGCTTCTCGTAACGTCAGCGCATTGTCTGCTTGAACGCTGTCTTGATCGCTGTTGACCACGACTCTTAACCGTGACGAACCTGTTTCTTGCGCCAAGAGTGGCAAGGTTGGCAACCATCCAACTAGCGTTAATATCAGCAGTGTCAGGAGTTTTTCTTCACCCTTGACTCGTTTTTCTTTTCTTTGATTGCTTATCATTGTCCTTCTCCCGCAACCACGGTTGCCGTCGGCGTTTGTTGCAGCATTGCTGCGGGTTCTGTCCCAGTCAGTGATGACTGTGTTGCAGGTAAGGCTGATGCCGTTGGTTTAATCTGTGACTCTTGCTGTTGAGGCGGTGCAACTTTTTGTGAGCCGAAGCCATTAAAGAGTTCGTTCACCTTAAAGGAGAGCGTTGCATAAAAGCCGCCTTGCGATCGACTGCCGTTAAAGTCTCGATCGTTGTTGATGTCTCCAAAACTATATCCGGCAGCGACTCTCAGGTTGGGTGTTAGATAATAGCCCGCTTCGAGCAAGAATCCGACTTCGTTAAAGCCTGTAAGCGATTGACCAATCCAGCGCACTTCGCCGCCTACATCCCAGTTATAGCCAAGTCGATAAGTGGCGCGTAGCTGAGTTAAGGAAATGAAGTTGGTGCCGAGTAAATCTCGCGCTAAGTAAGACTGGGTGCTTCGCAGGGCATATTTTCCGAAGAATTCCCATCGGAAGTTGGGGGCATAAATCGCCTCGACGGAAGCAAGATGCACCTTTGAGCCAGTGCCGCTACCAAACAACAGCGTCGTCGGAGTCACCCCCGGATTTTGCCGATATTCGTAGCGGAACAGCATATTGAACTTATCGCTATTGGGGTCGCGATATGCCAAACCGACTTTGATATTGGAGGTGTCGCCTAACCCAGTGAGCAACTGGTTAGAGGCGTTGGCTTGCTGAAAGCGCACCAGTGCGGTGATGGCAGGAGAAATCTTTCCGGCGGCTCCGGCTGACCAGACCGTGTTGTTTCCTAAATCAGAATTGCGTCGCTCAAACCGCGCACTTGCCTTAAAGTCAGGATTGTCAGTGTACTCAACTCCGACACTGTAGCTATCGCCAGAGTTTACGCCCAGCGATGCAGAACTTTGTCCGACTGCGTAAGGTTGAGCAAACTGCTGACCTGCCGCAGTGTAGGCAAAGATGTCACCAAAAATGCGCTCGTAGCCCAGATTAATTCTCAATCCGGGAGACAACACGATGCGATGATTGAGTCCGATCGCCCCTTGCCCCGTCACGCCTCCATTCACGCCCGACAGCACGGCATAGCGTCCGGTGATCGAGGTGTCATCACTCAACCGCTGATCGACGAGCGTTTCTAAACTGGTGATCGAGTGGTTAGAAAACTGTCCACCAGAGAGAAACTGCTGTGCTAATCGCATCGTCACACCCGGATAGACTTTCCAGTCCAGACCCAAGGTGGTGCGATCGGGGTACAACGAATCTTGAGTGCCCAAGTTGAGTTCGTTTTGAGCGCGGAAGGTGAGGCGATCGTTAAACGGCACCGACAACCGCGAAACGAGTTGGTTGCTGTCGTCGTTTAGGTTGTTGGTGGCTCGATCTTCGCGGCTGCGGTTGACCCAATCTAAACTGGCAGTGACAATGCCGAATTTTTGCTCAACCCCGGCGCTGATAGTGGTCAAGCTGTTATCGACTCGACCCGCTCGCAGGGGTTCCTGTCCGCACTGGGACAACCCGGGAGTCGTGCAGAAAATGTTGCTGCTCAAGTCGAATAAATTAACTAACCCGATCGTGGCAGTTGAGGCAAATCCAAAATTGACTTCCCGATCGACCTGTGCCCGAACCTGAGTGTTTTCTCCCAGTTTCGCCGCGATGTTTGCCCCATAGCGGGTTTGCCCTGGCGTAAAGCTAAAGGTCGCGTTATTTGAGAAATTCTCATCGGTCGATCGATAATAGGCTCGTGTCACCAAGCCCGGAGTCAGCGTTGCTTTTGCCTCGATGCGATAAGCAGACCCCGACACTTTATCTGAGAACGGATTAGCATTGTTCGATCGGGCATATTCCGCCACAATCTGCCCATCTTTGCCAAACGAAAACAGCGCATCGGCTCCAAACAACTCAAAGTCTTGACTGCCCCGGTCTTCTCGCAGATAGCTCAACCCTGCCCAGCTTTCTCGTTTGGCTTCACGAGAGAAGTTATATTGCAGTCGCCCTGCATAGAGGTTGGTGCCACCTGTACCGATGCCGTCATATTCATAGGTGACGACGATGCGACGCACTAAGACTCGACCAAACAAGTCAAACTCGGTTGCCTGAATTGGGCGGCGGAAAATCAGGGTGCCGCGATCGTAGTCAATTTCATAATCCTGATTGCGATAAAGCGGCACTCGCTCAACGACACTGCCCGGACGGTTGATTTCCTCCGTTTCAATGAACACGTTTTCACTGCCGCCAATCACCAACCGCCGCGACAAGAAGTAATAACCACTCGTGCCGTTTGCCGCGATCGTGTCTCGCTGAAACCCGTCGAGGTTATTGCCGTAAGCTGCCGTGGCTTGCAGATTGCCGAAGTTATAGTTGGCTTTAAACCCGTGCAGTTGGCGAGTCGTCGCGGTGAAATATTGCGACGCAGTGGCAAACTCTTCGGTGCGATAGTCGCCCCACATCGCGTAATTTTGTCCGCCAGAGGGTGAGGTCTGCTCAAGCTTGAGGTAGACACTATCGATCGAGGGCGTTAAATAATCAACGGTCGAGCTATCGCCATAGGTTGGGTAATTTTGATCGCAGAACTGAAGATCTCGAAAGAGCCGAGTCTTACCGTCGCAGGTTTCGTTAAGTGGACGCTGATTGTTAAATGCCCCCGTAAATAGCCAGTCGCCTACTTTGCCCGTCGCAAAAATGGCGGTGCTGACATCAAATCGTGTGCCATTTACGCCTTCGGGCAAAAAGTCTCGATATCGGCTATAGAAATCGGTTCCGCCTGCGCCGATACGAATGTTGATTGCACCCGACACCAACGCCGGACGCAGATTTGTGATGAATTCAACATCGGTGTAAGCCTCCAGATTGCCTGAGTCAGGCTGTCCTGGCAGCGTCGTGGGATAGGCGAAGGGCGGCTCTGTCAGCTTCAAATCTTTTTTCGGCTCGTCGATCGCCGCCCGAACGCGCACCTTCTTCGGCTCTAGCGTAGACTGCAACTCAACCGAAAACTGCCCCTGTCGAGCGATGACCTGAAATCCGGCTCGATCAGTGTCAGCATCTGCGCCAATAAATTTCCCGGCACTGCTAGTCAACGTCACGGTTGCATCCGCACTGATCGGAGTGCCGCCTTCGTCCACAATCTGTCCAGACAGCGTGACCGTTGAGCGACCATCTGCTGGAATGCGAGACACCGAGGCTGGAACGATTTCGACACGCACGATCGCTGATTTCGTCGTCGAATTGGTGATAGGTGCACTCGATCCGCTCGGTGGAGTCGGGGTCGAGGCAGGCTCTTGTGGAGATGCGGGAGGCGAAATCGGCGAGACATCTCGCGGACTCGGCGTTTGCTCTCGCTGAGATGGTTGTGGAACTTGGGCAGTTTGAGCAGATTTGGCAACAGATGGCTTTGCAGAAGTCGTCAGATTAAAGGTCGCCGCGAGGTTTGAAACACTAGGGAGCGGAGCTAGTTGAGGCGCGGTTCCTGCGAAGTTGTGCTCTGGGCTAATCGGCGTTGCGGCTTCAGGTATGCCCGACCTGAACGACTCGGGCAAAGGTAACTCAGCCGCTTGACTTACTGCGCCGAGCGTAATCATCCCAAAGGTAGAGGTAATTAGGCTGAGTCCAAATTTAACTGATGGGTGGTGGTGCATTACTTGCGTCGTCCCTCCCCGAAGGTTGGTGTCACTGCAAAGTTCATTCTGACTAGACCGCCTGGAGCGACCTTGACGAGTCGTGATTGGCTGTTATTTTCAATGCGGTAGCGATTAGGTGCCAGCGTATATCCAGGCAAGCTTGTGAGGTCGAGAGTGCCATTGCGATAGCCAGCGATCGCGAATTGTAGAGAATAGAGACCGTTTGCATCGGTCGTAATGCGGTTGCCATCATCCATATAAATCACAGCGTTCGGTACGCCAGGTTCTCCAGGCTGCTGTTCTCCATCGAAGTTTTTATCGACAAACACGCGACCGATAATGGTGCCACAATCCGACAAAATCCCGTTGCGAATTCTTAGCAGATGGCTCGCGGTATTGCTTGTTAACAGTCCTAGTGGGCTAGCTCCTTGGGCGACAGCGAGATTGCGCCCCGTGCCACGAATTGCGTCTGGGGAAAGAACGGCAGCGTAGACCAGCGTCAAGATTTGCTGAGGTGCCAGAGTGCTAGGAAAGGTAAAGGTGATAACGGATCGATTGACCGTAGGTTGCGATAGGGCAGCGCTAACATCCGTGGTCGTGCTTCCTGTAGTCAGTGAAGCTCTCTGCGACTTTGAAATGTACTGTAACCCCAGGGGTAGGGTATCTCGAACTGTAATGTTTGTTGCTGAGGCGGAACCTGTATTGCGGATTATCAGTCGATAGACCACGGTATCGCCCGGTTCGGCGGCAGCTCGATCGCCCGTTTTCACGAGTTCTAAGCCAGGGCGACCTGCCACTGTTGCTGATAGAGAAGTTGGGTTAGACGTGACTCCTTGAACAGGAGTAGCGGGATCAGCAGCAGGTCGAAAATTTCCGCTCGCTGTATTGACTACATCAATCGCGGTTTGACTATTTGCGTGCAAGATCCGACTATTTAGGCACCCTGTGAAAAGAAGAACTAGTATAAGACGCAGGAACCCACCCCCCAACGGTCTTGTCGGGAAACTTATCAAAGAAACCACCACACTAATGTTTATTATCTGAGTAGAGCTTGTTGTCTGAGTAAACACATCTCGATCGAGCAGCTTTATCAGAAAGCTCCTCTCGATTTTATGGAATCATATCCAAATGACTATTTTCTCTCACCTCAATTAATAATATGAACAGAATGATACGGTAATTTCACTGGACTTTTTGACTGTTCATAACAAATTTATATTAGTCCCGTAATAACAAACATAATCTTCTTATAGGTGGATAGCGTTTGGCTGGTTGTGTAGTTTGAGTATCAGAAAATTTGGTCTCTAAAGTTGTCTTGAAAAACACATGGGAGGAAAAATCAATGGGCGTTGCTGAATGCAGATATAAATGCCCCTCCTCACGAAGTGGGGCGAAGCCCTCGCCAACCCCTCTCCCGCGGGAGAGAGGAGCGAGAAATCTTGTTCCCCTGCGGGAGAGGGCTAGGGTGAGGGCAAAATCTGTGTTTCACATCAATTCAGCAACGCCGATTACCGAACCATTAGCTGCTAGTAATCTCAATCTATCTTCATCAACAAAAGAGCAAGAGATTCATGGCTCAACCGTCCATTCTCCATCGTTGCCCCTCTAGATACGATAACCTTGTCATAGAGACGCTTTTCTGTTCTATTCTCCGCTATGACGCAAAGCACCGAATTTCTCAGTCACCTCAATGTTTCTCAACGACAAGCTGTCGAGCATTTTTGTGGTCCGCTCTTGGTGATTGCAGGAGCAGGGTCTGGCAAAACTCGCGCGCTCACCTATCGCATTGCAAATTTGGTGCTGACTCATCGCGTTGATCCCGAAAGCATTTTGGCGGTGACGTTTACTAACAAAGCCGCCAAAGAAATGAAAGAGCGGATCGAGAGATTATTTGCTGATCGTCAAGCTCACAGTGAGTTTGGTAAACCTCTGGCGGAGTTGTCAAATCAGCAGCAAACGAGCATTCGATCGAAGGTCTACAAAACCATTATCAAAGATTTGTGGATCGGCACATTTCATGCGCTTTGCTGTCGAATTTTGCGATTTGATATCGAAAAGTTTCAAGACGAGAAGGGACGCAAATGGACAAAAAACTTCTCGATCTTTGATGAGTCAGATGCTCAAAGCTTAGTCAAAGACATCATTGTTAATAAACTGAATTTAGACGATAAGAAATTCGAGCCACGATCAGTTCGATATGCAATTAGTAATGCTAAAAACAAAGGCTGGTCACCACAAGATTTAGAACAAGAGCAACCAAATTTTCGCGGAAGAGTGATTGCGAACGTTTACAGCATGTATCAAGACAAACTAGCTGAAAATAATGCAGTAGACTTCGACGATCTAATCTGGCTACCCGTTCAGCTATTTCGCCAAAATGAACAGATTCGGGCTTATTGGCACAAGCGCTTTCGTCACATCTTAGTAGATGAATATCAAGACACCAATCGCACTCAATATGATCTGCTGCGATTGCTCGTGACGAATGGCGAGTCAGCTGAGTTATTTAACGAATGGAACTATCGATCGGTCTTCGTTGTGGGAGATGCCGATCAGTCAATCTACTCATTTCGGATGGCAGACTTCAAAATCCTGATGGGCTTCCAGCAAGACTTTGGAGATAGCCTTCCCGATGATGACACCCGCACGATGGTCAAGCTCGAAGAGAACTATCGATCGACAGAAAACATTCTGCAACTTGCCAATCACCTGATCGAAAACAACACTGAGCGCATCGATAAAATTCTCAAGCCGACTCGTGGCGAAGGGGCACCTGTTTATTGCCACCGCGCCGATGATGAGATTGCCGAAGCCGAATTTGTTGTGCAGCAAATTCGCACGTTGCAGCACATGAATGCTGAACTGCATTGGGGCAAGTTTGCCATTCTTTATCGGACGAACGCCCAATCTCGCGCGTTTGAGGAATCGCTTGTGCGTTGGGGCGTGCCTTATAAAGTAGTGGGCGGCTTGCGATTCTACGATCGTAAAGAAATCAAAGATGTCTTGGGGTATCTGAGAGCGATCGCCAACCCTTCCGATACGCTGAGTTTGCTGCGGGTGATCAATACGCCTCGTCGTGGGGTCGGCAAGTCTACGATCGACTCCCTACAAAAAGCCTCGGTTGAGTTGGGCGTTCCGCTTTGGGAGATTTTGAGTGATGAAACCTCGGTCAAGAGTTTGGCGGGACGTAGCTCAAAAGGGGTGATTAGCTTTGCTCAGATGATTCAAAAATGGCGATCGCAGCTAGATGCGGTGTCTGCCTCTGAGTTAGTGCAAGGCATTTTAGAAGAGTCGGGGTATTTAACAGATCTCAAAGCTCAAGGCACCGATGAAGCAGAAGAGCGATTTCAAAACGTGCAGGAACTCTACAACGCCGTTCTGCAATTTGAGGAAGAAAACGAAGATACGAGTTTGATTGCGTTTCTCGCGGGGGCTTCTCTCGCCTCCGATCTCGACGACAAAGACGAAGAATCAACTAAAGTTTCTTTAATGACGCTGCACGCGTCTAAAGGGCTGGAATTTCCCGTTGTGTTTTTGGTCGGGTTAGAGCAAGGATTGTTTCCGAGTTTTCGCTCGCTCGATGACCCGGCAGCGATCGAGGAAGAGCGGCGGCTCTGCTATGTCGGCATCACTCGCGCTCAAGAGCGATTGTTTATCTCCTACGCGCGTGAGCGTCGCTTGTATGGAAATCGCGAAATGGCTCAACCATCGGCATTCTTAAAAGAGATGCCCAAAGAGTTGATGGAGTCAAACATCACAACAACCGTTAAAGGGACAAAGTCGGCGGTGGCTAAACCACAGCGATCAACCGTCCAGAGTTCTGGCAGCGTCGAAACCGATTGGAGTGTTGGCGAACTCGTGGTTGACAAACGGTTTGGGGTTGGTGAAGTGACTCATGTGTTTGACTCGGGCAACAAAATCTGTTTAGCCGTCAAATTTCCTGATGTTGGGCGAAGAATCATCGATCCGAGATTGACCCCTCTGCAACGAGTAGATTGATGCGATCGAGCAAGGGATTGGGTTGACTGAGAATGCAGCAAGATTTCAGTTAACTTTCTACTCGTGTTCTACGACAAACACATTGGCGTAGAGATTTGCTACGATTTGCTGTCCTTGTTGGGTCAGATTCAAATAGCGCAAAGCATCTTGAATATAAGGATGAACGCCATGCCAGAAAAACTTTGGATAATTTTTCCGCAGGTCTCCTGGGTGCTGATAGCCGAGAGCTTTGTTGACTCCAGTTTCTTCAAACTCATAAAACAGAGCATTAATTTTCTTCAAATAGCGAGGGTCACTCAGTTGACCGATGAGATCCGCTGCTCGCACCAGCCCCGGATAGTGAATGGTGTCTCTGTGGTCTTCAGCATTAGGCACCGGAAAACGCGTCAGTTCAATATTTCGCTTGATGATTTCGGCATCAATCAGCTTGTGTCCACCAAACCGCTCTTCGATAAAGAGTTTGCCTCGATCGACATGATGAGGGGTCAAACTCGCATCGCTGGCACCTGGTGGCAGGCTAATCATCGTGTGGTCAACGCCCGTCGCATAGAAACCACTGCAATCATCGCGACAGACTCCTTTGACATAGCCAATGTCATGACAGTTGAGGGAGATGATGCAGTGCAGCCAGTCTTCGCACGAGACTCCTCCATCTCGAATCTGTCTACCTCGTAAAATCTCTTGCCCTACCAAAGTGACGAGAATCGTGTGTTCTACATCGTGATAGAGGGCATCGCTATTGGCGATGTTTTCGAGTGCCATGCTGCCAGCCCAACCCAGGATGTCAGCATAGCTAGCTTTCAGGTTGCCATAGGTGCGGTGATAGCCTTCTTGAAGCAGCGCGACGAAGGCATCGATAAAAATTTCGGTAGCGTTGAACATTGCGGTATTGAGGGAGGCATCTAAACAGAGCGTGGATGAAGAGAAGGCAGAATTTCTTGCCGTCAATTGCTCAACATTATAGATCCCCCTCTTCGAGAAGTCGGGGATCTAGGACGGGTTTTCAACGTCCTACGATGGGTGCTTTAGCGTTGAAGATCCCCCTGGGATTTTGAGTGATTTAGTTCCCTCTTTTTTAAGGCTACCGTGTACACTCAACGTTGAGCGCTTTGTTTCAGTCTGCTTCAGCCCCTAAATTCCAACTCTGAGGGGCTTTGAGCCAGAAAGAGGTTCAGAGTTCAAGCTATTGCTCAGGGTCAAAGTCCCCTAATTTTGGGGAATTTAGAGGGTGAAAGATTTTGACAATGATGGATCGATCAACATGAGGAAAAGTAGCAGGAGCAGTTGTTTGACGGTCTTTGATAAACCTCCTTGATTTTTGAGATAGAGCCATTGATTCAGGTCACCAAGGGTTACCAATGAGGGTAAAGGCTGCCCAGTAGTAGGGATGAGATAGATCTGCACCCTCAAACTCTGCTAGTTCTGGTGGTATCGATCGCTTCACCTCTCTTGACAAACTTCCAAAGCTAGACTCTAGGTTTACTTTTTGTTTGAGCATCGCTAGCTGCGCTTGGCGCAACGCTTCTGACTTAATGGGTGCCGTTTTAAGCTGGTGGTAAAACTCTGCCATCAGCACAAGCGTCCCGACATCACTCACTGACCAAAGGCTGGCGATCGCGGCTTTACTCCCCGCCATCACGGCTAGTCCTGCAAACCCGAGTTCTGCCTGGGGATCGCCTAACGCTGTGCGGCAGGCACTCAGCACGAATAATTGCACTGGCTGACTGTAAAAGCCCAACTCTTGAATTTGATTCAAATGCAAACGGCGATCCCAAAATTGAATGTAAGACTCCTCTGCTGAACCTTGTAAAAACTCAGCGTGGGTTGCCAAATGAATAATGTTAAAAGGGAAAGCGGCATGGCGAGCTTTAAGTTTTGTGAGTGTAAAGGATTGATTTAGCCAAGACTCTTCTTGAGAAGCGCTACTTGCAATCACAGATAACTCAAAGGGAACCGCAGGTAGAGAGGGTTGTTCTTGAAAGGTTGAGGCACCCATTGCGAGGATTTTTGCTTTTTGCAGGTTACCTAATTGGCGATCGAGCAAGTTAAACGCTGGAATTAATGCCAAATTATAGGTTTCTGTTAAGAAATATTTCCCGTTGTGGAGAGCAGCAATGGGAAGGCTGCGGAGATCAGTGCCCACACAAAAGATGAGCGTGTTGATTTGCTGTGCCTGTAGCGCTGACTCTAAGGGTGCAATGAGCCATTGATAGAGCTGTTGTGCTGCAGGGAGATAAGCGGCAGGTTTAGAAAGTGGACTCGCCACCCCCGATCGAAACGTCTGCACAACTTCATGCAACCTCATTTTGTTAGCAGCAGTGATTCGCCGATGAAGGGGTGCTCCCTTTGGCAGCACCAGAATTAACTCTAGTTGAGTCGTGGTTGGAATCGCATAGATCAACGCTGTCTTCTTCCCAGTCAACGCATTAATTTGTTTGAGCTTCTGGGAAATTTCGTTCACTGATAACAACTGCGTAGTAAATTTTCCCCCAAAGTAATCTTCGTACTGTTGCTTCCAACCTTGCTCGATCTGTTTGACAGCATCTGTGATATCGTCGCGATCCAGAGATTTCTTGAGACGTTCAGGTTGCAGACGAGTTACAGTATTGGCACTCCCTGCTGTACTCCGAGTCAAAGATGAAGCTGCTGCAATAGCACCCCGAATTTCCACTAGACAAAGTTGGTCTGAGATAAACAGTCCGGTCAGAGATAGACTCAATGCCAACGAAAATAGCCAAGTAAACCGAAGGGTGTTCATTGCTTCTTTAAGTAGGCTGGTGGAATCATTTAGACAATGCGTTTTAGCTCTGATCAACGTTTAAAGAAACGCGGGTTGAATGCGATCGAAACGCGCTTACTTAGGTTGACTTTAATGAAGCCCATACCCGAACAACGACGATTCTAGGTTTTGAACTAGAGTAAAGTTAGTCTGATTATAGGAGAGTTGTAGAATGTTGAGCAGGACTCAACAAAGGCTCTGCGGGGCTTCGCGATCGCTTATATTCTGCGGAAAATGAGCTACAGCAAGAAAAGCGGTTTGATCTGCAAAGACTAATGTTATCCTCCGCTCTTACTGCGAATGAGTTGAGCATAGAGTCCGTCGGCTTGATAGAGTGTCTTGTAGTTGCCTCGCTCTAAGACTGTGCCGTAATCAAAGACAATAGTCCCGTCGCAATCGCGAATGGTGATTAACCAATGGGGGTAATGTTCTAGACGTATGGAAATGAGGGAGGATTATACAATTAGTTTTTCCTCAATTAGTCTATGGCGTTGGAGCCTGTTCTTTGCCCAGCCTGTAGCAGTGATGACGGGGTCAGGCAGGGTCGCTCTGGCGCAGGCAACCAACGCTACAGATGTCGAAATCGCGATTGCCATCGCAGCACCTTCATTCAAGCGCATGGCGATCGCGGTTATTTGCCTAAGATCAAACAGTAAATTGCCGATATGGTGCTCATCTGACCTGATGCACCCAAATCAAGCGACTGGCTCGCGAAACCAGTTGCTTTTCTAAATCCACCTGGTTGCATGATGGGGTCATCGGACTGTTCGTCAACCGTTATGAATTTGGCTTACTCAGATTTTGAACCCGTCTACTCGCTGCGGTTCTGTCCCGCCCGTGAATGAAATTCCGGGCTAGCCTTGCGAAGTCCGTTCAAACGGACTGAACCTCAAACCCTCTCTCAGTCCCTTGAGTGAACTTCGCATCTCTAGACTGTGATTTTCAATCACGGGCAGGCGAATGCCAGAAACGAGAGAGTTTTAGTTCAAGTGCAAGATCTCAGCTTACCTATTCAGCGATCGACCCACACGTTTAGACCACTACCAGTTGAGACGGGGTAATTGCTGTCATGGCTGTTGTAGCAGAGCGACCGTTGATAAAAGTCAACAAACCAACGCATTTACCCGCTTTGAATTGAGAAACTTTTTGGTGCACTTCATCTGAGCCTACGATCAACATAGCCAGTAATCCATCCAAAATCAGATAAATCTTATCACTACATTGCCCTGCCTGCACTAGAGCGGTATCGGCTGTCACAACCTCCAGCCGACCCGCTTTTGTTAGCCAATTTATATCTTCTTGATTTAACTCCCTAACGGAAGATATAGCTCTCTCATAGGAGGTAAGAGGATTTTATAGAGGGTCAAGAGAGTAGTTAACAGATGTGTAATTTTATGACAGATAGTCTACGTGTAAAGCCCTAATTGTAAAGTTTTTCTTCGGGTGAAACTTTAAGGAATTCTTCATCTGAAGCTAAACATAATGACAAATCTAAAGTGCTATACTCCTCTGCTATGTGGGGTTTTACACCAAAACAAGTCCTACAGGCGTTGTGCAACGAAACTAAATGTGCTCGATCGTCCCATTGCGAGTACCATGCAGTAGAGCTTTGATACACAGGGTAAACCAAAGGAATAATTTCTTCTAAATTGCTTAATTGATGGAAAAGTCAATGGGAGCAATCGAGAACGGCTTGGTTGAACGTGCAGTTTATAAACAGAAATGAAGGAAGGAAATCTGTGAAAAAGATTCTGACTATCTTGTCTGAATGGGGTTACTGGGGCGAGGAACTGGTCGGTCCCTATGATGTATTAATCGATGCTGGCTATACGATCGATTTTGCAACTCCCTACGGTCGCAAACCTCCAGCGTTACCTCCCAGCATGGATGAAACGTATATCGATCCACCGCTGGACAAGCACGTCACAGATGCTCACTATGCCAAACGCACTAAGGAAATCCATGAGTCGGATTTGTTAGCAACTCCGATCGATCTTTCTGCCTGGTTTCCGGCAATGCCCTATTTTAATAGCCCTAATTTTGGGCATGACCTGGAAGCTTATAACAACAAGCGAGAACAGGTTTGGAAAGACCTAGAGCAGTATGATGCGCTGTTGCTGCCGGGTGGTTCTGGTCCCATGGTAGACATGGTGAACAACGAGCGGGTTCATGATGTCATTCTGGGCTTTCTGACGCAGGGCAAGTTAATCGCTGCTGAATGCTATTGTGTGACCTGTCTGGCCTTTGCCCGCGAATGGACGGAACGAAAAAGCATCATTTGGGGCAAGCATGTCACGGGTCATGCTCGTGAGTACGACTATAAAGACGGCACTGGCTTTGCTCAAATGTATGACTACGACGGCAAGCCGATGAATACCTCTGCCAATTTTGGCGCTCCTTTCTATCCATTAGAATATATTCTGCGGGACGCGGTTGGACCAGATGGACAATATCACGGTGGGGTAGGTCATGCTCTATCCACCATTCTGGACTATCCCTTCTTAACGGGTCGCTCTACACAAGACTCGAAGTTGGTGGGAGAACTGATGATTCAGGTGCTAGAGAAAGGGCTAAAGAGTTACGGTTGGTAGGATTGGATGGTTGGCGCTACGTTGACAGTTGAGTGATTCGATTTGCAACCTGCGATCGTCGATCAAAGCTGTGAGAGTGGTGAACTCTCTGTCCGGGCAATTGAATTAAGCAGTTGAAAAGGAGTGAGCGATGGCTGTTAAAACCTACCGCTTTGCGATCATTGAGCAATTGCTAGCGGATGGTATTCGCTACATGTTTGGGAATCCTGGAACAGTTGAGCAGGGTTTCTTGGATGCACTTGGGGAATATCCCGATTTGAAGTACATTCTAACCTTGCAAGAAACTGTAGCGATTATGGCAGCCGACGGGTATGCCCGTGCTACGGGGAATGTGGCGATCGTTCAATTGCACAGCACGCCCGGGGTGGGCAACGGGATCGGCGCTCTTTACCAAGCGAAGCGTGGGCATTCTCCTCTAGTGGTGATTGGCGGCGATTCTGGCGTAAAATATCAGGGCTTGGATGCTCAGATGGCTGGGGATCTCGTTGCTCTGGCTGAACCCGTCACAAAATGGTCCACGATGGTGGTTGACCCCGCTTCAGTGCTGCGAGTGCTGCGGCGAGCAATTAAAATTGCCTCAACTCCCCCACGCGGTCCAGTCTATGTGTGTTTACCTCAGGATATATTGGACGCGCCTGTTGTCGTAGAGGAAGTTAGACCAACCTCCATCCCTTCAACGCGAGTGCTGCCGGATGATGAAACTTTGCACGCAGCCGCCCAGCTTTTGGTAGCTGCGCAGAAACCCATGATTTTTATCGGGGATGGAATTGCTTTTTCGGGTGCTCAGGATGAGCTGACCCGTGTAGCAGAGCTTCTCGGTGCAGAGGTATGGGAAGCCGACAACGGTGAGCTAAACATCAGTCAGGCGCACCCTCTATATCAGGGTGCAACGGGACATATGTTTGGCTTTCAGAGCAAGCCGATTTTGTCAAAGGGCGATGTGAATTTAGTCTCTGGAACCTATATTTTGCCAGAGGTGTTTCCTGAATTGGGTGATGTATTTGCACCAGGATCAAAGGTGATTCACATTGATCTCAATGCTTATGAAATTGCTAAAAACCATCCGGTGGATATTGGAATTGTCAGCGATCCAAAACGGACGTTAGCAAAGCTGGCAGAGGTGCTGGAGGCGATATTAACGCCAGAGCAAAAAGCTGCTGCTGCTCAGCGAGTAGCTGGCATTACTAGCGCTAAGCAAGCCAAGCTAGATGTCGAATTGGAGCGAGATCGCACGGTTCGCGATGATGTGCCCTTGCATCTATCTCGGTTTATGGAGGAGTTGGTGACGCAGCTTCCAGATGATGCGATTATCTTCGATGAAGCGCTGACTAACTCGCCTGCGATTCCACGTTATCGACCTACAACTCAGCCCAAGCATTACTTTGTGACCCGCGGGGGATCGTTGGGAGTGGGCATTCCTGGCGCGATCGGAGCCAAGCTTGCCCATCCTGATAAAACCGTGATTGGGTTCACAGGTGATGGAGGTGGAATGTATACCATTCAGGCGCTGTGGACAGCAGCAAGGCACAATATTGCTGCCAAGTTTATCGTCTGCAACAACCGCTCTTACCGGATTCTGCAGTACAACATTCAACAGTATTGGAAAGAAATCGACGTCCCTGAGCGTGATTTTCCACTGAGTTTTGATCTGTCTAAGCCTGAAATTAAGTTTGACGAACTTGCACGATCGCTGGGGGTCGCTGCCGTTCGAGTCGAAAAACCAGATGAAATTGCTCCGGCAATTCGTCAGGCGCTAGACCATCCAGGACCATTCTTGATTGATCTGGTATTAGAGGGCAACGTGCATCCAGAAATGATTGGCGTTCGCTGTGGACAGTAAGTCATTTGAAGCGACTGTTTGAAATGCCGCACTGTTGAAAGGCTTGATTGAATTGGAGAACTAACGTGAACACTACAACTATAAACAGCCCAATGACTACTGAACAAATCAATGCGTTTGTTGCGGCTTGGTACCGGGCACTTGATTTTCATCTTCCCATTGAGGAGGTTTATCCCTTTTTAGCAGAAGATGGCCTGAATATTCAGTTCCCTGACGGAGATATTCGTGACTTTGCCAGCTTTAAGGTCTGGTATGACCGAGTCACCAATTTGTTTTTTGATGAAAACCACAATGTAGTGTCGGTCGGTGCCAATGTTTCAGAGGACACCGCAGTATTGGATGTCGTGGTGGCATGGCAAGCGAGTTGGTGGGAACCTCCGGCAGCTAAGAGTAAGCGTACATCTATGAATGCGACTCAACAGTGGACGGTACGTCAATCAAGTAAAAATTCCTATGGCTTAGAACTCGTGACTTATAACGCGACTGTTAAGCCATTTGAGTATGCTCCTGGATTTGCAACCCTCTAGTGATCAGTATCGCTAGTGGCTAGATGGGCTACAACTGACCACTAGCGACACTGCCCCATCTTGTAGATTTCTGTGATCACGCTGATGAGTCTTATCAACTTTGACGCGATCGTGGGGCTGCACCGTAATTCATACAAAAGAGACTCATCTGCTTAAACGTTTCATTTGATAGACACGCAAACCTTTAGTCTTAACCAATCGACCTGCTAAGAACCAGTGTTAGCCCTAAAGTAATTGGCATTCATGTAAGTAGTTTAAAGATCTACTCAATTTATTGGCTATGTTGAGGGAGTATTAGACATGAGTTTTGAGCAATCGTTTGACTATATCGTGATTGGTGCTGGCTCCTCTGGGTGTGTTGTGGCAAACCGTCTCAGTAGCAAGAGGGACACCACCGTTTTGCTCCTAGAGGCAGGCGGTCCCGATACAAACCCGGCCATCCACGAACCTTCAGGATTGCTGAGCTTATGGGGATCAGACATTGATTGGAAATACCTCACAGAAGAGCAGCCCCATCTCCACGGACGCAAGCTCATGATTTCGCGTGGAAAAGTCCTGGGTGGTTGCAGTTCTATCTACGCCATGATTTATGTACGCGGCAATCCTAAAGACTTTGATACCTGGAATTTTTTAGGCAATGAAGGGTGGAGTTACACCGATGTACTGCCTTACTTCAAAAAGTCAGAAGATTACGATGGGGGCGGAGATGCCTATCATAGTGTTGGCGGAGAACTCAGTGTTAGAAGTGATCCCTCTCCAACACCCGTTGCCTTCGCTTTCGCCAAAGCAGCAGCAGAGTTAGGTTATGGTGGACCTGACTGGGACTTCAATGGCGCTCAGCAAGAAAATGGTGGTGGGCTTTATCAGTTCAATATCACTCCCGATGGCAAGCGATGCAGTACAGCCGTTGCCTTTCTTAACCCGATTCTTGATCGTCTCAACTTAACTGTCACACCCTGGTCTCAGGTTACGAAGATTTTGGTGGACAGCGGTCGCGCTGTTGGTGTGGAGTATGTGCAGGATGGGCAAATTCATCAGGTAAAAGCCAATCGGGAGGTTATTCTCAGTGCTGGTGCCTTTGATTCTCCACGGCTTTTAATGTTGTCTGGCATTGGACCAGCCGAACAGCTTCGCAGTCATGGCATTGCTGTCGTTTCAGACCTGCCTGGAGTTGGACAAAACCTTCAGGATCACGTGCTGCTACCTATTGTGTATAAGTCCAAACAGGTATTACCGGAACCGACATTCATCGCAGAAGCCGGACTGTTTGTCACGACTCGTCCTGGTCTAGAAGCCGCCTCACCTGATTTACAGTTTCACTTTAGTGCGGGTATTTCCAAGATCACGCTTCCTGATTACCCGGTAGAAGGTTCAACGTTTGTTTTTGTGCCCATTCTTGCTAAACCTCAGAGTCGAGGCACCATTACTCTTCGCTCTGCTAATCCAGTTGATCCGCCAGTGATTAATCCTCACTATTTGGAATGTGATACCGATCTTGAGGTTTTTATGAGCGCGATCGAGCTATCCCGACATCTCGCACAAACCAGCGCTTTTTCAGCGTTTAACGACGGCGAGGTGGCACCGGGTCTGTCTAAGACAGAGGCAGAAT
This sequence comes from Leptolyngbyales cyanobacterium, assembly GCA_038227635.1. GTDB lineage: Bacteria > Cyanobacteriota > Cyanobacteriia > Leptolyngbyales > Leptolyngbyaceae > Phormidesmis_A. Next base: position 51,804 of record JBBRPT010000015.1, on the reverse strand, counting down.
TGAAGGAATATATCCGCACACATTGCTCTACGGTCTGGCATCCCGTCGGCACTTGCAAAATGGGGCGCGATGCTTTGGCGGTTGTTGATCCTCAGTTAAGAGTCTATGGGGTGGATGGATTGCGCGTCGCAGATGCGTCGATTATGCCGATTATTACCAGTGGCAATACTAATGCTGCCTGCGTCATGATCGGTGAAAAGGTTGCGGATATGATTTTGCAATCATAGTGTTAAGCAATTGTTCTAAATCGCTATCAAGCATAGGAGATGAAATGAGTACCCAACGCTAAAAGAGTCATTAGCTGTCACGATGTTATAGCCTCTCTTGCTAACGCTGAAAGCTTGCCCAAATTGTGATTTAGCTACACAGAATTAGCGAAAACATTGAATTATATTAGTCGTTATTGTGTGAGGAAAGCCTTGAATGCTTTGTAAAGATATTAGATCTCTTGGGCTATTAAGTGCAACATTAGCTTGTTTATCTGGAGTACCAGTAGCAGCTCTGGCATCACCTTCTCCAAACGAAGAACTTTGGTTGAGTAGTGCAGAATCAGCGTCTTTTATTGCACTAAGTAAGCCAATTCAACCTATTGCTTTTAGAGCAGAGCAAAAGCCGCAGTTTACTATGGCGGCTGATATGTCGGTTTCTGATACGAGTCTCTCTGATGTTTCTGCACAAAAGAAGAGCATTGATACAGTTTCTCCAGCGACAGACTCTTCCAAGAGTCAGACGTTAGCTCCAACAGAAACAACCGTTCTTACAAAGCAGTCTGCCGCTCAGGAAACCAGGATTCTAGACCGCGATCGTTTGATTTCTACTGAAGCTGCCAGCTTGAGCGTTGTTACCCCTACTGTTACTTTGGCTCAGACGACAGCCCCCAACATGATGACGGCTCAAGCCAGTGATCCACAACTATCACCTCGCTCCAATCGTGGTCCTTACGTCAGCTTGAGTGGTGGCTATCAGAAACGGGAACGAGCAGGAGAAGATCCCGTCACTTTCATTGACTTTAAGGGAGGCTACATTTTCAATGGAGCAGCAGGCTATCGGTTTGGCGATTTTAGAACTGATCTTGAGGTTTCCTTCTTCGATGATCCAGCCGAAGCAGTATCTGCTGCACCTACTGGACGACGACCGGGCGATGGTCATGTTTCAGGTCGTGCTGTGACACTCAATCTGTACTATGACATCCCCATTCGGAACTCACCCCTCAAGCCGTATCTTGGCGCTGGAATCGGCGTTTACAGCACCAAAATTCATGATCTAACCAATGATATTTTGGCAAGCCTTCCAGCAGCCTTTGGGGGACCACTTGTTGTTAGAGAGGAGAAAAGTAATGAGGTATTTGCCTTTCAAGTGCGTGCCGGTCTGGGCTATGAAGTTAGCCAAAACGTTACTCTCTTTTTAGGCTATCGCTACTTTAACGGCAAGACTCTCACCTTTTCAGACACGATTTTTGGCACCCTTACACCGAACGGAGCCAAACTCAATGCTGTTGAGTTTGGGGCACGCATTCTGTTCTAATTCAACACAACCCATCTTTTCACAACCTTGGTTAGTTACCGTCATGATGGCAAAGATTAATCTATTCACTAGCAGAGTTTCGCCTATTACCGCTTGAGGTACCAATCATTTGGGAAGACGGGCTTTTGTAATGAATTTTAGGAGGTAATGAGGCTCGCTCTATGACTCCAAGCGCATCAAGTAACGCGATGTGCAACTAATTTACCCTTACCCCCAACCCCTCTTTCCCGCAGGAGAGGGGCGCTAGAAATCTTGTTCCCTCTCCATCGGGAGAGGGCTAGGGTGAGGGCAGTCTTTGCGGGTGTTTTAGGAAAGTCGCACATCGCGTCAAGTTAGTAAAGTTAGATCGAGCAGTGGGTTTCTCTACTGACGCTATTGATAGTCTTGATTTGGTTATTCTTAGGAAGACGCATGAAGTACAAATTACTGGGAAAAAGTGGACTGCGGGTTTCCGAACTCTGCTTAGGGTGCGGCACATTTGGAACAAATTGGGGATCGCTAGGATCAAACAAAGAGGAAAGCCATAAAATTTTCGATCTCTTTGTGGAAGCTGGGGGCAATTTTGTTGACACTTCAAACCGCTATCAGGAAGGTCAATCTGAGGAGTTTCTGGGCGAGTTTATTCATCCTAATCGCGATCGCTTGGTGATGGCAACCAAGTATTCCTTAGGCGATGGGATGCAGGATGGCACCGATCCAAATGGATGCGGCAATCATCGTAAAAATATGTTTCGCTCGATCGAGGGGAGTCTCAAGCGGCTAAAGACCGACTACATTGACTTTCTCTGGATTCATATTTGGGACTATACAACCCCGATGGAAGAGGTTTTGCGGTCTCTTGATGATCTGGTGCGCCAAGGTAAAGTTCTCTATGTCGGTGCTTCAAATTTTCCTGCCTGGTGGATTGCTCGTGCCAACCTGTTAGCAGACTTTCATGGGTGGGCACCATTTATTGCCACTCAGCTTGAATATAGTATGGTAGAGCGATCCTGTGAGCCAGAGTTTTTGCCAATGGCTCATGAACTTGACATCGGGCTTGTTGCTTGGTCAGCCTTGGCGGGTGGTTTAGTGAGTGGCAAATACAACCGGGGCAACCTTGACCCCAATCAGACCCATCGCCTTGTCGAACATGTAGACTCCTCCAGAAATGCGTTCTGGCATACTGCAACAAAGCGCAATTTAGCGATTATGGATAAGGTGATTGAGATCGCAGACGAATTGGGTAGATCGCCAGTCCAAGTCTCGTTGCGATGGCTCATGCAGCAAAAGGTTGTAACCATTCCTGTCTTTTCAGCCCGTACAGTAGAGCAGGCACAAGAAGACCTGGGTTGCTGTGATTTTGAGCTTACGCCAGAGCAGATGAAAAAGCTGAGCGAGGCTAGCGTATCGGCAGTCAGCTCAGTGATGCCAGAGGTCGGACCGTATCCCTACCCAATGCTGGAGTATGGGAGTCCAGCACTACCTAACTTTTACTCGCGTGCTCTTTTATTTGGTCAAACCGAGGATAAAGTTCTCAATCACCACAAAGCCTTTCCCTATATCTACAATCCCTAAGTCGATCGTCACAAAACCACCTTTAAGGGAAGCCTTAGCATCCTGAATACAGTGGACATCAGGAAAGAGTTAGGGTTTGATCTACATTGAGTGTTCCACAACGCTATCACGCCGTTCAACTTTAAACCGTCCGCTCATTGTTGCCAATTTGAAGCCTGCTTTAAATCCGCAACAATGAGGCTTGAGACAGCATTGCTCCAATCCGAACCATTAATGTTAAAACCGGGAGAAACGACTATGGGACAGGTTCCAGCTACTTCCCTTGGGAAGCTATACAAAGAACACATTGATTTAATCCTTAAAAAAGATATTGAAGGGATTCTTAATCAATACACGGATGATGCCGTACTGATTAGTAGCTTTGAAAAAGTTCCCAAGTACTTTCGAGGACAGGAGCAACTTCGAGAACATTTCAAAGGGATCTTAGCCATTGAAGGGCTTGAAGTAGACATTGCTTTTTGGGCAGAGACCGAAGATCCAACAACCCTGATGATTGTTGAAGCAATCAAACTAACAACGGCTGACGGTGAAGCCAATATGCGCTTTGCTGATAGCTGGGTGCTAAAAGATGGCAAAATCGCCATTCACTTTGCAGGGATGGTGCAATATCCGGATGCTTCACTGGCTTAAACAGATTCTTGCTGTTCAGTGAAGCAGCCTTACATTCTAGCAAGGCTTTTTGAGGGTTTGTAAATCCTCAAAAAGCCCTCATTAGCTTTTGTAGACGCTAATTATAGTTGGCAGAATATGCGTTTATTATGAATCACTTTAATAGAAAGATAAAGAGTACAATTATTGTTTCGCTAGCGACGATCGGTCTTTCTTCGTTGCAGACGGCAGTGATGGCACAAGGCTTGAGTCCCCAAGCTCAACCCGACTTCGATCGCGCAGACATTAACTTGGGTTCTCCATCTCTTGAGCCTAAGCCTGCCAGTGATACCGACGAGACAAGTGTTCCTGCTGAGTTAGAGCAACTTACTTCAGTCTCCCAGCTTACTGATGTGAAACCGACTGACTGGGCTTATCAAGCACTACAATCACTGGTTGAACGCTATGGTTGCATCGTTGGCTATGCTGATAAAACCTATCTTGGCAACCATTCCCTCACCCGTTACGAATTTGCCGCCGGGTTGAACACCTGTCTAGACAAAGTGCAGGAGCTCATTGCGGCAACTACAGCAAATCTTGTCAGAAAAGAGGATTTGACCGAGATCCAACGACTGCAAGAAGAGTTTGCGGCTGAATTAGCCGTCTTGCGTGGTCGCGTAGATGGACTGGAAGCACGCGCTGCCACTTTAGAGAAACAGCAGTTTTCAGCAACAGCGAAGCTATCTGGCGTTGTCAATTTTGTTGCCACTAGCGCTTTCTCTGGAGCGGGCGATCGTGAGACAACCTTACAACAGCGAACACGCATCTTAGTTACCTCCAGTTTTACTGGGAAAGATCTCCTGGTCACTCGAATTGCCGCAGGAAATGCCGTTGTTCCAAACCTTGCAGGAGGCACTCGCGAAGTTGTTCAGTCAACCCAATGGTACGGCAACTTTAACAATCAATTCTTCTTGGTCACTTCCTACTACCTGTTTCCAGTGACCAAACGCTTCACGGCGATAGTAGCTGCCAATGGTGGGTTGCACGCAGATTATGCACCCACCCTTAGCCCCTTTGAAGACTATGATGCTGGGACAACGTCTCTCTCTGTTTTCGCACTCAGAAACCCCATTTATCGATTAGGGGGTGGTACAGGTGCAAGCTTTCTTTATCAATTTACAAACCAATTAGCTCTCAGCGCGGGTTATCTCGCTGGTGCTGCATCCCGCTCTGACCAACGCAATGGGTTATTTGACGGGACTTACTCAAGTCTGGCACAACTGACCTGGACACCGACTACCCAAGTATCTTTGGCCTTAACTTATAATCACGGTTATTTTCCGAGAGGAACCTTTGGCTTTGGCGATAATAGCCCTACCTTTGGTCTAGGAGCCTATACCGGAACAGGCGTTGCAAACAGTACATTGGCTCAGTTTCCAACAGTAGCAAATTCTTATGGAGCAGAATTTTCGTGGAGACCCAAGCCATCTGTAATTTTAAGTGGGTGGTTCGGGTTAACAAAAGCTCGTGCGATCGGCGCGGGTGATGGCAACATTTGGACGTATGCTCTAACACTCGCTCTACCCGATTTAGGAAAGAAAGGGAACCTCGCTGGTCTGATTGTTGGTGCCCAGCCTTATCTCACTGGTCTTGATAACATTAAGCCCCCTAATTCCAGCGATATTCCTATTACAGTAGAGGCGTTTTACAAATACCAAATTCTCGACAATATTTCGATCACACCTGGGTTGCTTTGGGTGAAATCGCCTAATCAAAATGCCGATAATCAGGACATTTTACTTGGCATTGTAAGAACATCGTTTACATTTTAAATAGAATCAGCAGAAAACAAAGAATTTTGAAAAAGTTAAAGTATATTCAATCGTGAATAGGTTCATAAATTGGCTCCGAAAGATGTCAAAAGGTTAAGATTTCCCGTTAAAACTTTCCATCATGCAGTGTTCGCAGTCGCCACTTTTTAGCAGATACCAAATTACCTCATTCAGATGAAAGCTCTGCTCCTTAATCACCCTGGATTGCCGGACACGTTGTATGTGTCAGAGGTGCCGGAACCCTATCCGGCAGGGGGAGAGGTGTGGGTCAAAGTTCATGCAGCAGGGCTAAATCCAGCCGATTATCAGTTCGCTCAACGTGATTTTCCCAAGTGGCACTATCCCCATATTCTGGGGTTGGATGTGGCTGGAGTGATTGATATGTTAGGAGCCAATGCTACCGAGTGGCAAGTGGGTGATCCTGTGTTTTATCACGGTGACTTATCGAAGCCAGGGGGGTTTGCAGAATGGACGATCGCGCCTGCTCACGCGATCGCACCTTTGCCCAAAGGTCTCTCCTTTAACGAAGGCATTCTAGTCAGAGATCGCACCATTTCGCCCATGTTGCAAGACGTGATTCGTCTGGGTGAGATTCCTGACGGCTTGAAGCGTCTGGCTCAACGACATATCCGTGGCAAAATCGTGGCTCAAATTCAACCTTGATTCAACCTTAAAACTAGGAATGCTATGAAACTGAAAGGTAAAAAAATCGGTATTTTGATTGAGAGTGATTTTTACGAACACGAGATCTGGTACTACCACTATCGGTTTCCTGAAGAAGGAGCAGATTTGCATTTTTTGACGCGGTTGTGGGGTCAACCCTCGCTAACCTTTAAGGGACATGAATATCATGCACCCTTTGAATGTCACGAAAGTTTTGAAACCATCGACGATGCTGAACTTAAAAGCTACGATGCGATTATTGTCCCCTCAGCAATGGTGTCCGATCGTCTGCGTTACACCGAAGATATTAAGAAACTTCCTCCCGCTACTGAATTTCTCAAGCGAGCCTTTGCTGATAAGAGTATTCTTAAAGGTATTATTTGTCATGGGATGTGGTTGGTGTCTCCCGCGCCTGAGCTAGTGCGGGGTCGCCCTGTCACCTGTCATACCAATCTCCACAGCGACATCGTGAATATGGGAGCGGTCTACACCGATCAAGATGTAGTAGTGGATGACGATTTAGTCACTGGACGCAGTGGTGGTCATGCCCATCTTTTTGCTAAACAGATTATTGAAATTTTGGCAGCGCGTTAGACCCCTAGCGCACCGATACAACTGATTTGCTCGCGTAAGATTCATACTCACAATTAAGGGAAGCGCTCAATTATGACAAAGCTGCAAATCTTTTCTCAAGTTGCCATTACGGCTAAAGATGCGATCGTAACTGAGAAGTTCTACACCCAATACTTTGGCTTTAAACGTGCCAGAGTGGCAAAGTTACCCGATGGCGCTCAGATTGTGTTTATCAAAGCAGCCGAGAGTGCCTTCTATCTCGAAATTTTTCAGGCAACAGAAGAAGCTCCTATTTCCCCCGCCACAAACGATGGCTACCCCTTTCCATCGGTGCGACATTTAGCCTTCAAAGTAGACAGCGTGGATACCAAACTGGCTGAAATTGGCGATGCCGCCAAAATCACCTTAGGACCCCTCAACTTTGATGACTATATTCCCGGCTGGCGCACCGTTTGGATTGCCGACCCCGATGGGAGAATTGTTGAACTGAGCGAAGGTTTTGTCGATGAGGAGAACCCGCCGCCCCTCGTCGATTAGTGCAAGATAAACCCAACTTAACGTTTTGTTAATACCTCATTTCTAAAGTATGGAAGCCATGAAAAATGAATGAGACCAGAGAAAGGTGGGAGAGTGACCCTGAAGTTGCTCAACATAGCAATGAACGAATGATGTTCTTTAGTGATGGCATTTTTGCAATTACAGTCACATTGCTGATCTTGGAGATCAAAGTTCCTGAAATTCCGGAAAATCTGATTTCAACTGAGCTTCATAATGCGCTTTTACATTTAATTCCAAACTTCCTAGCCTATGTTCTCAGCTTTCTTATTTTAGGAATTTACTGGATTGCTCATCACAACATCTTTATGTACATTAAGCATCACGATCATGTCATGCTTTGGCTCAATACAGTGTTCATGATGTGTGTTGCAGCAGTTCCTTTTCCCACGGCTCTGTTAAGTCGATACCCGAATCAGCAAATTTCTTTAATTACTTATGCCAGCATCCTAGTAGTGACTGGCGTAATGCTAGATTTGATCTGGTGGTACGCGACAACTCATCGCTTAGTTGAAGCAGATACAGATCCAAGATTCGTTTCATTCGTTCATTTTTTTAACAGGATTGCTCCCTTTTTCTATCTATTATCAATTTTTATTTCTTTCGTCAGCTTGACGCTTGCAAAGTTCTTAATTATTGCTGTTGCAATATTCTATATTGTGCCCAACCCTTTGTATCGCTCACACTATAGGCACCTGTTTCGTCGCCTTGATCAATAGGTTGATTTAGTCATTGCTTAGCAATGTACAGAATGGGCAGTCAATCTTAGAAGCCCAGCGTCACACCTTCACCCTGTTTGCCTTGCTTACCACCGAAGGAGAAAATGAAATGGTAGATCATTTAAGCTTTTCGTTCTCAGATACGATCGCAGGCTATGTGACCGACTTTAATCGCTCTGACAAATCCTTTGGGCTCAAAACCTCCGATGGTCGTGAGTATCGAGCCTATTTGACAGACACCGCCTATGGTCGGATCTATCAAAACCTAGAAGAGCCGTATAACGATGCCACATCGCGCTTTGCAGAACTCCTTAGCCCCGGTCAGCACATATTTGCTTATGGCATCTTTTACCCTCAGGGCGAAGGGCACAAGTTTGAAGTCAAATCGATTGTTTTTCCGGGCGAAACGGTGGGTGAGTATCGCCACGAAGAGTCAGATTGGTGGGCAAAGCAAGTGCGCTCGATCGCCGACTGTTTCCTGCGCTGGCAGTTCGACTATCCCAATCAAGAAATTGACTATAAAAATTATCGTACCTACCTCAACCTGGCAGGGGCAAAAAAGCAAGACGACTACCTCCAGGAAACTGATACCATTTCGCGTCTGGTGTACGGGTTTGCCACCGCGTATTTGATGACGGGCGAAGACCGCTTTCTAGACGCAGCAGAGAAAGGCACCGAATATCTGCGCGACCACATGCGGTTTTATGACCCAGATGAAGACATTGTGTATTGGTATCACGGCATTCAGGTGAAGGGCAACCGCGAACAAAAGCTGCTGTCATCAGAGCACGGCGATGCCTTCAGCGAAGACCGGGAATCGATTCCCATGTACGAGCAGATTTATGCTCTGGCGGGTCCCATTCAGACTTATCGCATCACAGGCGATCCGCTCATTCTGAAGGACACTCAGCTCACCGTCAAGCTGTTCAAAAACTTCTACCGTGACCCAGAGCAGGGCGGTTATTTCTCCAGTTTAGACCCACTTACCCTTGATCCCCGCAGTGAGACCTTAGGGGTGAACCGTGCGCGTAAAAACTGGAACTCAGTGGGTGACCACGCCCCTGCTTATCTCATCAACCTGTGGCTGGCGACGGGTGAACCAGAATACGCCGAGATGTTAGAAGACACCTTCGACACCATCTCCAAGTATTTTCCCGACTTTGAAAATAGCCCCTTTGTGCAAGAACGCTTCTTTGAAGACTGGTCTCACGACAAAGCCTGGGTAGGGCAACAAAACCGCGCTGTGATTGGGCATAACCTCAAAATTGCCTGGAACTTGATGCGAATGCATTCCCTGAAGCCTAAGCAAGAATATGCTGATTTGGCGAAAAAGATTGCTGACCTGATGCCTGAGGTGGGCAGCGATCGCCAACGGGGCGGTTGGTATGATGTGGTCGAGCGTAACATGGCAGATGGTGAAGAGCAGCCTCGCTTTGTCTATCACGATCGCAAAGCCTGGTGGCAACAAGAGCAAGCCATCCTCGCTTACCACATTCTGCACGGCATCACCAAAGACCCAGAATATCTGCGCCATGCCCGTGAAGCCACCGCTTTCTACAACGCCTTCTTCCTGGATCATGATGACGGCAGTGTTTACTTCAACGTGCTCAACAATGGGATTCCCTTCCTAGTTGGCACCGAGCGGTTTAAGGGCAGCCACTCGATGAGTGGCTATCACTCGATCGAACTAGGCTATCTGTCAGCCGTATACTCTAATTTGTTGATTACCAAGCAGCCCACCAACTTCTACTTCAAGCCCCAACCAGGAGCCTTTAAAGATAATATTCTGCGTGTTCAACCAGATATTTTGCCTCCTGGTAGCGTCAAAATCACTGCGGTTTGGATCAACGAAGAACCCTACACTGACTTTGATGCCGATGCCTTGACGGTAAAGTTACCAGAGACGACCGAACAGGTAAAAGTCAAAGTTGAGATTAGCCCTAGTTAACTGGGCGAATAGGTGGATGGGTAACAGATGCCTATCCACCACTCATCAATCTACTATGTGTCTGTGAATTCAGGTTGGGAGGATGAATGGATATCAAGATCAAAAATCTTCAGGTCACATTGCTAGAGTCGGAGACAACGGTGGATGATGGGACGGATGAAATCGTCAAAGAATATGCCACCCTCAACACGATCGACCAGGTGACGATCGTAGAGTTGATTGGAGACATCGACGGCAGCACCGCGTCTCTCGTTCAAGAGCAGGTCTTACCACTGGCTCAGTCGGCTGCCAGAATTCTTCTGGATTTGACTCAAGTACCCTATATGTCCAGTGCTGGGCTGCGGATGCTGTTGTCGGTGTATCGCCAGATATCTAGCCACAGCGGAGAGGTCATTCTCGTAGGGCTTTCTGAAGAGATCCACGACACCATGTCAATTACTGGATTTCTCGACTTTTTCACCACTCGTGACACGCTTGATTCGGGTCTAGAAGCCCTCAAGGTCAAGGCAAGTTTAGCAACCTAGCTTTAACCTTTATTTTCCATCAGTGGGTTGAGGTCACAAAACTTAACAAAACCACCGAACCTAGCTTTGGGTGCTGCATTAACTCTCCCAATCTACTAGCGAAAACTTCATTAGGACGCAACGGCAATGGAGCGAATTGATGTTTATCCTACCCATACCTATGGCGACTTCAAATTTCGTCGGGGCAAACCCTTTCCGTTTGGTGCCACGTTAGTACCCGGAGGAGTTAACTTCTCCATCTTTTCTAGCTACGCTAAATCTTGCACCCTGGTGCTGTTTGAGCGGCACACGCTAGAGCCGATGGCAGAGATTCCTTTTCCCGATGAGTTTAGGATTGGCAACGTCTTTTCTATCGTGGTGTTTGACCTGGAGTATGAAACCATTGAGTATGGCTACCGCATGGATGGACCGTTCGATCCAAAAGCAGGTCAGTGGTTTGATACTAGCAAAATCCTTTTAGACCCCTATGCCAAAGTCATTGGGGGGCGGGATGTATGGGGTGTTACGCCAGACTGGAGCAATCAATACCAGCATCGCGCCCGGATTTCTTTTGATGACTTTGATTGGGAAGACGATCGTCCCCTAGAAATCCCTCCCGAAGATCAGATCATCTATGAGATGCACGTCCGCAGCTTTACACGCCATCCCTCCTCAGGGGTCAAACATCCAGGCACCTTTACGGCAATTCGTGACAAAATTCCTTATCTAAAAGAGTTGGGTGTTACGTCGATCGAGTTAATGCCCGTCTATGAGTTTGATGAGTTTGAAAACAGTCGTCCTAGCCCAGAAACTGGAGAAACGCTCTATAACTACTGGGGCTACAGCACGGTTGGCTTCTTTGCTCCCAAAGCAGGGTTTGCTGCCACAGGCAAACTAGGGATGCAGGTAGACGAACTCAAAGCCCTGGTCAAAGCTCTGCATAAAAACGGCATTGAGGTGATTCTGGATGTCGTCTTTAACCACACGGCTGAAGGCAATGAACAAGGTCCAACCATCTCATTCCGGGGAATCGACAACAAGACCTACTACATGCTCACCCCTGAAGGCTACTACTACAACTTTAGCGGCTGTGGCAACACGCTTAACTGCAACAATCCAGTTGTGCGAAACATTGTGCTGGATTGCTTGCGTTATTGGGCGGCTGAATATCACATTGATGGATTCCGCTTTGACCTAGCCTCAATTTTGGGACGAGACCCCTGGGGTGCACCCTTGGCAAATCCGCCGTTGCTCGAATCTCTTGCGTTTGACCCCATTTTGGCCCGATGCAAACTGATCGCTGAAGCGTGGGATGCCGGTGGACTGTATCAAGTGGGGTCTTTCCCAGCCTTTGGTCGCTGGGCAGAATGGAACGGCAAATATCGGGATGGCATTCGCAAGTTCATCAAAGGTGAACCGGGTCGAGTGGGTGACATGGCACAACGGCTTCAGGGGTCTCCCGATCTATACGCTTGGGCAGGACGGGCTCCTGCAACCTCCATTAATTTCATTACTGCTCATGATGGGTTTACTCTGGCAGATTTAGTGTCTTATAACGAAAAACACAATGAAGCCAACGGAGAAAACAATAACGACGGCGGCAACGATAACGATAGCTGGAACTGCGGTGTCGAGGGCTGGACAGATGATCCGGGTATCAACACGCTGCGGCAGCGACAGATCAAAAATGCCCTCGCGATTTTGCTGGTGAGTCAGGGGGTGCCGATGATTTTGATGGGCGATGAAGTAGGGCACAGTCAGAATGGGAACAATAACACCTACTGCCACGATAACGAGTTGAACTGGCTGGACTGGAGTTTGTTAGAAGCGAATGCTAGTTTATTTAAGTTTACAAAGCATTTGATTGCGTTTCGCAGAGCGCATCCGGTGCTGAGAAGTCGTCGGCACTTCCGAAATACGGATTATGTGGGCAGTGGGTACGCCGATATTAGCTGGCATGGCACCAAAGCCTGGAATGCGGACTGGTCTGACTCTACTCGCACATTAGCGTTTCTGCTTTGCGGAAAGCACGCGAAAGAGGGCACGGTGGCTGATAATTTTATTTATGTGGCAATGAATATGCACTGGGAGGCGCAGTGGTTTGAGATTCCTGGATTACCCAATGGGGTTCAGTGGCACATCATTGCCAACACTGGAGCACCCTCACCAGAAGATAGCTGGGAGCCAGGTAGAGAACCGACGTTAGAAAATCAGTCTGGAATCTTGTTAGGCGATCGCTCAGTCGTAATTCTGCTAGGAAAGTAGATTGTTTCAACCATTAACACACATACACTAGGCACAAACCTATGACTTTTATCGCAACTCTAGAGGCTACGGTCAATGATACCGCTACCATCACGTTGTCTGGTGAACTAGATGCCAGCACAGCCCCCCTGTTTAAAGTAGAAGTAGAAAAAGCAGCCAGTTTACATATCAAACGCCTAGTTCTACTGCTGCAAGATCTAGAATACATGGCAAGTGCTGGGTTACGGGTGTTGATCTACGCTAAGCAAAAGATTGGTTTTGATACAGATTTGTATGTAGTGGGTGCTCAGGAAGCTGTTTTAGACACGCTCACCAAGACAGGGTTTGTGAACAGTGTGTTTGTGGTGAATGACGTGTCTGAAATTGAAGCGACTTAATAGACTGGTTGTTAAATAATGCTCAAATGCGTTGAAATACTGATGCTGTCTAGTTTCTAGAAGGGTTTTGCAAAATTGCCTAAACCGATGACTAGAACGGTCTTTCAAGCGTTTTTAATTTTATTTTACGACCACTCTAGGGCAGCTTGGCAAACGTTTTATGCTCGTGATGTGGATGAGTAGACGGGTAGAGAAGTAGCTCATTCGCTCATCTACTCATCACCTTGCAACGGAGTCAGTTGACTATGCAATCTCTTACGGTACCAGGTACTCTTGATTCATTAAGCGCGATCGCTGACTTCATAAAAACCGCAGCAGCGGCAGCAGGTCTGGACAAAAAAGCAACTTATCGTCTCCGCTTAGCGGTGGATGAAATCGCCACAAACGTCATTGTGCACGGCTATGAGGAAGCGGGTCTAGAAGGAACCGTGGACTTATCGTTCGACGTAGACGACAATGCCCTAACGTTTATGGTTAAAGACGTGGGCGCAGCCTATGATCCACATCAGCATTTGCTGCCTGAAGAAGATGCGTTAAAGCAACCCCTGGAACAACGGCAAGTTGGTGGTTTAGGCATTTATCTCGCCCTTAAAGGAGTGGACAAGTTCATCTATGAACGCGATGGTAGCGTTAATCGGAATACGTTTGTGATGAATCGTCCTTCTGCCGCTGCAGAGCCGTAATTAGATTTGCGTGGTATTTGATCCGGCTTTAAGGGATTTGTAAAGTGAATTTAAGTAGGCTTCAATTTCTGGCGATCGATTGGTGAATCGAATATAAAACCGATGTTGTCCGGTGGTTTTTTCTAACACCTTGGCATAGACATCTTCATTGCTAGAGTTTTCATCGTTAGGCAGATAGAGGTTCAGCTTCAGATTCATGAGTGGCTCTGGAATTGACTGATCGATCGCCGCCTCAAGGCACACCTCCGCTTCTCTAGCTGATAGCTTGACTAGAGTCCCCCGCACCACTGTGCGAGCGATTTGCTTGCCTTCTAACGTTGCATACTGCATGGGGATCGGCTCTGGAAGATCAAAAAAGACTTCTTCCTGTTTGGTGAGGCGCAAATTGTACGTGCCTGAAATACCCACAACATCGTAAATCATGATGGGATTGTGAACCCCTTTAGGCTGCACTTCCCGTTGTTCATCAGTGATTACCGCAGAGCCAACGGCTTGAATGGTGGATTCGGTCGCAAAGATTTGCCCTCCAACGGTGTATCCTTCAACACGAAACGTTAGGTTTACCTGATCGCCAACGATGCCGTACTTGGTGCGCTTCTCAGACCCAATGTTGCCCACAACAACCTCCCCTGTGTTGATGCCAATCCCCATTTCTAGTTGGGGCAGCCCGAGTTGTTTCATTTTTTCGTTCACGGACTGCATGGCTAACTGCATGGCTAAGGCACAGGCGATCGCGCGATCGGGGTCATTGTCTCTAGCCGTGGGAGCACCGAACAATACTAAAATGCCATCACCCGTGAACTCATCGATAATGCCTTGATACTGAGTAATGACATCTGCCATATACCCCAGATATAGGTTGATGATTCTAATCACTTCTTCGGGCGGTAACCGTTCAGAAATAGCCGTAAAACCCCGAATATCAGAGGTGAGGATAGTAATTTTCCGGCGTTCGCCCCCCAGTTTTAACCCTTCAGGGTTTTCTAATAAATTAGCAACGATTTCATTAGTGACAAAGCGCCCAAAGGCTTTGCGAATCTCGCCAGCAGACCGGGCAATGTAAGCGGTGACGACGATCGCAGAGCCTGTTAGCGCTAGTAAAGGAGGCACGATCGAGACCCACCAGCCCACTAGAAACGCAACATAGCTACTGCCTACTAAAAAGACGGCTGCCAGAACAATGCCAAGGGTTGTCCAGGGAAGGCGCTTCTGAATAGTGCCGCTATAGCGTTGTTGCCAACTCAAGGCGGCACCTAGCAATGCCCATCCAAAAATCTGGAGCCATTCCCACTTCTCTGCCCAAGGTCTGAGGAATGGACGACCGTTGATCGCAGCACTCAAGAGTTGACTGATGCTATTGGCATGAATAGCTACACCGGGCATCCGTTGCGCTGCTGTCAAGAAGCTGCTGCTGTAGGGTGTGTAGAAGAGATCTTTAAGGCTTTCTGCTGTGGAACCAATTAAAACAATGCGTCCCCGCAGCAAATCCGGTGGGATACGATTTTCTAAAACATCGACAAACGACAGGGTAGGAAAGCGCTGAATTGAACCTCGGTAGTTGAGCAACACTTGATACCCTCCGTCATCGGCTCGAACATAGCCACCGTCGTTGGCTTGAAATAATGGAATGACGGTTGAGCCGACTTTGATTAAACCCTCCTCTGTGGGTTCGATCGGAACCTTTTTATCGGTCAAATAAAGATACGAAAGTTTCAAGGCAAAGCTGAAGATTTGATTGTCCTTTGAATCTGGATCAGATACTTGCAGCAAACTCCGGCGAACTTTTCCATCTCGATCGAGGGGAAAATCGTTAGCACCGACTTGATCACGCTGTTTCAACGCAGGGGGCGGCGCAACTGCATAGCTATCAGTAGCACTCGCAAATTTCTGAACGCCAATTAAGTTGGGAGTCGATTCACACAGATTGACAAAGGCTTGATGACCTTCTCCAACGGGCTTATCTCGATAGAAATCAAGCCCAATTGCACTGGGCTGCTGTTTTTTGACATTGTTGAGCAGACGCGTAAGCGTCGCATCGGATATAGGCCAATCTAGCTTCTGGACATCTGACTCATTAACCTCAACAATCACAATCCGAGAGTCGATCGCTTCTTGAGGTCGCAGTTGAAATAACTGATCTAGTGCTGCCATTTCTAACAACTCTAGTAGCCCTGTAAAACGGAGTCCAAGTACAACTAAAGTTACGCTAGGAGCTGTAATTAGAACACCGCGCCACTGCCAGAGTTGTCGCTTTAGCTTCTGCCACATAGACTCAATAGTTAATAACGCTCATCATACTCCAGCCCAAAGCCGAGATCGAAGTCTAGTCGTAGAGGTTGCCAGAAACAGGATGAGTAGAAACTTTGATGCCATTCATTCTGCCCTCTCATAATTGATAGAATCGGCAACGACTTGTAGGGGTGATGGTAACTACTCAGGCTGAGACTTCAAGGTCTTGCCAACCAGGAGAGAGAATTGAAGTAGGGTAATGAATTATCCCTGACGAGCAAAGGAGAGCCATCGATCGCGTCAGCCATCCTCCAAAACGACCATCCGCCGAGAAGAGATCCGGGCAGTTTATGCCCTAGGAGAAGACACGACCCTCCTTGCTCGCCTAAAGTTTTGTCCTGCTGAATGATTTCGATCTCTGAATCGCGTTTATGATGCATAGCCCTATTAGAGGGTTGATGGCTTGATCGCGCCACTAACACCGAGGCAATCTCAGCCACAGGCAAGATATAATCAACGGCAACATTGGCGATCGCGCTCATTGGCATACTGTCAAACAATGCTTCTTCAGGATCTTGAGCGACGGCAATTCCGCCTTTTTGCTTAATCAGTGCTAACCCTGCGGTGCCATCATCTAATAACCCCGTGAGAATCACGCCAACCACTCTTTGTTGATAGGTCAGTGCCGCACTACGAAACATAGGATCGATCGCAGGTCGATGCCCGTTTTCTCTAGGACTGTGAATAAGACGGATTCGCTCTGCCTCAACGACGAGGAGATAGTCAGGAGGCGCGATGTAAATATGCCCCGATCGTAACAGTTCGCCATCTTGGGGGTGTTTTGCAGACAGCGTCCCGGCTCGACTGAGAATGCTCGGTAACACACTCGTGCTACAGCTCGGAAAGTGCAACATGATTAAGACAGCAGCATTTAAGTCAGAGGGCAACAGTTTGATCAGTTGAGTAGGTGTCTCGACACCACCTGCTGAGGCTCCGATGACAACAATGCTGAGACTCTCTTGTTGAGAAGAATAGTTACCTGACACTTGCGTCCCCTAGATAGTGTCGATAGACATTAGCGAGGGTTTGAAAAGGTGTTAGTTGTGCTGATTGAGACCTAGTAATTCTCTCACTTCATTAAAAAGGGAGAGAGCGGATTCAATATCCCCCTTTTTAAGAGAGATTGAGGGGAATCTTGCAGAATCTGCTACCCGCAATAGGACTTCTCAAACATCCGTTTACAGAAGTTCAAGAACGAATGAGAAGCGATTGAACGTCTGCGCTGTAGTGCTTCTTGTCTCGAACGATCGCTCCTCAGACATCTTCTAAGACCACTCCATGTCGTCGATCAAACCTTCTGTTTAATAGTGTTGGTTCTGTGGCAAGTTGACACTCCCTCAAGGGAGGAAAGACAACATTTTTCACCCCGATCGCCCGTCTGCGGAATAATGAGAATTCAACCCTCGTTTCTATCACCGATCATGGCAACCATCAACGACAACTATCTCAAGCTCAAAGCAGGCTACCTGTTTCCCGAAATTGGTCGGCGGGTCAACGCTTTTGCTGCTGCAAATCCTGACGCGAAGATTATTCGTCTCGGCATTGGTGATGTCACTGAGCCGCTGCCCCAAGCCTGCCGCGATGCGATGATCAAAGCGATCGACGATATGGGCGATCGCTCTCTCTTTAAAGGCTATGGTCCTGAGCAGGGCTATGAGTGGTTGCGTGAAACGATTGCCGCTCACGATTTTCAGTCTCGTGGCTGTGATATTGATGCGTCTGAGATTTTTATATCTGACGGTTCTAAATGTGACTCTGGCAACATTCTCGATATTTTTGGTGACAACAACGCGATCGCAGTCACTGATCCTGTCTATCCCGTCTACGTAGATACCAATGTGATGGCAGGTCACACAGGCGAAGCCAACGAAAAAGGCGAATACGAGGGATTTGTCTATCTGCCCATCACCGCAGACAATCACTTCACCGCACAGATTCCGTCACAGAAGGTCGATTTAATTTATCTCTGTTTTCCTAACAACCCGACCGGAGCCACGGCAACTAAAGAGCATTTAAAAGCGTGGGTGGATTACGCCAACGCTCATGGCTCAATTATTTTCTTTGATGCGGCTTATGAAGCGTTCATCACTGATCCCGATCTGCCTCACTCGATCTATGAAATTGAAGGGGCGCGCAATTGCGCGATCGAGTTTCGATCGTTCTCTAAAAACGCAGGCTTCACGGGAACCCGATGTGCGTTAACTGTGGTGCCCAAAATCCTGACCGCAAAAGCCGCAGACGGCTCTGATGTCGAACTCTGGAAACTGTGGAATCGTCGCCAATCGACCAAGTTCAACGGTGTGTCCTATATTGTGCAGCGCGGAGCCGAAGCCGTTTACTCTGATGCAGGACAGACACAGATTCGAGCATTGGTCAGCTTTTATATGGAGAACGCTGCCATCATTCGCACTCAGCTAACCGCCGCTGGAATAGCAGTTTACGGAGGAACAAACGCCCCCTATGTTTGGCTAAAAACACCCAACGATCTCTCAAGCTGGGATTTCTTCGACAAGCTGCTGCACACCACTCATGTAGTTGGCACACCAGGATCGGGGTTTGGTGCTGCTGGGGAGGGCTATTTCCGCATTTCGGCATTTAACAGCCGCGACAACGTGAATGAAGCCATGACGCGCATCACTCAGACGTTCAAGGTGTAGTGCCGATCATGCGTTCGTTTAGCAACGCCCAGTTTCTTACTCTTGAACTCAGCCTCTAAACTTTTTTAGGCAGATTTCCGAAATCGAGAGAGTCGGCTCTGAATCTAACTATCAGCATTTAACTGTCCGACCTCTAGAGCTAAATCCTCTAGAGGTTTTTATTGACTAATGAATTTTTGACAAATTTTAATACTAAGTAAGAAGGTGCGATTAAACACGAGATAGAAAGAACAGTAAATCTTTCAGACATTACACCGCACGGAATTGACAGATGTGGTGTTTACGATCAGCTCAAAGTTGATTCTCTAACCTGTGAGATCTGGCATTTTTATCAGCACGATGAATGACCCTCTCGATAAAGTAAAAGCCTTTAGAGTCGGAAGAACGGGCTACATTGCTAAACCCTATTAAAGAGATTCAGGGACACAAAAACACAGAAGGCAGATATCCCGACAGCTTTGAGAATGCTGTTGAGGGCATCTTTCAAATGTTCCTTTGAGCGAGGAAAGGCTTAATCGACCTTTGCTCGGAATCGGAAAAAGCCATAAGACGATGCTGGGGTTCCGTTCACTGACGGGACAGTTCCGACTTGTAGATGCACTGCACCGCGACTGTTATTAGTGCCAATGCAACTGCTAGGGGCTGTCGTCGGGAAAAATCCGCTGCCTGCTCCCGTCCCTGGGCCGTCAGCAATCGAGGTCGTAGTGCCATTAAAGTTAAGCTGAGTTGAGCCACTGACAAAGGTTTGCTTATCAGGTACAAAGTCACAGAGGTCAACTCCTCCTGCATTCATCGCGCCATCTGATAAGAAGTAAACTGTGTATTCAACTTCGTCATTGGGTGCTGGAGCACCAGGAGTCGGAGTCGGCACTTGAGACGCGTTGATCGCTCCTAACAAATAGGCGCTACTGCCTCCCGGCCAAGTGACACCCGGATTGTCATTGTCATCGGTAGCTAAGTTGTTATAGCCTCCGATCGCGGTCACGGTTGGGCTACCATTTTTTTTGATTCCGGTAATGCGTTTGACCAATCGCAGACGGGGACCAATCTTAGTCAGAGTCGGATCTCCTAATGCTGGAGTCGTGGGATCGTTACTGGGCGTAAGGGCATACCCTGTGCTAGAAACACTTGCCTGGTTTGAGATTTGCGTTGTGCCAAACGGAACGATCGGGTCGTTGATTTTGACCCGAAATTTCACTGTTGTCGCCGCTGCTGCCGCTAAAGTGCCTCCAACGGTGCCATTTGCTCCAGTTCCTAACCGAAACACTGTTTGAGAGGCAGTTGCTTCGGCTTGATCGTCTGCGCTCGCATCGGTTTTAGCGCCAATGTTAGCTCCTGCTGTCACTTGCAACGAGCTTGAAACATAGGTCGTGTTGATTGGCATTGGATCAGTTAAGACAATGTTATTGACTGGCGTTGTAAGGCTGGTGTTTTTGACATCCAATGTATACTCCAAAATGTCTCCAGGAGTCGCCACTTGGCTGGCAAGCGGAGTAGCTCCGCCTGAGCCATCGCTGTCTACAACAATTGCTACTTTTTTATCAACTTGCAGAGAGCTAGCAGGCGCGATCGTCACATCTTCTGCGGCAGAGGTGGCTCCGTTATAGGTTGAAGTGACTGCAGCAGCACTCCCACCCAAGGTAGTCACATTTGCGCTGGCATTCGTGTATTTTGCGTCAGCAGTGGCGCTGTTGTTGTAGGTTCCCGACGCGGTACCACTAGCGATCGTCACTGTAAACGTAATCGCGACGCTGCCCCCTGGGGGAATCGTAAATCCTGACCAGGATGGTTGAGAGGTTGTCCCAGTTGTAGTGACCGTAGCTGCACCCATTGCTCCCCCCGCATAGACAGGAGTGACTGTTGTCGAACTATTTGTAAACCCCGTTGGCAATCCTGAGTCAGCAATGACGACGTTTTGAGCGGTGGCTCGTTTTGCACCAGTCGGGTTGCTAGCAGTAATCGTGTAATTTGCCGTTCCAGGTGCACTCATCGGACCAGGAGTCGAGGTTGACTTAGTAGCGGCAATTGTGCACCCTGCCCCTGAAACACTCGTTGATGCATCTGCCGCGGTTGAACTGACAGGACCCGCTACTCCATTGCCTGCTGTTGCGCCACCAAAGTTGGTCGAGCTATTCAGCGTTGTGCCGGATTGACCGCCTGTGAGACTAGTTACTGCACCAGGACTATAGTAAACCACTCCCCCAGACCCGCCGCCGCCCGGACCATGAGCAGCACCGCCGCCTGTATTTGAGCCGCCCTTACCGCCATCGGCATTGATAGTCAGCCCAGACGTGGTACCACTTTGAGAAATCACAAGCACACTCCCGCCTGCGCCGCCGCCGCCGCTTGAATCGTTGTCAGGCACGGGCACTGGGCTGGTACCTGCTGCGTTAATCACTCCCGACCCTGAGATCGTGCCTGTCCGCAGCAAAACCATTCCGCCTCCAGGGGTACCACTACTGGCTAAGCCACCGCCAGGGGTTCCAGTCGCGTTGTTTGTGGTGCCTGCCCCGCCGCCGCCACCCAGAACTAGACGACGTGCACTCGCAACTGAGAAGGGGGCACCGCCCTCGCCCCCAAGTGGAAGCGCGCTATTCCAGGTTCTGCCGCCTTTGCCGCCAAGTCCGCCATTACTGCCGCCGCCGCCGCCCGCATTTTCGTCGTTAGCACTAGCTCTGCCATCGGTGCCACCGCCTCCCGCATTCCCCGGTGCACCACGCCCATAGCTCCCGTCAGGATACCCTTCCTGGGGGTTTGTAATCAGAGCGCTTGCAATAGGGTCGAATAGATATTTGGGAGTTCCTGCTGTTCCTTCCCCTTTAGAGGCATTATTACCACGAGTAGACAGGGAGACAACGTCTGTGTTGGCACCCGCTCCCCCACTTAAAGAGCGACCTCCACCCCCTCGAAAGCCCTGACCTGTGACGTTGATTTGACCTGCGCCCGTGAACGTGAGCTTTCCTGCGACATCGATCGCGACTATGCCCCCTACTGATCCATTCCAAGAAGCGGCAGAAATCGTGCCGTTCACAGTCAGGTTTGCATACTGTGGTACCCGAACGACCTGGAATCGTCTTTGTCCTTGAGTTGAGCCGCTGGCGTTGTCTGAGTTAACATAGCTATTAACTAATGGCGAGCTGAGATTGATTGTTCCGCCTGTAGTCGCAACATTATTTGTAGCAACCACGTACTCAAAGTTGCCAGCAGTAAAGGCACCGTTATTAAGATTTCCATTGACCACTCCACCAGCAGTATAGTTTGTAACCCCCGCAAAAGGGTTGGAGGAATTGCCATCCCCGTAAGCATCCGTATTGGTGAAATCAATATCGGCTCCCTGCATCTGAATGACTAGCAGCAAATCCCCAGGCTTGATAGGAGTGTTCACCCCTGCAAATGAACCGATCGCAATGCTGCTCCCTCCAGCACTCGCCACGCTTGTACCTGGAAAGTAGGTGTTGACTTGCCCTGTGGGAAGCGTTGGGCTGCCATCTTGACCAGGAACCGCACAAATTAGGTTGCTACTGCCGTCTACTTTGTCAGCCCGTGCTGGCAGAGTGAACATCCAGCCGTTTTGAGAGGCAAGAAAAACGGTCGCTGCAAAGAGGGGACTGATTCTGTGAATGGAATGCGTCCAGAAGGGCGATCGCAGGCGTTGAGCCAAACTTAAATCATGTTTCATGGGGTTGTACCTTGAACACTGGGGGGACTAACAGGGGTAGTTGAGACGGTGGATTCTGTCTTGGGCTTACGATCTGCAGAGGTCGGTTTTTGCAAACCAAACCCGCTAAACAGTTCATTGAGTTTGATGGTGAGACCCAGGTAAGGACCCCCTGCCGATCGAGAGCCGTCAAAGTCGCGATCGTTGACTCGACCAAAGCTATAGCCTGCTGCGAGTCGGAGATTAGGAGTGAGATAATAACCCGCCTCGACTACAAATCCCATTTCGTGAAACCCAACGCTGGGTTGAGCAATCCATCGGGCTTCCCCAACAATGTCCCAGCTATAGCCAAAGCGATAGGTGGCGCGGAGTTGAGCCAGAGAAACGGTGCTCGTGCCGATTAGATCGCTAGAGAGAGTCGTGGAGCTATGGCGCATCGCGTATTTGCCGTAGAATTCCCATCGCCAATTAGGGGCGTAGAGAGCTTCTAGGGCTATAGTGTGGTCTTCAGAGCCTGTGCCACTGCCAAACAAAATCGTGTCAGGAATCGTCGAAGGATTCTTGCGATATTCGTAGCGAAACAGAGCATTGAAGCGATCGTCGTTGGGGTCTCGATAGGCGAGTCCGAGTTTAAGACTAGAGGTGTCACCTAACCCGATCAGCGTTTGGTTAGCAGCATTGGCTTGTTGATAGCGCATCAGTGCCGTGAGTGATGGAGAGATCTTGCCCGTTGCGGCTGCCGAAATCACGGTGTTGCTGCCACTTGACGAACTGCGGTGTTCATAGCGGGCACTTGCCTGAAAGTCTTTGCTGCCCGTGTATTCAAGCCCGACGCTGTAGCTATCGCCGCCCTGCAAACCGAGAGAAGAGGCACTCTGCCCGACTGCAAACGGTTGAGCAAACTGAATTCCAGCCCCGGTGCTGCCAAAAAAACCGCCGAAGAGATGTTCGTATGCCAGATCCATTCTCAAACCGGGGGAGATAGTCCAGCCCTGGTTTACGCCGATCGCGCCTTGAGTTGTCCAGCTACCTGCTCCGCCGATGATGCCATAGCGAGCGTGGAGCGTCGTGTCTGTTCCAAATTTGTATTCTCCGCGCAGATTTAGATTGGTGATCGACTGTCCGGCTAGTTGCCCACGGGTGTAAAACTGTTGACTTAACCCGAGGTTGACTCCGGGCATGATCGCCCAATCTAGCCCTAGCCCAGTGCGATCGCTATAGACTGAATCGACCGTTGACGATAATGTTGTCTCGTTTTGCGCTAGAAACGTGAGGTTTTTAGCCAAAGGCAGAGTGAGGCGCGATCGCAGTTGATCCGAGGAGCCACTTGAATCGGGAGACAGTCGATCTTTACGATCGCGGTGCAGCAAATCGACATCTAGATTCGCGCTGCCGAGTCGCTGCTGAATGCCGACGGCGATCGTGGTCAGTGAGTTATCAACTCGACTTCCAGGAATCGCTTGATTTCGAGGGGCAAACAGATCTTGGAGGGTGTCGATTGGGCGGGGTGCGATGCCTGTGTTGTCTTCGTGGTCGTACTGAACTCTCAGCTTTGTGATGTCAGAGATGCTGCCCGTGACTTCTGCGCCATAGCGAGTCTGACCGGGCACAAAACTGATGGTGGCATCATTGGCAAATCCGGTATCGGTTCTACGATAGTAGCCTCGTGCCAGGATTCCGGTAGCAATTTCGGCGTTAGCTTCTAATCGATAAGCAGAGCCGCTGACCAAACCGAGAACGTCCGAGCGATTGCTAGAGTGAGCATATTCAGCGATGACATTTCCTTTGCCGAATGAGAATAAGACATCAGAACCGTAAAGCTCAAAGTCTCTAACTCCCTGGTTTTCCCTCAAATACGTGGCACCAATCCAGCTTTCTCGTCCTGGTAGATTCGATAGGTGATAAAGCGCTCGCCCTGCGTAAATATTGCTTTTACTTCCCTGTTGATTTTCATATTGATAGGTTGCAACAATGCGACGCACGAGAACTTGACCCGTCTGATCGACATCCGTTCTCAAAATCGGTTGCCTAAATAGAATCGTGCCGCGATCGTAGTCAATCTCATAGTCATTGCCGCGACTTAGCTGCTTACGTTCTAAAACGGTTCCAGGACGGTTTAATTCTTCGAGTTCTAAAAAGACATTTTCACTGGCGCCAATCACTAACCGCCGCGACAAGAAGTAATAGCCACTCGTGCCATCGGGCGCGATCGTGTCTCGCTGAAAGCCCTGCACGTTGTTGCCATAAAACCCACTGAGTTGCAGATTGCCAAAGTTGTAATTGGCTTTCAACCCGTGAAGCTGGCGGCTGGTAGCGCTAAACTGCTGCGATCGCGTGGCAAACTCTTCGGTGTTGTAGTCGCCCCACATGAAATAGTCAATACCATTGGTGCTAGGAGACGTGCGCTCAACTTTGAGATAAACGCTGTCTGTCGAGGGAGTCAAAACATCCGTTTTAGAGCTATCACCATAGACTGGATAGTTTTGATCGCAAAACTGCTGTTCTCGAAACAGCCGCGCTGTGCCATCACAGGTCTGATTGAGGGCGTGATCGCTATTGTATGCTCCGGTAACAAGCCAATCGCCCACTTTACCTGTGGCAAACACCGCGCCGTGAGTCGCTAACCCGTAATTGTTTTTGCCATTCGGCGGCAGAAAGTCTCGAAAGCTGCGATAAAAATCAGTGCCGCCTTTGCCGAGCCGGAAATCGATCGAGCCAGTTACCAATGACGATCGCAAATCGGTTTCAAACTGGACTTGCGTAAACGCATCTAACTCATTCGCCTTTGCCTGAATTCGCACCGTTTGGGCTTGAATGCCCGATCGTAACGTCGCTTTAAATTCGCCTTGAGTTGCTTTGACTTGATAGCCCGGTTGATCAGGGCTGGCATCGGGTTCGACAAATTCGCCTGCTGTGGGGTTAAGGGTGACGATCGTGTCGCGATTTGAGCGGTTGCCGTTAGCATCCAACAATTCACCTTGAACAGTCACCGTCGATCGCCCATCGGCACGAACTCGTGTTTCAGCCGCGCGGACGGTAATCTGTTTCGCCAATCCACGTACTTGCACTTGCACCGATGTGGTTTGTGTCACCTGACCGTTGCTGATAAGGCGAGCCACGATCGTGTTGTCACCGTCCTGAAGCGGAATACCATACCAGGTTTGGGTGGTTTGCTTTTGAGCTTTGTCTTTTTCAGTCCGCCCGACGAGAGACGCACTCACCGATTTACCGTTCACCTGCAAGTCCACTTGGCTGTCGAGGGGAAACCGCAGCACCACGGTTGTTGCCGGAACATCAATCACCGCTTTAGGAATGGGCGACACGATCGTGATACTTTGCGATAACTCGGTTGGCGAGGGTTTTACGTCCGGTTGTGCAACAAGTTGTGATTCGGGTTTAACGGTAGGCTTCTCTTGAGAAACCGATTGCACGATCGGGACTGTTGCCGTTTCTGCAGTCGCTGCAATTGCGTCTCTGATTGGCATCAGTAATATAAAACTGATACTTTCAGCAATCAGCCCTAAACTCAGCAAACAAGCCGCTAAAGAATGTCGAGATTTTATATTCATGGTTTGCCTGCTTCTGAAACAGCGGGCGTGACAGCAAAATTCATTCGCACCAGTCCGCTAGGTTCGAGATGCACCAGGCGAGATTGGCTATTGCGTTCTTTGACGTAGCGATTTGCGGCAAAGGTGTAACCTGGAACGCTGCTGAGATCGAGCACTCCCGTCCGGTTGCCTGGAAGAACATTGGCGATCGAGAACAGTCCGTTTGGATCGGTGGTGATGCGAGTGCCATCATCTAAAAGCACGACTGCATTGGGAATTCCTGGCTCTCCAGGCTGCTGTTCACCATCGAAGTTTTTGTCTTCAAAGACCCGACCGATAATGGTTCCGCAATCAGACACAATACCAGGACGAATTCTGAGTCGATATTTAGACGGTCCATCTCTGAGAATGGCATTGGTATCGATACGATGAACACTAACACTCGCTAGATTTTCACCCGATCCCCGCACTGAATCAGGACTGAGTTGCACAGCATAAGCAATGTTCAACACTCCATCTGGTGGAATGCTGCCGTCAAACTTAAAGATCACAGTTGAACCGCTTTGAGTTGCCGCGATCGTGACTCCAGATCCACCCAATTCACCCCGAACGCTCTTCGATAAAAAGGCAAACCCTAATGGCAAGACATCGACAACCTCGATTTGAGTCGCAGCCACCGAATTGAGATTTCGCACCGAGAGCCGATAAATTACCGTGTCGCCCGGTTCAGCAGCAGCCCGATCGGCAGTTTTTGTAATCTGAACTGGTTGAGATGCCCCCACACAAATCGGCTGATCGATCAGACTCAGCGACGAAAGCACCAAGCCTGTTCCAGTGGCATCATTAATTGCAACCGTTGTACTAAACGAAGCTGGATCAGCATCCAAGCTAATGCCTCGCCCATCAAGTGCGGTTGCGGTATAAGAAACCGTTTTTGAAATATCATCTCGTGCTGTAATGACAATCCGAATTTGACGCTGACTATAACGCCTAGCACTCGCAGGCGGATTCACAATTAAAATATATCGTTTACCGATCTCAAGTTGACCTGCACTACGGTTAAAGAAAAAGTTATAGCTTCCCTTTGGCTCGTCGTTTGCCAAAAAGAAGGGATTGCTATTTTGAAGGTTGGGTGACGCACCTATAAAGCCTGTGCCCGCTCCGGTTCTCGGTAGGGGCACCAATCCAAGCGGCGTATCTTGGGGGCTAGCATCATAGAGACCAACGCTAAACCCTGCATAGTCAGGCAAGACTTCTCCACCGCAGCCGCGAATGCGCCCAAATGGATCAACGATGTCCTGCTTCAACTGATTTGTAATGCTTTCAAACGTGTGTTTTTCAGCATCTTGAAATGAATAGGAAGCTGTGTTAGAAATCGCAGTTTTTGCACCAGCCGCTAGAGGCTGAAGCGAAACGCTAGCAAGAAGCAACGCCGCTAATAAGCAACATCGTTTGCGGTAAGAAATCATGGAAGCTAAATCGGGTAGAAAACTGTGGGCAAACTTGGAAGTGTGAAATCGTCGATTGCACCCATGAGAGTGAGAAGCGCTTAAAGACGTTGAAGGGTGTTCGACAGAATGTCTCGATCGAACACCCTTCAGGCTTAGAGGGACTAGCGGATTTTGACTTGGTAGGCAGCTCCCACGATCGCTTCAGGCTGTAGTGCTTGGCTCGTCTCCCAGCGCACATGAGTGTAGACCGCAGCCGGGGCAGGGCGCTCCTCAACGGTGCCGTTGGGCAGCGTCACCTTCACCGTTGGATGCACCACAAACGTTTTGCCTTGATCAATACTGTAAGTGACGGTGATTCCCTGGGCGATCGTGGCAGAATCCAACTGATAAATCGTTCCTTGAGGAATCGGTTGAGTAATCGCCACGTTTTTGGCATCGCGACTGCCTTCGTTCTTACCCGTCACCGTGAACCGAATCAGATCTCCTTGTTTGGCTTTAACGTTGCCATTGATCGCTTGCCAGCGAACTACCTCTTTCCCTTGCTGATCTTTTGTCACCACTTGCTGATCTGCCACTAAGTGAAGATTGACTTTGGGCTGACGCAAAACGTTTTGAGCGATCGTAGACCCCGCGTTAAAGATCTGCGCGATCGCGGGTGAACCGTTAATCGGCAGAGTCGAGAGAACCAGGGCAGCGCTGGCACCTAATAACCAATGTTTTTTCATGTCGATACTCGTTGTGAATGCAGTGGAGTAAATGTGTGTTGTGATTGCTGTTTTAAAGAGTTGGCGACAGCAATCACTAGCCTG
The DNA here is from genome assembly GCA_038227635.1 of Leptolyngbyales cyanobacterium. Lineage (GTDB taxonomy): Bacteria > Cyanobacteriota > Cyanobacteriia > Leptolyngbyales > Leptolyngbyaceae > Phormidesmis_A. The sequence continues at coordinate 23,608 of JBBRPT010000015.1, read as the reverse complement.
TTACTTAATCTTTCGCTGGAAGGTGAACGTGCCACCCGCAGAGCTAGGAGGAACCGATGCGATCGTGTCTGTATACACTTGGATGTCAGCCGGAGCACCACTAGTAGTCACTGTGATCGCTCCCCCTGCATCGATCGCAGAGCCAACTCCGCCAGTCGTTGCATACTTTGAATCCAACGTGGCGGCAAACCAGTTGTTTGCAGCGATCGCGCCATTCTCAGTGATCACCAAGTTATTAGCAGGTAGAGTGACGTTATTAGTTCCACCGCTCGTCGAGATGTTCTTGTAGATGATGCGATACTCAATCACTCTGCCTGGAGACGCGGCTGCACTCAGATCAGCTTGCACCGTTGTAAAGGTTCCCGCAGCCCCTGCCACAGGCGTTACGCCATCGGCTTCAAGCATTCGGGCGGCTTTGTCCAACGTCACATAGTTGGTGTAGAGGCGATCGATGGTTGTGTTGCTCGGTTCAGCAGCAGGTAAGCCGTCATTATTGACATCAACAAATGCCGTCACTGGCACTGGGAACCCTTGGAACTGAGGCGCTGCGGGTAAATCAACGGTCACTTGATAGTCAGCCGTTGCTCCGCTCGCGATGGTCAGCCTAACCGGAACGGTGGCACTCGTTCCGCCAGTACCCGACACAAAGACAAAGCCACCTGCCGACGTGTAGTTATACGTCGCACTGGTCGTCGTGACCGGATCGGTGATCGTCACTTTTGTGTTGTTTGGCAGCGCGGTTGTCGGTGCTGGAGGAGTTGGCAAGAGTGAGATAGCTTGGGAACCGCCGCTTGTGTTTTGAGCCGTGTTAGTAAAGGTGAATGGAGGCGTTTGAGCATCAGTTAACCCCGTCGTAGGCGGCAGACCTATAGGAGTCACGATCGACTTGTTGGTGAAGTCATCGTTTGTATCGGTGGGTCCGACTGCGGCTGGTTGGGACAACGGTCCGTTTAAGGGAGTCGCAGCGATCGTGTACACGGTGTCTTCACCGCCCCCTGCCTTAGTACCAGTCGTGTCAACCCCTGTATTGGTGTTGGTGGTATTAGTTGGGTCAGTTCCGGTTCCTGGGTCGGTGCCATCTGCCGCAGGGTTTGCAACCCCGGTGCTGATGCCGCCATTATTGATGGGTACGCCACCCGCAGCCGGATCAGGGTTTGTTCCGTCTAACTTGTTGTTTGTGCTTTGGTCACCCGATTCATCGTAGACAATCTGAGTTGCAGTGCTAGGTGCAACGGCACCCGGTTGAGATTGACCAAAGACTTGAGCCAAGTTAGCAATCTGCCCCCCAGTAAATGTGGCAGTCGGAGTGAGATCAAATTGGAACCCAGAAACTGTGGTGCCTGTGCCCGCTGAACCCTTAGAAATTCCGGCGGCGGTGGTGTCGAAGGTGAAACCAATGCGAGTGATAAGACCTGATGACGGACGAATCGTCTTCCAGCTTGCGCCTAGAGCACTGGTAGTCAGAGGATCTTGTGTGTAGACTGCCACCCAACCACTAGGGGCAGTGATGGTATTGGTTGCGCCAAACTGCAATCCAGCAGGGACAGCGTCACTGACCAAAACATACGCTTTGGCGGTGCTGCTATCGACGTTGATCTGAGTGCCATAAAGATCAGACGTGACTAACCCCACCGGCGGCGTTGCAGGATTTTCAACTCGCAGTGCCAGCTTGTAGGTTAAAACGTCATCCGTCAGAATATTTGGTGTAGCCTTGTTGCTATAACTACCTACAGCTTTTAGCACGGCTGCAAACGATTGCAATCTTGCTGCAACTGTAATCTGACTACTGGTTGCCATTGCTTCTCTCACACCGTTGCTAGGCGCAGTTGCATTGGTTTCACCCCCGACTCCGTTTGCGTTATCAACGGTGTAGACATCGTTGGTGTTTACAGAGCGAGTGAGGTTTTGCCCATCAACAGGAGTTGTGTCTCCCAATGACACTTTTAGAGTGTCCGCTGTGATTGCACTTGCCGAAACCTTGATTGGCACTCGAATGGTGATCGTTCCGGTGTTACCTGTGCCGGGGTTGGCAACCAGCGACCCTGAGGTTGCGCCTGTCGTTCCTAGCAGGTTGCCCGTGGTGTCTCCACCTGCTGGCACGCTGACCGCTGTTCCTAATGCCGTGCCATTGACTGCAACAATTTGAATCTGCCCATTTTGTGAGAAGGCAGACGTATTAGAGAGTTTAGCTGCGCCTGGGATGAAGAACTGAGTCGGATCGTTGCCCGTGTTAGTAATGACAAAATCTACATATAGGGTGTCACCCGCATTAGGGTTTACGACACTAGGAGTTTGCGCTGTCAGCGCTAGACCTGCTACTTCTAAAACGTCGATCGTGACCTCATTAGAGGTTGTAGTGTAGTTGGTGCTTCCGTCTGTAAACGTTCCGGTTGCCGTGTTTTTAATCGAGGTTCCGGCGGCAGTGCCAGCAGTCAAGGCTGGGGCAGCCAGTTGAAGGGTACTCCCGATAGCAAGGGTGGTTGCTAGCAGGTGGTGCAAACGAGAGCGCGAACAAATTTTCATGTCGGGTGGATAAGTGGATGAACGATCGAGACGCAAAGCTGTGGCTAATCAGTAACAGAATCAGCCACTTTAGCGGTGTCTTTTAAGTGTTAGAAATCTAGTAAAAATTAGGTTGCATTCAAGACAACAGACTTTGATTCAGCTATAGTCTGAGGAAATTGAGCAAGCTGATATTAGATTCTTCAAAACATCGTTACTCTAAAGAATTCCCTTAAATTTCTGTGACGAATCATACATACACAAAAAATTTGATTCAGCGTTTTCACTGAGAATAAAATGGGCTATTGCTCTAGTCGTTTATGAAATTACTGATGATGACAAACTTGCAAAAGATTTAAGGCGTTGCTGAATGCAAGTATGAATTTCCCTCATCCCCAAGGAGAAGGGAGCCAGAAATTCTATACCCTCTCCTCTTCGGAAAGAGCTAGGGTGAGGGCAAATCTGACAATTCATAGCTGGATTCAGCAACGCCAGATTTAACTCGCCGCAAAAGCTATATTTGACCTTAGTTCATATTAAGGAATTGATTGTTTAAAGCGTATCGTGCCCTTTAAACCAACTCATAAACCTACTTTAGAAAGATTGAACGCAGCGTCGTAGAAAAAGGATTGCGTCTCATGTTGCACAAACCGACCCTTCTAAAGATAACGAAAGATGTCACTTGACCGTGCCAAACCTTGGTTAACGATGTCTAGACTCTGGTATGACTGATTATCTCATTAGTCTGTCCACACTAAGCCTTGATGCAAGCTGTGAGCCACTGCAAACGCATGAAAAATATTGATAACTCTCAGGCTTCTGTGATCAATCCCACAGCGCTGCAAGAGAGCTATCAAATTGATGGAAATCTTCTAGAATTTTTACTAGAGATTCATCGATCGCTATCTTCAAGAAGCCCTCAAACCACTGGGCGCTTCACGAGAGGCATCGGCTCGCCAAAATAGTGCAACGTTGACGCGATTAATTCACGATCGAGCAACGCTATGCTCGGCGCGATGACACTAGCACGACGCTGTGCAAAACTCGAAGCCTTGACGATCGCCCCATCCCGCATCGAAATTACTGATCACTTGCAGCCGTTAGGATCTGAATACCATCAAGTCGCACTCCAGCAAGAGTGTTAAAGGTTTCTTAACACAGTTGCGCCAGTCTATTCGCTGCGGTTCTGTCCCGCTCGTGAATGGAATTCCGGGCTAGCCTTGCAAAGTCCGTTAAAACAGACTGAATCTCAAACCCTCTCTCAGTCCCTTGAGTGGACTTCGCACCGTTAGACCGTGATTGAAAATCACGGGCGGGTGAATACCAGAAACGAGACAGTTTTAGTTCAGGTGCAAGATCTCAGCCATTAACGAACGGAGTACCATTTGTTAGAAATGTAAGAAACATAAGGTCTGATCTCTTCCCTCACCCTGGCAATTCCAAGTGTGTTTCTTAGGAGTTAACGCAGTTGAACTAGAAAAGAGAGGCTAAAGGTGTCACTTCCTCAGCCTCTAACTACCCATCTTCACAGCGTTTCACAATGTTTAGGGTCTAGAAAAACTATAGATGGTCTGAGTTTCGAGCACATCACAGATCGACGAAGGTAGCTGATCGATTGGAAATGTCTGGCGATCGAGCTGCACCTGCAACCCTGTTAGAGGGTCAGAACCCGGAGAAATAATGAACTCCAATTTTTTCACCGATGCCCAGTAGATCAGATCATCAAGAATCTGCCCGATCTCTGAGATATAGGGATGGTCAGGCGATCGATACCAATCTACATCGCTCACCAAGGCTTGCTCAAACCCTAAATGTGCAATTAGAGAGGTTTCGCCAAACAACGCCGATGCCACAGGTCGCGCTTCTTCTTGCAGCGTCAGATCATAGATCTTAGCCAAATGCCGCAGTTTTTCGAGCCGCTCATAGCGATCGGCGACTGACTCTTCAGTCTCGAAGTGCAGCGCGATCGTCACTAGATAAGTCCTTAAAAACAAGTGACCCATCTTTTCGGCTTTGGTTGCCAGATAAGACGAGTTATAAGAAGTCGCCTCGATTAGAAGAGGAACTCGATCAACCATCTCTAAACCATAGCCATTTAAACCTGCAATCTTGCGAGGATTGTTAGTGATTAGACGAATCTGCTTAACTCCCAAATCGTTGAGAATTTGTGCCCCAACCCCATAGTCTCTCAGATCAGCAGGGAAACCCAATCGCTCATTTGCTTCAACGGTGTCAAGTCCTAAATCTTGCAGAGAGTAAGCCTTAAGCTTGTTGACCAACCCAATGCCCCGCCCTTCTTGTCGTAGATAAACGACGATGCCCATTCCAGCATTTTCGATCATCTTAAGAGCGGCTTGTAGCTGCATCCGACAGTCACAGCGCAACGAACCGAGAGCATCCCCTGTTAAACACTCTGAATGCACTCGCACCATTACCGGGCGATCGCCAAATTGCTCAGGCTCACCTTTGACAATCGCGACGTGCTCAGAGTGGTCGAGCACGTTTCGATAGGCATAAATTTTGAACTGCCCAAACTGGGACGGCATATCAGCAACGGTCTCACGACACACAAATCGCTCATGCCGCAGCCGATAGCTAATCAGGTCAGCAATGCTAATAATTTTTAGGTCATGACCTTTAGCGTATTTCACAAGCTCAGGTAGTCGAGCCATCGAGCCATCTGAATTCTGAATTTCACAGATGACCCCAGCCGGATAAAGCCCCGCGAGGCGAGAGAGATCAACGGCGGCTTCAGTGTGCCCTGCACGCTTTAATACTCCGCCTTCTCTAGCGCGAATCGGAAATATGTGACCCGGACGACGCAGATCGGCGGGTTGAGTGTCTGAGTTGAGGGTAACCTGGATCGTGCGAGCGCGGTCTTCTGCCGAGATCCCAGTTGTGACTCCGACTCTAGGAGACGCATCAATGCTGACCGTAAAGGCAGTCTGATTGCTGTCTGTATTCTCCCGCACCATTAGGGGAACATCCAATTCATCAAGACGGCTACCCGTCATGGCTAGACAAATCAGACCTCGCGCATAGACTGCCATAAAGTTGATCATATCTGGAGTCGCAAACTGAGCGGCACAGATCACGTCTCCTTCGTTTTCCCGATTTTCGTCATCGACCACGACGATCGCTTTCCCTGCCTTCAAATCCGCCAGGGCATCCTCAATGGAGTCAAAAGGGAACGGTTGATTAGAAAAGGGTTGAGCGTTGACAGAGAGGTTCAAAGCGGTAACACCGTAAAGTTTTTTGAAGCTATTTTATCTTCGATTGTAATTCTTTTGACTTCGGAAGCGTACTGAATCTTGGATGACTTCTGTTGACGAAAAATGCTTAAACCGAAGTAAGCAACCGGGAAATCACGGATCTCGTGGGGCTAGGCAAATTAATAAGGTAAATGCGCAGGTGAAACGTTAGAATGCCGTATCTTGAATTTAATCTTCATCCTTGAGTATTCTCACTTTCTCTGTCTAAAAATTCCAGAGGTCTACTACTGTTTACTAGGTAAGAGATCACGTTTCAGGACAAACGATCGCTTTCTCGTATCTTATGAAGCCAACATTAGGTGCAAACTAAGGCTAGAGTGAGGAGCGATCGCTTAAAATCATTGATCAACCTCCTTTGACAATTGTAGGTTGGGGATTACAATGCAGCAGAAGTTCAGCAGTTCATCTGTCTTAAAGGTCAAGAAACATGGGTGACTTAGAGCGTGTACCCGTTGGTGTGATTGGCGCGTCAGGCTATGGAGGGGTGCAGTTGGTGCGGCTTCTAACTGACCATCCAAAGCTAGAACTCGCCTACTTGGGCGGCGATAGCAGTGCAGGGCAGGAATATTCGAGCCTTTATCCGCATTTGGGGCATCAAGTGCATCAGGTGGTCGAGCCGATCGATCTCGACAAAATTGCAGATCGCTGTGAGGCTGTGTTTCTCTCGCTGCCCAATGGGTTGGCGTGCAAGATGGCTCCAACGCTGCTAGAGAAGGGCTGCAAAGTGCTGGATTTGTCGGCGGACTATCGATTTTCTGACCTCGAGACCTATACTCACTGGTATGAGCTAGAGCGCAGCGATCGAGACGTTGCCGAAACCGCCGTTTATGGGTTGCCAGAGTTGTATCGCGATCGCATTGCTGAGGCGCAGTTAGTCGGCTGTCCGGGGTGCTATCCGACTGCTAGCTTGCTGGCACTGTCGCCGCTCTTTAAACAAGGCTTGATTGTGCCTGAGACGGCAATTATCGACGCAAAATCTGGCACGTCTGGCGGAGGGCGGCAAGCCAAAACGGGGCTGCTCTTGGCTGAAGCAGATAACTCGCTAGGAGCATACAACGTAGCTGGGCATCGTCACACGCCTGAGATTGAGCAGGTTTGCAGCGATTTAGCCGGACATGAGATCTTAGTCCAGTTTACGCCGCATCTGATTCCGATGGTTCGTGGCATTTTAGCGACGGTCTATGCCACCCTTCGCGACCCGGGGCTGGTGCGAGAAGATTTGCTCACCATCTACAGCGCTTTCTATCGCAACACTCCCTGGGTGAAACTATTGCCAGGTGGAGTCTATCCGCAAACCAAATGGGCATGGGGAACCAATCTTTGCTACATCGGGGTCGAGGTCGATCCGCGCACCGATCGCGTGATTGTGATGTCTGCGATCGACAATCTGATGAAAGGGCAGGCAGGGCAAGCGATTCAGTGTCTTAATATCATGATGGGCTGGGATGAAACGCTAGGATTGCCCAAACTGAGTTTCTACCCCTAATTTATCCTTCGTCCTTGGCTGGCTTGTTTTCATCGCGAAACAGTCGAGAATGGTCGGGGTGATAGAGGCGCGATCGCCGACCTACCCATGCGTCTCTCTCAACCGAGCCAAACTCCGGCGGAACTGTTTCTGCTGATAAAGCTGGGCTGATCACATACAGCGTCGTGCGAATGAGGTCTTGCTCGTGAGTGACGATCGCCATCCGATCGAGCCGCACCAGCCGAATCTTTTCATCTGCCCAACCGAGCCGAAAGCAAATCGCTACCGGAGTGTCTGCGGAATAATGCTGCATCAACTTTGTCTGGGCATTTTCGACATGACGAGCGCTTAAGTAGAGGCAGAGACTAGCGCGATGAGCCGCCAGCGACGAGAGTTCTTCATCGACAGGGACAGCGGTGCGACCACTGATCCGAGTCAAAATAATCGATTGCACGACTTCGGGAATGGTGAGTTCGACCCGCAGCCGAGCCGCCGCAAGCTGAAAAGCGCTGATTCCTGGAACCACCTCAAAGGGGATAGCAGCCTCAACCAACGCCTGCATCTGCTCTTGAACGGCGCTATATAAACTCGGGTCACCCGAATGAAGCCGCACCACCGAACAGCCTGATCTGACTCGTTCGATCATCAAGGGCAAGATTTCCTCTAGTGTTTTGCTAGCAGTTTGAATGATTTCAGCCTCCGATCGTGCCCCTTCAAGAGTCTGCGATGGGATCAACGAGTCAGCAAATAAAATTACATCAGCTTGGGCAATTAATTTCTGCGCTCTGACCGTCAGCAACTCTGGGTCTCCAGGACCTGCCCCCACGATGTAGACTCCCGCCGATAAAGGAGAAGACAGGTTTGATTGAGGCGGGTCTGACAAGTTGAACATTCCTTAATCTATCAATGAGACGGTTCTGAGTAGGTAGCGTTAGGGTCAGACACCACATCGGGCAGTGATCGCCGCAATCCATAGAGCCAGATGAGTCCGATCATGCCGATCGCAATGCCAACCAAGCTCACCATCTGCGCCGCCCGTAACGAACCTAGCATCAAGCTATCAGTGCGGAGTCCTTCAATCCACACGCGACCCGCACTATAGCCGATTAAATACACCAAAAATAGCGTGCCGACTTTTAGGCGGGGGTTGCCTCGCAGATCCCGGAAGAAGAGCGTCATCAAAACGCCGAATACCATTAAGTTCCACAGTGACTCATAGAGAAAGGTGGGATGGTAATATTCGACGTTCTCAAATTCGGAGGGACGACGGGCAATCTGTCTGCCACCCTCAATGACATAGCGAGGAATAAACAGTTTCCACGGCAGGTCAGTCGGTGCACCAAACGCTTCTGAGTTGAAGAAATTGCCCCATCGCCCGATCGCCTGACCCAAAATCAGGGAAGGCGCAACCAAATCAGCCAACTGCCAAAATGAAACTCGCTTCAATCTCGCAAAAATCAGCGAGGCAATCACGCCCCCCAAAATAGCTCCATGAATCGCGATGCCCCCTTCCCAAATGGCAATAATCTTTTGGGGCTGTTGGGCATAGTCATGCCACTGAAAGAGCACGTAGTAAAGTCGAGCGCTAGGAATCGCTGCAATCACCAACCAGACTGCCAGATCGCTCAATAGGTCAGGGTCAACCCTGCGACGAGACGCTAGCGCCTGAGAGAGCGTTGCCCCAATCAAGACCGCAGACGCGATGAGCAACCCATACCACCGAATCACGATCGGTCCCCACTCGATCAAAATCGGACCAGGAGACGTAAATTGAAACGCCAAAATAGCAGTGTCAGAGACCATGAAGACCAAAAAATGTTCGATCGGGCTTCAAAACGATACCATCTCCAGCAGATTCTATAAATGAATGCAGCAGTAAAGAGCCTATTCCAATTCATTTTTGAATGCTGTAGAGACGTTTCGGTGGAACGTTTCACTTAATATGGGGCGCGATCGATCCTTGAGGTGTGTCATATCCGCCTACATCGTTCAACAGACCAGCGTTAAAAGGTAAGCGAATTGTAAAATGGCTGCCCTGCCCTTCGGATGATTTCACCTCAACGGTGCCAGAGTGCAGCTCAGCCAAGCGGCGAGTCAGCGCTAACCCTAGCCCGGTGCCTTCATGGCGACGAGAGAGAGACCCGTCAACTTGTTGAAACGGTCTGAACAAAAGATGCTGCATGTCTTCGGGAATGCCGATGCCTTTATCCCACACTGTTAAGTGCACCTCGTTTGCCTGCATTGTGACATCCAGCCCGATTTCAGTCTCTTCTTCCGAGAATTTGATTGCGTTTGCCAGCAGGTTGATCAACATTTGTCGCACGCGTAGCTCATCTGCCATCAAGTAGGGCAAGTGAGGCTGTATCGTGTGGTGAATTTTGATTTTGCGGGATTCAGCTTGCTCACTCACCAGCGCTAATGCGTCTTCACACAACTCATTAATGGCGATCGGGCTAATCTCCAGTCGCATCTGTCCCGCTTCGACTTTTGACAGATCTAACACGTCATTGATCAAACTCAACAAGTGCTGTCCACTTTGATTGATTTGATGGGTGTAAAGCTGCTGCTTTGGGTTCAACATCCCAAAGATCTGCTTTTTGAGGATCGAGGAGAATCCCAAGATTGCGGTTAGGGGGGTTCGCAGCTCATGAGACATATTGGCAAGAAATTCTGATTTTAAGCGGCTAGCGCGTTCTAGTTCGATATTTTTAGAGGCTAACTCAGCTTCAATTTGCTTTTGCTGGGTAATATCTCGCGTAATGAATGATACGGCTGTGGGATTGTCCTTTTCGTCATAAATCGGTCCCACTGAGACCAGTGCTGGAAATCGCTCTCCATTGCGACGACTGCAAATGACTTCCCCGCTCCAACCTCCTGCGATCGCTTGCTGAATCAGCCACTGAGTTTGTCGCCGCTCAGGGTAGAAAATTTCGGCACTTCTGCCTGCTAAAACCCCTGAGTGCCAGCTAAAAATTCGACCTGCAGCGGGGTTGGCATAAAGCACTTCACCTCTCAAGTCAGTGATCACCGCACTATCGTATGCCGATTCTACGGCTCTCGAAAACATTTGCAGTTGTTTTTCGATGCGTTTGCGCTCACTAATATCGCGCCCGATGCCAATTCCTCCAACGAGTTCACCTTTGCGGTAGAGCAGCTTGCCATTCACCTCTAAATGAATTTCTTCACCTGTGCGGGGCTGCAGCACAAAATCAAAGTCTCTGAGTTCTCCAGTTTTGACTAAGTTATTAAACGCTTGTGCGGTTCTCTCGCGATAGGCGGGTGCGACAAAATCTAAGCAAGAATGCCCTAAAATCTCATCTTCGCGGCACCCTAAAAGTTGTTGCCCATACGAGTTAATGTAGGTCATGACTCCTGCCAAATCTACGGTGTATACCATGTCGTTGGCAGTTTCTACATAAGCCCGAAAAAGCTCTTCTGACTGACTGAGACTAATTTCTACAGTGCCGAGACGGAGAATCTGATCTTGAAGCAGACTGTCTTGTTTTAACATTGTGCTCGGTTAATCAAGGACTGGCTTGAGTGGTAATGGAGTCAAAAGTTTGCTTTGAGTGATTCACAGGGGTGAGTAGAGGCATGATCGATCAAGGTAGAACGAATTCCTGATTAAGCTGAGTGCACGGATCAATAACGTTTGTATCGAAAAATACTTTAGCTTAGACTCTATAATTCAAATGTGGCACCGCCCTGGACATGTCTTGTTATCAAGTCTCTACCAGGTTTGCTCTGAAGAAAGCCGAGATTATACGGATTCTTTCTCAGTGAATTCAACAAATCTCGACGTTTACACCCAGTGGTTACCCATAACTCAGTAGTATTGAGTCAGTGTTTATAAGGAGCCTGAAAAAACGCTTCAGATCGATTAGTTCCAAAATGTCAAGGACTTTTAACTCCAAAACCTTAAATAGACATCTTAAAATAGAGAGCTATAGGGTTCAGAAAATCCTCACCATAACTTCCTTTTTTGCCGTGATCCAGCAGTTAGAACCCGCCCAGTCTCTTCAACACCAGCCGCTCGTCGGGGCATCACTCAATGATTTAACTGAGTGGGTCAAACAGCAGCAGCAGCCCGCATATCGGGGTAAACAACTGCACCAGTGGATTTATCAGAAGGGGGCACGATCGCTCAGCGATGTCTCAGTGTTTCCTAAGTCGTGGCGCGAAAGTTTGGCTGATTACCCAATCGGACGATCGCAGATTCACTTCCAAGCCCCTGCGATCGATGGCACGATCAAGTTTTTATTAAAGCTCTCAGATGGTCAGATCGTTGAGACGGTCGGCATTCCCACTGAGAAACGGTTAACGGTCTGCGTGTCGTCTCAGGTCGGCTGCCCAATGGCGTGCGATTTTTGCGCGACCGGAAAAGGGGGCTTTCAGCGAAATTTAGAACGACACGAAATCGTCGATCAGGTGCTGACTGTGCAGGAAGCGTTTCAGCAGCGAGTCAGTAATATCGTGTTTATGGGTATGGGTGAGCCGCTCTTAAATACCGAGAATCTGTTGGGAGCCGTCCGATCGCTGAATACAGATGTTGGCATTGGGCAGCGACTGATGACTATCTCCACGGTTGGGATTCCGGGAAAGATTCGTCGATTGGCGGAAGAACAGCTTCAAGCGACGTTGGCGGTCAGTCTACACGCATCGAATCAGGAGTTGCGGACGCAGTTGATTCCCAGCGCTCGACAGTATCCCTTAGAGGCATTGCTGAGCGAATGTAGGGAATACGTCAAGATTACTGGGAGGCGCGTGTCATTTGAGTATGTTTTGCTGGCAGAACTGAACGACTGTGTAGAACACGCGATCGAGCTTTCTGAGCATCTGCGCGGCTTTCAAAGTCACGTAAATTTGATTCCCTATAACCCAATTAGTGAAGTCGATTATCAAAAGCCTGATCCCCGTCGCATTCAAGCCTTTGTGAATGCATTAAAAGAGCGACACATTGCCGTGAGTGTTCGTCGTCCGCGAGGATTAGAGGCGGATGCCGCTTGTGGTCAACTGCGAGCATCTCAGGCGGCGATCGTCGCTTGAGGTGGGTCATCCCCAAAACATCAGGGATGCTCAATAAACACTCCTGAAAATGCTGATTCTAGCCGCCTGGATAATGCCGATCAGATAAAGTTCGTTAGGAATCTCCTATGAAAACGCTGCTTTCTAGTTTGGCATTTTCAGCTTTATTGCTAATAACAACCGCGTGTCGTTCTCCTAATCGGGATGCTGCGACGATCGAGATTACGCTGAGTGGCTGGCAGAGTAACCCGATCGAGTCTCGACTTTTAGAGAAGGTCATTGCTGAATTTGAGACGAAATATCCAAATATTAAGGTTAAGCATGAGGTGATCAACAGCCAATATATGGATGTGATCAAAACTCGCTTAATTGGAGACGTAGCCCCCGATGTTTTTTATTTAGATGCGTTTGAAGCTCCCTTATTGATGAAGTACGAGGTATTGGAACCTCTCGATTCATACATCAAATGTGACTTTAATCTGGCTGACTTTGAACCTAATCTAATTAATGCCTTTAAGCGAAATGGAAATCTTTACGGTATTCCCAAAGATTTCTCTACACTAGCTCTTTTTTATAATGAAACAGCATTCGCCAAAGCAAAGATTAAACAACCTCCCAAAACTTGGAATCAGCTTATTCAAGATTCAAAAAAATTGATGCTTTATGACCCAAATGGGAAAGTCAATCAATATGGATTCGGCATCACTCCAGAGTTGCCTCGACAGCAGTTTATTATTCAAGCCTTTGGCGGAGAACTAGTTGATCGCAACCAGAATGCGGCTTTCGCTACACCAAAGAGTTTAGAAGGGTTGCAACTCGTGGTTGAGCAATATCGCCGCGATCGCTCATCGGCTCAACCCTCGGATGTGGGGGCTAGCTCAGGCGATGATATGTTTGGGCAAGGAAAAGCCGCGATGATGTTATCGGGGGCTTGGACGATTCCCTACTTTAAAGAAACGTTTCCCAATTTGAAATTCTCAACCGCAGAAGTGCCGACGATTAATAATCGAAAAGGCACAATGGCTTACACCGTTGCCTATGTGATGAATCGGAAGTCAACCCACAAAGATGCTGCTTGGAGACTGATTGAATATTTAACCAGCGAAGCTACGATGAACGCATCAGGAAGTCAAGGATTTGCTTTACCATCTCGACGATCGGTGTTAGCAAAATTAGGTTCCGATCGTCACTCTCTTTACGCTCCATTAATTGCCGGATCATCCTATGCAACAATTTGGCAAGCCGGAGAAACGCTACCCACAATTTTGACAAACTTTGATAATCAGTTTATAAGCGCTTTAATTGGTCAGCAATCACTTAAGAATGCGATGCAAAAGGCGCAGGATACTGCAAATCGAGAAATCTATTTATCAAATTAGTCGATATGCTAAATAAAACTGTTTGGAATAAACAAAGCGCACGAGAAACGATATCGGGTTATCTATTTATGACTCCGGCGATCGTCATCTTAGGAATCTTTCTGATTGTTCCTGTTATGTTCACGATCGTGTTGGCGTTTCACCGAGTTCAGCTTTTAGGAGAAGTCAGCTTTCGTTTCGCAGGATTCAAAAACTTTGTGCGGATGGGATCGGATGAACGCGTTTGGATTGCGCTGAAAAACACGATTGAATATGTGGCGATCGTGGTTCCTATTCAAACAATCTTAGCGCTTGGATTAGCCCTGATTCTCAACACAAAAATTAAAGGAAAAAGCTGGTTTCGGGTTGCGTTTTTTTTGCCGACCGTCACATCATCAGCCGTTCTTACGTTGATCTTTATGTGGATTTACAATACAAACGGTTTACTCAATAGCTTCCTCGGCTTTTTTGGACTTCCGACATATAACTGGCTGGGCGATCCAGAGGTGGCACTCAAAGGCATCATGCTGATGAATATTTGGGCAACCGCTCCGCTGTTTATGGTGATTTATCTGGCAGCGTTGCAAGATGTTCCAGAGAGTTTATATGAGGCAGCCTCGATCGATGGAGCAACTCCCTGGGAGGAGTTTTGGTGCATCACACTCCCATTTCTTAAGCCTGTCACGTTCTTTGTAATTGTCATGGGAATTATTGGCACCTTTCAGTTATTTGATCAGTCCTATATTTTCTCAGGCGGATCAGGAGGACCTAATAACTCGACCTTAACGATCGTATTATTGATCTATCAATATGCCTTCAAAAATCTTGATATGGGATACGCATTGGCATTGACTTTGATGTTGGCACTGGTCATTATGACCGTGACGCTGATTCAACGCAGTTTGTTTAAAGAAGAATCATTTGATTAGAGGTAAAGCATGATTGCATCGGCTCGATCGTGGAAATGGCTTCTCTACACAGCGCTTACTGGTTATGCATTTGTCACGTTTATCCCGTTTGCCTGGGCGCTCTCTGCCTCATTTAAGTCATTGCCAGAAATCTCATCAGGAGGAACAGATTTCATTCCAAAATTCTTCACGCTGGATAATTACAAAACAATCTTTTTACAAGAACCTTTATTTGGAAGATGGTTAATTAATAGCGTTGTAGTTGCCATCACAGTTACCCTCTTTAACTTGCTATTCAATTCAATGGCAGGGTATGCCCTCGCTAGAATCAAGTTTCCTGGAAATCGACTCTTGTTTTTTCTCGTTTTAGCGGTCTTAGTTGTGCCAGGACAAATCACTCTTCTACCCAAATTCTTAATTCTTAAATCTTTGGGCTGGCTCAATTCCTATCAGGGTTTAATTGCACCCGCGCTCGTGAATGCCACCTTTATTTTCATGATGCGACAATTCTTTCTCAACTTTCCTAAAGAGTTAGAAGAAGCCGCTGCACTTGATGGATTGAATCGATTTGAAACCTTTTTTCAGGTTGTAATGCCTCTCGCAAAACCTGCCCTAGCAGCTCAGACAATTTTTATTTTTATGGGTTCTTGGAATGAGTTCTTACTCCCTTTAGTGGTGATGTCTAACCCAGAAATGTTTACCCTTCCTCTAGGGCTAAACGCATTCAAGGGGCAATATGTCACTTACTGGAATTACATCATGGCAGCCTCCATGATTTTTACGCTCCCAGCTTTGGCAATCTACGCCTTTTTTAACCGATACTTCATTCAAGGAGTCACCTTCACAGGCGGAAAGGGTTGAAAAGCGCTGCGATCGCTTAAATTAGTAAATTAAATCTACTGTTCGCATCTAGTTGCATTTCTGTATGGCAGGACATAGTAAGTGGGCGAATATTAAGCGCCAAAAAGCACGAGTGGATGCTGTTAAAGGCAAGGTTTTCACCAAAATCTCGCGAGAAATCATCGTGGCGGCTCGCAGTGGCGTTCCCGACCCGGCAGCAAACTTCCAGCTTCGCACCGCGATCGAGAAGGCTAAAGCCGCCAGCATTCCTGCTGATAACATCGATCGAGCGATCGCCAAAGGCGCAGGCAAGGGCGCAGACAGCAGCGAGCTAGAAGCCATTCGCTATGAGGGCTATGGCTGTGGTGGAGTCGCAGTTTTAATCGAAGCGCTCACTGACAATCGCAACCGCACTGCTGCCACCCTGAGAGAGGCGTTTAGCAAAAACGGCGGCAACTTGGGTGAATCTGGGTGTGTCGGCTGGATGTTTGAGCAAAAGGGTGTGGTTGAGGTGGCGATGACAACTTCAACCACAAAACGGGGACGAACTCGGACTTTTGAACGTGACCCAATAAACGAAGAAGAATTTCTAGAGGCGTGTCTTGAAGGCGGTGCCGAAGCCTACGACCTGATCGACACCGAAGATGGAACAGTTGCTGAAGTCGTGACCGACATAGAAACCCTGGAATCGTTGAGCCAAACTCTTAAAGACAGATACACCATCAGCCTGGTTGAGCTGCGCTGGATTCCGACGACTACGATCGAAGTCACTCAGCCTGATCACGCTCGATCGCTCCTCAAACTTATGGATGCTTTAGAAGATCTCGACGACGTACAGTCGGTCACGGCTAACTTTGAAATGGCAGCTGATCTAATGACCTCCAGTCTCGCTTAAAGTCCGCGACGAATTGTCAGGTTATGAGGTGAGTGTCGTTGCTGTCCAAACCGTCCAGCCATCGATCGCTAACAGCATCAGCGTAAAGCCCAACAAGATGATATACATCCAGGGTTGAGATAGGGGTTTTACATCTCTCATGTCGATTCCGGTCTCTGCTTCGACTCGTCGAACTAGCCGCGCAAATCCTGCCACGCGCATCGGCAGTAGATAGCCTTGCCCCGACTGGCTGAGAAAATAGTAGACCAATCCACCCTGCCCCGTCGATCGAGGCTTCAGCGCTTTAACGTCTGCCCAAGGCAACTGCCACCCCTTGCGAAAAAATTTCGGCACCCATTGTGGATACGTCACCTGAATTCCTTGGTGATTCACGACGACCCGTTCACACAAAACGGCATAGAGTCCGATCGCTCCCAAGATGATGCCGATCCACAGCAGCTTGGGCGAGACTGGCGATTTAGTCACCTCAGAGAGAAACGGCAACGGAGTCGTCAACGCAACATACAGACTCAGCAATGTGATGCGAATTAGAGGAGAAATCCGAAACAGATCTTCCGAGGGCTGAGGGGGGTCTACAATCTCGGATTCAGAAGGCGCAATAGGGTCGCTCACAGGGGTAAAGGCTCGTAAGTGCGGGTCATAGCGACAATTTTACAATGCCCTAGCCGAGCGCATCTGATAAATAATCTGCTGTGGCTCCAACTAGGGCGATCGTATCTTCATAAACCATTCGCGTCGGACCCAGCACTCCCACGCTGCCAACTGCCGAAGATCCCCGACTATAGGTCGCAGAAATCAGCGTGCAGGTGCGAATCGGTTCTAAAAGATTTTCAGAGCCAATGCGAACCGACACACGCCGCCCCGCTCCTTCTGAGTCGGGCTGCTCGAAGATCAGAGGCATGAGCTGGTGCTGTTCTTCTTCGAGCAGATGCATGATGGTTTTGATGTGATGCAACTCTGAAAATTCGGGCTGTCTAAGAACTTCTGAGACTCCGCTAATGACAATCTGGGTTGGCACCGCAGACGACTGCGAAAGGCGACGAGTCAGATCAGTGAGCAGCGACGTGAGCGAATGGCTATAGCGTTCAAATTCGCGCCCTAATTCGCTCCAGTCGAGGGTGGCGAGATCGGCGGGCGATCGCCCTCTCAGTTGCTCGTTTAAGAAGTTTGAAAGAATCTGGAGTTCTCGATCGACCCGTTCTGAATCAAGGTCGCTGTCATCAGCAGATTTGGGCAACTCCATCAGCAGCGATCGAGTTTCATAAGAATCGGTGACGACAATCAGCATAATTCGCTCTGGGTCAACCTGCACCAGTTGCAAGTGTCGTAACTCAGTCGTGCGGGTCAGAGGCATCGTAATCAGTGTGATGTAACCGCTCAACGTTGAGAGAATTTGAGCCGCCCCTCTCAGCAAGGCTTCAAAGCTCCACTCATCCCATCTAAGGCGACCTGACAGCAGTTGCTCGATTTGACTGGTCGCTTCAGCCGAGGGTTTGATCAGGTTGTCAACATAAATTCGATAGCCAGAATCAGACGGAATTCTCCCTGCTGAGGTGTGGGGCTGATAAAGCAACCCTGATTTTTCTAAAACACCCATCGCATTGCGAATTGTGGCGGAACTGACGCTGAGGTTATATTCTTTCACCAGTGCTTCTGACCCGACTGGCTCGGCAGTGGCAATATAATGACGCACCGTTGCCCAAAGAACCTGTTGCTGACGATTTGTAAGATTGATTTGAAGGGACATCTTTAAATTGAACAAGATTTATGATCGCAGTCTTTTAACACTCAAACCTATGAATCACCTAACTAGATGCACATCAAAGCTGAAACCAAGATAGCAGATTCTTAATTTTGTCTTTTATTTCAGCTCAGTGTCGTAGCAAGCACATCAAAACGACTTGGCTCTTTAATAGCGTGGAATGCTGGAGTCAACGACGACCGAGTAAGCATCAATGCCCCCCACGATATTTTTAATGGTGGTAAAGCCCTGATTGCTCAACCACTGGCACATTTGAGCAGAGCGCATTCCGTGATGACACAAAACGAAGGTTTCTTTCTCAGGATCAAACTGAGTTTGAATGGCGTGTGACCACTCGGCAAACTCGCTCAGAGGCAAATTTACAAAATTAGGTAGACTGGCGGTTTCAAGCTCCCATGGCTCCCGCACGTCTATGAGTTGCAGGGCTTCTAGAGAGCCTGCCAGCGTTTGGGCAAGCTCTTTAACCGTGATTTCGGGCAGGGGTTGGCGAGAAGATGAGTGAGTCATGGGACGGCGATCGTACGGGTTAAGACTAGCTTAGGCGATTCCTCACGACTGATCGACAAGCCAGGTCGGTTGAATGAAGAAGTCGGGATGTATGAGCATCATCCCCCCGTAGCATTCAGCAGGGTCTTTTTGGAGTGCGTGACCCTGACTTCGCCCACCGTTGACTTGCGATAGAGAGAACTGTGGGGCAAGACGCGCAAAATCTCTTGAATCGTGGTGATGCCTTGCGTAACTTTGGCGATCGCTGCCGATCGAAACGACTCAAAATTGCCGTCGATTAGATAGCGGTTTAGCTGCGTCATGGTGCCTTCATAAATGATTTGACGAATCGCATCATCAACGTTTAACAACTCGATAATCGCTTCGCGACCCAAATAGCCAGAGTTATAGCAGCGATTGCACCCTTTGCCTTTGCGCCACCGATCGAGATGGGCATGATCTCGATCGACCCCTAAAGCTTTGAGGTCTCTATCGGTAGGTTGGTAAGGCTCAGAACAGTGAGAACAAATTCTTCTCACCAGTCGTTGAGCTACGACTCCTAACAGCGCGTCGCTGATTAAGCCGGGATCGGGACCAATATCCTTAAGACGCGGAATCGCGCTGACAGCGTCGTTAGTGTGAAGGGTTGTGAGCACGAGGTGTCCCGTGAGGGCAGCACGGATAGCAGTTTCAGCAGTTTCGTTATCTCGGATCTCACCCAACATGATAATGTCTGGATCTTGACGCAGAATAGCGCGTAAGCCAGCCGCAAAGGTCATTCCAGCCGCCTCGTGCACTTGGGTTTGGGTGATGCGAGGCAACACATATTCCACCGGGTCTTCGACAGTGATGACATTGACATATTCGGTGGCGATCGTCTGCAAGCTGGTATAAAGCGTACTCGTTTTGCCAGAACCTGTTGGACCTGTAAAAATCACCATGCCCTGAGGTTGATGGAGCCAGCCTTGATAAATCTCTAGAGCCGCGTTTGAGAAACCTAAGTCGTGGATGTCGTTAAACGGGTTTTGACGCGGCAATAACCGAATGACTGCCTTCTCACCGCCCACACAGGGCAGGGTGCTGACGCGCAAATCTAACCCCAGATCGGTCTCTTGACCAGAGGCGTAGATCTCGCCAATTCGCGCATCTTGAGGGCGACGGCTTTCAGCAATGTCCATGTTAGACATGACTTTAAGGGCAACGATCGCGCGACGGCTCACTTCGATCGGCAGCGTTGTAATATCTCGCAAGATGCCATCAATCCGATAGCGGACTCGTAGCCCGCCGGGGGTTGGCTCTAGATGGATATCGCTGGCACGATTTCGCAGTGCACCTGAAATAATGGTTCTAATGCGTCCGATTTGGTCGGCTGCTTTTGACAAATAAAGCTCGGTGACTTCTCCGATGTTTTCTTGCTCTAGTTCACCCGTGAGTGGATTGATCAGAGGAGAGGCACTGATTTGAGTGTGATCTAGATTTGAGATGTGATACCAGGCGCGATAGCTTTTGTCAGAAACTGGAATAATTTTGACATCGGTGAAAGTGCGATCGCTCAAACTCTGAACCATCGCATCTGAGAGTGCCGCAGGGCTACCAAGATAAAAGCAATTGCGCCACAGCAACAGCGGAATCAGGGGCGGCAGCGAGTTACGATCGGGAAACTCTTTTAAGAAGCGATTGCTGACCTCGCGATCGAGCAACTCTAACGTGACGTTGCCATCGAGGTCGATAAGCAGGTGTAAGGCTTCTTCGCAAGTTAGCTCACGATTCTTTAACTGTTGCCAAACTGAAAGACTGGAGTTGGAAGCTTTCATGATCACCTGAAGTGGAACGAGGGCAGGCTGGAGGGATACAAGCAGTCTACTAAGTTAAACCGAATTTGAACGGTGGTTGGAGGCGACTCTAAGCATCTCAGCGATCGTACTGTACGGGGGCGATGACTACAAGCCGTCTACGCGACACCGCCGTTCTCTTTAAAGTACCTCTGGACTCCGTGAAGACTCGGAGGATGGTGGAGAATTTGGAGAGGCTGAATTCTGTAATCGCCGCTGCTCAATCAGTTGTTTCATTGCTAGACGGCGATTGATCATAAAACGACTCCAAAAGCCAGGAGTTAAGCCATCCATTGTTTTGGCGATCGACCAAACTTCCATCGCCATGATGTTATAAAACGCGCGATCGGCTCGTCGAAGTTTTTCGAGCCATTCTTCGATCGTCATGGCAGGAAGAGACTCAATTGGAGGCTTCTCTGAAGACTCAGAGGGTGGTTCAGGCTTAGTCATGACAATTCCCCTGGCAATGAGGCTAGAAAGTGCCTCACGGGATAATCTCCCTGTCCCAAACGTGCCCTCGTTTCTACAATTCAGAACACGATGGCTTTGAAGGTCTAACAGCAGCAGAATTGCATAATCCCTGATTTTGCCTTTGCCTACGGACATTTTAATGTGTGGTGAGGGCATTGTGCTGAAATAATGATTTTGAGGAAAGACAGGTTTGTCGATATCCTTGATTACTCCTTCGTCTGGGCTGACCATGAAGCTGCGCTCATTTTTTTATCTGCTGGCAACGATCGTGACCGGACTTTTTTTGACGGGCACGATCTCGTTTTTCTGGCTGTTTGCTCAAAGTCCGTTAGGGTTGCTCAGTGGCAGTCGAGAAACTGAGCCATCAGCAGCGATGTTTATTTCAAAACAGGCTCCGGCGATGGCATCGCTGATGGTCAATCCCGATCGGGTGACTGCTTTACGCCAAGTCATCGTTAAACCTGGAGAACGCAAACAAGCACGGGCAGAGCTAGACCGATTTAAACAAGGCATTATCGGTGTGTCAGGGCTAGATTATCAGCGCGATTTGCAACCCTGGCTAGGCGACGAAATCACGTTGGCGGTGACCACCCTTGATATTGATCGCGATGCTGAAAACGGTCAACAACCCGGTTATTTGATGGCGCTGACCACCAAAGATCCCCAGAGATCGCGAGAATTTCTGCAAGTGTTTTGGCAAAAGCGAGCGATCACGGGCACTGATCTGATATTTGAGTCTTATAAAGGCACTAAGCTAATCTACAGCAGTGAGTTGAAAGACGGTCAGACGAAAAATTCAACCTCCCCGCTTTTGTTTGCTAGTGCAGTGGTCGGCAATCGGTTTGTTTTGTTTGCCAATAGCCCAAAGGTGTTGCGAGATGCAATTAACACGGTTCAGGCAGAAGAATTAGGGTTAGAGAACTCGGCAGACTATCAGACTGCGATCGCCAGTTTGACTCAAGGACGCATCGGTATGGCGTTTCTCAACTTGCCTCAACTCGCTGCATTAGCTGGAAAAAAGTCTGCTTTAGCTGAAATTACAGACTCTCAAGAAGTCTCAGCAAGCTATCAGGGACTGGCGATCGCCCTCGGACTCAACCGCCGAGGCTTGACCGCAGAAACGGCACTTTTGACAAAGGGCGAAATCGCTTCAACTCCGTCAACCTCTAAACCCGTCGGAGCGCTCAGCTATATTCCCGCCAGCAGCCCAATCTCGGCATCTGGAGCTGATCTCGATCAAGCCTGGGCAGGTTTTTCTCAAGGCGTATCTGGATATCGGGGCGTTGCCGATCTGGTGAATCGACCTATAGAAGCGCTCAACGCTCACTGGAAGTTAAATCTTCCCCAAAATATTTTTAGCTGGGTTAAAAGCGATTATGCCTTAGGGTTAGTGCCGCGAGAAGACGAGGGAACGGAAGAAAAGACGTTGAGCGATTGGGTATTTGTAGCGAATAAGTCTGGAGATCAAGATGCACAGGGAGCGATCGATCATCTCGACGACCTCGCTAAAGAGCAGGGCATCAGCATCGGGTCTCTGCAACTCTCTGATCAAACGGTCAAGGTGTGGACGCGGCTACTCGCGGTTAAAGACACTGAGAAGCGCAATTCAAAGACGGCTGATGTGCAAGCCCAGGTTGCAGGAGTTCACACCTCTACTGGCAACTATGAAATCTTTACAACTTCAGTTGAGGGAATGGACATGGTGTTGAAGGCGACCAAAAATCCGGTCTCTCAAACTGAAGGGTTTAAGCAAGCGATGGCGCCTCTTTTAACGCCCAACAATGGCTATCTCTATCTCAACTGGGAGTCGGCTCAACCAATTTTAGAGAGCCAATTCCCAGTTTTAAAAGTGTTGGAGTTTGCAGGTCAGCCTTTCTTTGATCACCTGCGATCGCTGACCATTAGCAGCTATGGCAGCCAGTCAGGTGTGCAGCGAAGCGGAGCGTTTCTCAAGCTGGAATGAAGAAAGGTCTTCTAATCGCCGCCGACATTAATTCCGCTGTTAAACAGTTCGGCGTTTTGAGTGTTGATGCCGGTTAACACCGCTCCAACTGTGTCGGCGTTGTACATTCTGACGCTTGCCAGATTTGCTTGACTCATGTTGGCAAGATTGAGACTAGCATTAGTCATACACGCACCTGTCAGATTCGCCGTTTTGAGGTTTGCGCCTGTAAGGTCTGCTCCCTCTAAGTTTGCGTTTGCCAGATTTGCACCTTCAAGGTTCGCATTTCTTAAATCAGCTCCCAGTAGGTGAGCGCTGCTCAAGTTCGCCCCCCTTAGGTCACAACTAGAACATTCTCCCGTTTCTAAAAGTCGCTTTACCTGGTCAGGGTTGGCGGCTCCTGCTGGTAAAGCAAGACAGATCGCCGATAATAGCCCGATCGCTCCAATAAATTTCCCTTTCATTGAGGTCTCCTTTAGATAATCAGGTGGATACTTAAAAACAGTTTTTAAAAGTTGATACGTTTGTCTTTGATCTTCATTCAACCAAAAAACTATGAGGAAGTTGTGACCCTTATAGAGGAAATTAACCTACGCCGAGGGACAGAGATTTTCTGCTAGAGGGTGTTCTGCACTTTTGTTAAACTGGGAGCGTGAGTAGAAAGCCATACCCAACGGATGTGAGCGACGAAGAATGGGCATTTGTCGCGCCGTACTTAACATTAATGACAGAAGCAGTCCCCCAACGAGACCATAGTCTACGCGAAGTGTTCAATGGCTTACGGTATGTGGCGCGAGCGAGAGAAGCTTGGCGACTGATGCCCCATGACTTACCCCCGTGGCACACGGTC
>JBBRPT010000014.1:0-93813 GCA_038227635.1 Leptolyngbyales cyanobacterium | reverse complement strand
GAGACTCGATAGCAAGTCCCACTGATCTTGACTCAACTGACTCGGATACGATGGTGTCATGGCTCTCAAACGCTGTCGCGTATATTGTTATTGACAGACTATCGTTTTGAGAGCTTTTCTGCTTCTCAGACATCCTCTAAGCGAAAGCGATCAGTCTTGAGGTCAAAGAGTCCAGACTGGAGCGGAGCCAACAGGCGACAATTCGGGCAGAGCATCCAGGTGGGAAAAGGCGAGACTGGAATGCCGACACGATAGCTTTCGTCTAAAAGAGATGGCATGCCATCCGCTTCTGGTGGCAGGGGAGGAGACAGTAAACGCTTCACCGAGTAGCTGAGCGATCGCCGCACAACTGCCAATAAGCGTTCTTCTCCCAGTTCAGCCGCGTGGGTCAGATCCCAATCATCCAGTCCCATGACCATTATGGAGAGATTCGGCAAGTCAATCACGGAACCAATGCCAGCCGAAAAGAGGATTTGGCTAGGACGTAGTTCACCAACTTTGCTCCGGGGTTGTGCTTGTGCCATAAAAGCCTCTTAATCAAGGTGAACTAGGCATGGGTTGGGGTATGCGGAAATCATCATCCGGGATGCGATCGTCCAAAATGAGTCCAATCGTCGGCTCCACGTTGCGAAGTGAATTCAAGCAGGTGAAGGGTTGCCAGTCTCCCTGTCCTGGTTGCGCCAGCAAGCCTTGAGTGATGCCGTCCTTTTTGGGTTTGTAGCCTAACACGGCTCCACCGATCGGGTTGTCTGCTTGCTCTAGCCAGTATTTCAGTTTTCTTTCTAACTCCTGCTTGACAAAATCACTGGTTTTAAGACCATCGACATTTGCCGCACGCGTCACGATCGTATCGATGGCGGCTTGGATGTATGGATGATTGCGATCGATCCGCCCCGCTTTTTCATTCTGGTTGAGTTCTATGCCCTGCAACCTTACCAGGGAGACAAACAAGGCTGCTAACCCGCGATCAATGGCGCGGGGCGCAAAGGGAGTTACGGAGAGGGCTTCGACGTGTTTGTAGAAGGTCGTGTGGTAATGTTCAAACTGCTCATAGTGGGACAAATCCCTCGGTCTCGCCCAGTTATAGACCGTGAACACGAGACCCGGGAAAGCGCGTCCGACACGAGACGTTGCCTGAATGTATTCTGCCGTCGTTTTGGGTTGCCCTGTGACGACCATTGCGCCTAACCGTCGAACATCCACACCCACCGAAATCATATTGGTTGCCAACAGCACGTCAATGGGTTTGCGGGTATCGGTTCTCTTGTCGCGGTTGGGGTTGAAGGGCACTTCCAGCGCATCCAGCACAATGGGGATATCGGTGGAAGCAATACGAGAGGTCAGTTCTTTCACCTCAAGGCGCGATCGCTTTGCCAGTCCCCGTTGATCCATCTTGCCTAGACGAGATTGGATGTCGTCATCCACCAAGCGCCGTGTACCGCCTAGCTCCCGCATGGAGTTGAAGTAGCCGACCAAAGTCATCCAGGGGTCAGCCGCTTCACCATATTTGCCATAAAGTGCTTGTGAGGCAGCAAGCACCGCCGTATAAACTCGAATTAGAGCCGCTTTTAGCCTGCGTCCTGTGGCACAAATGCCCAAATAACGCCGTCCGGGATAATCCTCACTCGGTTCGCGTTGGAGTGAGAAGAAGTTATCGGTGACATCCAAGCCTTGGGGTGGAAAGACCTGCACCTGTCGCAGGAAGAGATGATGGATCTGGTCACGCGCTTGTCGGATGGTCGCAGTCGAAGCAATGACTTTAGGACGGACTGTTTTACCCTCTACTGTCCAGGAACAGAGTTTGTCTACTGCCGTTTCGTAAAGACCCACTAGAGTGCCCAGCGGTCCACTGATTAGGTGTAATTCATCCTGGATAATGAGATCTGGCGGACGCAAAGGATTGTGGGGTAGGGTCTTGGCCAGCGGTTGACCATACTTGGCAGGATGGCTTGGAGTATCCTCGATTTCAGGCGAGACAAATCCATGTCGTTGGCAGTAACCCTCTACCTGTCCAAATAACATTTGCACGGCACCGTTCCAGGGCATCTGGGCAAACTTATCGACGGTCGCGATCAGCAGCGTTGGTAAACGACGGTAGATTTCTTCATCCACCACCACAATCGGCAAGCCCTCGATCGGGGATTGTTTCTGAGTAAACAGACAGCGACCGAGAGCGTCACCACAGTAAATCAGGGTACGCGCCTGTCCTTTGGCAAAGGACTCCACTTTAATATGCTGCTTACCGGGGTCGATTTTGGTGCCGCACCAAGGACAATTCGTGAGTTGGTGGGGAGAGCCGCTGCTAGTCGGTTGATATTGTCCCAGCTTTTGTTTGAGGAATTCTTCGCTTTGCTCCGTGCGGTTGGGAGTCGTTTTTTGACCCACCCATAAGCCGATCCGAAACGGCTCGTTGCCCCATTTGGCAGTGTCTTCTCGACGGATCGCTTCACAAGCACAGATCAAAGCTGTGGCTCGCTGGAATTGCTGAAGCGTCAGCAAGCGCAAGGTGTAACGCATCAGCACAGCCACACCTGCTTCTCCAGAACGTCCGGCGATTACTCCTTGTAAGCGTCGCAGTCCGATCGTGTAAGCGGTCAGTCCCAAATAGGCTTCCGTTTTACCACCCCCTGTGGGGAACCAGAGCAGATCGGCGATCGCTTCCGTTTCATGGCTGCGATCCGGATGGTGCAGGTCAGTAATGCTGGGTAAATTCAGCAGGATGAACGCCAACTGAAAGGGTCGCCAGGAACGATTTTTAGAAATATCAATGGCGGTAAGTTCCAGGTCTTCGCCGCGTCGCTTCTGTTCGGCGTAGAGCGCATGAACTCGTTGCTGCCACATTGCCCGGTTTGCAAACTGAAACGCTTCCAGAGCTTGTGAGTCAGCCTGCAATAACGCTAACCCTGCCTGAATCCGCTCTAAAGTGCGGGTACAGTTTGCCAAAGTGTCATAGGCGATCGCTTCATAGTCTTGCAATTTGGCAGTGGCATCAGCGACACGAGCGGTCTGTCCGACAATCCAAGCGGCATAAGCAGTCAACAGAGGGTTCAGTTGCTCAAGCAGTTCAGTCGGTGGAGACTCGGCTAACACCCTCATATCTAAAACGAGTCCTGCCAGTCCAGGTATCTCGTCGAGGGTAGGCGCGTCGGTTTTGGGAACTTCGTAAGCAGGGACAACACGCGTACAAAGCCGCACGGCACGATCAGTGCTACCGTCTACCAACTCGGCATGAACGCCTGTCCCAAGTCCCACGGCAAATTCAACCTGATGCCGATAAAGCATTGCCATTGCCTGCTCCTCGGCATACTGCACCGGGTCGAGCTTACCCAGCGATCGTCGCGGCGCTTTACGGATGAAAATATCACGCTGATTTGGGTCTGCGGCTTCTACGCTCAGTTCGGGCTGAAAGAGCCATGCTTGGTCGGGGGAGCGCTCTGGTTCTCGCTGTTCATTCACCAGGAACACACTGATGATCCAGTCATCTCCACAGGCACGGATTTGCCCTCGCACATACACCTCGCGGTTAGGGTCAATGCACCAGGAATCGATGCCACCGGCTTTAAGCGGGATTGGAGGAGATTGCCCCACGACTGGATACCTGCGCCAAACTGTTTTGGGTGCGCCAGTTGGCGTTTCTAGAGATTCACTCTTGGCACGCTCGTACTGTCCCCATCCCGCTTTGATTTTGATAGCTTTAGCCGTACCAATCACACAAAAGCTCATGCCTAGCGAAGACGGGAACATGGTTTCGATCACCGGATTGGTTGTTTCAGTGGTGCCATCGTCGATCGTTCCGGTGCCACCCACAGCGAGTTCATCGAGTTGTTCAGTGGTCTCATCAACGGTTCCCGTCTTAGCGGTAGCTAGCTCGTCCGTTGCCTCTAAGTGATCATCGGCTTGAGTGGAACGGTTACGTCGGTGGAGCGGAGCGAGTAAGCCGACCAGATAGCGATCGCTGACTCGTGCCTCATCCACTTCTTCGTATTCGCCGCCTGCTGGCCCCAACAAATCTGCTAGTACCGCCTGTTCTAGCTCGGCTCTGATTTGATAGTGGGATGGTGGCTTCAAGATCGGTGGGGGATCGGAAGGGAGCGGTTGCTCCTGGTTATCAGCAGCCTCAGCAGCGGGTTGATCGGCTTCGTGAGTGTTCACCGGAACAAATTGCATCTCGATCAACTTGCCCTGCCCTTCGCTCTGTTGGGTCGTCGCTACAAACTGGGATTCGACCAGACTGGGTTGTTGCCAAACTGTAGGAGTGACTTTGACAGGAGTTGGTGCGGTTTTCACCGTCCTGGTCTGTTTTGGTGCTGCCTGGAGTGCCTGCACCACTTTCTCTGCGATCGTGTCTGACAGGGTACTGTCTTCGCAATCGAGAACATCGGCATCATTAGAGAGATCTAGTCCTGCCAGCAACACAGCGAGATGCTTCTCGGAGGCAGAAACGACGGCACTCCAGTCCAGTTGCGCCGCGCGATCGCGTAATTGTTGGTTAACCACCGCCAAGTCTAAAGCACCCGGAAGCATGGCTGGAAGTTTGATAATTTTCATGGGTTGCCAAGGTTCCAGAGACGAGGATCGAACGTTTGGAGTAGAGACGGTGGCTGCTTGGCAGGCACTAGCACCAGAAGGGCACGCATAGCTCTCGTCATCGCGACATAAAGAGTGCGTCGCTCACGAGTTAGGATTTCAGTCGCAGCTTCTGGCGCGGTGCCTTTGGAGATCGCGGGATAGGCACTCTCTAAAAAGCCTGCAA
This sequence comes from Leptolyngbyales cyanobacterium, assembly GCA_038227635.1. GTDB lineage: Bacteria > Cyanobacteriota > Cyanobacteriia > Leptolyngbyales > Leptolyngbyaceae > Phormidesmis_A. The sequence continues at coordinate 89,060 of JBBRPT010000014.1, read as the reverse complement.
TCGCTACGATTGGGAATTCTAAACCCTTCGCCGCTTTAAGTGGTAATACTTTCACCCCTTTATAATTGAGATCCAGGTCTTTGCTCGTCATAAATCGTGCTTCGAGACTTAGATAGTTTAGTTGTCCTGTTAGATTCTTGCCTGCTTTTTCAGTCGGCACCAGGATTGCACAGGCTCCTAGCCCCAGTCGAAATTCATGGGCGGCGGCACGGCAGAACTGAGCGAGAAGGCTGCTTTCAGAAGCGCGATCCGGGATAGCACGTACCGCTGGGGGTGGGCCTGTATGAACGTAGAGCCGTTCAATGTCGTCTTCATTCAGGGTGCCTTCTTGAAGGTAGGCATAGGCAGCTTCCCCAATTTCCTGAGTGGTACGGTGGTTAATTTTTAAGATGCCTGTGCGTCCGACAAACTTGAGCGATTCATGAATTTCGCTCCATCGAAAACCGCTGCCATAGATGGATTGGTTGGCATCGGCGGTAATGAAGAGGCGATTCGGTTGCTTGCAGAGGTGGATCAGAAACCGTAGAACGGTCGGACTGAGGTCCTGGGCTTCGTCGATAATGACTGCATCATAGAGTAGTGGCTCTGAAGTGTTTTGCAGCAGGGCTAAAGCACGGTTTCGCATTTGTGCCCAGGTTTCCATATCCTGGTCTGCCAGGAGTTGATCGCAGTGCTGCCGTAGCTGCCAGATTGCTTGCCGCTGCACCTTGTTGAGCGGAATGTTGCGTCCTGCGCGAGGGGTTGCGCGGTAAGCTTCCAGCGTTTCGATCCCTCTGGCATCAATCATCTCGGTCAGTTCCTCCAGCAGGTAGTCGGGCTGAAGGCGTTGCAGGATAAGTCGTTGTGCCTGTTGTTGCAGGATATTGCCTTCTAAGGTCGCGATCGCTGGAGGAATGGCTTGTTGCACCAGCTTGAGCAGGTCTTTGATGGCGGCGATGTTTGGTTGCCCTGTGGAGTGACAGACCAGTGAGTAGATTAAGGCATCCGCTGTCTTGACCTCAACAAACTGGGCGTCTTGATCCAAAAGCTGTTGCAGCAGTTGCTCGGAGAAGGTGACAAGGGCATTCGTGTAGGTGGTGAAGAGAATCCGGGGTTGACTGACACCACTAGCCTTAAGCTGTTGCAGGATCTCGCGGGTACGGTAAAGCGCCACCGTACTTTTGCCTGTACCGGGACTGCCCTTGAGTAGTGTGGGGCCTGTGGCGTTGCTTGCCCAGGTGACAAATTTCTCTTGTTCGGGGTTGAGCTTGAGCAGGAAGCCGAGCAAATCTCCTTCCTTGAAACGCAGCAGTTCGTCGGGGCTACCCGTGACAAAACTGGGCTGATTGAGGACTTGATCAAAATTGGGAGCCGTAATGCAATCGAAGAGGCGATCGCGTACAGCCCCGTCAATATCGGCTTCTAGCAAGTCATCAAAGGTACGACAGTTAAGGAGTGCCGGGAAAAAGATTTTTGGAATGAGCAGCCGTTCAAGCAGCGTGTCTGTTAACTCAACCGGTAAAAGGGTTTCGGTTTGAGACGGTTTAGGTTCAGGTGGCAAAACCTTTTCAGGGGTCAACAGATTTTCAAGATTGGCAAAAGCGGCGACATCGACCTGAGTTTCTTCCGCTATCAATTTGTCGCCCTTATAAATATCCTTGCGCGCATCAACCCCAAGCAGAGCAACCCAACCATCTCCGTAGGTATAAATGATGCGGAAATCTCCAGAACGTAAGCGGTAAATGTCGCCTTTATAACCGTGCAGCTTTTTCTTCAGGCTACCGTGGGGCTTTGGGTCATCCCGCAAAACCTCGATTTTCTCCAATATTTGTACGACTCGCTCTTTGGGAATGGCGAGTAGTTGGTTGGTGAAGGTAGGCTTATGAATGATCTCGAAGGGCATTAGGGGTAATTGTTATAACCACCTCTTCTAGTAAACCCACTTAATTCAGAAATGGCTATCCCTTACCAAGGCATATCACAGACTCAATCATCGGGGCACCAGTCAACGCGTCCTTGCCGAATCCAGAAATGGCAGCGGCACTCGTTGAGTTGTCTGACTGAAGGATGAATGGTGGGTCGTCCAAGCCAATCTATAGAAACCGCCCAGCGAGGACGTTGAGTTTTATTCAGCGGCAGTAATATATTCTCACCACAATCTCCAGGGCATCGAAAACATGCCCACTTCTGATATGTGGCGTCACCAACCACTAGCATCATTCCTGGCTTGACTTCTTCAGGGGTCGGATGCGTGGGCACGATTTGGGCAGCAAAATCTGGTTTAGGGATAAACCGGAGCCACGTTAGTAGTTGTTGGGCGAAGGTACGGAATAGCATGGCTTACCCCACTAGATTGAGAAATGGGTCAACATCCCCTCTGCCCCAGTACTCCACAGATCCGCAAACTGGGCAATATGGGTCAGGATTAGCTCCTTGCCGTCGATCTTCCATGAGGTGAAATTTGCGTACCCGCTGGGCAACTGCACTGTTTTCTCCCCGGAAACCCTGAAGTCGATGCACCAGTTCTTCGATCGCCATGATTGCCACATCAGTCGTGAACAGAACAACAGCGGGACTAGGATTGCCTTCACCCAAAACGTAGGCTTCTGCCTTTCGGCGTTCGTATTCAGTGGGGTTATTTCGCTTGAGAGCTTCATCGCGTGCGATCGCAGGGCTGATGATTCCTCGGCAAAGTAAGCAAGTATGACCAGGGGCGAGAACTGTAACCCGTCCATCCATTGCCTTGATTTCTGGTGGCTCTGATGACGACACCTCAATTGCCAAACCCATATCAAAGATAGGCGTGACGTAGTAATAGGCATAGCGATTGAGCAGCAAGCGCCCGGCGTGATCATCTGTACAACCGAAAATGATGTCGCAGGCTTTAAGGGCATCCTGGCAGTCTGGATCACCAATCCAGGATTGATACGATTGCACTTGCATTCCCACGCCTAAGTCAGTTAGAGATCGCGCAATAACCTCCACTTTGGGACGCTTCGCGTCTACATCTGCTTGGGTTGCACCATGAAGACGGTTCAAATTACTCTCCTCAACAATATCTTTGTCAAAGAGGGCAATGCGTCGGCATCCCATTTTCGGCAGCAGCATAGCAGTGGCACTGCCAGTGCCTCCACAGCCGACAATCCCTACTCGCAGCATTGCCAGGTCTTGCTCCAGCACTCTCCCAAACGCTAATGCCTGTCTCTGGAGGATGGGAGAAGATTGCTCCTGCCCTCTTCCTGGGTAATGGAGTCGGATCGATTCGCCAACAACTGAGATTAAACGAAGCGGAATCCATTGCTGCTGATTGGTCCAGAGGCGACCAACCAGCTTTTCATCTGAAGTCAAAATAAGGCTCAGGAGTGACGTGTTCTCTCCGTTTCGATGCTGGGCTAGCTCGACTAAATCGGGTTCGTTGGCATCGTCCTGGTCAGAAAATTCTGCAAAGCCCCCTGTATGACTGTGCATAAGCGCAACAGTTAAGCCTTGCTCCTGCGCCCGTTTTAAGGTTCGCACGAAGGAATCAGTTTTCCAGGTGATGTGCTGGTCAGAACTCGAAAGGACTTCATCCTCCGGAACAGGGAGAATATCGTAGGAGAAGAATTTACGATGGGGATGCCCAGTCCAGGGGTCAAGCGAGCTTGATGACTCCCCACATAAAATGTAAGCAGCGCGTTCTACTCCATCCTGGTGGATCAGGAACTCCTTAAGACGGTTCAGGTGACGTTCCTGAATTGTCAGGCTAGCAGTCAAGCTGGACGTTATCATGCTGCCACCTCCAGGGCGTGTTCCACTCGCTTCAGCATTGTCCAAATGCCATCTACCCCCGGTCGCCATTCATTGTTATGGCGGGACCAGCGTTGCCACTGCTGTCCGTTAAAAGGAAAGGGCTGGTCGGCGGCTTTTGGGTATTTGGCGATTTGGGCTAGCTTGATCCAAGGAAGGACAAAGAACATATCTGGTGGCGTATCAGGATAACCAAACGGCAAAAGAAGCAGAAGATCGGCTTGCCCAGCATCAAAACGCCCCGAGGGAAGAGGAAAGCCTCGAATGATCACCCCTTTGTTGGAGCCATCAATGATTTCATCGCATTGCAGCCCTCGACCCGCAAGGTATTCCCGATCTTTGGCAGGTAGAAAGCTGTTGCCCTCGGTGGTGGTTTTCTTACCCGTGAAGAACCGTTCGACTCCTGGCTGTTGCAGGTCAACCAATTCGTTGTCTGCGATCGCCCGATCTTCTGCTCCTCGAACTTCGAGCCAGATGCCGTAGGTTGCAGGATCGACACCCGCCAACTTTTTCAACTCCAGCCCGTTGATTAGGGGTCTGCCCCACTCAAATCGCCGACCGTCAATCACCAGCCGGAAAGAGCGATCGCTCTCGAAAGTAATAAATCGCTCCAGCCCCGGCTTACGGAGATCGGTGGTTTCATTGAGCCGAATTTCTTCTAGTTGACCACCCTGGAGCACCTGAAAAATTAGGTATTCGTCAGCAGGTCTCTTGCCGACTAGATCTAGAAGCTGAAGTCCGGTGATCACCGGATCGTTCACGATATAGGGCTTCTCATCGATTTGAATTCGATACCCTCTGGATGTAACCATAGTACAATCTCCTGATTGCTAGATAGATTTTTGATTGCAAGGCTGCAATTGTCCCCATTATATTGCACAAATGATTTAGAATTGCAAGAGAGCAATTGGAGGGTAGATGCCAAAGGGTCAATTCGACGTTGGAGCTTTCTATGCTGCGTTGGATAGCCAGCGGCAGTCAAAGCGTTTGAACTGGAAGCAAGTGGCTGAAGAGTCTGGTGTAAGTGCGTCTACATTGACTCGCATGGCGCAAGGGAGACGACCAGACGTAGATAGTATGGCAGCGTTGCTAGTTTGGTCGGGTTTGGATGCCAATTCTTTTGTGCATCATGACCGTAGTGACCAGCCTTCAGATAACCTAGCCACGATTACGGCTTACCTACGGGCTGATCCACATCTAACGCCTGAAGGATCGGCTGCGATCGAGGCGGTTGTGAAAGCGGCTTACGAAAAACTTCGTAAGGATCAATAAAATGTCATTACGTCGCGGCTTCAAGAAAGAGACAAATAGCTATGCCAGAGAATTTCGGACAGAACTTGGGTTGAGGGCACATGACCCACTTTGTCCCTGGAGACTTGCAGCCCATCTGGAGGTTCCAGTTGTTCCTCTTTCTCAGTTGCAGGCTGAGATTGCCGTTCACCACATCGATTACCTGATGGAACACGATCGCCAGTGTTTTTCGGCAGTAACGGTATTTCGAGGCTATCGACGGATGATTGTTCACAATGATGCTCATTCAAAGAATCGGCAGGCATCAAATATTTCCCATGAATTGAGCCACGCAATTCTTCAGCACCCACCGATGGAGCCATTTGGTGATTACGGCTGTCGCAATTTCAATAAGGAGCTTGAAGATGAAGCAAACTGGTTAGGACCAGCCCTTCTAATTTCTGAGGAAGCAGCATTACATATTGTGAAAACTGGCATGACGATTCCCCAAGCGGTTAGCCACTATAGTGTGACTAAAGAAGTTCTTTCAATGCGACTTAACGTAACTGGAGCACGAAAGCGCTATGCATTTCAGCGATAGATGGATATGTTTCCTGGAGAATATTTTTTCTTTATGGAATTTTTGCCTGATACGATAATCAAAATTGCCAAGTTACCTTTTTCTTATGCCCTTTAATTTCCCCTCTTTCTTACCTTTATAAATCTGATTGAGATAACATCTCACTTCGATTCCAGCGGATCCTTGGTAAGCAAACTTTCAGGATACAAAAGTAATAAAGGCTTGATATCTAGCACTCGAAATGGCAAGTCTAGATCAGCGGTATTACTAGCAACCAATTGTTCAGCTTCAAGTAACCAGTTTTGCAATATTGTTATTGGAATTGTCTCGTTGTCACCGGGTTCAGTTCGTCTCAAAACTGGTTTTATTAACGAATTTAAGTGACTTATAATCTCATAATCATGACATAGTATTGGACTATCCGCAAACTCCACTCCAACAATAACCGCACGGATTGAGCCGCTACTTTCAGTTACCCGATCAGTAATGCTCAGCAAGATAAGTGGGTTAGGTAGAAGCTCAGATGGCAGTAATGCTGCTGACTCCTCTAGTGCACGAGCCTGCTCAAGCGCTCGACCTAATAGTGGATGCCCTATCCCTAAAATGCGCTGTTCAGCATCATTACCTTTGAAATTACGATCAAATACTAAACCACTATAATTGGGCTTAATTCCAATCCCAGTCCAAGTTTCAGGTGTACGAAAAGCCAAACCATCCTCTGTAAGTTTGGATTGACGGTGGTTATACATCAACATTCCTGTGAAGAAAGGACGTAATGCAGGTAAATCAACCTCTAACAGTTGCCCGGCTAATTCTCGGTAATCAAAGCTTGCACAATGCCCAACCAGTTCACGCACAGTTTTCAGAGCATCCTGCCCTCCGAAACGGCTGGTTTTGGTGTCGAACCAAGAATTCAAAGTATCTTTAGGAACTGTTGCAGCTTCGGAGAATAATTCTGTCCAAACAGAAGGTGCTGTCATTCCTAATACTATTGGAAAAAGATCCTCGCTCTCCTCCATAACGCCACTAAGAGCAAGCTGAATACGTTGCATCTTTTCTTCGAGACGTTCCCAAATAACTGCCTCGATAGTATCAGGGTTGCGAAGCGTCACCACCTCAACTTTATGAATCTGACCATAGCGATATAGACGACCAACTCGCTGATGGAGCCGCATTGGGTTCCAAGGAAGATCAACATGAATCAGTGTATAGCAGTTCTGTTGTAGGTCTACCCCTTCACCAGCAGCTTCTGTAGATACTAGGAATCGAGCTTCACCTGTATTGAATAGTTGAATAGCCCTTTCTCTCTGACAGCGTAGGGTTTCACCATTAACGTTGTGAACTTCCTGATCACCGTTAATAAACGTAACGGCAGGTTCACCATAATTCTGAATTAGGGCCTTGATTAGTAAGGATTGGGTCGCCTTATATTCTGTGAAAAATAGTACTGATCGTCCAGCAAAACGTCCCTTTAGTAACTCCAGGATACGGTGCATACGAGTTTCAGAAGTAATAGTAGCGGAGAGGTCAACCAACCTTGTAAGGTACTCCTCCTCATTCTCCATCAAAGATAAAGAGACCGAAAGCTCAACAATACGTTCGTCCAAAGCCGCAACATCATCATCAGAGCGATCACTAGTATCTATCTGGTTAAGGAGCGTCTTCAATTGCTGCCGTAAAGCTTTGAGCTGATCCAACTCATTTTGCTGTAACTTAAGACTTTGAAGTCGCTTTTGTAAGGCTGCTCGCACCGCTGCAACTGAACTTGATGCTAGCTTTTGCAAAGCCGAAAGCACTAAATTTACAGCACGCCCTTCAAAGCCATCGAGGGAAGAGGCGTAGGCATAACCGGCTAAAATAAATTGAGTCAGAGTGTCATAGAATTCAGTTTCCTGAGCAGAGTAATGGTACGTTGCAGCCTGAGTTTCCACACCATTAAATAGCAGACAACCATGCAAATCAGTTACATTCTGCTTGTTATTGCGAATCATGACTTCTCGCAATGCTGGCAAATAAGTCTCCAGTGATTGTTTTGGGTCTTCAAAAATATCAGGGCGTAGCAGTTTCAGTAATGATAAAAAACTATAGTCTTTGCCCCGATGCGGTGTACCTGTGAAAAACACGATTGATTTGAGTTTTTGAAGCTCACTCAACTTTTGCACTAGTCGAAAGCTGAGAGTCATGCCACTAGCTTGATCAGCGTTGAGATGATGCGCTTCATCGACAATAACCAAATCCCAGGTGGGTGAAGAAAATAGGCGATCGTGTCTCTCCCGTCGATTATCCCTAAGGGTTTGTAACGAAGCAACAACCTGGTTGTGAGTTTCCCAAAAACCGCTGCGGGGGTTGTCAGCTTCAGTTGTATAGGGAGTAAAGCGTAGATCAAACATCTCACGCAAGCGTACTACCCACTGCTCAACCAATGAGGCTGGAGTAAGTATGAGAACGCGACGTACAATATTTCGAGAAATAAGCGGCCAAAGAATCAACCCAGCTTCAATGGTTTTTCCTAAGCCGACATCATCGGCAATAAGCCAGCGGAATGGCCAGCGTTCCAAAACCTTACGGCATACCCAAAGTTGATGAGGAAGCAACTTAACCCGTGAACGGGAAAAAACGCTCCAACGATCGTTGAGAGAGTCAATAGTTGCGGCCAAACCACGCAAAATTACAGGAAGGGGAGCTTGCCAGTTTCCTGCTTCAATAACTTGTGGGAGAGTTAATGAACTGTTGATCGATGTGAACTCACATTCCTCAATGCCATGCTCAAATCGAACGATAACCGTTGCACCTCGGTCTAGGATGACTTCACCAGAACCGAATGTAGCATGGTTTACAAAATCACCTGTTTCAAATGCCATATTAACCCATGTACGATCGTGGAATTACTACCCCATTTGCAAGCGTAACAAAATCACCTGCTGTACCTTGAGAGCTATTACGTTTTACCCAGGTGGATACATCCTCCTCCGATTCCAAAGGTTCTTGCGGCACAGAGATGCCTAATAACTTCTCTTGAATATCCCTCGGTTCATCCTGAAGCATTAGAAAAGGTAAATCGTAGTCACCAAAGTAGGTGGCATCCTCTTCACCTAAGTGTTCAACTAAAAAATTGTGGATACTCATCGAATTCTCTACAGCTGCCCTTTTGTTGTCACCCCTGACATCGCTACAACCAATTGCAAACAGCATTGCTCGTACCCGCCGAGCTGGTACATAGGCATAAGGGCACATTCCAGGATTTAGCAATACTCCGCCGCGTAATAGCTCACGGACTACAAACGTAGAACCAATCCCTAAAATATTACCTACTGGTGGTGCTCCCTGCCCTATACCAGTGCCTTGTAGTGCTGGATTTTGTTGAGGATTTAGAACTAGGTCGATTGGATTCTGAATTTGAGTTTGACTTATACCTAGATATGCATTCAGATCGTTAGTTGCTAACAAACTGTCGCAATACGCATCCAACCATTTAGAGAATGCATAAAAAGCAGGATAATAGCGCACCCATTGGTAATACTGAAGGCGATCGCCCACACGTGGAGATGTGAAATACCTATCAAGTAAATTGATCCATTTAGCCTCGTTTACTTCACCAGCAACCATGACATCTAACCATCCCCAATCCTCAGAGTGTTGTAGAAAGGTACGATGCTGTTCATGATTGGTGCGCCCCATTGTATGCAAAGCTCCTAGCATGAATAAAATTAGCCAGCGCCTTCTAGAGGAATTAGGGTCATTGTAATTACTCTGGGTTAGTTTAAGGTCAATGCGTGGATAAAGGTTCTTTTCATACTTTGGAATTAGACAATTGCGTTTTTCTGACCACCATTCCAAAATATTCAACAAAACATCTTCTGTACTCGGAGAAGGCTGTGATACTATTCCTTTATCCTCATCAGAATCATCGTCTTCGTCGATGTCTATGCCTTTAAAGGCTATATCACTGTCATCAAATGGAACTAGCAGTCCCAAGTTATATAGCAGTGCATCGAACGAAAAAGAATCAACCCCGTATTCTTGTTTCGAGCTTTTTCGTTTTGATGGAAGCTCGGATAACCAGCTATTCCTAAGGTTGCCTTTAAGCGACTGGACTAGTTTGTCACGGTGTTCACTATTAACCAAGTATTGAACACAGAACTTATATTTATCGGTAGAAGCTTCTAACACCCATTTGCCACGTATTTCGACAGGAACAGAGATTCGTGAGAGATCCTCAAACCGACATGCATAAAACAGGTCTAAAGGTCCATATTCGTAATCCTCAGCTAGTAGAGCCGAAGCAGGAGCAAATAGAGCAAGCTGGGATTCTTCCGATCCTTCAGGTGAAGATTCGACAACTAGGAGATTTTGTGCAGTAGCCGCATTTTGATCCCGACTTTGAAACTGTACAGTTCTCAGAAACTCCTGGATAGAACGTGCCTCCGAGGGGGGCAGTTTATCTAAAAAGACCTGGTTGATTGATTGCTCCACAATCAGTGAAACTTCTGGGGAAACTATACGGGCAAGCTGCCATTTTAGAACTGTCAGCAAATCTAAATATTCAACGGGTTGCTCTATTAGCTTCTTCAGAGCCTCAGAAACTTTATGCGATACAATCTGTCCGGGAGTAACTTTAAGCGGTCCTTCCACTAGGACTGGCCAGCTTAAAACTTGTGTCAACACAGCCTCGTTGGAATTAAGAACACCACCTACAGCCCAGCGAATATTTTCTAGTCGAGTCAGACAGCTAAATTGTCCAGTACCTCTTGGTAACTTCGTTGGTAGAGCATCGCAGCTAGCATAGAGAAGTCGCATTCCCCCCTTTTCTGCCCAAAACATTTGATGGAGTAAATCAATACTTTTATCACTAAAGTTCTGGTTAGCCAATTGGTCGCCCAAGATGTCCCAAATGCTCGTCCAGAATGCTAGTCGTGTTGTACCTGTAGCAAGATTGAGAGTTTGGCAAAGTTTTACATCACCGAGTTGGTATAGATTAGCGAGAGCCTGACCAAACTCACGCCCCATCGCCTTCGCAAGATCTTCGTTAAATTGCTTGCCTCCACCACTCAAATCTAACTGCGATCGCCCAACATCTAAACGGAAAGGACCGTTAATAGCGAAACCAACTTCTAAGTGCATTCTTGTAGGGGCTGTAACCCAGAAGGTTGGATAGTTGGAGGATAAAGATATCGCTCCAGATGAATTAAGTTGAATGAGGCAACGTCTTTCAGGTCTACCAAGTAACAGTGCTTGTAAAAATGGACCAGACTTAGACTCCATCTTGCCTAGATAGATATTAGGAGACCCATCGAGGGATTGTTCACTCCAGTTCCAGTTATGCTTGCTATCCTTAATCCGTACTTTGAGTTCTCGAAGCCAGCGAGAGAAAGCCCCTAGTAAAGGTGCATACTCAGTAAATCGTTCAACTACAGACCGTGCTTCCAATTCATCGACAGTAAGTTTAACAATCGTTCCCTCTTTGTTCTCTCCTAATTGATTAGCTGTTTCTTGAAATTCATTGTCTGATAACTCTTTGGGATAAATGCCACCAATAACATCGAACCCAATACGATCGCTCACAATTCGAGGCTTACTTGTAAGCAAAAACACACTCTTAAAGCCCAGCCCAAATTTGCCTGTTACTCCCTCTGCTTTATCAGAAAAATTCAGTAACAGGATTTTTAGTAAATCATCGCGATAACCACGATTGCTGAAGTCCTGCCCATTAAACTGATACTGGTTAACAGCTCGTCCCCAATGCGTGATGCACATTAAGTTGTTTTTTAGGCTAACTGAAAACTGTTTTGGGACTTGGGGATGTCCCATCTCCTGTAATTCCCAGCAAGCATCATCGGCATTCTGAAATAGTTCAAAGAGAATTGAATACTTATCATAATTAGCATTTTCAATTTTCTGTTTCACGCCTGTGAGAAATGCCCTTTGAGTTTCGTTGTTATCAATGAGGTCATCACGAATTTGCTTTTTTAGGTCTTGTAAGACTGCATTGCTCTTCTGGATATCAATGGTACATTTACGCTTGCGCTCCGGACACTTCTCTTGTAGCTCCAGTAAGCTATCTCGTTGTCTCTTTAAATCAAAGTACTTACGAATAAGCTGATTGATAGTACTGTCCTGATCTAACCTTAATTGACCGCGAAAGCTGACAAGCGCATTATCTAAAAGGGTATTTTGGGCTTCACGAATATCAGGAGGAGACTCAGCTTGTAGCTCTTCCCAAAAATTATCGAAATTAACTGCATTATATCCATAGCATTTTTCCAAGATAATTTTGAAGCTTTTCTTAGCTAGTCTCAGCAAAGAAATATCTTCTAAAGAAGTAGGCTGACGCAATGAAAACTGAATGTGCGGAATCGAGTTTACATATGTTCTCTGAATATTACCAACAATTAAGCTCTCTGCATCTCCTTCGGCAAGCAGGTGAGCCTGTAATGTTTCTCCAATTAAGCTTATGACTTGAATTCGCTCACCGTGATGCCTGTTAACGAGAAATTTAGTCTGCTCAATTTCCATTAGCAGAAAATCAATTGCATCCTCCTCAAGCTCTTTGTCGTTTTCTGGCTCCTCCTCTTCAAATTTTTCATCATCTTCAAATTTTTCATCATCGTGTAAATTAAGTTGCTTTAAGAAATAATCAACTCTCGGAAAATATACTTTAGCGAGTTCTTTTAATTCACCCTGCTCACCCAATAGTCTGAGCAGAAGACCGATCGCATTATTAGTCTGTCGCGGCCAATTCTTAAAATATTGTTGAAGTAACTCATTACTATTTCTTAGTACCTCAATTGAAAAGTCGTCATCGAATTCCTCAGCAGCGTCATTTATAGATTGAGGCTCATCACTTTCTACATTGGCTTGCTTAATTTGGGTACTAATAACCTCAGCAAGGCTAGCGTGTAAAATATCAGACGGATCAATATTAAGTGCTCCGCAACATAGCTGCTGAGCGCTCTTCCATTCTTCCGACTGACTAAGAAGTTGAATCTGTTGAAGTATATCTAACCACTCAACGCTTTGATTTGCTAATTGTAAATACTGCCGATATGTTTCAAGTAGAGCCGAACGTAACGCATTATTGTTCTGGATACTACTGTGTCGATTAGCAAGAGCATTCAAGATTTCAATTAATCTCTCAGAACCTAGTGGTTCTCCAAGTATCTCAAATAATTGATTCGCGCCACTTGCCGAGTCTTCACTAAGCTTCGCCATTAAGCTTGATACAGGCATTACATTAGTTGTGAGTTCACGAAAAGCATCAAACCACTGCTGACGTATTTGTTCATTTCTGGTCAGTATTGTTGTTAAAGTTCCAATACGATAGCGGCCGACCTCAGATAGTAGCAACATTTCTCCCAACATATTCACAGCTTCTTTTTGCGCTGGAAATAGTTGGCGTAGCAGACCAAAAGCTTTATGTTTCTGCAAATCTTGCGAAAGATCCTGAGAGGAAATGTATATCTGCTGGCATTCTGCACATATTCGCTCTACATCATCTTGAATCATCGAGAGATGAATAATTTCATTTGGAGCGCAACAATTTCCTGGTCGTACTTCCGATCGCAATGGTAACCATTCGACTTTCAATAGGTTATCTAACTTGCCACAGTGTTCAGGTGCGTGCTTAAGAGCATCCAGGATGTCTGGCCAATACTCTACTGGATTATTAAGCTTCAACAAATAGTGTTCAACCAGGGTTCGAGCGTCGATCGATGGTTTGAGTGCTGCTTGTCGTTGGGCTATCTCAATACGATTACTACGGCGCAGGAGTGTAATTCCTAATTTCTGAGCTAGGGAGGGTTCTATCTGAAAATCGTTACTGTCCCCTTGCAGATAGGTATGTTCATCGATAACAACTCGTGGGGAGTTACGTTTTGTGTCCACAGGCTCGTGAATTCTTAACTGGCTACTGATTTTGGAAGGTAAATTGCCAATCAACTCTTCACATTCCTTCCAACTGAACTCATCCCACTTCAGAGAATTAAGGGATGTGCCAGAATCAGCAATGCGATTTAACTCTTGCTCTACACCCTTCGCATCAACATTGGTAACACCAAGCGCTTGGCACTGTTGAGGAGATAAGACTTCTAGCAATTTATTGTCAATAAATCGCCAATGCTGGCTAGGCTCAACAATATGTTTAAGGACTTTAGACCAAAGTGTATTTACGCTAGTTGTTTGACTAGGACTTCCATAAAGTGGAGCGCGAACATCATCAAAATGACTTGGGTCAGCATGTAGCAAATAGCGTAAAGCGTCTCGATCGCTGGGTGCATTTATAGAGTGTGCGATTTCTTGAACCAATGCTTGACGAGATTCTGGTAATGCTTGTAGTGCTGGCTTTTGTTTGACTAAAGTGATGACGTTACTGGCATTACACTGTGGTAGCTCGATGAAATGGCTAGAACTAAAATAAATAGGGTCTTTTAAGGCACAAGCTACTATTTTAGCAAGCGGTTCGTCTTCTGAAGAGGTAGCATATTTGAATAGACTGTAATTTGCTTTGGCTTCTTCTAACCAAGAACGAGAATGAAATTCTCGACTTTTTTTGCTGTCGCTAATTATTGAAACTTCAAACAAATCCAATTGGCAGATTTTCTGCCAATATTCGGATTGGCGTGAAGCCATCATAGATATAACTGAGTTTACGAATGACCTAACATCCTGTGAGTTTTTAACTTCACTCATCAGTGTCACTAAAATCCGATACGCATCGGACTCTAAAAGCACCGTTTGCTTTGCAGGTCTCAGATCATTAGGGATAATCAGGCACGAGGTTTCTACCTGCAACAGTTTTTGCTTTAATCCTTTAGATAAACCATTTGGTATTCGGAGGACTTGCTCTGCCAGAAGTTTATCAATCAGGGTGTGTAGGGTATCGGCAGCTTGAAAGTTGGGTGTTGAGAAAGCGCTCTTCAGAAATACTCTTAAAGCGTCAGTAACAGCAGACGTTCCAAGCGTGTTAGATGACCACTCAGGAACCGCATGATCAAGAAAGTTGTTCAGAACCTTAACTTGCCTATTGTTTGCACAAATATCTGATGCAGATGAGTACCGCCCTTGCAGAAGTTCAATAATATCAGTGGTTTCCCATGAAGCCGTATTGGTTTTGATTAATTTAGGCCACTCTTCCAACGTTACAGTTCTACTTTGGCAAACCTGGCTTAGATTGGGGAAAATCTTGGGCAGTAGTTCGACGGTGGACTCCGGAATGGTTAAGGGTTGCTCCTGGTTTGGGATAAAACACCAAGTTAATTGGTTGGAATGACCAAAGTTGACTTTACAGAGCCAAGATCCCTCTGCACAAATATGCTGGCGGTATTTTCTCCAAAGCTTTGATTTGAGTAAAGCATTAGTCAATGCTTTGACAGAGTTAGGCGATCGCTGCTGTGCAAAATCCTCTAAAGTTTGTAATAGGAGCCGTAGGGTTCCCTTCTGTGCCAGAATTCGATTCCATTCCTGTAAAACAGTGTTTTCTTCGTGGTTCGCGGACCAATTTAAGATGCGACGCCGATCGCTCTGCAAAAAGAGGAACCCATGTAGTGTTAGGACATGATTTTCAGGCTCACCACTCCTTTCCTCAAGACTTAGTATCTCTGAAGGTTCCCCATCAGGCATTTCCGCTGTTGGTAAAAAGACAGCCCATCGAATCGATAATTTGCCGCGTTCTTCTGTAGGTGATGAATGTAAGACAACAGCACAATGAGGC
Organism: Leptolyngbyales cyanobacterium; assembly: GCA_038227635.1. Classification (GTDB taxonomy): domain Bacteria; phylum Cyanobacteriota; class Cyanobacteriia; order Leptolyngbyales; family Leptolyngbyaceae; genus Phormidesmis_A. The sequence continues at coordinate 73,779 of JBBRPT010000014.1, read as the reverse complement.
TCTGCTTTCTGTTTTTTAGGTGGACCTATGAGGGGGATGTTAGTTGGCCACTTATCTTGTTCTTTAAGAGCTTGAAGACTTGCTTCTTTCAGGAGGTCTTGATAACCGAAATAGGTAGAGGCTTTGGAGTCATCGATTTGAATAGTTCCTTTTAATGCACGATCTTCAGGTCTTTCATGAAACTGCTTCAAACATTGTTTGGACCCTTCTTGCAGGCTTAACTGATGTAAGCGTTCGCCGTCAAAGAGTTCAATTCTCTGTAAATGCTTCAACAACGGCATCAACTCTGCTAATTCGTCGGCTAACTTTCCCTGAAACTCCTGAATGAACTGAGTCTGGTCATCACCCTCGCCTGGATACTTCTCAATAATTGGGGCAGTATGCCCTCCTCGCTGGCAATGTTCTTTACGCCGGAGTGGTAACCAGAGGGTAAACCCATCGTCTAATTGGAGACGCTGTCGTTCTGCAGCAATGAGTCTTTGATCTTCTTCTATAAACTCTATGTCATCCCAAGTTGAGCGTGGGACATCGTCTTCATCCTTTGTGAACCATAAATTTAAGATTGAACCTGATTCAACGCCCTCTTCAGCGGATGGTCCAGTTAAGTAAAAAAATGACTCACAAATTAAAAAGACTGTTTTTAGTCCCAAGCCGAACTTACCCACAGCAGAGCTGTCATTCTCTTTAGCGCTTAAGCCGATACCTCGAATACTTTTGGCATCCCGTTTTGAGAAGGGACCATTATTGACAGCAATAATAGCAGGGCTACGAAGTAAAGGATGTATTGCTTGGGGTAAGCCCTGTGAATAACCAATTCCTAATCTTGTTGACTTACAGTCATCTGCATTTTGTACAATTTCTTTTAAGATAAACATCAAACTGGTTTTCTGCCGTTCGCTTAAAAGCAAAGTATTTCTAATGTTGTTAATATCGCTTTTAGCAGTGTGTATGGCACCATAATTAGTCATAAGTCTTTAAGGCTATAGCCGATAAGTTAGGTTGGTGGCATTGAACTAAGCAAACAGAGAAACCTATTGATGCTCTCTATAGAGTAATTTATTCGTTTTATTCGTTGTACTCTTGCAACAGTAAATAGCCTGAAAGCAGTGACTCTCCTAATGATGCGAGTCTATACGAGCTATAGATCGTCTAGCCATGCTATATTGACTCCTCTATAACAAGCTAAGTTGATCATTCCCAAATTCGGGGTTTTGCTTTTGCTTTTTGCTGGATTTACCTTTGGTGCTTTTACTATTACCTTTTTTGGCGTGCAAGCCCTGGGCAACCTCTTCGGCGTAGCGCTGATGGTTCAACTCCAAGAGCCGATCGAGCCCTTCGCGTCGAGCGGTTTCGCTGATGGTGAATCGATCGCCCTGTTTGGTCTGATGAAAACCGTGCTCTAAGCCGAGGTGTTGCCAACCGTAGGCAGCGGCAACTGCCTGATCCATCTCAATATGCAAGTCTCGCAATGTCTGAATATCACTCGCTGTCTCATTGGCATCATGGAAGCGGTTGTAGGTTTTGGTGAGTCCTTCCTGACGCTCGCGCATGACTGCCTGACGATGGGTGTAGTAGGTTTCGCCGATGGTGTTGACGGTGGGGAATTGAGTGCTGAGGTCTGAGGGATCGGATGTGGGAAAGGGGAAGGTCTCTAATAGGTCGGTTGGGGAATATCTCAGCAATGCGAGATTGTAAGAACCAAAGTTCCTCGCCCAAACCTCATGCAAACTACAACTTAAAAGTGCAAAGGTAGAAAAAGAGTCATCTGCAATTATATTCAAGGAGTGTGAGAACACCATTTCCGTGTCCAGTATTGCGAAAGCGACATATTTCGTTGCCTGAGTAGCAATCGCTAAAACCCAATCTAAGCAATCAATTGCACTATAAAGACCAGGTCGTTTTTCACCATAAATCCACCATTTCTGTGGCATAGGCTTCCGAAGGATAAAATCTCCTGACGACGTTCTTTTTGTTCTCTCAGGCTTGACTCTTTCTTCCACTATCTTCAAACATTCAAGGAAATCCTCAGCCACATGCTCAGATTCACACTTAGAATCTAAATCCCTTGACAAAGGCCAGTCGAAGAATCTGATAGCGAATGCAGAGGCATGAGCATCCCAATGACTGTTTATGTCTTGACCAGTGATATAAGGAAAGATGACCTTCTTATTCTTGGAATCTAGTTGAATTAGTTGTTCAGCTTCTTTTTGATCAATGACGAATCCATTACCATAAACTTTAACGCCATTAAATGATTGATCTCTGAACTCCATCAAACGACTCGGATTTCTGATGACATCACCTTGCTCTGCTAATAGAGAGTTGATTCCAGAAACATTACAGTAGTTCAGCCAAAAATCTCCTTTCCATTTTTGTTTGGAAAGCCAAACCGAACTGTAAGTAACGCTTGCAGATCCCGGCCAAACTACTCGACTGACTGCACGAACGATTAACCAGTTTACAGCAAGCATTTGATCAAGACCAACACTACGACTATCCCCCTCAGCAATTGCACTTGTTGTCACTAAACCCAGAACGCCATAGGGGTTAGATAGAGAAGTAGCTCGTAGGAGAAAATATGTACATAGGTCGGCGAGTCCCTTCTTGCCAGATGCAACAAAGGTAATTGCGAAATCTCGATAGTCATTGCCGAAATTTCCTGTTAATTTAGATGCTCCCTGAAATGGAGGGTTTCCCACAATTGCCGAAAATCCCTTCGGTGCATCTTCCTGTAAAAACACTTCAGGGAATTCCAATGCCCAATGGAATGCTCTCCGCGTTGGTTGTTTCTCTGGTTTACCCAAATCCAACATCCGGTCTGCTTTTTCCCGCAAAAGCTTGAGACGACGGTCTTGCTCCTCTTCATCCTCAGTCAGCAACGCATCCTCTACCAAGCGTTTCAATACCTCTAACGCCTCAGCGGCTAAGTTCTCCGCTTTTCCCGATTGCGTCAAAGCCTCCCCAATTAACAAATCGCCGACCAGTTTTACCCAACCCAGGGCGGCTTCTGCCTCTTGCAACAAGGTTTCCTTCCGTTGTAAATCCTGAATGTCATCGACTGAAAAGCTCTCAAGCTCCTGACGTTTGGCGATCGCATTCTTCAGCAACGGCTCACAAATTGCTGCGATCATTGTGCGCTGTAGTTTTACAGGTGGATTGAGGTGAAACTTCTCAATCTGTTCGGCACTTGTCACCCCTAATAATGAATCACCACACTTCAGTGCATGATTCAGAAACGTAAATGGTCGCCCTTTCGCTAGCGTCACCAGCCACAGCGACAGCTTTGCCATCTCCACCGCTAACGGGTTTTTATCAACTCCGTAAAGACAGCGATCTGCCACAATGCGTCGTGCGACCGCCAACCGTTCATCCGCATCTTTCGGAATCGGACACTCCTCTGGACGCGCACCCGACAGCGTACCCTCTGGCGCAATCACCACCTGACCCGGATGCTCTGCCTCCGCCTGCTGCCATGACTCCACCAGCTTCCCAGCCAGATAGCGACAGGTCTGCACCAAAAACGCCCCACTGCCCATCGCCATATCGCAAATCTTCAGTTGCAGCAATGCTGCCGCCGATCGCAACCGCCCTTCTTCCTTTGGCTTGCCTTCTGCCACGCCCTCATACACCAACGGCTCCAGCGTATACTGCACAATCTCCTCCGTCAGATTGCGTGGCGTGTAGTGCGTCCCAGACTGACGGCGATCAACCCCCTCTGTCATGTACACTGCCCCTACCGGAATCACCACCGGGTAGTCCAGCGTGTCCTGCCGAATCAACCCAGCGAAGGGAAGGACGCGATCGAGCAGTGCCGAGTCATTGTTGCAAGCCGTCCGCAAACGCTGCTGGTCGCGTGGCTCCAGCTCGACACTCAGGGCTTTTTTTAAGGCAGAGAGCGATCGTCCCGTCTGCTCCTTCAAAAATGTCAGCAACGCCTCTTCACCCTGCGTCTGAAACTGCTCTAACTCTGCCAGTGCAACCTCTGGTTCCTCGTAGCGCGTCCCGACCAAGCCCAGCATCGTCGAAGTTGCCCGCACCGCCGTATGATCCAGCAAGCCTTCATAGACATGCCCAATCTGTTCAATATCCAATGCCCGGAACGACAACCGACGCGGCTCCACGCCACCACCCGGCACTCGAATTTGCAGTATTTGCAACGCCTCTAGCAAGTGCAACACAATCCGGTTATTGATCCGCAGCGGGTCAGCACTCGCTTCCTGCCAATGCGTCCCCTGCTCTCGCCCCTCTAGAAACGGAAAGCGATCGGGGTCAAACAAACTGCCGCCATAGGCTGGAAGCTGCAACGTATCGTGAAAAATGCCGCCGTACACTGCCCGAAAGGTTGCCAACAACCGACACCAGGCATCCGATCGTCGCTCCAACACTTCCTCCCCATGCAGATCCGCGTGCGATCGTAACTGTTCCCGCAACGTAGACACCGCATAATGCTCGTCATAAATCGGGTCGCCCAACAGCAGCAAGCCTCGCTCCTCCGCACAAAAGAGAAACACCAGCCGCATCATCACCGTTAGCGCCGCCTCATAAAGCTGAGACTCGGCGATGTCCCTCAGCAAGGTTCCGTTTTGGTCCTGGTCGAGACGAGCGATCGCCTGCACCAGCACCTCCACCGCCCGCCGCACCTGATAGCCCAACTGGTCGGTCACTTCCTGCTGATCCGCCACGCTCTGGGTCAGCAACGCCTCCAACGTCTGGGAGTCCTCGACCCCAAAGAACCGCCGCGCCACCAACAAACTCCGAAACGCCCGCAGCGTCAGATGCTCCTCTACCCACAGAATGCTGTACCAGGAGATAAACCCGGTTGTCTCTCCCTTCGGCGCATTCACCAGCATCCAGTGTTCGCCATTCGTCACCAGCCCCAACCGCACATTACAGGCGTGCAGCAACTCCATCATTCGTGTCGCCGGACTCGCCGCCCATCGTGATCCCTTCAACGGCTTCTCTAAATCCTGCCCTGATGGCACAAGTTGCACCAGTAACCGAGGCTTTCCAGCCTCTGATGTCCCTGCCGGATTCACCACTACCCAATCCGGGCGTAAGGTTTCGTTTTGTTCAGCAACTGCCACACTCAATCCTGGTGGCATCTGCTGCCCACTCAGCAACACTTCCTCCGGCAACTCCAGCGTTTGTTTCAGCACAAACTCCACCCACGCCCGATGGATTGCTAGCTCCGGCTTCAGTCCAAACTGGCTGTCCTGCCATTCTTCGTAGGCCGATCGCAACAGTTTCAAAGGCTCCGGCTCATGAGCATCCAATCCTGACGGAAACGTCTTGAGTAGCACAGGCAGACTCAGAAACGGACCTGATGCTTCAACCAGAGAAAGCCATTCAGCGTGGTGACGAGCAGTAGACATAGATGGTTAAGATGGCAGGATAGACGGAATCGCAGCAGACGCAGGCACAGCAGTCGGCAGAAATGAAGGGACTGGCTCCTCAGAAAATGTTGCCACCACCGGATTATGGTCACTCAACTCCTTCCACAGAGGCGAAGCTAGCACTTCACATTGATCCAAGTGACGATACCAGGCATCCGGAACAAAGATGCTGTCACAGTGGTAGGGGATTGCTTGATCTCGACTCCAGCGTAAGGTTTGAGGAAGATCGCGGTTGGGGTTTGCGGCTTGCCAGCAGCTTATCAAGCCAAACTCTCTTCGCAGTCGCTCCAGCAACCACAGATCCTGATCTTGTTGCTTTTCGTTGGGATGACGGACTCCAACCGTTAGGTTAAAGTCACCCCCAATGATCAGATCACCGTCATCAGGAAGACTCCCAATCCAGTCAAGTACCCGATTGACTGAGGGTTTATAGGGTGCAGGCGTATGGATGCTGAAGATGCGGAGCTTTCGTCCCTGGTTGGCTGACCAGGCAAAGCCCTCCACTTCCACACCCACAACACACCCCTCAAAATCCGGTACAGGAATGCGGTTGACGATTCCCGATCGCACGAACACGGCACTGCCCCACGCATTATTCCCCACCTTTGCCCACTGCACCTGCTGCTGATGAGCCTCCCAAAAGCGGCTGATCACGTATTGTTCAGGGGGGCAGGTTTCTTGAACCAGAAAGATATCTGGGTTTGCCACCTCAAAAAGTTGAGTCCAGTGGACACGTCGGTTGGCTTTGCCCCCACACCGAAGATTGTAGGTTGCGATTTTCATGGTTTGTTTTCGTGATGCTTTAGAGCGTCTCAGTACTGAGATTAGAGAGCTTCAATCTGAACGTTGATCGCATCCAGATGATCCCTGTACCTTAATTGAAATTCCTTTGTCTTCAAGTAACAGTTGCAAAGCCCGCTCAGTGTTACCGTGATCCACTAACTCTAAAACCGTTTTTGTCTTTGCATCTCGAATATTGCTCCGATACCAACCTGAAACGCCCAAAATCACCATACCAACGCCAAGCACTGTATCATCGAGAGTACCGATAACGGGCAATACATCAGGAATTAAATCTGTAGGGGATAAGACATATGCTCCACCCAAGAAAGTATTGAAAACCCCCATTGCATACCCCTCGATATTTCTAGGATCGAAAGTTGCCCATGCAAGGCAGAATGCACAGAGGAAAATGAATATCCTGAAAAACATATCAGCATAGCTAGCAACACTAGTAAATGCCTGAGTGATCGAATTCTTATGAAACACACCTAATGGGTCCCACCAAAGATTTTGAGGTGCCTCTATCACTGGTTGAGGTGGATAAATCCAGTTATGTAACCAAGCGTTGTGATCCACTAGAAAGCCCCAAAATCCAGTTAAGAAATAAACGCTTGCAATCAACAGCAAGATCACGACGAGCGTTTTACCACCGTCATACTGTCTAAACTCAAAGAGTGTGCGAGGAAAACCTGATAGCTTTCTTAATTCAAAATGTGGTTTTGGACTGGATACCATAGCAAAGTCCCAAATGCTGGGAGGAAAGTTTACAAGCTTAGAATTCCCAGAAGCAAGACAATTATCAAGGATGACTTAGTAGCGAATTAACTTTTGGGGAACTAGAAATGTAACCGCCAGAGGAAACAGTCGAGCTGTGGGGGCATTGAACCGCTTCCGGATCAGACTCGTTTCCTGTTCAATCTCCTGTGGAATTTGCTCTGCCCTGGCTTTGAGGCTGTTCATATTCCGCTCAAACTGCTCTCGCTCCGGCGTACTAAAGAGCGTCAATTGCTCCACCTGCGGTTCATCTAATTCCTTGAGAATGCTTGTTTGCAATTCAGTGAGGATGGCAGTAATGTCAGCAATCTCTTTCTCTGCTCGGTTCTGCAAATCCCGTTGCAGGCTCGTCGTTCGTTCTCCCTGCCTCACCACCAACGCTTGCATGAGTGACTCGGCATATTTATCCCACAGTCCTGCTAACTTCTGTTGCATGACTGCGGGCACTGTACCCGCAGAAATTGCCCCTAACGCCGCTTGTAGGGGCATCACCCCCAGACGGCTAAAGCGTCCTTCCTTCAGCACCCCACCAGCCGTAATCACTTCTTCATGCAGTCGTTGCTGGTCGCTACCCAGAATCACCAGCCGTCCATACGCGACCACCGCCGGAGTTTCTAAACCCGCCTTCGAGGACACCACTCTGGCAGCCACTCGATGCAATTGCTTCCTGCCTTCTGTAGACCAGACCTCTGCCCGCAACAACCGTAAACACATCTGCACCAAACGGTGATTTAGGTGTGCCAGCACCACGTCATCGCGTCCATGTGATGCCTCTGGGTCAAAGACGATCGGGCGAATTTCTTTGGTGTGAGGATGCTCCAACCCCTCAGCGCAGACAGCCCAGCTACTCTTCAGTGGGGGCAAATGAAAGACTGGGCCCTGCAACCCCTCAACCGTTGCCTCGATTAACGGAGGCTGATCCGCCAACTCCAAGCCAATCCGCACGACCGCTTCAATATTCTCCGGAGTCAACCGCAGGTTTTGCCGTGTTTCCTGTAACTGCTCTCGCAGTTTCTCAATTTGCTCTCGCACCTTGCGTTCAAACTTGAGCATTCGTCGCACAGGTGCCGATTCTTGCTCAGCCCTGGCAGTATCCAGTGTCGCCCGTCGCCCCAACATCGCCTCTTCTACCTGGGCTGCAATCACCGGACCGACTTTACCCAAGTCTTCTCGAATGTTGTTCACCTTGAGCGCCGCCCGCATCAGGAACTCTAAATCCCCATCCAAATCACCGGGACGAATCCCGCTCGTTGCTTGCTCCTGGTAGCTTTTGCCCACAAAATGATAAATCCGTACTTCGGTCGCTCGCTGCCCATGACGGTCGATCCGCCCATTCCGCTGCTCCATCCGGTTAGGGTTCCAGGGAATCTCATAGTGGATCAAGCGGGAACAGAAGTTTTGTAAGTCCAGACCTTCCGAAGCCGCATCGGTCGCGAGCAGAATCCGTACTGGAGACACATCGGGATGCGTTTGGAAGGCTGCTTTAACCACTTCACGATCGTCGGAATTCATGCCACCATAGAGCGTCAGCAGGCGATCACCCTGCACCAAATCCTCGGCTGCTAGCAAGTTATAGAGCCATTTCTGCGTTGCCCGATACTCGGTGAAGATGATCACTCGCTCATTCGACCACTGCCCCTTGAGACGAATCGTGGCATTAATCCAGTCAAGCAGTTGGGTTGCCTTAGCATCGGGCTGTCGAGCTGCCACTTCCGCCCACTGGAGCATCTCCCGCAGCAAGCTTTGTTCTTCCGGTGCCAGTGCCCGAAACAGACGACTGGTGTGGCTGATTGACTCATCTGTAACGGCTTCATACACCGCATCATCAGCAAATTCTTCTTCTACCTGCTCCACCTGTCGCCGCAAAATCCCTTCGGTAGGTTTTGCGCTCAGGCTGCTAGCTTGCCGACGACGCGCGGTCGATAAAGACTCTTGGTGTTGCGTCAGGGTAGTGAGGAATGCCTGTGGGCAGGAAAACAGCCGTTTTTTGAGCAGCTTCAAGACAAACTCAGTAGCGTACTTTTCAAGGCTGTCATTAGCACCCTTCGTTCGCAGTTCTGTATACCGCTTTAAGGACGCATGTGCCTGACGTTCTGTCTGAGGATAATCAACCGCGATCGCCGCCAATTTCCGTTCGGGAAACATGGGCGAATCATCCCAGTTTTTCATCTCCTGCTTCAAGCGCCGCACCATTACCACTTGCAGCTGGTTGCGATCCGGTTCGACCCCTCTCGCAAATCGCTGGGCATCCAACAGTTCGAGCAAGGCTGTAAAGCTCTCTGGATAGCCATTATGAGGAGTGGCAGTTAAAAATAACTTGTGCTCAAAGTGTGGCACCAGCAGGCGAATAGTGGCCGTTCGCTGTGAGTCGATCGCATATTGCCCACTGCCCGAGGGAGCCACATTATGCGCTTCATCGACAATCAGCAGATCAAAGCGACGGGGATAGAGGGATTCACCTTCTGCTGGCAACACTTCTCGGAATAGCCGCAGGGGGCGATCTCGTTTGAGGAAGTCGATCGAGGTGATGAGGCGAGGAAAGTGAATCCAGGGATTAACATGAATGCCGCGCTGCCGCCGCAGTTCCTTCATCAAGGTACTATCGACAATACGAAAATCCAACCCAAACTTGTCCCGCATCTGGTCGCGCCACTGCACTTGCAGCGAAGACGGGCAGACAATTAGCATCCGGCGACAGCGATGACGAATGATCAGTTCTTGGGCGACTAACCCTGCTTCGATTGTCTTCCCCAATCCCACATCATCCGCAATCAGCAAGTTGACGCGAGGCATCTGGATCGCTCTTACTACCGGGTCAAGTTGGTAATCCTCAATGTCAATGCCACTACGAAAGGGAGCCTGAAGCGTGCGAATATCCGCCGAAGAAGAAGCACCCCAACGCACGGCATCAAGAAAGGCATCCAAGCGAGCCGGATCATCAAAACCTGTAGGCTGCGGCAACTCTACTCGCTCATACACCTGCGTCCCAGGCTCTAGCTCCCAAATTACCTGAAGCTCCTCTCCTAGCCCATCGTCCTCAATGGAGGAGAGCAAGACCAGGCTTTGAGGCGATGTCGCTTTCGGTAAGAGGGGACTAGTGGGTAACATAGTTTGACGGATATCCGTCACCACATACTGTCGTTGCCGGACTCTAACCAGTTGTCCCTGCTCTGGCGTTGATTGCGTAGCAGTCATAAGAAGATTTAATAGCTTGCTCTCGTTGAGTCTGGCACAAGCACCTCCCTTCGTCATCATGCCCATTTGCAGAAATAAAGGCCTGTTTCTGCTAGTAAGACTGCAAGGGACTAAAAAAGACTGTCCAATAAAGAGTATTTTTGCACCAGAAGGGGCGACGCTGAACTCAATGCCAAAGCTGCTTGGACTCTAGGGAAGTGATTTGCTTCTTACCCATGCTTTCTGCTTGGTTTGAGGCATACCTGCACCGGGAACCTCGTGTCAAGATTGAAATAGTGGTGGAGCACTTGATACAGGCGATCGCGCCGCTAAAGTAAACCCGCCGACCCATACAAGCGTCTGAGAATCGCGAGAATCTTTTCGCCATATTCAGTCTCGGCTGACCACCGCCGACTGAGCTGTTCCACTCTGGGTGCCACGCCCCGGGTAACAAAGCGAAAACGTGGATCAACCACTTCCTGCACCAACGGTTCCTCATTCGCATAGGCTTTCAGGTGCTGAATATGAGCTCGGACTCCAATGCGGGCGCTTGGAAAGCTAGCAAATTCGCTACTGCCGCCGGTTGAGCCTAGACCGCCAAAATTGTTTTGAGCTGGTTCTAACCAACCGCTAAAACCAAAGAAGTTGGCTTCTAATAAGGCTTGAGTAAAGGCAACGTCAGGATTGATGCCTTCGATCGCGGCTTCTTCTTGATAAAGTTGGGCGATGTCGGGAAACTTTTGTAACCCTTCGGGGTTAACCTGCTTCAGAAACACTTCATAGTCTGACGGTAGGAGATAGCCAAGACCGATGATGTCGCCCAAGGCTTCCGGCTCAAAGGACAGTAGTGTCTGCAGCAGTGTTGTACGCGTCTCGACATCCCAACCAACAAAGACACCTGCTTCGCGCAGGTCAATGGCACGGATGTAGGCGATGCCCCTGTAGTTGAGCAACCGCACTGTAGTTGCAAGGGTGATGTCAATGACGCATTGATCCACGATATCAGCAGGGACATAAGCATTGCCTTCGACCAGGATGCCTGCCTCATCGCAGATCTGTCCGTTGACACTGATCTGAAGCGGCGGAAAGGGCAAACCAATGCCCCGCTCGGATAAACGGCGACTCCAATGCAACAAACCCTCAAAAATGCCGTGCGCGAATTGGGGGGAGCGCTCAAGAATTAGAGTCCGGTCTTCAAGATTGGTGACAAAGCCGAGACTTAAGACCAGGGAAGGGATTTTGATCTGACGAGTGAAAGCCAAACTACCGGTTTCCGTTGCCGTATCGGGTTGAACCCCGCGGCTAACAAGAAATGGGACTTGCTGCGCCACTGATTGCAACACTTGTTCAGCTTGGGTACATCGTTCAGCGTTGTTGGCGATATAAAAAATGCGGGTGCCTCGGACCTTAGAACTGGGGAAGGTATCAGTTTCTAGCGCTAAGGCGACATCCCCAGGTTGTGCCCGTATATTAATCCAGGCGATCGCCTTGGGCAAACTCAGTCCGATCGGCACTTCTAGAACCGAAAAGCCTTGCTGTCGCAGTTCTCTAGCGCTCTGCTTATGTATCCGCCCCAGGAATTCTGTATCAATCTCGCTATCAATGGTGCTTCCTTGTCCAGCCCAGATAAAAATTCGTCCCATCGGTTTCACCGCTGTTGTTTAGATCTTGGAAGGTGTTTGAAGAGGCTTTCACGCGACACCTGTCAGTATGGGGATACCACGACAGCACCATCTTCTCTATGAGTTCGATCCGAGCTAGCTTACCCGTGACCCGTAGGTGGTCATTGCACCTGATCTACCCGTGGCTAAACCGGGGGTTCACCCCCACCGTGCCAACTTAGGCATGATTTTCGATGCCATCTTCAACGATGCATCAGCGGCATTCATGATGCTAGTTGTCCTGAGTGGCGCTTCCCTTGCAGAAAACTTCCTGATCAATAATCTGAAAAAGAGGTTCTATCTGTTTCTCACTGTTCGCCCTTGGTAGACATTGTTCTAGATGCCTTCACTCTACTGACACTCTATGGAAAATACACCATCAGTGGTTCATGAGTACTTATTATAACCAAAGATATTCAAGCTAGAACTCTCAAATACTATTTATATGCGCTTTGGGCAGACAAAATTTGCGCCACCACTTTGGTAATTCTCAAAGACATTAATTTTTGCCTAAATTTCTTTGTAGCTATCGGCTTAATACTCTTGCTCTGGTGAAGCTGCGAAGTCTTTGATAGCGGGGGTTTAGGCGATCAGAAAGCAGCACTTAGGTGGGTTTGGCGTGTCCACACCATAGACACACGCTGCCTTTTAGTTGGGGGTACGGTGATTGAAAATCTCAAAAAAAGTCCTCAGTTGAAAGCGGTCAATGAAGCCCGACTGTTGAAACTAAAACCGAACCAAACGATGATCCGGCTTTGCCAGTGGGAAGATGTAGAAGCAGAGCTTGACGAAATGTGGAGTTTTGTGGGTTCCAAGCAGCATCAACGGTGGTTGTGGCACGCCGTTGACCACAACACCGGGGAAGTGCTGGCGTATATGTTAGCGGAACATCGAGATGAAGCGTTTCTCGAACTGAAAACCTTGTTGGAACCTTTCGGCATCACTCAGTTTTACACCGATGGTTGGGGTGTGTATGAAAGACATACCGATCCTCTGTTTCATACCGTTGGCAAAGCCAATACTCAAACGATTGAGCGCAAGCATTTAACGTTGCGAACTCGGATTAAACGATTAGCTCGCAAAACCATTTGCTTTTCGCGCATCAGAATGGTTGCATGATGTCGTCATTGGTCTGTTCATCAATCGCTACGAGTTTAGATTACTCATTTAGCTACCGCTCCACACGTCTAGAACATGACCCTGCATTTGGTCTGTCATATGGTACTTCCCGCAGCTTCTCAAATCAGCATTTCTCCAAAATGAAACGGACAATCTTCGCCTTTCTGGTCTGTATGGCCTCCTTGTTCCATACCCCGTTTTCGGAAACTAATGTCTGAACTTCTCTTTGCTGTTCGTTGTATTTATATGTTTCTAGCTTCTTTGAGAACGGAACATTTCCGACCGCACAATTGTGTGATTTGGACAACAACAGATAATTACCTAGGCAATTAAGGTATTGATTCCTGAATTCTTCATCATACTCACCATAGCCATGTGGTCTTTCTGACGGTTCAGTGGTTGGGGCAATGTGTTCCAACTCAGGCTTCTCGATGCTATCAAACCTTTTTGGGGTATAGCCTTCATGTCCTTGCTTCTCTAAATAACCCTCGTATTTCCAGAGAAGATGTTTTGCAATTTTAGGATTTATTCCACCTTGAATTGATTTTTCTAGCCAATCATTATTCCAGTAAGACCACCACCATTCTGATGCCGTCTTCATCGATTCTATTCGTGCTGTTATCGGCTGAATCTCTTTATTGCTTTGTGTAAATTTCTCGAATACACCATTGATCCTTGAGGTTATATCAGCACGAGTTCCAATTAGGCGGTGGCGAAGCACCAGATGCTCAAAGGATGCACATAGCTCTCCTATATCATTAGACTGCAAACCAAACTTGTATGCTTTTATGATAAATGGTAGAGAAATGGCTATGCCACCGAGTGTTATCAGAGAATGTATGGAAAAATTTTCACGTTCATCTTTACCAAAGAATATAGATAGATGCTCAAAACTTATCGCGAGTGACTGTGTAAACTCTCTGATGAAATTAATTTTATTTTCTTCTAACAGCTTCTTTTCTATTCTTTCCAGTGCGTTGGTTTCCCAAAGCGAGTTAAAGTATACTTTTAACGTGTAAAGTAAAACATCATCTTCACTAATTCGATATTCTATCGAAGCAATTGATTTGTAGATTTTTTCAAACCGATTTTTAATCTCTTCTATAAGAACGTCTTTGTCTTCGTCACTGTACAGATGGACATTGTACATAAATTGAGCTTTGACAACCTCCAGGTTAGAGGGTCTTTTCCCTCTATTGTTTTGGAATATGAACATCTGAATTGCTTCAGATTCATTCTTCACTGGATGAGTTGTGCAAGTTGAGTTGCTGATGATAGAGAGCGTTGTTGTCAAATATTCTTCAGATTTACTCGACAGCTGTTGCTTAAAGAAATCAAAGGCTCTTACAATACGGCGAACTGACTCAGTTTCAAGCCCATTTTTATCGATTTTCGTTTGCTTTATTACATAATCAATGAATAACTGATTGTCGTAATCTACAGTGGAGAAGCGTATTGTGCCACGCCGTCTTACCATATCCTCATAGCAAATTTCTTCATCCTCGGTCAGGTTTCTAAGTACTTTCAGTTTTGTAAACAGAGCAGATAGAAAAATGACTATTGTTGTAAGTCTTTGTTGTCCATCTATTACGTGGAAAAAGCTATCTTTTTCCTCAAATAGAAAGTGACCGAAATAATAGGGGCTACTCGTATTGCTTTTGCAATATTCTTCTAAATCTGTTAGGAATACATCAGTGTGGGTAGTCTTATCTACCTTCTCAGCGGGAGTATCCCATGAATATGCACGTTGGTACGATGGCACGATTATCTTGTTTCCTGCCATCATTTTTCTGATTGTTGTCGATGCTTCCATGATTAAAACTACCTTGATTGTGTTGTTTGTGGTGTGAGGATGTAGATGACCTCTGATGAAGAGCTTACAACGTAGCGAGAAAGCTCTGCCCGCCGATTCAACGGTCTGTTGTGCTGAACTCCTTGATGCCGAGATTTCACTGGTAAAGGGCTGAAACCCTTACTGATTATTTCCCATCAGGTTCTGATACCCCTCTGAAATCTCGCCGCCAAAACCACCTGCCTCCAGGTGTCGGATGAGGGATTGAATGATTGGAACTGCAATTCCAATGCCAAAGAGTGCGTTGAATCCCGCCACAACCGCTGGGGCAGAGAGCAGCAGCGCCAGTTCAGGAAAGAGGGCAATTACAACGATGAAGATCAAGAAAAAGATGGGCGTTGCAATCCCAGCACTCATGGCTGCTTCAAGAATGCGGTCACGGAACTCCTCCACTGTAATCTCTCCCCGATAGAGGTCGAGTGCGTAGGACACGGCAGTCACCACCGCTTGAGTTAAAATCGCTGTCCCCGTTGCGGTCAGTCCTAACTTCGCGATCGTCGGTGAGTTTTTCACAATCGAATCTATTGCATTGTAAAAACGAATGTAGAGTTGCTCACCTCCCGTCATAGCTCTAGCACCACGCCGGATATTGTCAGCTCCGATCTCCCACAAGATATTATCCGCTCCGTTCGATCCCCCTTGTTTCCGGGAATGGATATGGCTCCCATGCTTGTCGGCTAAAAACTCTCGAATCTTGGTTTCGTTGGCTCCTAGTTTGGAAGTGCCCGGAATCTTCTCAAACAACTTCAGCACATCGGCATCTGAGCGAGGGGCATCTCCAGTTCGTAACCCTGCTCGGTTTCGCAACCGATAGGCAATCTTCGGCATATCGCGTGCCAACTCCGCAGCTGTTTGAGGCAAGTCTTTGAGTGCCTCGGCGATCACCACTCCAGAGATTCCGATTTCCAGAGTCTTGGTTTTAACCTGATCCAGGGTGTCGCCCAACGTTTCAAGTCCCTGTTGGGTCACGTCGTGAGCGTGTTGTTTCAGTTGCTCAACCTTTGCGGCACCTGAGGCAGACAACGCTAACGTGTTGGCATTAACTGTCTTAACCGTTTGATCGAGTGTTGCAGAGGATTGCTGCATCTGCTCCAACGACGCGTTTTTGAACTGCTCGATGGTTGCGGAACCAAGAGTACTCAGTTCTGCTGCTGTGTTCTTAGCTTCCTCAATCGAATCCCCAAAATCCTTCACGCCTTCTTGAACCAGCTTTTGAGCGGCAGCGGTTACTTCTTGAGCTGATTGAAAGAAATTCATAAAGATGATGGATGACGAACAGGACAAAACTTAAAACAACTCTGCCTGATCTGGCAATAAGGCTCCTAATCAGCCTTGAAAATTAGTTCTGAACACAGAGTCTCATGCCAGTTTTAACTCACGAAGAGGATGGGTGTCTGCAACTTTGCAGAGGCTACATATATGGGTCGGGTCAAACTAAGTCGGGCGGGCGACTATCCGGCTTAGTTTGACCCGATCAACGTCCAAATGGTTACCAAACGACATACTTACTCGCAGCCACAGCCTTAGGTCAATCAACCTCAATGCGAACTTTAGCTCTGAGCATTCCTAGGTTAAACACAAATTTGAAGGAGTTGAATTAAACCCAAACCCTTTTCTACATCATTAATCAATTTGCGGTGCAGGTTCGTTAAAAAATCTCTCCCAGTACTTCTGCCAATCCTTCACCAATCCAAATTGTTTATATCGCGAATGCGATTTCGCGCTGGTGATTAGCCATTGTTGAGATTGTAGTACTGGACTTCTTAGCGCCCTTGAGATGTTATTGGGAAATTTTTGGTGGTGATCGTCCACTAGGAATTTGTTGATTACATCCGTTATTTCAACACCTGAGCTTAAAGGTCTACCTGATACCAGAAGAAACACCAGTGCCCAGAAGATAAGTGCCCCTTGCTCAGAGCGATCGATTCTAACCTCAGTAATATTTTCTGGAATAGGAATTCGAGCTAGAAGATTTGCTATCGCTTGTGTGTCACGCTGATCGAACAACGAGGATTGTCCGCCTAAATTCTCAGAAAACAAAGATTGTTGAATCGGACTTACGCCACTTTCAGGAATCTCTTCCGAACCACCATAAATTTTAAGCTTCTCTATAATTTGCTGAAGTTGACGTTCGGCTGTGGAAACTTCTGGTAAATTCTTGATAAATCCTATAGGTGGTTGCTCGATATCAAATGATTGCGATAGATAAAGTGCCACAACTTTACCAAGGTACGTGTCAGTGATTAAATCAAGTGCGTCTCGTTCAAGCTGGTAGTCATCCAGCGTTTCGATAACGCTACTCAGCGTTTCTTTATAGCGCTCAAAGGCTTTTGTTTTGTAAAATGGTAAATCATTCCCAATTAAGCACAAGTAAATAGGATGATCCACAATGCGCTGAACTAAAACAACCGCCAACGGAGACGCTCGAAACGAGTGTGATTCTGAAAGCCGATAGTTTTTTGTATAATCACTTGCCGAAGGTGCCTCTAAACATTCTAAGTAGCGTTCTCGGACGAGTTCTTCAACTGCGCGTTCTGCCCATCGGGTTTGATATCCATATAAACGAGTAAAGGCGAGGATCTTTTGTAATGTAACTCCTCGTCGCAGTTCACCACTTTTTAGACTATAGACTAGCATCAGTAAAACGCGAATTTTCAGGAAATAGCATTGATAGTTTGGATAAGATGGACGGTAGATATTTGACAATACTGCGGATGAGCGATCAACGTCCGAAGCAGTCATAAGAGCAGCGACAACATCAGTCACGCTCCAAGAATCAGGACTGGTGCCCAATTGTGAGTGAAGACGACGCAGTGTATCTAAAAAATATCGAACATCGTGCCACGAAATCGCAGCAAGCAAGCTCAGGATGTCACGACCTGTATCAGATGTCAGAAAGGTCTGCTTGAGCATATTGGCGTGTTCTTGTGCAGCATCCTTGAAAGATTCCCAATTCTCAGATTTTTTCCATTGTGAAACTCGGTAGTCTTCGAGCATATGCTCTTGAATGTATCGGATTCGCTTTGACAATAATTGCTCTAGGTTTGGTGTTTGCAAGTGCAAAATGGTATCCTGCGATCGCACATCCAAAAATCCACTTTCGCGACCACGAAAGAAAGTGAATTCTCGCATTGTGATGATGATAGTGCTTCCAGTCCTGCTAGCAAGCTTGTTTGCGAAAGCATAAACCTGCTCTTGATATTCTTCGGAAGCTCGATCTACATTGTCGATAATCAATGCAATCCCGTAATGCTTCTGTTTGTAATAACGCCAACATTGAGAGAAGAAGGCGAGTGAATCTTGTTTTAGTTCCCTTAATCGTTCGGCTTCGTGGCGAGTATAGGCATTTCCATCAATCTGAAACACATCAGAAAACTCACCACCTTTTAGTTCTGCCAGCTCCCTCGCAAAATATTTGCGTAGATTATTCAGATTGTAGGAGTCCGGTTCTGCTTTCTTCCATTCTTCTGAAATATATCGCCAAAGTGTAGGAGAAATATCTCGTTGATCGTAAGCAACTTCGTCAATCAAATCAACTTTCAGAACAATTAGATTGTCTTGCCTTCTTCGTTTTGCCTCGACCAAAACTTTAGTGACTAGAGTGGATTTGCCACATCCAACTGATCCTGTGACTAAAATCACTCGCCCTGCTTGATCTCCTGTTTCCTCGAGTAAAAACTCTTCCCCTTCTTCGGGTGAAATATCTTGTGTGTCTTCAGGAAGAAAGCCAGGCGCTGTGTCTCTTAACGCTCGCTTCAGTTCACCCTGATACTGGTCTAATCGAGAGTCAGTCGCAAAACATTTTTCTAGCATTTTACGACGACCAGAATCCGTGATCTCTGCGAAAAATCGATGATAGAAATCTCTCAAGAACTGATTCGACTTAGGTCGTTTCCAACGAAATTCACCGAATTCAGAACGAATCGTAAAACTCTCCTGTACAGGTGTCGAATTTAATTGTGCAAGTTGCTCCTCCAACGCGCCTTGCATTACTGATGGTTTCGACAGTAGTTCCCAAAATAGATTGAAGTTTGAGTTGTCTGATAATAAATTACCAAAGTAGAAGCCTCGTAGACCCTCAACATCTTTTCCAGGTGGAGGAATTACTTGAACGAGAAGCCACTCGGCTCCATTTGTCAAGACTGCAAATGGCACCTCTTTTTCGTGGGCATAGGTGGTTGCTTGCTCTAATACCCCTGCAATGGCACGTCCATACGCGCGACGAAAGTAGCTCAGTGCGTAGTCATTTTCATGCATTTGCGAAGCGGGTGATCGAAAGGTGTGTCCAACTCGTTTTGCTTCAACTACAACGTGCGGAACGTTATCGATGGTCAAGAGATAGTCAATAAAGCCTCTTCCAGCAGGCGTTTCAGGATTGAAATCTGCGCTGGTCCAACCGATCGCTCTAAGAATTTCGTCAATTAAGATGACCCGTGTCTTAGCTTCGTTCGCGTCATCAATATGTTTCGCTCGATCACCATACTTCTCACGGAGTTTCACAATTGTAGCGAACGCTTCTTCACGAGAGTTCGTTGGATCGCTCATAATAAAACACGTTTCATGAATGTAGGTCATGTGGAGCGGTGAGGCTCAGTTGCGTACTAGCTTACTACAATGTTTCAAATTGCACATAGCTAGATACGTTAACTACACATGGCACATCATTATTTCTAACTCAAACTTTCGCTTCTTGAATAAAAATCAGACAACATATGTGCCAGTTGGGTTTGTCAATCAAACCGATACTCCTATGGAAATAGAGGTTGAGTAACAGATCCAAGCGCTGTAGGCTCGACAGTGACTAATGAGAGACCCCATCGACTGCCAGTTCTGGCGCTTGCTGCACGATGGCTAAAATCTGCTGACGTTGTTGAGCTTGATACTGAGTTTTCGCGCCGCCGCCATGACGTGAGGTTAAGGCAGACAATCCCTCTGTGCTAAATCGAGCAACCACCTGAGCAACTGCATCGCCAGAGCATCGTCAACTCGCTTGAGCGCGGCTGCCGTGTAACTGTGTCCTTGGGCCACAGCTAGGAGCGCTTTGGCGCGGGCTACACGGGTTGCGGACTCGCTGGTGGCACGAGCAATGCGTTCAAGTTCTTGCTGTTCTTCAGCACCCAGCAGGCGTAGAGGTTGTTTCTGGCGACGAGTCATGACCCTTCAGAATCGGTTTCCTCTAGGTTGGCAGACTCAGCAGAAAGTGGCAATGTTCATGCCAAATGACCCACTAGTCGGTGGGCGTTCAATCTCTCTCTCTGTAACCTAGACCATAAAAACTAGCAGCTTGAGGATCATTTTCTGGAGGCTGCTTTAATTTACTGGCTCAATCATCTTCTTTCCCTCGATCAAATCACTCCTGATCAGGCGGTGAGGATTCATTGCCGCCCATCATCAGCGTTACCTTTAAACGTTTCTCCAGCACTTTAAGTCTTCGCGGAAGTCGATGTATCGTTACTAATGGCTCAAGATTCTGACGGTCGATGAATGAAGCCTGCCTCAACCATCTGGAAACTGTCAACAGGCAATGTGTTCCACGCTCTTGCTGCAGGGCTGATCTATTGAAAAAAGGATAATGCTGAAACCCTTGTGAATTCGCTGCGGCTGCGAATGATATTCAAAGCGGTTAACGGAGAGATAAGGGTTTTCCCTTTTTTCTCTTATCATATAGATCAGCCCTGCGCTCTTGCTGCCCCAAACGCAAGCTTCCGGTTTAGAGGCAACCCACTCATAGTCACACGCTCGACAGTGACAAAAATATTGTGACGGTCCGCTTCCTCAAGACTTTGCCGCCATTCCTTCAGTTCAGAGGAAGTGAATTGAGATTGAAGGTCTGACATGGAAAGACTCCACCAATAAAACAACATCAACTGAATTAAAACAACATTAACTGAATCGGTGATTCGATATCAGAGGCTTCTACCCGACGGCAAAGAGGTTTATCGATATCAGGCGATCGAATCGGGAGCAAACCATTTCTGTGGACACTTACTTAGACATACACAAATAGTCAATGCTACAGGAGGGCCTGTATCCAGTACACATCCTCTGATCTAGGTACTGCTTAGATGCCCTGATCGCTTGTCGGCACCCCCTTCTTGACTAGCCAATCCCGAATCGCCTCCTCTAACGCCGCTGCCTGTGTGGTTTCCATTCGTGCACAAGCGACCTCAAAGGCAATCTTCAAGTCTTTAGGAAGCTTGCCCCGAACCTCTCTAGTTTCCGCCATGTGACCCTACTGCTCAAGTCGGGCTTCATTGTCACATGACGATTTAAAGAAAGTTCAATCTTCCACAATGACATTTACGGCATAAATTTATTACGTCATAATGTAGGCAGATTTCTATCCACTTAATCTATTGTCTATGCCGCTCGATTATTTACCGAAAGGTTTTCCAGCGACTGTCCTAGCTCCCAAATTTCAGATTGGCGATTGTGTCCGATGGCAGCCTCAACCCACTGAAGACTTTGGCACAATTACTGGACTCCACTATGCTCCCGTTCAGCACCTACAAAGCTGGGCCTGGAAGTATACCGTTTGGCTAGCTCTGTCCAGCCCCTCTCAGTGTTGGATTAGAAGCGACATGGCTTGGGAGTCTGACCTAGAGCCTGCCCCTCTCGCCTGCGATCAACCCCAGGAGCAAGCATGAGCTTAAGAAATTTAGGCGTTCGAGAACAGACCTTGCTCAATCTCTATTGCCAGTGTCAGTTTGAGATATCTCCAGCCAATTTCTACGCCAAGTGGAACGTTACCCACGCTCAAATCGCAGCCATCTGCGGCTGCTCCGAATCTACCGTTGATCGCTGGTTCCAGCGCAGCAGAAGCAGTCAATCACCCGAAGCGATCTATCTCAGACGGCTGGCTGAAATGGACTTTCTTTGGGAGAACTACGAGCAAATTCCAACCCAGCTAAGACAGCAGATCTGCCGAAGCGATCGCCGTCAACTTTCATAAACTTCCCGCACCGTGCGGGTATAAGTTTGCTCTCTCAATCAAAGCCTTCTTTAATGGGTTGAATAGTACAACTGCTCGAACCCATCAGCACCTTATGAGTAAACTTGCACTCCAGGAAAACCCAGTCGAGATCGGCAACCAGCTAAAAGCTGAAATTCTGATTCAGGGAACCAGACCTTTGCTCTGGAATCACCTACAACCATCCGAATCATTCGGCAAACGTCAAGAGCGAGGCGGCACGCCAGGTAACGACCCAACTGAATGGCAGCGAAATGTTCTGATCACTGAAGATCGACAGCTTTATCTCCTGCCTACTCACATCTTTGGCTGCTTCCGCGATGCCGCCAAATACACGAAGCGAGGGAGAAGTAGCCTGATGAGCCAAATGGCTTCCACGTTACAGGTGCAAGACCGCCGCATTTATATCGATCGCTATCTGCCGGAAGAACCTATCAGAGCCAGCGAAGACATCGAGCAAGAAGTCTATATTTTCATGAGCGTTGTCAAAAATATTGCGACTCGCGGACACAATATCCGCTATCGGGTCGCTGCTGCTGCTGGATGGTGCTGCTCCTTCACCCTACTGTGGGACAAAACCATCATCTCCAGGCAAGAAATGGAAACCGTGGCAATTGACGCAGGCAAGCTTGTGGGGCTGGCAGACGGACGATCGATTGGCTACGGGCGATTCGAGGTTTTGAATTTCTGCGTTCAGAACGCGGTTACTTGAGAGATTAAAAGTCATTGATTCTTGACTTGGTATGCTTCGGCAAGGCTAGGCGTAGGTTCGGCACGGCACGGTTACACCTTCTTCAATTGGGATCAGAAAATGGCTTGGGCAAAACGACAACCTCCTGCACTGTGGGGCGAAACGCGCAAACAAATCTGGCAAAGAGACAAAGGACGATGTCAAGGCCCATACTGCCAGCATCAGCTACCGAACTCTTTGTCCCTAAAGAACGTACACATCGACCACATCCTGGAAGTCTCCAAAGGCGGCTCCGACGCAGACTCCAATCTGCGAACGCTCTGTCGCCGCTGTCACTGTCTGCGATCCAGCATTGCTCACCAAGGCATGATTAGTGCTGCACTTAGAGACGGCGTGATTCCTCCAAATTGGCGAACACTTGTCTGGGAAGGCTAAAAACCCCTGCAAATGTTCCCTGTCTGTACTAATCTTTGTTTTTTGAATCCTATGACTCGCTCAACCTCCGCCAATTATCCAATCGATCGCGAAGAACTCCTGCGAATCCGCCAGATCAAGCTTCTGACCAGCGATCGAGACTACGTTTTTTTCGCTCTTCAAATCGACTATCCAGGCAAACTTAATCCCACGATCGACGTCAGCGTCTTTTGTGAACGCTGGGATTTGGATGATGGAGACTTCTACAAAGCTTTAGGTGAACTCCGCAAAAAAGGGATCGTTGCTTCAATCGCCAACAGCCTAAATTTGCAATTTCAGCCATCTTAAAAGATGCATCTGGACTATAAGTAATTCTCCACTATTGCCTGCATGAATCTCCCTAAAAATGAGTCAAAGCCTGATTTGACTGAAATAACAAACACAGCTACACCTAGCCCGAGTGTCACCGAATGTGATGAACCAATGTCAATTGCTGCTTGTGCTTTTCAGTAGGAATTCTGCAGTGCTCCCTTTTGGGAAACCAATGGTTTGCTTTGGTCAATGAACAATCACAGATAAAGACAAAGCCCTCGTTTCCACTCTCAAGCAAATTCATGATGACCTCGATGCAGCCGTCCTTGATGCCTACAGTTGGCAAGACCTGTAACATGCCAGTGGCAAGATGAAAGATGGCATCGACGAAATCATCCTGGAACGACTCGTTGCCCTCAACGCCGAACGTGCCGAAGAAGAACGCAACGGCATGATACGCTGGCTCCGTCCCGACTACCAGGCACCCAACGAAGTGCAGACTCAGCAGGTCATTGCGGGAGTCGTCGAAGCCGAAGAAGCCGTTATCGCCCCTGTTGAGCAAAAGCCCTTCCCGAAACAACCCAAAGAACAACTTGCCACCATCCGCGATCTCCTCCGCACCAGTGGCGGCGAATGGACAGTGGTACAAATTGCCGCTCAGTTCAAAGGGGGTGGACGCTATAAGGGTGCGATCACCGAAAACCTGGAACGACTCGAATGGTTTGGCATGCTTCTCTGCCGTGAAGATGGGCAGACTAAGCGGTGGCAGTTTGCTGAACTTCAACAGAGTGCCTGACCCTCCCTCCATTTCCAAAAACAGGACATCTTCTCCAATGTTTGGCAGTAAAAAGGCTGAATTCGTCCATCTCTTCCAAGAATTTGCAAACGCTTTTGTATCCACGTCGGAAGGGCAAAAGCACATCAGCCTTTACGACGAAAATCGTCAAACAGGTCGCCACAACTTTCAGGAGATTCAAGCTACTTTAGCCGGTGGTGAAGATATCACCGACCTCGTATTGCTGAAGCTACTGCCCCATGCTTGGACAGACAGTAATGAGGCGAGAGGAGCCTGGATTCACCATGCTCCTTCAATTTCAGGGAATTTAAAGAAGTGGTACGAGAGTGACGGCAAAAGCTACGACTGGACAGCGATCGCCCAAGCGATTTTCAACTTTGTGCAACGCTGTATCACCGACCCTACTGAGCTAAGAGATGCCTGCCTTGAATTCTCCAGCCTCACTTGCAGTAAAGGCTTTCAGGTGGGAATGCTAACCCCCATTCTCAATGCCCTCCGCCCAGACGAGTTTCTGCTGGTCAATAAGAAACCCTGGCGCGTCATTAACTACTTTGAGAACACTTCCTATAACGCGCTTCTGACTGGCTATCCGCAAATCAATACAGGGCTACGACAGATGATTCAGGCGATCGCGCCCGAAATGCGCCAAATCTGTCCTGATGTGGCTTTGCAAGATGATGACCTGTTTGATATGTTCTGCCACTGGCTGGTGGCAGTGAGGAAATACACCTTCGATGTGCGTTATTGGAAGATTGCACCGGGTGAAGGCGCATGGCAGTGGGAAGAATGCCGTGCCCAAGGTTTCATCGCGATCGAGTGGGATGAACTCGGCGATATTACTTCCTTAGACCGCAAAGAATTTGATAAGCGTCGCGACCAAGTGATTGCCCAGCATCCAGAGTGGCAATGGAATAAATCTGGAGCCAATCAAGTTTACGCTTTCGCCCAGATTAAGCCCGGTGATTACATTATCGCCAACAAGGGCAAAACAAAAGTGCTTGGCATTGGCACTGTGACAGGTCCTTACTACTTTGAGCCAAATGCTCCTCGACAAAAACATCGCTTACCCGTTCACTGGCATGACCTGACGCCCAAAGACGTTGACCAAAAAGACTGGCAGAGAACCTTGGTGGCCCTGAACCCAGAAACTTTTGAAGCAATTCTTGGTGACACGATGCCTTCTAAGACAATATCTCCTCTACAAGTGAATGCTCAATGCCCCTTTACCGCAAAAACCTTTGAACTGTTAGCAGAACTCAACGCCAGCCCAAGAAAAACAACCTACCTTGCACGAAGAGATGAGTTTAAGCAGCAGCTAGAAGAACCATTCCAGAAGCTATTTCGACAGGTGGCAACGCAACTACCAACAGCCATTACTGAGCGGATGGAAACGGAGCGTAAGCTCTTTGCACGCATTCCTAAAAATGATTTTAACCACGGCGGAGCCTGGGACTTTTACTGGGGCGCTTTTTATCTCAAAGGGGGCAAGCGCATTGAGGATGCTCAATTGTTCCTCTGGATGAACCATCAACGGCTAGAATTCGGCTTTTATATTGGGGCGTATGGTGGTGATCAGCGTCAGCAGTTCCTTACCAACTGCCAGACCCACTATGATGCCCTGCTAACCCTACTTGAACCTAGTCTGGCGGATGATGACATTTGGTATGGTATTCGCGGCGGTCAAACGAAACTCGATTGGAAAGATTGGCTCAAGAATCCGCAGGGGTTAGACATCCACGTCGATATGCGGTTGTCCCGACAGGACGTGCTAAGTCGCTCTACAGAACAGTTAATTGACCAGATTACGCAGACTTACAAACGCTTCTTCCCACTTATCTTGCTAGCGATCGCTGAAGAGCCTTTGCCGCTCTTGCTGGATTATCTTGAATCCCCAGACGATGATGATATTGAAGAAGTAAAAGTCTTAAATACTCCTTATTCCCTAGCTGCTTGCGCTGCGACCACCTACCTCGATGAAAGCCTTTTAGGCGGTTGGGTAGAAGCGATCGAGCGCAAAGGTCAGGCGGTGCTCTACGGTCCTCCTGGGACAGGTAAAACATTCCTGGCAAGATGCCTCGCCAAGCATTTGGTTAGTGAAGGTGATGGCTTTGTCGAACTTGTCCAGTTCCATCCTGCCTACACCTATGAAGACTTTATTGAAGGTATTCGTCCCCAGATGGGCAAGAGTGGCTTGGAATATCCTCACGTTCCAGGTCGCTTGCTGGAGTTTTGCGAAAAAGCTGAGCAACGCCATGATCGCTGTGTGCTGATTGTTGACGAAATCAACCGTGCCAATTTAGCTCAAGTGTTTGGTGAGCTAATGTACTTGCTAGAGTATCGCGACGAGGAGATGAACCTCGCCAGTGGTAAAAAGTTCCGCATTCCAGCCAATGTCCGTCTCATCAGTACGATGAATACCGCCGATCGCTCCATTGCCCTGGTTGATCACGCACTCCGTCGCCGTTTTGCCTTTCTCTACGTCCCGCCCAACTACGAAGGTCTGCGAAAGTACCACCAAGCCACTGGTTATGCTACGGAAAACCTCGTCAGTTTATTGCAGCACATTAACGCTCAAATTGGTGATCCCCACTATCAGCTTGGCACCAGCTTCTTTCTGCGAGAAAACCTCGACGCAGAACTCAAAAGCATCTGGCAACTGGAAATTGAGCCGTATCTGGAAGAATTCTTCTTTGACCAGTCCGACAAGATGAAACATCTGAGATGGGCACAGGTTGAGGGGCAATTACGCCCATGAATGCTACCCATCCCATCGTTTACGAACTGACTGAGTATGCTTCAAAGTTTTTCGCCATTGACCTCATTCCCTTAGAGCTGGGAACGCTGCTCTGGCAATCGTATGGTGCAAACGGTGCCTTGCGAAAAGGGGTAGTAGACGTTGATTTTCCCACGCCCATCACAGGTGGACAGTGGCGGTTAACGTCCCAGGGCTGGGTTGGTTACATTCCACTGTCAGCCGATTTAGGCTTTCGGCTCCAACCCAAAGTGGGGCTGGCAAACATCTTTGGCATGTTGGAATACGCTTATCAACTCAAGAGCTTTCATTTTCTAGATGGCTTGAGCCATTTCGACAAACTGGAAGACTTTTATAATTACTTGGCGAACATCCTGGCACGGCGTATCCGCGATCGCGCCAAGCAAGGTCTGTATCGTACCTACATTCCCAAGAGCGATCGGATGACCTTCGTGCGAGGACGCATGGACTCACGGCAATTGGTACAACGACCGTGGGAAGTCAAAATCAAGTGCCACTACAAAGAGCACACGCCTGACATTGAAGACAATCAAATTCTGCTTTGGACACTCCGCAAAATTGCCGCCTGCGGAGCCTGTAGCCCAGAAGTTCTCCCGAACGTGAGACAGGCTTACCACGCCCTCCAGGGCACCGTCTCACTCGAACCCCATACGGCTCAAACCTGCATCAAGCGCCTCTATCATCGCCTGAATGAGGACTATCAGCCACTCCATGCTCTCTGTCACTTCTTTCTAGAGCAGAGTGGTCCCAGCCATACCGAGGGCAATCGCAAAATGTTGCCGTTCCTTGTCAGCATGGCTCGACTCTACGAACTGTTTATCGCAGAGTGGCTCAAAGCGTACCAGGCGACAAAACTGCTGCCTCATAACCTGGATATTAAAGCTCAACATCAGGTTCACATCAACCAGGAGGGTTCGCTGTCTTTCAGCATCGACCTTGTGCTTGTTGATATCACCACGGGGCAAACCCGCTACGTACTGGATACTAAATACAAAACCCCGACCGCTCCTGGAACAGATGATGTGGCGCAAATCATCGCCTATGCAACCACTCAAGGCTGTTCCGAAGCAATTCTCATCTATCCGCAACCGCTAGAAAAGCCTCTGTATACCAGAGTGCAGCAGATTCACGTCCGCACCCTGACCTTCGCTGTAGATGGAGACTTGCAGCAGGCAGGAGAGACGTTTTTGGAGAGCTTGTTTGCTTGAGGGAACGCGATCACGCTCCCCTCAGCAACATGGCTCCAGTGTATTGGCTTGAGAATACAATTTTTTCAGGCTTGCAGCGTTTTCAAATCTGTCATGACTGAGTCGATTCCCAACTTCAACGCTAAGTCATAGATATGGTGTTCTTCATCCGATGAGATTGGTTCCGGTAGATGTTTAATTTTGAACAGATAATCCGGGTCAGCATACTGCACTGACTCCGAGATAAACATGTGTTTCCACCAGATGCCGCGATCGGTAAAGGCAATACCGTCTTCCCCATTGTTCCGTAAGCTCATATCGATCACTGCCAGAATCTTTTCGTCGCGATCAACGGGTGCAAAGCCAAACAGAACACCTGTTAATTTATCCGCTGGAATCTCTGGAGCAATATAAGCTTCGTTAAATTCTTCTCGGTAACTACTCAAGTATTTGTTCAACGTAGCAGTCAACGGATTTTCTGATGGTTCCATAACCGTATATAGAAGCGGCTCGACTTGCCGAATCATCTTTGGCATTGCATCTCTGCCTTTAACAAACTGCCAGACCCCCAATCCCACGCCAAAGGCTACAAGAGCTGCACCACCTGTCATGACGCTAACGCCACCCATTGTCGCCATTGCCGTACTCATGGCAGCAGCTCCTGATAAACTTCCTGCGGCACTAAACGTACTCACCGCTGCCCAAGCCGTCCCTACAACTGCGGCACTTGCCAACGTTCCGGTTGTGGCTGCAATGCCCAAATTTCTCAGTTCCCTGCCATCCATACCCGCCACGAGACTGATTGACACCAATGCGGCTGCTCCTACCAAGGCTGCTCCACCTGTTGCGACTGCCAATCCACCCAGCATTCCCATACCACCTGCTGCAACCGAGCCACCTCCCAGAGCTGCTAATGTTGCATTGGTTGCCGCCGCTCCTGTGAGAGAACCAATCGCAGTTCCGGTGCCAGCCGTCACTCCCGTGGCACCAAAAACCTGAGTCAGCGTTGGAATAAAGTTAGTTGCTAATTTCGTCGCCTTCTTCCCAGTGTTGACATACTGCTGTAAGTCCGCTTCAACTGCCCCTTCGTCTTGCTTAAAGAACTGATTGCGAGCCAGCCGATAAATCGTTTTGCATTCTGGCAAAATATCCGAAAAGTAGACTAGCGAGTCCAGGGAGCCGAGGGTATATTGATCGTCAACCTTCTGCCCTAAACGCGCCTGGTTGTAAACCGTGAGGTATTTCTGCTGAGCCTCACCCACATAGTCGCTCCGTTGAATCAGTGCCAGAATTACCTCATCTACCGTGAAAGCTCTGGTCTGGGCACTAGCGATCGCGTATCGCTGTTTCAGAGCCAGGGACAGTTTAGCGTTCTGTACAATTGCATCAACTGCGGTCAGGTCGTCAAAATCTTCGGAACTGGGGAGGGGTTCGTTTGCCCGCACGTATTGATAAATCCCTTTCAGGCGAAATTTCTTCTCATCCGTCAAGTCTGAAGCTGCAACGGTTTCTTCAATCTTATTTTGAAGGGCAACCAACCGGGAATTTTGACTAGCAAGCTGATAGCGATCGCGGATGAGCTTGCCATTAAAATTCTTCTCCAATTCCGGCGAACCACTCATCACAATGTCCAAAAGGTCCTGAGCATGAAGATCGGTAACGTATTCTCCTGCTTTAATTTGGGAGTAGGCATCTCGACAGTAATCACGAGTCCCCGCCATAAGAGGAGCCGATGCAAGAGCCGCGTCAATCACTGCATCGGTATCAATCGACGGGTCGTAAAGCGTATGAATAACAACTGCTACATCTCCTCCATCCAACCCTGTCTGTTTGATTGTCAGCTTGGCACCATCACTACAGCCAGATGGAATTTTCAGTACATCCGTCTTGCCAGACTTGAAGGTGACTGGTTGTTTTCCTCCCTTCCAGGCAAGTTTGTCTCCGATGAAAATATGGTATAACTCTGCGCTTGAAGCATCTAAGCTAGAAACCGCATTATCCGCAAGAGCAGCTTTGGGAAAAAGTATTTCTCTACCACAGAAACCAATCGTACCTGCTAGAAGAAGCTGAATGAATTGACGGCGATCAAAACTAGATGAAGCATCAGGTGATCGATCTGCGATGGTCATAGAACAAAAGCTTATAACTCCTTGCTGAGAGTTCCCATCCACCCCTTGGAGTACACCAAAGCGAACTGTAATTGAGTCCTAGCTTGGCATCTGTTGCTCTAATTCCTATCAGCAGTGACCTCTCTTTTTTTCTTCAGAAAACCTTCTTTAGCTCATCATCGCTTCTAATTGCAATTTGCTGATTAATGCAGTTCCTATCCAACCTCATCCAAGCGATCGAGGTTAAATTTCTTAACAATTTCCTTCTGCTCCGCTTCATCCAACCAGTGATCGATCGCCTCATTCACGATCGCGTTCACCGAGGAATCCTTGATACCTGCGATGGCTTTGAGCAGGCGATCGGTTTCCTCTGTGATGTAGACCCTGATTTGTGGCTT
Source organism: Leptolyngbyales cyanobacterium (assembly GCA_038227635.1). Lineage (GTDB taxonomy): Bacteria > Cyanobacteriota > Cyanobacteriia > Leptolyngbyales > Leptolyngbyaceae > Phormidesmis_A. The sequence continues at coordinate 43,374 of JBBRPT010000014.1, read as the reverse complement.
TGCTGGTTTGGGCACTTATCTGACTGAATGTAAGGCAACTTACTTATGCTCCCTGTTTTGATCTCTCAAATCTAGGGATATTGCCTTACTAAGGCAAAAGCCGTATTATTGTCATTAGTGTGAAATAACTATTGCAGCCTTGATCGAGAATCTGTTACTGGCTCCTACTGCACAAGCTGCCTCAATCCTATGTCTGAACCTCTCAAGTTCACTAAGCAGGAGTGCAACCCCACTTCACCAGATCGCACCCTTGAACTGTCCATGTCATCTCCACAACGTCACTCGGCGGGTTATGAGCAAGCCCTGCCTGACTTTACTATTGGCGATTTACCCGCTAACTTTCCCGATGTCGAGATGCCTTGCTTTCTCTATGGCGATCACCTCTGCTGGACATCCAACGGCGAAACTACTGACTGGGGAATCGCGATCGGCAGATTTTATAGCTTCGCTCCCCACCGCTGCTGTTGGCGATGGTGTTATCTTATCTGGCTCGATCCCACTTCTCCTAGCGCCACATGGGTCAAAGCTGATATCGCTTGGGAAGATGACCTCGAACCGATGGTAGTTGAGGAGGCTCTTTCACCAACCTCGCCCTGAAAGGGACGAGGGTTGACCGAACCAATTTGGACAACGTAAGCGGTGAATAGCTCATTGAGACTTGATTTGGTACGGACTTCCGAATACTTCCCTAGTTCGGATTGACTCTAAGCCTGATTGGTTCAGGCGTTGGGCGAGCCAAGACATCTTAATCAAGTTGAGCGAAGGGACTTAAACAAGACATTGGGTTATGCCAATCATGCGAATTCCAGTGGTCGATGCCAATCACGAGCCGTTAATGCCCACCACTCCAGCACGAGCTAGAAAGTGGCTCAGTTCTGGCAAGGCTATCAAGCGCTGGTCATATTGTGGTCAGTTTTATGTGGAGTTGACAGTTGAACCATCCGGCTATGCCGCTCAGGATATTGTCGTCGGGCTTGACACCGGCAAAAAATATTCAGGAATCGGCATTCAGTCTGCGCGGTTTACGCTCTACACCGCTCACTTAGTGCTGCCGTTTCAAACCGTTCGTGACCGCATGGATGCACGACGATTAATGCGACGAGGACGACGAGGACGCAGAATCAACCGCAAGGTTGCCTTCTCAAAACGCGCTCATCGACAGAAGCGCTTTTCTAATCGTCGTCAAGATAAGTTAGCTCCATCAATTCGCGCCAATCGTCAACTCGAACTCAGAATCTGTGTCGGAACTATGCAGGCTCTATCCGGTTGCCCAGGTTCGCTATGAATATGTTCGGGCAGATGTGGATTTAACATCAGGACGCAAAAAAGCCAGAAGCGGCAAAGGGTTTAGTGCTGTGATGGTCGGTCAGATGTGGATGCTCAAACAGTTAGAAGCGTTCGCACCTGTCACCACCCTTTATGGTTATCAAACTTCTGCCACTCGCAAGCATCTAGGACTGACCAAGAACAAAGCAGACAAGTCTAAAGCCGAGTTCAACACTCATGCTATAGATGGGCCATTTTCAACCAGTCTTCTTAATTCTGTCTTGATACTTCACCATCGATGTGAAACGCACCCCACAGCGATGACAGATTCCATCTGTCCACAAAGCTGGAATCTGAAATGGCTTCTTGCAACTGGGGCATCGCTCCAACAAGCGCAGCGGATGATGGGGACAAACTGCAACAACATCCTTGTGCTGCCATTCCATTCGATGACAGGGCACCTCAGCATAACAAGTTCCACAGAGACGAATCGGGCGAGGCTGCAACGTTATCCCTCGACTCGGCAACATATCCTGCAACCGTCTGGTATCGAGTCCAATTAAGCGGGCGATCGCTCCCAACTCCTCTTCCGTTGGAAACGGATTGAAGTAGAGCTTCTCCCACCGAACAGTTACTGCACCAATGCCAGCCGCTTGTCCCAGAGAAGAAGCAGAGGGCAGACTATTTGCCTTCAAGCGTCTCAACCGCCCCAGATAATGGCTGATACTCTCATTGTCCAAAGGCTCCACAGACCCTAGTCGGGGCAAATTCTCGTCAGACTGGCTCACGGCAGACTCTCCCCTCAAAAATACCTGTTTTCTATCCCTCACCCAGCTCTGGCTTTTTTCTCGCTTCTAGAGGAATGTATCGCTTACCATAACGACTAGCAATGTTGTGCAAAATCGCCTCATCAACCTTCCCATGCCCTTTCTTCAGCGAGTGCAAAACCGCCTTTGTCAAAATTTTAATCAAAACACCCATGTGAGCTTGAGTACTAGCTGCCAAAATCTCAAACAGAGTTCCTTCTGACAAATTAGAGGCTTGGGGAAGTGCCAGAATATCCAGCTCGATCGTCCGCAGGGTTTTCTGGAAATCTTCGTAGTTCAATCTGTCAAACTCAAACAGGGTCGGAAAACAGGTCAGCAAATCGAAGTTTTGCAGGCTGCTATCGAGATCCTGCCCACCAATTAAAATGATAGGAACCCCCGACTCCTCATGAAGCTGTTTCAGGTCAATCAAAGCCTCCCGTTGCAAATTATTGGCATTATCAACAAGCAGCAGCTCAATTCCAAATGGGTCAAGACATCCAGCCAATCTAGAGCGCAAGTCGTGTCGTTTTCCCCTCGGAGCCGCATGGTTGATATCTTTGAGGATTTGTGAGACCAACCGCTTAGAACTTGAATTTGACCACGCTTTGACACAGGAAACCCGTTTTCTATCCTCTTCTCGGTAATGCACCGACGATCGACTCTTGCCCACATCCCTGGGTCCAATCACTCGACCACACTGCTTCAGCAATCGAAGTTCATCTAACCACCTGAAATATTGCGAGGTGCGATCCGTCGGGATAAATGCAGTTTTGAATAGCTCCTCAATCGCGGCCGTTCTGGTCAACACCTCAGTCAAGTCGAGCTGAGAAGACAAGACCTCTACCGGAACGTGAGTTGCCACTTGTGATTGTGTCATGCCTTACCAAATCCTCTTCAACGTCTGATTTTTTGGAATAACAAGTTGATGCCGTTCTTCTGATTGAGGTGCGGCAGCAGGCTCAAGGGTCTGTGGAGGTACAGGTGTTACAGGTGCCTGCATCTTTATCTGTTCGGACGCAACCCTTTCTGGCAGGAGTTCCATCGGTTCGGCACTACTAGCAGATTTGCCTGCTCGCTCTTTACGCAGTTCCACCACTTTCGAGTCCTGTTTACTCTTTCCTCGCAGTTTTTTCTGCTCTGAGCGCTGCCGTTCCTTCTTCTCCTGCTTCCGTTCTTCTACAAGCTTTTGTCGCGTATCCAGCGTTAGGAGAGCATCATAGTTTGAATGTTCACGTTTAGCACTGCTTCGCACTTTGTTCAGTTGCTTCAGCTCATCCAAGCTCAAATCTTGAGTATCCATGTTGATTGCGTGAGCATAGCCAATAAACTCACCTGCTTGATCACCTGCTGCTTGACTGTAAATATACAGCGTCAGAATGTGGTCGGGGTCATAGCTCAACGTGACATATTGACCTTGCAGCGATCGCAGTTCTTCAGAGCGATAGGTCAGGGTCTCGAAGTAAATAGACCCATGCGCCTGAACCACTCGTTGCTCCTCTTTCATCAAGCAAACGTCTAACTCCCGTTCATCAATCGGTTCGGGCAGCTTATTGCCCATGCCTCTAAACCAACGCTCGAAGCGAGTATCACGCGGGTCTTTAGGATAGGGCTTATGATTGTAGTCGTCGCAGAAGTAACCCGCCAGAATCTTGTCGATGTCCTCAATTGTAAGACAGGCTTCTTTCTCCGCCCGTTCGGCCCCATCTTTCTCCTTTGAGATATAGCCCGGAAGAGGAGCTAAAACTTCAGTGTTGACTGTTTGATTCAATCGCTCAATGATACCGCCTTGATTAGGACGATCGCGCAGTTCACACTGGAACCCCAACTTTTTACCTAAAGCTTTAATGAGTTTTGATTTACTCAAATCCTTGCCGCCATCGGTGAAGAAGTACTGTAGTGGTGCGCCATAGATGTCCCAAGATTTCTTCAGTTCATATTCTGCTGGATACTGCTTGGGCAATATCGCATGTCTCAGAGTGAGGGCGACTTCATGAGATCCAGGCTGTTTGTGCCACAGATGATAGCCAATTAGGCAACTTGAAAAAGTATCAACCACTGTTGTGAGCCAGGGTCTCCAACTCAGGAGCCTACCCTCGTTATCGACTATGCGGATATCTAATTTGGTGTGATCACACTGGACAATCTGATTGCTAAAATCTGCTTTGAGCAATTTTCCATCCCGTGTTTCAACTGCCAGCCACGAGCCTGAGCCTGGATTACGGATTTTTTGTTTCCGTCTTCGGCGATCAGTGAGCGGTTTCAAAATTCGGTAAACGGTTGCTGGATGGGGCCAATCCCCTTCTTCATGCCGCAGATCAATCACCGCATGGCGCTGGACTTCGCGCACCACATCAGCAGGCTTGAGCGGGTGCTTGTCCTTCAGGCTTTTCTCGTAAACCTCGCGGATGTAGGTTTGCCAATATTCATGAATGCGGTGGTTCCCTTTATCGGCACGCTCGATCCCTGCGGTTTCGCGCAGCTTATCCTCCTTGTATTGATTGAGCATTCGCTCAACCTGACGAGTCGATACATCTAAAGTTTTGGCGATCGCCCATTTCCGCTCAGCTTTCACCTGACGATTGGGAGCCTCAGCTAGCCATTCGATGAAGCGAAATCGTAGCTTGTGAGGGTCTGACGAGTCGATCAGGATTTTGGATGGGTCGGTGTCGAAGGCGCGATCGCTCAAAACCACTTCATCGGAGCATACTAAAGCAGACTCTAAGAACTCAATCTGACCGTCATCCATAGGAAACTTCCCCCATGTAACGAGATGGTAAAACCGTACCATTTCCCTCTTGGGAGCGCCATACATTATGAAATTTACAAGTGATTAGAGCAGAGTGGTGATGAACACCTCCAACGGATTCTTATTGTTAAGCTTCTTCCCAGAATGAATTGACTCACTCCCTCCAATGGGCGCTTACGTGAGATAAAAATAGGCAACTGTCTTCATACAAAGCGACACTTAATTTGCGAAATTATGGAAAGCGACACCTAATTTGCGAAGAGAAATATTTTAGAAAAGCGACACTTAATTTGCGGAATCTAATTTAACGACATCTAACTTGCGAATTCATTCCAATGTCGCTCTTTTGGTAAAAGGCTCTAAAAACCCTTGATGCACGGCGGTTTGAGCTTTGTTTCGTCTGGCGAAAACGCTCTATGAATTGCGACATTTAATGTGCGAACGTACAATAGTGCACGTTCGCACATTAGCGTCGTTTTCAGTCAAATTTCTACACACCTTTAGTGTTTCGCACATTAATGTCGTAAATTGCCAACAGAAAGCTTGTCGCGCATTAGTGTCACCATCTGCCAAGGGTGTGCTTCTTTCAGCCCTCTTAAGAGAAATTGTGATCGTTTTCGCTTTTTATTTGATGTACGGCTTTCAGCCCACCCATCTCTGGGAGACTGATTGCGACAAAATCATTGGGCATGAAGACGATCGTTTGCGATCACCTTTCAGCCCTCCCCTCTTTAAGAGACTGATTGCGACTCCCAGCGCTGGAACCTTTACCCAGCCTGCCCTCCTAAAAGGAAACTACCAAAGCTGCGTTGACATTTGCAGTAAGAGCCTATCCGGCAACCATAAAATCAGTGAGATAATGAAGGGGAACGAGGTTTAGAGGTTAGACCCAGATGACCTTCACAGACATTGACCCTAATTTTCGACTGCCGGATGACATGTGGGAACGAGTCAGCAGTGCAATTCCAAAGCCGCGACCCAAACCCAAAGGGGGACGACCGAGAATGAGTGACCGGGCTGCTTTAGATGCCATCTTTTATCTGCTGCGAACCGGGAGCCAGTGGCAGGCTTTACCCAGAAGTCTAGGTGCGAAAAGTACAGTGCATGACCGCTTCAGTGAATGGGTCGAGCAAGGGGTGTTCTTAGCGATGTGGGAGTGTGGATTAAACCAGTACGCCCAAGAGGTAGGCATTGAGTGGGAGTGGATGTCGATGGACGGCGCGATGGTGAAAGCGCCGTTGGGGGGAAAAAGGAACGGGTGCGAACCCCACAGACCGAGGCAAGTCTGGGTGTAAGCGCAGCGTTTTGACGGATGGGAATGGCATTCCGATTGCGATTGTGATTGATGGTGCGAATCGACATGACATGAAACTTCTGGAAACTACGCTAGAAGCACAACGAATCGTTCCAGACGAGTGTCCCTCTGACGAACAGAGACATTTATGTTTAGACAAAGGCTACGACTACGCAGCAATTAGAGAGATTGTGAAAGCTTGGGGCTATGGGGGGCACATTCCACCGCGCAACGAGAGTGAACGGATGATTGATGACATTCCGAATTACCGAGCGAGACGCTGGGTTGTAGAGCGCACAGCCCTGAAGGAGGGTTTCCCTCCGTAGGGGACTGTGTAAGAGAGCGCAGTTTTGGCTGGATGTCGCGGTTTCGGCGATTAGTGCGAGATTACGAGCGGCTGGCAGAAACCTTAGTCGGGTTTCACCTGATTGCGTTTGTGATGTTGATGGTCAGGCAGTTCGTGGGTATCAAATTCAAACGTGCATAACACCCTCTACGCGAGCTTCCTAGAACTCACCGTCGATAAGTGCTGCCTATCCGGTGGCAGTTGAAGTATTGAAAGCGGATGAAACCCTGGCAGCAGAGACGGAATTACGGCAGAGTCAATGCATGAATAACATCATTGAGCAGGATCACCGCAACATCAAGCGATTGACCAAACCAATGATGGGTTTGGGTCATTTAACACGACAAGACAAACCTTGAGCGGGATTGAAGCAATGTGTATGATTCGCAAAGGACAAGTGAAGGGAATCAGCAAAGGGGACAGTGTGTCTGAGGTAAAATTTATTGAAGGACTCTTCGGAATTAGCGCTCAATGGAATGCGAACGAGATACTTCGTTTATCGCTACAAAGTATTTGCGATACAACCGACTTGAGTGCAGTGAGTTGGAAACCCTCATGCTGCGTTCTTAAGGGAGGGGAGAGCGGTGACGCTCGAACCTTACCCGACCCAGCGGAGTGGGTGACTGCTCCGCTGAGTTTAACCCAAAAAGCTATTGGAACGCCAGACCAGAGTCTGTTATTCCAGGTGGTTCTGGCTGCGGGTTTAGCTGGACAAAGGAACCAGGATGAAACCGACCTGGCGGTAGTGGTTGAGGATTCAACTCGACTAGGCCACCTGGTGGTAGAGGCTGAGGATTCAATTGAACAGAATCACCTGGCGGTAGAGGCTGAGGATTTAATTGAACAAAACTACCAGGGGTTTGAACGCTGGGTCGCACTGAGCCATCCCCAACCAGAACGACACGATTGATTCCTCCTTGAACAATAATGGCTTGTCCTGGGGATTGGGCTGATAGAACAACTCCCGGCAACAACAGTGAGAAAGCCAGTAGTCCTAAAATCTTGGGGCGTATCATAATATTCTCCAATTCAAATCTCTAAAGATGTGTAGGGGCAAGATTGGCGATTTATGCACCCTCCGCCATGCTCTGAGAGCAAAGCACTCACGCTCTACGATCGCTTGAATCGGTATTGAGCAAAGTAGTTTTGACGGGCACTGTTATCGGTAAACTGCGTAAAGCTTTGGAGTAAAATCTGATTTTTATTTGCTCCTCCCAATGCGAATGTTAAAAAGTCATTGGCAAAGCTTTGGCGGTAGATTGCCGTCCCTGCTTTGTGGTCAGCATCTTGGACGCTGTTGCCATAGGTTATAAGTTGGGTTGTTCCAAAGGCACAGTCAGTCGGGCTGCACTTTCCAAACGCTTGAACTTTCAAGGTGTTGGGCTGCGGAGCCGTCACGACAAAGCGAGTAATGCCGCGTGTATTGCTATCAACGTTGACCCAATTGCCCACAAAGTCTTGAGGAGCCGCAAACGCAGGAGCCATCAAGCCAGCGGCAAAGAGTGTCCCACAAGTGGCGATCGTGATTGAGCGCTTTAACATTTCAGAAACTCCAGTAGTTAATTAAGAGATAGTCATGATCCACGCTGATCATTCAAACTCGGTAGGGTTCGCGTGAATGGTGGATAGTTCTATCTTGCTCACTGGTATAAGCACTTCACAGTACCCGTTGGGGCTATCTTCAGACTGTTTGAATGTTGATGAGTCATCCTAGAGTTGAAAGAACTCAATTGCTTGCTTTATTCGCCTTTGTATCCCAACCTGCTTTCACGATCTTATCAGGTGAACCATCCGCTTTTTGGGGTGTAAATTCGTACACAATCTTCGCGTAGCTGAGAGAGAGTTGATCGACCGGAGCCGAAGTATCGCTACTCGTTCCGAATGAGGACACCAGCACATCAGATAGGGTAATTTTCAAGAACTCTATCGCTTCTTGCCCAGACTGCCGACCGATGAGCGTTGCAGTTTTAAGATGTTGCCCGGATGCTCCAGCAAGAAAAAGTTTCGGACTGGCTTTACTCGTATGCAGAGTGAACTGGAAGGGTTGCAGAGTGACTTTGCCTACGCCTGCGCCACTCCCTGAATTCGCTGTGCCTGACTGACTCTCCCCCCAAGACCACGACTGAACTTCGATTTCGCCCTTGTGCCGAACATTCTGGCTATCGCCCTCAATGCCATCGATTTTTAGAAAATACTCTACTTGACTCATGCGACTTACATTCCATTAAATAGATCAATGGCATAAACACGATCGAGCAGCCTGATTCCTTTTAGCACTCACAAAAATTTACAGATTTACAGGATTCTCAAGTCTCAACAGCTTGTGTTGTCAGTCCGATCACCTTGCCTGTCTGCATTTTCCCCACAATGTAGAGATCAATCCTGACCTCTCCCACTCGGTAAACCTTCAAGTCGCTGAGATGCTGCTTAAGAAGCTCTACAAGCAAGCGATCCTTTACTGCAACTGCCTTTTCTTCTGTACCAAACCAATTTTGATCCTGAGTGACAGTCGCAAAGAAGTCATCGAAGGAAACTGTTTCGATCGCCGTATCCATCGAGTGATGGGTTCGCTCTAAAAGCTGCTGGTCAGTCAGCTTGGCGGATTGACTCTCCCATTGGAAAACTTTAACGGGAGAGTCAATCTCACTAATCCACAACAAATGATCAGTTAGATTTTGCAGCACCTTACCGAGTTCGTCACCCCGATCGCTCATATATTCCTCGATAAGCTCACTATCCTTCTTCGCCTCGATCACAGCCTGAACACCCGCAGGCACATCTGAGAGAAAATCATAGCCAGTCAGCTTTTCCAACTCATCCACCGTTGTTAGATACTTTTTAACGCCTGTGGTGCTGCCACTCTCACCAATACAACGCGGTTTCCAAGCGATCGACTGGAACAGTTTAAGGTTGATGGACTGCCCTTTGATGCAGCGACCTTGACCACACAAAAGACACCACTTTGTAAGAATGGTGTGTTTTACCAACCGGTCAATTAATTACTCTTCACCTTCCCCTAGAAGTGATCTCACGATCACTGGCGTGCGTCACGGTTCATCGCAAAATTGTAGATGGCTAGGGCGATCGCCAAAACTAAAAGAAAGTGAATCAACCCACCTGCAATATGCAGCGCAAATCCTGCTATCCATAAGACAAAGAGCAGAACAACGATTCCCCAAAGAACACTGAACATAGCGTTAACCTTCAAAGTTATGGAATGGGCAGACTGTAGGTGAAAGTTCCAGTTCAGCAACCCTCCCAAAAGCAGAGATTCTTACAACTCATCAATGACGCTAATCAATGTCTTGATGCACGAGTTTACCAGACGTTGCTCACTTTCCTTTATAGGGTTGAATGTACAAGTGGTTGGCTCTGACGTAGCAGTTGTAATTCTGTCCTGATGGGCTTCTTGCAGGCATCCAGGGTTGTCCCTTTTCATCGATCGAGTTTGCCAACACTTCATCCGAGCCACCCCGTCCGACCTCTGCTTGTAAAAGCTCTCCTTGCTTAAATTGTCGGGTGATGCCGTAGCGCATCCCAGCACGACTACGACAATTTAGCTTCTGTGACATGACTTGCCACAGTGAACCCTGCATCAGAGGGCGTGGCGCGGTTCCTTTAATAGGGGTGTCGTTACTCAAGTAATTTCCGTGGCGATCGGGCTGTGGCATAGAAGAAGCTTGAGCCGAGACAGACCCCGTTCCTGTGAAAGCAAGCATCGTTAAAGAGAGTGCCGTGAGCCATTGTGGATTCATCGCTCTGGTTTAGCTGCTTGAACGTTTGATAATACCCGATCAGTAGTGTTTCAGAGATGTTGCTGAATGAACTAGACGATTTACCCATTGGGCCTTTCACAGAACTTTACAACACGTCTAGGACACTACCGCCTTCCTTCACCTTCAAGCCTTCTGGCGCTGTGAGAGTGAGGTCTAACTTAAAGCGTCCCGTCCGTTTTACTTCTTCGACTGGACTTTCGGGAAACTCCTACGGCATTTAGTGTAGTAGGCTGCGATTTAATCTAGCTTATAAACCTGAACACTTTCTTGCTCATTGGGATCGTTACGCGATACTAATGCGATCGCGTCTTCAGTGCTACTTAAATTGACAGGTTGATGGGGCACACCACTCGGAATGAAGATGAAATCTCCCTCCTTGTTCACGACAGATTTAGAGAGGTTTTCGCCATAAAAGGTTTGTACGTTCCCTTTTAAGAGGTAAATCGCTGTCTCGAATCCTTCGTGGAAATGTGGTTCTGCCTTTGCCGAAGGTGGGATAACGACAATGTTCATCGATATGCCAGTTGAACCAGCAGTTTTTCCCGAAATACCAACGTAGTTAGGCAATCGTTGAATCGTATCGGTTGTTTCTGACGGTCTGACCGTCACTATTTCTTGAGTTAAATTCATTGAAATCCCTCGTGCATATTGATGTTGGCTAGCATTGCCCTCACCCACAGCAGATTATCCTTGCATCATAACCGATCAACTCTTGGCAATCATTAGGCAGGCATGATGTTAGCCAGTTAAAAAGACCAACAAACACCACTAAGAGATGCTCCTTACGAAGCTATGCTTTTTGCATTTCGTTAGAATCACAGGCTGTTGGGTAATTTAGAGGAGATTCTAATACAAGACTGGCTGTTTATAGTTCAACCCTGCCTCCGAGAGCAGCAACACCCACAACTCAACCTTCAGCTATTACAGCATCCCCATTCCCTGCATTTTAGAAGCAGCAAGTCGCCGATCTTCAATTTGGCTAGAACTGACTAACGCTTCCTGCTCACTTGCAGCTTTCATCCACTTGCTCATAGAGTTATAGGAGAACTAGAAATATTCTGAACTCTGGGTACTTTCTTTAGCGGAAGTTGCCTTAGATCCATCATAAGGTCGCTTTCGACTCATCTCAAAGTTGATTTTATTAATTCTTCAGAAAAACTATCTACCCTATTCTTATGGATTCGAGAATGTATTAATTTCTCCACCTCCTAGCACCCGACCTGGAATCGGACGCGGAGCCGTAAATGGAGCATCATTGACTGGAATCTGTGGCTGCTGTAGCCCCAGAGAAGGAGACCCATAACTGGATGAGCTGAACGGTTGGGGCGAAAGAGACGATTGTCCTGATGACGGTGAAATAGGCGCGATCGAGGGTGCCACCGTTCCAGAAAGGGGTTGACTGCCTCCAACGATGCTCGTGTAGGAATTGGTATAAGGACTCGTAGTCGAAGTGGTGCCCGTGTAGGAATTAGCATAAGGATTTGTGGTCGGAGCAGCATTTACACCAAACCCACCCAAACTGGTAGTGCCCTCGATCGGGGCAGCAGGCGCACTCGACGTAAAACTAGACGGCGTTTGCGGTGGACGATTATTCGCGGAGGTCACTGACTGATCAGACAAAGAGCCAACGTTTGTCCCACCCTGTCGAGGACTGTATGCGTCAGCACCAGCGGGAGGAAAGGTCAGTAAAGTGCCGATCGGCTGCGGCTGAGTCGAGATCAGCCCAGACGGTCTGCCCGTTCCTGAGTTGCTTATTGAATTGTTAGCAGGTGACCCAAACTGCATTATTCCAGAAAAACCACTGCTCCCGTTGCTTGACCCATTCAAATTAGAAGGCTGAGGCTGAGTGAGCGGAGAGGAACCGGGTATGGGAATTTTCGGTAGATTTCCTAAATTAGTTGAAAGCGTGTCTAAAGGAAGCTTAGCCAGGTCAAGTGGTTTAGAAGCTGGGCTAGAGGGGAGCTTGAAGTCGTTAAACAATAGCGGTAGCGTGTCAATATCTGCTCCGATCGCTCGATCTTCTGACGACAACCGGCTATTAATCGAACTGGAGTTAGCTCCAAAATAACTTACCCATTCAGGGCGCATCCAATATTGCCAGGTGAACAAAATCACCAGCATTAGCACGATCGAAGGTCCCCAAAAAACAGGTCGAGTCAGAGGACGAAGTCTGGCCAACAGATACCGAGCAGCGACGGGAGACGGTTGACGACGCATAGTCAAATAGGGCAAAAGGACGAAGCGAATTCATTGGAGCAGCCCTGATGATACAAATTGTAGTCGATCGAACGACTGAGACACATCGGCGATCGTGCAGAGTTAGCCCTTAGCGCGCCGATCGCACCAGCAAAAAGCCACCCGTGATCAGTCCCAACACGGTCGGCAGCCAAGCCGCAACATAGGGAGCCAGAATTTCTAACAGCCCTAAAGAGTCACAGAGAAACGACAACAGATAGTACGTGAAAATAATCACGACGCTAATGGCAAAACTGGTGCCTCTCCCTCCTCGCTGCGGACGATTGCCCAACGTTGCTCCTGTCAACCCAAACACTAAGCACACAAAAGGAAAAGCAAGCTTTTGCTGAATTCGCAGCCGCACTTTACGCGCTTCTTTTTCATCTCCACTCTTCGTGACAATATTGAGCGACTCTCGCAGCTCTGCAATATTCATCTCGGCAGAGTCTTGCTTACGATTTGCCAAATCTAGCGGGGTGCGAGGCAACTCAAGCTTTTGCTGAGCAAACTTGACAATGTTGCGATAAGACCCATCAGGAGCGACTACATAAATCGTGCCATTAAAGAAATCCCAGGTGGTATCTTTGGGGTTCCAAACGGCTGACTCTGACGCAACAATTTGATTGAGTCCACCCTGCGAAAAATCAAGAACGGTCAAGCCTTTCATTTGCCGTCCATCAAATTGACGGGCATAAAAAATTCGTTCTAAGGTTTGATCGCTCGACCCATCTTTCTGTTTGCCGTTGCTAAACTGCGTCACCAAAATATTCTTTTCTCGAAATGTTGGCTTGTCTTGTTTAAGCGCTAAGTCGAGGGTGCGAGCAGCTTGATAAGTAGCCGCAGGTACAACTGTTTCATTTAGCCCAAACGTCACCCCTGTCACAATCAAACTGAGCGCGATCGCGGGCAAAATCAGCCGATAGACACTAATTCCTGCGCTGCGTAGCGCGATCAGCTCGCTGTCGGTCGAAAGACGGCTATAGACCATCAATGTCGCTAGAAGCATCGACATCGGCAGCGCCAAACTTACAAAATAAGGCAACTGCAAAAAGAAGACCTGGAAGGCGATCGAGAATGGCAACCCTGACTGAGTGACTTTGCGAATCAAGTCAAACAACGTCCCGACTGACGAGACCACCGACGAGAAAGCAGCCACCCCGAATAAGAGGGGCGGAATCAGTTGCGTGATGATGTAGCGATCCATCACCGACAAAAATGAGAGTCGGCTGACGGGTCGAAAGAATGGCTGAGACGATTGAGAAGACCCAGAGGACATGAGAAAAAAGAGCTAGAGGCTTAGAAAATCACCGATCATCGCTGGAAGTTGTCTCCCAGATAATATTGCCGCACCAGAGGATTTGCATAGAGTTCTTCAGCGTTGCCAGAGGCGAGAATTTGCCCGTCGCGCATAATGTAAGCTCGATCGGTAATCGCTAGTGTCTCACGCACGTTGTGGTCAGTGATCAGAATGCCGATTTTACGATCGCGCAATTGAGCCACAATATCTTGAATCTCAGCAACCGCGATCGGGTCAACCCCCGCAAACGGCTCATCTAGCAGCAGAAACTTAGGTCCTTCAACTCCAGAGGCGAGTGCTCGTGCTAATTCTGTGCGGCGGCGTTCTCCTCCAGACACTTGCACTCCCAGCGTAGAGGCGACTTTCTCTAACCGAAATTCTTTGAGCAATCCACTTAATCGATCGTTCCATTGCCAACGCGGGACTTTGGTTTGCTCTAAAACCAGCAAAATGTTTTCTTGAACTGTAAGATACCGAAAGATGCTGGGTTCTTGTGCCAGATAACCGATTCCTAACGTGGCTCGTTTGTTAATGGGGAGAGCAGTGACCTCTTGATCGTCTAGCCAAACCCTGCCACTATCCGGCTTTTCTAACCCAGTTGCAATATAAAACGTCGTCGTTTTTCCTGCCCCGTTGGGACCCAACAGCCCGACAACCTCGCCCTGAGCTACAGAAAGACTGACCCGATTCACCACCGATCGAGGCCCATAAGACTTGTGAATGTTTTCTAATACAATCCTCAACAACCTACTCCTCAGACTAACCAACAGGGAAATCGAGTCAGTCAGTTATTACTTAGCGGGGGGCGACTGAAATTGCGGACTGGTGCCGAATGGAGTCGGGCTGGCAGCACCAGAAACAGGAGTATCTGTAATTAGGTAAATTGCTTCAACCTGCTTGCTGGCTTGAGGCAAGGCGACAAACCGCCCTTCATCAACCAGATAGGTGATATTTTCGCCCCGTAAACTGTTGCCCTGCTGCAAAACATAGACATCGCCTGTCAAAACAATGCGCCGCTCTTTGCTGAAATAAATCGCTTGAGCTGACGTGGCTTGAATCTGACGAGATGGGTAATTAATTTGAACATTGCCTCGTGCAACCACAACCCCCGTTTTAGCGTTGGCTTCAGTGCTATTGGCTCTTAGCGTCAACGGTTGAGCAGGTGCCGCAGAAGTGGCTTGAGCTGCGCGAGTCGGCACTGCATCAGCAGAAAGGTTTGGGGCAGTCAAGCTTAACGTTAGGGTGACTGGAAGGAGCAGTGTAAGACCTAGACGATCGAGGGAGAAGCGCTTTAAAGAGGTCATTGTGACGATGGCAACTAGAGAAGTGAGAGAGCATTTCTGCGAATATATCATTATAAGTAGTTTAATAAATCCTACTTCGGCTTGCTGATCTTCAAGAGGGAGGGATTCAAAGTGGTCACGTAAATTCCTTGACGACTCTCGGCGAGAGAAGTTTCAAGATGATCCAGTCTTCCCTAGACTTATCAATAATAGTCATGACGTGGATCAGTCATGACTCGATTATTCCACCGATATACGTGTTTTCCGGATAAGGGGGGTCTGTAGAATAATCTTGTGATCTTCAGCCAAACTTGATGCCTCTGTAGTTATGAACGACTGACACAAAACAACTTCGTTGACTCGATCGGCTCCTAGTTTCTGCAATGAAGCCAGCAAATCAGTGCTTTCAAGAACGAAACGATCGAGGTCAATATCTCCATAGTCCGGTTGATAGCGGTGCAGTCGATTTAGCCCTTCTCCTAATAGAATGACCGCCCCGCGCCAGTTGTGATTGCCCAAGTGATAGAGTGCAACCGCGACTTGCAAGATTCCTTGATAAAAATTCTTCTCAAAGGTGGCAGCTTCGATCCAAATAGCTTCTAGCGTGTCGTGACACGTATAGAAATCGCCATGATTAAATTGCTCGATCGCTTGCCAAAATTCTTCGGGCTGCTCGGTTGCCATAGGGTGTGGTTAAGTAAGAAAATCTTGAAGCTGTGACTGGAGCGATCGTTCCTGACTCATCACAAGTCCTGGAACTGTGGACGAGCGGTGGTCAACGAATTGTGGAGACCGCCACAACACATAGCGACTTCCTAAAGGTAAAGTCTTGAGTCGTTCGGAGTCTTGAGTGAGCCAGATTAGCGGCAGGCTCGGCAGGTTGAGGGGGCGATCGTCTTCTCCAGCATAGATTGCTGCTAGGGTTTCTAACACGCTCTGTTCTCCTTGCAAAAGCCCGGTGCTGGCTGTCCAGAGCCGAATGTTAAGTGACTGGTGGGTAGCGTAGAAATAGAGAGATGCGGCTGCGCTCACGGCTTCCTCAAACGCTTCTGCCTCCCAGGAAGCTGCACTATCCAGGCAGATGACGAGTTCTTGACCCCCGGTAAACAGTTCTAATTCTCGAACGCGCAGCTCTCCATATCGGGCACTTGTGCGCCAGTGAATCAGACGAGTTGGATCGCCCCACCGATAGGGACGCAGCGATCGAGTTAATCCTTCAGTCGCAGCGTTAGCCCGACGATCGCTATTGAACTGCAAACTCGACTCTCGCCCTAGTTCGTCAATCAAGGGGCAGCGCACCAGAGGCAGGACAGTCGGATAAACCATCGCAGTTGCTTTAATGTCGTGATCCTGTCGTCGCCAAAATAATCCCAAAGGAGCCGCTGAGCGTATCTGTACCGTTTGCCAGCGATAAATGCCCCGGTGCTGAGTCGAATGTTGATAAACCCAATATTGAGTCGCATTAGCACTCAAACTCTCGATCACTTTAGTGACAGGGTTACCCAACCGATGAGGAATTAGATCAGAGACTTGCAGCAGGGTTCTAGGTTTGGCGGTCGTATTTTGAATCAGCAACTCCACGGTGAGGATGTCTCCGGCACTCACCGTGGAGATGGGGCGACGAGTGACTTCAATTCCTCTAAGATTGCGAGCTGATAAGGTTGTCGCGATCGCTAGTAGAGCAAAGATCACCCCACTCATCACATATAGCCAGCCTGACAGAGTATTGGTCGCTGCAACGAAGAAGAACAGGGCAAGCCCGCCCAATACCCAACCGATATAAGCAGGATTCACCCAATGCGTCTCTAGCCAACTGGTTGATCGAGAGTTAATGCTCATAACAGTTTGTAATAGTGCAAATAATGGATGCGTTTTCTACGACTCAGCTTAAGCTTTTAAAGGTATGACAAAAATCGTAAAAAACGTGAGCCATACTATTCATGATCGATAGAATTTCAGATACATTTATCAAAACGAGAAACGCTTTTGATGCGCTCAACATCGTTTGAGCAAGAAGCTTATTAAACCAGACTCAGCCTGATTAATTATGCCTAACTCCAACCCATCAGACGAGAAAGCTAAAAAGGAATCTACTATGCAGGGCACCCCGTTCAATCGCTCCCAGGCTGATCCTGCCACTCCGCCCCCGCCGCCCCCTGTTCAACTCGCCACCCCCCGCGCAAAACCTACAGGAACGACGATGACGATCGAGCAAATGGTCAAAGACGCTCATGCACGGCAAGCCTCCGATATTCACATTCGAGTCGGTGAGCCACCTCGATTGAGAATTCGAGGTCAGATTGTGCGGTTGTCAGATCACGCTGCGGTGTCACCTGAACTGTTTGAGGAATATCTGAGCGAAATGCTCAATGAGTCTCAGAAAAAACAGTTTGTTGAGAGAAAAGAGCTAGACACCGCCATCTACTACCCTGGATTTCTGCGCTGTCGGGTCAACTGCTTTGAGACATTGACGGGTGGGGCGATTGTGCTGCGTCTGATTCCTCTTGATGTTCCCTCGATCGACGGGTTGGGGTTGCCAACGGTTCTCAAGCATTTGGTGACTTATCCACAGGGCTTAATTTTGGTGACCGGTCCAACAGGATCGGGAAAGTCAACCTCGATCGCGGCTATGATTCGCGAATTGAATGAGTCAGACAGTCGTCATATTGTGACGATCGAAGACCCGATTGAATATGTCCATTCGTCGGGTAAGTGTTTGATCAGTCAGCGAGAAGTCGGACTGCACACCCACGAGTTTCATGAAGCGCTGCGGGCAGTGTTGCGCGAAGATCCCGATGTGATTTTGATCGGGGAGATGCGCGATCGCACCACGGTCGATACGGCTCTAAAGGCGGCTCAGACCGGTCACTTGGTGTTGGGCACCTTGCACACGAAGAGTGCGATCGGCACAGTCAATCGATTGCTCAACATCTACAATCCCGATGAGCAGCAGGCAATGCGGACTCAGATTCTAGAGTCTCTGATTTCGGTAGTTTCTCAGCAGTTGCTGCCGACCACAGATGGCAGACGCACCGCTGTTCACGAGATTTTGCTCAACACTGCTGCGATGCAAGACTATTTGCTCAAAGGTCAAGAAACGGATGCATTCAATTTGATGGAGACGGATACCAATGAAGGGATGCAGGTGATGAATCAGGTGCTTTGTGAACTGATTCTGTTGGGTAGAATCAGCCCAGATGATGCGGTAAAAGCATCTCCTGATGCTGGAGACTTGCGTCGTCGAGTTCGCAATGAAGGCTATGATCCCGGTCGATCGTCTAATCGCGAGTTTGACCCAACGGCGCGGGAGTATAACCCGGTTTAGATCCGCGAAACATTCAGTCAGTAAAAAGGGGCGTATCGAGTACGCCCCTTTTCGTTAGGGATTCATGTGATCCCTACTCTTACTTCTTCGCAAGTTTCTTCGCCTTTGCCACCTTCCGTAAACGGATGGACTTGGGCGTGACTTCTAGCAGTTCATCAGAGCCGATATACTCCAGCGCTCGTTCGAGACTCATGTCGATCGGTTCTTTTAGCTGCACCAGTTCTTCACCACCAGAAGCCCGGTGGTTGGTCAACTGCTTCGCCTTACAGACGTTTAGCTCTAAGTCTTGTTGACGGTTGTGCTCACCGAGAACCATGCCCCGATAGACTTTAACGCCAGGTCGAATAAAGAAGACTCCACGATCTTCTGCGTTTTGCATGGCATAGAACGTGGCAACGCCTTCTTCAAAGGAAATCAGCACGCCGTTGCGTCGCGTCTCGATCTCGCCGCTAATCGGACGGTAATCTAGGAAGCTGTGGTTCATGATGCCTGCGCCGCGAGTCATGCGCATAAACTCGCCCCGAAAGCCAATGAGACCTCGTGCCGGAATCACAAACTCTAACTGGGTGCGCGAGGTGGTGCCAACCTGCATATCCTGCATTTCGCCCTTGCGCTGACCCAATCGCTCAATGCAGCCACCAACCGCTTCTTCAGGCACGTCTAACACGAGCGTTTCAAACGGTTCGCAGGGCTGACCGCTAACTTCGCGATAGATGACTTGAGGCTGGGAGACTTGAAACTCATAGCCTTCTCGCCGCATAGTTTCGATCAGGATGCCGAGGTGCAATTCGCCCCGACCTGAAACTGCTAGCTTGTCAGGAGAATCGGTTTCTTCGATGCGAAGCGCGACGTTAGTTTCTAGCTCACGGAACAAGCGATCGCGCAGTTGTCTCGACGTGACAAAGTCACCTTCCTGTCCTGCAAACGGCGAATCGTTGACCGAGAACGTCATTTGCAATGTGGGTTCGTCTACTTTAATCAGTGGCAGCGCTTGGGGATCGTTGGGGTCAGTAATTGTTTCGCCAATGTTGGCATTCGCGAATCCGGCAACCGCAACCAGGTTTCCAGCGGTAGCTTCTTCAATGTCGATGCGCTTCAGCCCTTCAAAGCCCATCAGCTTCGAGATTTTAGATTTGACGATCGCGCCTGTGTCGGTGACGATCGCTGCTTGCTGACCGACGCGAATCGTGCCGTTATGAATTTTGCCGATGACGATGCGACCCAGATAATCGGAATAGTCTAGCGTCGTGACCTGAAGCTGTAGCGGCTTGGTCGAGTCGCCGATGGGAGGCGGAACATGGCGCAGAATCGCATTAAAGAGCGCCTGCATATCAGATGTTTCTTCTTCCAGGGTTTCTTTGGCATATCCCGCCATGCCCGACCCAAACAGATAAGGGAACTCGCACTGAGCGTCGTCAGCACCAAGTTCTAGGAAGAGATCTAATACTTTATCAACGGCAACGTGAGGATTGGCGCGAGCGCGATCGATCTTGTTGATGAACACGATCGGGCGCAACCCTTTCTCTAGTGCTTTCTTCAACACAAAGCGCGTCTGAGGCATCGGACCTTCGTTGGCATCGACAATCAGCAGACAGCCATCGACCATGCCCAACACGCGCTCGACTTCACCGCCAAAGTCTGCGTGTCCGGGGGTATCGACAATGTTGATCAGCGTCTCTTTGTAGTGAACTGCCGTATTTTTAGACAAAATTGTGATGCCGCGTTCGCGCTCAAGATCGTTCGAGTCCATGACGCAATCTGGAACCGTTTCCCCTTCTCGGAATGTCCCAGATTGTTTGAGTAGCGCATCCACAAGCGTCGTTTTGCCGTGGTCAACGTGAGCAATAATAGCAACGTTGCGAATCGGGATAGTCATAGAAAAGGTTCCAGTGAAAAGGATTAGGACTGTTGCGTTAGGAGGCTTCGATTTCTATCACGGTTTAGCATCATGCATCGAAAATAGTAAAGAAGCTTTAATAATTCTATCTTAGCGGCTACTCAAATAGGGGACGGTTTGGAGATGCGCTTTAAACTGTCATCTGCTTAGGACTAGAATTTGCTGCGCCACGTCATGAGCGATCGGCATCACCGAAAGGCGATTGCCCGGTCTGACGACGAGCAGGTCATCGGGTGAAAACTGCGATCGTAGCGTATCCAGGGAAACTAAAGTGGTCAGTTCTTCGACAAATTCAACACAGACCGTCTGCCATCGGGGGGACTCTTTTGTAGACTTGACATCGTAATACTTGCTAGTGAAATCAAATTGGGTTGGGTCAGCGATGTCTGATTCGACCACTTTCATCAAACCCGCAATGCCGGGAAGGACGACATTTGAGTGATAAAAGAAGACGAGATCACCTGGCTGCATTATTCTCAAGAAGTTTCGCGCCTGATAATTTCGGACTCCATCCCAGATCGTTTGACGATCTCGCTTCAGATCCCTGATCCCATAAACATCTGGTTCAGATTTCATTAGCCAGTAATTCATGGCAAAAACTCTCGGCAAGGCGATTTAGAAGTTTACTGGAAGATGTGCCCAGAAAACGCGCTTTATCAGAGGAAACCGCCTTTTTAAATCACAACCTGGTATAAAGGTTTCGGAGAGGAGTGAACACAAGCATGAACCCACGTAAAGACGCATTAGAGATTCTTAAAGAAACGAGTCGGACGTTCTATATTCCTATCAGTCGGTTGCCATCGGGTTTGCAGGAAGCGGTTTCGTCTGCTTATCTGTGCATGAGAGCGATTGACGAGATCGAAGACGATCCCCATCTAGAAAATGATATTAAAGCCAAGATTTTAAGGGAAATCAGCTTGATTTTGCAGTCCGGTGTGACTGGGTTTAAAGATGGCGATTTTGACTCAGCGTTCGGTGCTTATGCGGGACAACTTCCTGAAGTCTCGCTGAGAATTGGCGAATGGGCAACCCTTGCCCCGGCTGACATTGCACCTCGCGTTTGGGAATCAACGGCTGCCATGTCTGATCGCATGGCGCACTGGGCAGACTGCAATTGGACGATTCAGACCGAGACGGATCTCGATCGCTACACCTTCAGCGTTGCAGGATCGGTGGGTCTGCTGCTCTCAGATTTATGGAGTTGGTATGACGGCACTCAGACCGATCGGACGGAAGCGATCGGCTTTGGTCGTGGGCTGCAAGCGGTCAATATTCTCCGCAATCACGGGGAAGATCTGACTCGCGGGGTCACGTTTTATCCCGATGGCTGGACGAATGATGAGGTGCAAAGCTACGCTCGTCGCAATATTCAGTTAGCCGATGCTTACACTGCGTCGCTGCCAGTGGGGAGTCCTGCGTCTGATTTTTGTCAAATCATTTTGATGTTGGGTCATGCCACGCTCGACGCGATGCTGCACGGCTCTGAAAAGCTTAGTCGCAGTCAAGTGATGGATTTAGTTCAGCAAGTGACGAGCGCGAGTTGAAGAGGCTGAATAAAAGCCCTGTTGGAGTGTCTCCGGTAGGGCTTATGTTTAATTTCGATCGGACTTAGGTTTATGACGATTTAATTTTTTGGATGCGGCTTATTTTAGGTCATGGCTAAATCGTGGGGAGACGTTCCAGCGGAACGTCTCTACGGGGTTGGGTGGGTTTTTAAAAGGGGGTTAAAACTCTGGCGACCACAACTCTACGATCGGCACGTTCCATCCGGGAAACAACTCAGGAATTTCGAGCGTGTCTCCGTCTACAAGCCTGATGGGGGCTGCATGAGAAGCGCGTTTGATTTCTACCCATCGTTCTTCTGGGTTGATGAGAACTCCTACCTTAGTTCCCTGACTGAGAAATGAATTAATTTTTTCTCGCAGTTTGGTGAGGTCGTCGGTGGGTGATTTTACCTCTACCATCAAGTCGGGTGCGAGTTCGGCAAATTTGCGAGACGATCGACGCATTCGTTCTGCTAAAACAAACGAGACATCGGGGGCGCGGGTATCAGAGTTGGGCAAGACAAACCCCGCAGATGACCCTGTGACTCGTCCCAGTCGATTTTTCTCAACATGAGGAAACAGCTTGCCCAGCATTCGACTGGCAACTTCTTCTGACTCATAGCCCGACGGACTCATGATGATGATTTCTCCGTTGACCAACTCGATTTGGTTGTCAGGGTTTAGGGCTTGATAGACTTCTAAATCTTTAAGGGTTAGTGGCATAAAAATTCCTGCTAACTCGCGATCGCTCCATAGGCTGATTATCGGCGATCCTGATCGATTAACGGAGGAAACCCGTTGAAATGGGCTAAGAGTTCAATCACTGCTCTGAGTCCTTTGAGTAGATTTGCCTCGGTTAGCCCGGAGGTTTGCTCCGGGCGTGCGATGCTTTTATCTTGATCGGGTTCGCTTGAGCAATGCCATTGCTTCGGTCGAGTCGGGAACCGGAACGATCGGACTCCAGGCTCCAGCTTCGGCAAATCCCAGGTGATGCAGGGTGTGAATCGTCTCGGTGATGCGATCTCGACTGCCAATCAAGACAAATCGAATCGAGTCGTTCTCGTTTTGAGGGGCATCGATCGACAAAAGTTGACGGATGTTGTAGTTCATTTGGGGTTTCTCCGGTGAGGGTGGGAAGAAAGCCCAAAAACCTAGCCACCCCGCAGATGTAACGATGCAGGATGGCTAGGCGGAATGCTAAAATTCCACACTAAGTCTCCATGCTGGTTCGGTCAGCTTGGGGAAATAGTCATCCAGTGCTGCTGATAACAGCATTGGATGGCGGCTAGATTTCTGGGGATAGGGTTGCCCGATATAACTGTGATGGCAACTTAATTCGTTAGCGTATCGGTATTTTTAGGTCGGTGTCAAGTCATCGTTAGATGGGATGCAAACGCAGATTCGATATCCGTTTACGATTAAAGGTATCTAAAGCCAAAACAAATGTATGACAGTTGTTTCAGCTAAATCCTACGTGGAGCATCGCAACGAGGCTTATTGGGTTGAAGGAACTCGGATTTCTCTTGACTCTATTGTCTATGCGTTCCGAGCTGGACTATCACCCGAAACCATTGTTCAGTCTTTTCCATTGCTGACACTCGAACAAGTTTATGGAGCGATCGCGTTCTATCTAGCCAATCGTGCCGAAATTGATTCTTACGTAGAAGCCGAGGAAGCCGAATTTAATGCTACGCCTCAGCCGTTGCAATCAACTGATCCTGCTTTATACAACAAACTCATCGCTGCTAAAGCTAGGAAACAGCAGGTGAAGTCGTGAATGTTCGCTATCAATCAAAACTCAGATGTGATTATTTATCCAGAAACACATTGATCAAAGTGGTCATCGGCGAATCACTGCTGATTTGAGCTGCCTCTGCAACAAGTTCAAAAAAATTGGGTTTATTGCCTGAATTATGCAAGCCAAGCACTAGATTTAGGAAGATCTAACGCGTTTAAGGGACTTTGATGCTTCTCGATCCCCTTAGAGTACAGGGCTACCGCATAAAAACTGAACGCTTGACTAGGTATGGCTTTTAGAACTGAGTACTATTGCTTATCAACTTCTAAACCCCTTACCAGCCAACGATTCCAAAATTTTCATGCGGTTGCCCTGCCTTAGAGTATTCGTGATGAACGTATGCACAATAATTCCGATACACTTGCAGATTTCCACTTTAGTGATTTGACGGTACATATCATTCCTGGTTTAAGCAAGTCAAACTGTCATTGAGCAACCTCCTTCAACAGAATCTGTATAACTTGTATTTTTTCCTCCTGACTTAATTGACTTAGTTCAGGTAATAGTTCGGCTAGAGACCTCACGGTTGTCTTGTCCATTGGACTTGATTGAACTGGTGAGCTGTTGGGTATCTGAGGAGTTTTTTGTGATTTAGGACGCATTCCAAATAAGCCGTTAAGACTATCTTTTTCTGCACCAAGTTGATTTTGAATGTTGTTAAGCTTCTCTCGACTCATGTTAATTTCTTTTCTACCTAGATTAATTTCCATCGAAGTAAATCCAATAACAGCGACAAGCACAATACCAAAAACAAAGCTAAGTTTAGCAAACCTATCTAGATTGCTCAAAATTAGCTCCAGGGTTTCAGGTTTTTCCTCCTCTTCTTTTTTCTCCTCTTCTTTTTCCTCCTCTTCTTTTATTTTCTTTATCTTCTCTATATATTTAGCATTCACAGCCAAGATACGAAAAACCACTATTATTGTGACCAAGAAAGAGAGGAGAGCGCCCCCAAAAAGGGATTTCTGTAGGATGCTTGACGCACCAGTAGTTCTTATTAGAGTAACTAACAATCCAACTGCGGTAACTGACACTCCAAGCATCTGCTTGTCATATTCAAGTTTGGTGTTCAGCCATGCGCTAAGCATGGCAGCGTAATATACTTTGTTTTTTGCTTCATAGTCTTGCTTTTCAGGACTCTCCATACTACTTCTTGCTCACTAGTTAACTTAGCAACTACCCACTTCCTGCATAAGAAATAGGTAGTTGCAAAACATAGAGTTCTCAGAAACTTGGGAGATTGTGCTAGCCTTTTTTCTCAGGCATCATGCACTTGTCGCTATCGCATCCTGCCGGACCTTCAGCCGCTACCTCACCCGAATCGTAATGAGTCAGCGCTGCATAAAAGTCCGAAGTCTTTTGACGAACTTTGACTTCTTGCTGAAGCTGTTCATAGGTTTCACGATCGATCTTCTCAAACGGCAACCGTGGGAACGGCGCATCAAATCGAGCCAGTAATGCGGCACTGATATAGCCTTCGTTGTGCTCGATCGCCCCATAAATCCGCGCTGCCAACGCATCAATTTCGTCTTCACGAAGCTCGATCGTGGCACTTGTGTTGTGCGTTGTATAAAAACGCTGCACCTGCATATAAAAATCCATCTGAGCCAGCGCCGAGAATTTCTCAATCTCCACCCGATCGGCTCCCGGCAACACCGCCCAAGGCACCTCAACCGGAATCTCAACCAGCCATTCAGTACAGCGAGGATCAAACGGATCGTTGAGCAAGTTCCCCGTTTCGTCTTTGTCAGACTGCGACGGCACAATGCTGTATCCGTAGTCTAAACACGCCATCGCAACGGGATCGTTTTTGCGGAACGTAATCCGCCGAATGAAGCGCTGGGCTTTAGGCGGATGCCACCCCGGACTTGCGCCCGTCAGCAGCGACTTGGTGCCCGCAGGTTGAACGGTCGTGCAGCGATTGGGACGCTTGATGTTGTGACGATCGCAATACTCCCACACGACTTGGTGAACGGTGTTGCGCCAGCGAGTCAGATAATCTTGCTCTTTTTGTCTAAACTCCAAGCCATTGACCGTATCGGGTCTGCCTGCTTCCCACCAGCGCAGCCACTCTACGCCAAACGCATTTACGAAAAAGTCAAACAATCCTGTGAAGGAGACACCCACGATCGGGTCAAGCTCACGAGAATATTGATAGCGCGGCTCCTGAAACGTGTGATTCAGCAACGCTGCCACGGATAATGCCCCGGCGGTAAATGCGTCTTCTTGCTCTTGGTAGTCAAATGGGTCAAGTTGATTGAGGTGAACCTCAGCCAAATTACAGTGGAAGTCCTCGCCTAAAATTTCACCGCAAGGATTCAGCCCGTAGCGTCCTAACCGATGCTCTAACTCTTGCTCGGTTATTTGAGAATGGCTTGCTTGAATCCACTGGCTTCCTTGACCTGCGTTGTAAGCCTGCAAAAATTCGGTCTTTAACTCAGGTGTGGTGAGAATGTCTGCGTTCGATCGCGCGATCGCTTCCGGCGCATATTGAATCGCACCTTCCCCGGAGTAAAACTGCTTACGCACCGCATCGACACATTCTTGAGCGGTGGGCTGATGGTGATAGACGCGAGTGTGATTTGCCATTCTTAGGGCATCCCGATCGGGGTCAATGCGCCAATTGCCGTCAGCGTCTTGTTGCCACAGATTTTCTTTAGCGCCTGCAAAGTCGGTGTCTTCGCTGCCACCTTGACGCATCCCAGCCGATCGTCTGATGTTTCCAGCAACGACACAAGCGGCAGCTTCATCAATCAGCAAGCAGCACTCGATCGAGGTGAGTTGACGACCAATTGCCCGATCCAAAATCTTGGCACAGCGTTCATATAATCCCGGTAGACGGACGGGGTTTGCCATGCCGCCAAACCCTTTGAGGCGCTCTCCGGCGGGGCGAACGTGGCTGAGGTCGATCGTGACTTCGACATCACTGGTGAAGCGATCATCGGTGCAGAGTTCTAACAGCCCTTGATAAGACGCGACCCAACCCTGCCGACTGTCACCTACACGAATGGTGACTTGATTGTCTTCAACCTTAATTTGTGTCTTCTCTTGACGAGTTTCTAACGGAGTGGTGCCAATTTCACTAACGTGCTTGACAACCAGACGATTGCGAATGGCAGGAAGCTGACTGGTATATTTTGACTCTAGAACGGCTCCGGTGCCGCAGCCCATCATCGCCAGATCCATCATTAGCCCAAAGGCTTTCCAGTCAATGACATTGGTGCTTGTGCAGTTATAGGCACCCGAAAAGTTTTCGGGCTTCTCGATCCAACCCGTGCCGCCGACCCAGAGCCAACGCCCTGATGGGAGACAGCGCATCGTTTGCTGCATTTTCTCGACAAGTGCTCGTTCTTCTGGGGTGAACTGACCCAAATCGGTCATGCCTTGAATAGTGCGCTGGCTAACCTGCACCCATGATTCGCGACGATCGTCACTCAGCTTACGGCTATAAGTGCGATAAAAAACTGGGTTTGCAGCCGGGGCAGACGCGGGAAATTGCCCTTCAAACTGATGGATAGCCTGACCGCTTGAGTCAGAAATATCTTTGGGTCTGATAATGTCTCGAACCATGAGTGACTCCGTGTGTCAGGGGTAATTGCTGAAACGCTATATAGTGCGTGGTTTTTATAAAAATTAGTTAATACACTCTACATCTAGTAGCTAATTTTGACAATCAGTATTTTGCTAGTTCGCTTGAACTATAAACGAACCGATCCAGCGTAGACGCAATTTGAGAGTCCGATCAAGACAAATAAAATCATCTCTTATGCTAAACAGTGCGCGCAACTTCTTCCATCCATCAAGCACAATAAAAGTAACCTTGCCACGATCGATGCCTATGCCACCGCGCGCACGTTCCTTTCCCGATCCGCCTCTGTCTCCAAGAGTGACGCTGCCCACGATGTATGATCTGCCCAGCGAAAATCCAGAGGAGCCTGGTTTGCCCGACGAATATCATGCCCTTCAGCCCCAACTTCTGACTCGCGCATTTCGGAGTCCGCGATTTGCAGACGACGAGATTTTCACAGGGTCAGACCTCAATCTCTATTACGATTCTCGACACCCTCAATGGTATAAACGCCCCGATTGGTTTGGCGTAGTGGGCGTGTCGCGTCTCTATGAAGGTAAAGATTTGCGCTCTAGCTATGTGGTCTGGCAAGAAGGCGTGAATCCGTTTGTGGTCGTTGAGCTTTTATCTCCTGGCACCGAAAAAGAGGATCTCGGAGTCTATGCTGAGTCAGAAATTTCGGCTAACCCCAGTTCTGAGGTAGAAGGTGCAGCCTCCGAATCGAGTAACGGTCAGAGCGAGTCGCCTAAAGAGATTCCGCCTCAACAATGGGAGGTTTATGAGCAGATCCTGCGCGTTCCTTACTATGTCGTGTTTAGCCGCTACACTAACCGTTTGCACTTCTTTCAACTTGTGGGAGGACATTACCAAGAGCAACCCCTCGACGCAGACAATCCCCGCATTTGGATTTCTGACTTAGAGCTAGGGTTAGGAATCTGGCAAGGCACCTTTGAAGGAGTCGATCGCTTGTGGTTGCGATGGTTTGACGCTCAAGGCAATTGGGTGCTGACCGACACCGAGCAGGCGCGACAAGAAACAGAATTGGCGCTAGAACAAGCCGATTTAGAACGTCAACGTGCAGAACAAGAACGTCAACTGCGAGAAGAGTTGGTTGCTAAGTTAAGAGCAAGGGGAATCGATCCCGATGCGCTTTAATCTGTCCACCTGTATCTGGTTTAAATGGTTCTTGCTCCTTGGAGATCTGCGATCGCGCGTGCCCTTCACCGCAATCGTTCTCTCGTCTATGCTCGTTATCTTCAACTCGCAACGGTTCGCCCCGATGGTAAACCCGCTAACCGCACCGTTGTGTTTCGAGGATTTCGAGACGACACCAATCAACTGAAATTTATCGCAGACGATCGCAGTGAGAAAATCGAGCAGATCGAGCATTCCGCTTGGGCAGAAGTCTGCTGGTATTTTCCCAACACCCGTGAGCAGTTTCGGCTCTTGGGAACGTTAACGATCGTGAAATATGACCATCCCGATGAGGAGTTACAGCAGGCTCGTCGATCGATGTGGCAAGACCTGTCTGATAATGCGCGAGTTCAATACAATTGGGCACGTCCCGGCAAACCAAAAACCGAGGGCACTTCGCCTCCGTCGCCTAGCCTAACTGAGCCGTTGCCGCACTTTTGTTTGCTGTTACTAGATCCCAATCAGGTTGATCATTTAGAACTGAGAGGAGACCCCCAAAATCGCTATCTTTATCATCAGGAAGCCGATCGAAGCTGGAGTAAGCAAGACGTGAATCCTTGAGAGGATGCCTGAACAGTATGGAAAGTCTCTTCGCTGCGATTGCGTCCCGCCCCGGACTGGAAGTCGGGGCTAGCCTTGCGAAGTCCCCTAAAGGGACTGGAAGAGGGTTTAAGGCATTCAGTCCCTTTAGGGGACTTCGCACTGTTAGACCGTGATTTTCAATCACGGGCGGATCATGCTATCAACGACTCCTTTTCAAACATCTCAGAGGGTGTCCGAACTTAACTAGAGAACTGCTGATTTGTCTAAGTCACCAGATTGATTGAGATCTGTCAGCTTGTGGAGTAACGTTGTACTCGCTTCGTTCAACCCAACCAGTTTCACCTCGGTTCCGTGGCGACGAAACTGAACGACGACTTTATTGATCGCGTTAACAGCCGACTGATCCCAGAGATGAGCCGACGAGAAATCGATCGCCACCGACTCTAATTTTTCTTTAAAGTTAAACGAGGCTAGAAACTCGTCGATCGAGACAAAAAATAACTGCCCTGCTACACGATAAGTGCGGTGGGTGCCGTCAACACTCAAACTAGACTCCACAAAAATGACTTTAGCAATCTTGCGTGAGAAGAACACGGTGCTTAAAACAATTCCAACCCCAACGCCGATCGCTAGATTATGAGTCAAGAGAGTCGTAAAAATGGTGGTCAGCATCACCACGGTTTCGCTGCGAGGAACCCGCGAAATCAATTGTAGAGATGACCAGCTAAACGTTTCGATCGAAACCATAATCATCACTGCGACCAGTGCTGCCATCGGAATCTGCTTGACCCAATCTGCCGTCACCAGAATGAAGAACAGCAGAAAAGCACCTGCACAGAACGTTGAAAGCCGCCCCCGTCCTCCTGATTGAAAGTTGATCATAGATTGCCCGATCAGCGCACAGCCCGCCATGCCACCAAAGAAGCCCGTGATCATGTTAGCGATGCCCTGTCCTTTAGCTTCTCGGTTTTTGTTGCTATAGGTATCGGTAAGTTCATCCAGCAGAGCAGCGGTCAGGAGCGATTCGAGCAGTCCCACGATCGCCAACGTCAGCGAATATGGAAAGATAATTTGCAGCGTTTCTAGATTAAAGGGAACGTTCGGCGCGGCAAAAAATGGCAGAGCGGTCGGCAATTCGCCCATACTGCCCACCGTGGGGACATCAATTTTGGCAATGATCACCACTGCCGTCATCACCACGATCGCCACTAATGAAGACGGCACGGCTTTTGTAAATCTAGGCAACGTGTAGATGATAGAAAACGCAATCACTACGATCGGATACACCGCGAAAGGAACGTTGGTAAGCTGCGGCAGTTGGGCTGTAAAAATCAGAATGCCTAGAGCGTTGACAAAGCCAAGCATGACCGAATGGGGTACATACCTCATCTGACGACCCAGCTTTAGCACGCCAAACAAGACCTGCAAGACTCCAGTCAAAACCGTCGCTGCCAGTAGATATTGCAGCCCGTGATCTTTGACGAGATGAATCATCAGGAGTGACATTGATCCCGTTGCGGCTGAGATTAAGCCTAGTCGCCCCCCCACGATCGCTGTAATCATCGCGATCAGGGAGGCAGCATACAGTCCAACTTTTGGGTCAACGCCTGCGATAATCGAGAACGCGATCGCTTCTGGAATCAATGCCAGTGCCACTGCCGTTCCTGATAAGACATCTGCTCTCACATTTGAGAACCATTCTTGTCTCAGGGCTTGGAGATTCAACTTCATCGGTTTCTCTTGTCACTCAATCGTGGTTATTTTCCAGGTAATTCTACCCGCTTTAATGGTCTTGCTGGGTTCCCAACTACAACTGTTCTAGGGGCAACACTTTTAGTCACCACTGCACCTGCACCCACAATGGCATCGTCTCCGATCGTCACGCCCGGTAAAATAATGGCTCCCATCCCAATCCAGACGTTCTTTCCAATAATTACGAGTCTATAGATCAGGGGGTCAGCTAAACGATCGGTAGAATTGTTGGGATGAGTGATGCTGCTGATTGAGCAGTTAGCAGAAATCATACTGTTGTCGCCAATCTTGACACCACCCCCTGCAAAAATATGAGTAAAGGAGTTGATGCAAACGTTGTTTCCTAGCTCCAAATTATAACTATCGTGAATAATGCATTGCGGACCTAAATAAGTCCCTTCACCGCACGCCTTGAAACTAGAAATCAATCGTTTTTTCTTTCCCTCTTCATAGATTGTCAAGAACTTATCTAAGGGTATATAGATGAGAGATCGGACTAAGCCTCGCACTAATCTAAGAGGCTGCATAAACCCTCTACCACGAGACGAATTTACTGTTTTAATGACTTCTGACTTAGAAGTAGATAAAGATTTTAGATTTATCATGGCGTGTCCCTGAAAAAATGTCGGATTCAAAATACAGCGGCGATTCTAGAATCCTGAATTAGTAAACTTTGCCGGGTTCAGATTGAGTCGAGCATCATGCAAAGAGAATATTCATTAGCAAACTTCCTGCATAAAGCTTGGAAGCCTCTTCATAACCTTGCTGGAGAATTAATATGTAAGAAGGTTGTAGAACAGTCTAGCGATCGAGACTCTTAACGTGGAGGAACGGTGAGTCTAATGATTAAACTCACTGAATACAACGCTTTTCGTAATAGCGCAGTATCAGCACCTTAAGATAATCTCAGTAGCTTGAGCGGTGAAGCAGAATCTCCAAGACTCTGTCTCAAATAGGTATAGTTCAACTGAGAGAATCACTGGAGATTCTCACAAAAGACAAATGACTGAAGTTTAGTTCTTACGATTAATGGACCTTGGCAGGAATGAAGTGAAGCCAGGGTTTAAGGGGGAGTTAAGCCTCCAGGTATTCGCACGGCTACCACAACTTGAATCGTCAAAACAGGTGCCACAAAAAACTTTCCTTTCAGCAAACTTTGCTGAATCTGGTGAAAAGGATCAAATTGTAGGGCATCTAGTAAAGACATAAGACCCAAACTTTGATGAGTGGTGCAACCGAATTTGTGTATTTAAGGTACAGGAAATTACCCAATTTCCGTATCTACCGCAAAGCTTTCTTCATCTCTTCTTTACGCTTCAAGATTTTTGTAAACATACGATGAAGTTCAATAAAATTCACCGTTAAAAAATAAAGCGGATGGCTGATCTGTGAGACTCCACATCAGCCATCCGCTAGACGCTTTGCTTGATCGATCGCTGCTAGATTCCGGCACCATCTAAAAATTCGTCGATCGCCCGATTACTCAATCGACACGTTGGTGAAGGCACTTCTGTTCCGTCAGTTGGTAGCTCTGAAGGAATGAAATTTTGAGTGCCTTCTTGAGGAATCACCGAAGCCATTGCATAGCAAGCTGCCAGCGATTGGCGAGTTTGCACGAGCTGAAGTGATTGCTCTAATGACTCGATGCGATCGACGAGTGCCCGAATCACTTGCGCCTCAGAATCAGGGAGTCGCCCGTGTTCTAGCGGCTCAACGCGCTCGCCCGATCGGAAGACAATCCGACCCGGAACGCCGACCACTGTGCAATCAGAGGGCACATCTCGCAGCACCACTGAGCCTGCTCCAATCCGCACATTGTTGCCGATTTGAAGGTTGCCCAGCACTTTGGCACCCGCCCCCACGACCACGTTTTCACCTAGACTTGGGTGACGTTTGCCGCTTTGTTTTCCCGTTCCACCGAGGGTTACGCCCTGATAAATCAAGGCATAGTCACCGACGATCGCCGTTTCGCCGATCACGACTCCCATGCCGTGGTCGATAAAGACTCCTGTGCCGATCGTGGCTCCTGGGTGGATCTCAATTCCAGTTAAAAATCTAGCGATATGAGAAATAAACCGAGGCAAGAAGGGCAACCCCAGTGAGTAGAGCCAATGGGCAAAGCGGTGAAGAACTAACGCTTGCAAACCCGGATAGCAAAATAAGACTTCTAGCCAGTTTCGGGCAGCAGGGTCGCGATCGAAAATGATTTTAAAGTCAGCAATCAGCGCTTTCAGCACAGGTGACACCCCTTGTGGCACGATAGACCAGTTTCTATCTTATCTCGCTTGGTTTATTCGCCCAGTGCTTTTAGGAATGTTTGAGAGATAAACCCCTGGTTAATCGGTTACTCACAGGGCAGACACGCTACCATCCAGAAAGAATCTTAAGTTCACCCAGTAAGGAATTGACTCATGTTCTTTGATGAACTCTCTCCTATCTTGAAAGAAATCACTCAACAGCCTGTTGCTTTTTTTGGCGGACTGGTCTCTGGGCTGTTGCGTTTGAACCTTTCTGATGATCCTGTAAAAACCTGGTTAGACCAGCAGACCGGCACGGCTTCCTATCCGTCTTCTAGCAGTGGCGGTCATAACGGCAATGGAAACGGTCCTCAGTCGATCTCGATCGATTAGGAAACTCTCAGAAGTGGCACAGACCTTCTAACGATCCTGATTTTCCTGCTCACGATCAAGACTGCGATCGTTAGGAGAATGAGTGAAATGTATTCAAGCTATCTGAGTTTGAGCTTTGGTCTTGTGCTGCTGTTGCTGCTGACGTTTGGTGGGCTGCACTGGTTGCAGGTTCCGACAGGTAGCTTTGTGGATTGGGCGATCGCAGCGGCGTGTTTTGGCTGGTTGCTGGCGATCGTCACCGTCCCGTGGAATATTTATTTTGACGCGAAGGAAGCTCTCGCCGAGGCAGCGCTGTCTGAAGAGAAGGGCATTCCGGTTGATCAAAAACAAGTTGACTATATTCGAGCGGTTGCTCAGCGATCGGGCTGGGTTGTCATCGCGCTACATCTCCTTTCAGCAGCCGGATTGTATGGGTTGGCAGCTACGGGGATCAGTCAAGTAGGTTATGTCAGTTCTGGAGCAGCGCTGCTGTTGACCGGGTTGCGTCCGGCAGTGCGAACCTATCAATATTTCGCCACTCGAATCGCCATGCTGCGAGAACAATTTCGATATCCGCGTGAAGATGTGATTGAACTGCGGAGCCGATTTCAGCAGCTAGAATCCACGGTAGAGCGGTTAGCCTCTCAGCTTGATGCCGATGATCCCAGTTCTTGGGTGTCGATGCAGCAGCGTCAGTCTGAGGCGATTCGTCATGACTTAACCACTGTGGCGGCAACCCAAGAAGACCTACGATCGACCAATCAAGCCGAACACAGGCAGCTTTCTCGCGAGGCAACCCAGGCGATCTCGCAACTCAGTGCTGATGGACAATTTCTCGACCATGTACGTGAGATTATTCGGTTCTTTAAAACGGCTTAGTTAACGGAAACTCAGCCGCGATCGTCCAGCGTTGACCCGTGTGAACCAGTAAGGTCAACTCATTTGCCACAAGCTCAACGTGAAGAGACTTGTCTCGAAATTCTTGCCATGCCAAGCTGAAATTTTGCTCTGTTAAATCGCGAAAGGCAACCGTCATGTGAGGCGCAAACGGACGGTTTTTTGAGGCAGAATCCACGATCCCAAGCCTAGTTTCTGAATAGTCCATCAACTGCTTTTGCACAGTCAACAGTTCAGGAGTTTTCAAAACATTGATGAAAATGACGCGTGGAGGAAAGGCAGAAAAGCCGTCTAAGGTGATGGGCACAGGAGCAGACTGGTCTGCAAACTCTTGCAAGCTCTGCTCTAGGTGAGATTGATCAGATGCCCACTCAAAGGGTGGCTGCACCGTGATGTGAGGGGGCGATTTTAGAGCCTGTCGACTCTCGTAGTGAACTGCGAAATGCTGCTTGATCTCATTCGCATAGTCTTGAATCGCTTGGGGCGGCAGCAGAGCGATAAAGAAGCGTTGCGCGTGGCTCATGGCTCACTCTCACAAATATACATAATTCACGCGATGTGCGACTTTCCTAAAACATCCGCAAAGACTGCCCTCACCCTAGCCCTCTCCTGCGGGTGAGGGTAAATTAGTTGCACATCGCGTTAATTCCTAAACTGGAGTTAAAAATTACTCCGTTAACAAACCAAGGCGGTAAGCTACATACTGGATGGAAACCACCGTGCCAAAGACCGATCGAAGGAAGAAAACTGCGATGCCCTGGTTTGTGAAAATCGAAGAAGGAATTGTCGATAAAGCCAGTTTCGATCGTCACGTGTCTGCTCATAAAGCATTTGTGCAAGAGCTAATCGCCCAAGGGCACGAAGCCCGGACTGGTTACTGGTCTCATTATGGAGGTGGAATGCTCTTGTTTAAAGCGACCTCAATGGATCAGGCAAAAGCGATCGTGGCTCAAGACCCCTTGGTTCAAAACGGCTGTGTCCATTACCAGCTTTATGAGTGGTGCATTGTTGTGGAGTGAGGTTGAACGTTCAAATCAGGAAATTGAATACAAGATTCAACGTTCTGCCTCTCTTCAAGTGCTATTCTAGTAAATGACTCGGATCTATGCGATCGCGACACCCAAATCTTGTCAGGACCGGAAGGTAGCAGCAATACGGGATGCTCACGATAGGCGTAGTCTCCGGGTCACTTTTTTTGGACGGTAAACCCCCGTGGTCAGTCCTCGCGTTTTCTTCGTATCCTTGAAGAAACTGACGACACAAGGAGCTTGAAGCATATGGGTTTGGGAGATCTAGTTCAGAAAGCTGTCTATTTAGGGATTGGCGTTGCCTCTTACGCAGGTGAAAAAGCGGGCGAAAAGCTCGGTGAACTGCGCGTGCAAGTGCAAAAATTGGCAGATGAGATGGTCGATCGGGGTGAGATGACGGCTGAAGAAGGTCGTCGATTTGTCGATGAGATGGTGAGCCGCGCTCAACAAACGCCCTCAGTCGAATCGACCCCCAAAAAACCTACAGAACCTCGCAAAATCGAGATTCTCGATGACGAAGATCCAAAGTCGGCATCTGCGCCTCCTAACAGCGTTGACGAGATGCGGCGACAAGTCATGGATCTGCAAGAAGAACTGCGGCGACTAAAGCGTGATTAATTGGCTGTAGGGATGCTCTACAAAAGCGTCCCTACAATCGGTGAATTAACCTCGACTTTTGACAGTCGTTGAGAAATTCTCAAACCAGCCTTTGCGTCTAAAGAAGACTACTAAGACCGTGGCGATCGCAATCATCATCGCCCAACAGAGCGGATATCCCCAATACCAATTGAGTTCGGGTAAGTTGAACGGAGACTTTTCGGTGTTGAAATTCATGCCGTAAACTCCGGCGATAAAGGTGAGGGGGATGAAAATGGTGGAGACGATCGTCAAAAACTTCATCACCTCATTCATGCGGTTGCTGACAGATGATAGGTAGACATCCATCAAGCTAGAGGCGAGTTCGCGGTAGGTTTCTACCATGTCTAGCACTTGAACGGCGTGGTCATAGCAATCGCGCAGATAGATCCGGACTTCATCACTGATCAAGTCACTGCCATCGCGGATCAGGGAGTTAATCGCATCGCGCTGTGGCCAAATCGATCGGCGCAGGGTCAATAAATCTCGCTTGATCTTGTGAATCTTCTCTAACGTTTGGCGCGTCGGGTTGGCGACGACTTCATCTTCTAATTCTTCGATTTCCTCTCCATATCGCTCAAGAATGGGAAAAAAGCCGTCGATGATCGAGTCTAGAAGCGTGTAGGCGAGATAGTCGGCGTTGTGCTTGCGAATCGTGCCTTTGTTGAGGCGGATTCGTTCTCTCACCGCCGCAAAACAGTCGTGTTCTGGCTCCTCTTGTACCGTCAACAGATAATGCTTTCCTAAGATCAGGCTGACTTGCTCGCTGAGAAACCCTTTGCCCGATCGCCGCAGCATGACCATTTGGGCAATAATCAGGAGTTGATCGTCATACTCTTCTACTTTGGGGCGTTGAGGCACATTCACAATGTCTTCTAGCACGAGAGGGTGCAGCGTAAAGACTGCTCCCAATCGCGTCAAAATGTCTTCACTTCCCAAGCCTTTAACATCGACCCACGATACCGATTCCGTGTCGAGATGAGGGGTACACTCTTCGGGCGTTTCGACTTGCAGCCGAACGGCGGTCTGCTCGTTGTAGTCAATCAGCACAATGACGGGGTGGGGCGCGTCTGGCTCAATGCTCAGCGTCCCTGGCATACTACCGGGAGCATCATAGAAGTAATCGATCGTAGAGTCGTCGTCATCGGGTGGCGCAACGAATCTCGAAGGCTGAAGCCGCTTTCCCACCATGCCAAATTACCTCGCGTTCTAATGTCAATACTGTAATCTGCAATCCCAGGATTCGACTTACCTGATATTCTGCTAACGTAGGCTCTGAGAGATCATTCCGTTGACTGAAACGTCTTCCCCTTCTTCATCTTTAGGACTTTGGAGCCAACGCCTCCTCTCTGCGGTGCTGCTCGGTGGGCAAGTCTTAGTCCATCTGCTCAAGGGCAAAATCAATCGACGCAACACGATCGACCAGATGGCAGCGGTTGGTCCCGAGTCGCTGCTGATTGCTTTGATCACAGCAGGGTTTGTTGGAGCAGTGTTTACCATTCAGGTGGCACGCGAGTTTATCAATCTAGGTGCAGGAACCGCAGTTGGAGGCGTGCTGGCGATTTCACTATCGCGAGAATTGGCTCCTGTGTTAACTGCGGTGGTGCTAGCGGGTCGAGTCGGCTCAGCGTTTGCAGCAGAGATCGGCACGATGAGAGTAACCGAGCAGATTGATGCGCTCTACGTGCTGAGAACTGACCCGATCGATTACCTCGTGATCCCTCGCGTAATTGCCTGTTGTTTGATGTTGCCGATTCTCACGGTTCTCTCACTCGTCGTCGGCATCGCGGGGGGAATGCTGATCGCAGAGACGCTTTATAACATTCCCAATACGGTGTTTCTCACCTCAACTCGCAACTTTTTGAGCGTTTGGGATTTGTGTAGTGCGCCGATCAAGGGCTTCTTTTTTGGGGCGCTGATCTCGATTATTGGCTCTAGCTGGGGTCTGACCACAACTGGAGGCGCAAAAGGAGTTGGGCAATCTACGACGACAGCCGTCGTGACCTCGCTACTGGCAATCTTTATTTCTAATTTTTTCCTCTCATGGTTAATGTTTCAAGGCACTGGCAGTGCGATAACCCGGGGACTTTAGGTCATTTTTTTAAGAACGTCTGTACTTCTTCCAGTTTTGTTTGTATTCTATTTTCCAAGGGTGAAGTCTGCTGACGATCAACTCAAGCAGGGTTTAAGTCCAGAATGGTTTGTCTGATCCCAGCTTGACGTTTTTGTATATGTAGTGTTTTATGGGAGAACGATTTTTTGCAGTACGCTATATCTACAGTCGATTCCGATCACCCTTCATCGCCTAGATAGCCTCCTATGGTTTCACAAGTAGAAACTCCAGTTTTTGACTCCGATCGGGTTCTCAACCTCAGTGTTGAGGGCTTAGTGCAGGTGTTTACGTCTTTTCACCGCAACTTTTTTACGAGCGTGATGGCGCAAGCGCTGCGAATCGCGGGGCAGGGCACCTCGGTTTTAGTGGTGCAGTTTCTCAAAGGGGGAATTGGACAGGGGCACGATCGTCCGGTGCAGCTTAGTCAAAACCTGGATTGGATTCGGTGTGATATTCCTCGCTGCATTGACACTCCAGAGTTAGACGATGCCGAACTTGTTTCTCTACTTGAGTTGTGGCAATACACTCAAGCGGTGGTGCATCAAGGAAAATACGATCTAGTGGTGTTAGATGAATTGAGTCTAGCAATCAACTTTGGGTTAATTCCTCAAGCGGAGGTGCTGGCTTTTTTAAAGCAGCGTCCTCGTCAGGTAGATGTGATTTTGACGGGTCCTGAGATGCCTCAAGCGATTCTAGATGTAGCGGATCAAATTACTGAACTTCGTCGTAGCCACCAACCCTAGGCAACCATCATGATTAAAAACGATAACTGGATTTCGCAAATGGCGCAGAAGGGGATGATCAGTCCCTTTGTGCCGCAGCTGGTCAGACGGGTCGAGAATGCACCTGTCATTTCCTATGGGTTGAGTAGCTTTGGCTATGACTTGCGGCTGTCACCCTCTGAGTTTCGGATTTTTCGTCACATTCCTGGCACGGTGGTTGATCCAAAACAATTCAACCCCGCTAACTTAGAACCTGCGGCACTGCACGAAGATGAGAATGGCAGCTATTTCATCTTGCCTGCTCACACTTATGGCTTGGGAGTCGCCCTAGAGCGATTAGAAGTGCCCGACAACATAACAGTGATTTGCATTGGCAAATCGACTTATGCGCGAATCGGGTTGATTGCCAATCTAACCCCTGCTGAAGCGGGATGGCGAGGGCATTTAACGCTAGAATTCTCTAATTCTTCGAGTGCTGACTGTCGCATCTATGCCAATGAAGGAATCGTGCAGTTACTCTTTTTAGAGGGAGCACCGTGTGCAGTGAGCTATGAAACCCGACGCGGCAAGTATCAAGATCAGTCGGAGCGAGTGACGTTGGCGCGAGTGTAGAACACAAAATCTCCGGCTTTCTCGAAGGCGATCGGGGATTTAGAAATGCATTAGCAAGCTCTAGTCAGGGCGTTGTTGCTTTGAGCATATGATAGACCACCAATAGCTGCGTCAGTGCCAGTGGATAGCTTTGAATCGTTTCTCCCGTCGTTCCTATCACTCTGCCGATCTCTGGATTCATGTCTCGATTGCAGACGTTTGACAAGTGAGGAGCCTCGTTGCAGATAAATTTTTCTAACTCTCGCACCTGGTCACTGGTGGCATGACCGTCAATTTCCAGCACATCGGCGGGTTTGCCCATGTCTCGATCGAGACCTAACCGAATGGCAGGGTTTGCATTCACCTCAGAAGACGTGATGATCTGGCTCAAATCAGGGTGCGGAATCGTTGGGCGCAAAACAAGCCGCACATTCAAATGTCCGTTCATTTCTTGCAGTTGATCTGAGGGCGGATAGAAGCTGACCACCATATCAGCCCACGATCGCTGCGGTCGAATGTATTGCTCTGAGTCTGGTTCGCGCTTTTGTAACTCGGCGAGAACCTGCTCTTCGCTATAGCCGCGTTTTTGCGTATCGCGTTTCACCTTCCACTGAGTTCGCAATGTCTCAGGAGGTGCCAGATAGACCTTGACATCATAGCAATCACGCACGCCACGAGTCGAATAACCCAACAGTCCCTCCACAATCAAAAATTTACTTGGCTTGATATATTGAGGTGCTCCAAAGGTGCCTGTTTTGTGGCTATAGACAGGTTTGAGAATGGGCTGTCCTGTTCTTAGCAGAGACAAATGTTGCTCCATGATGTCGAGGTGGTTGCAATCTGGATGCAAGGCGGTGATGCCTAAATTAGTGCGCTGAATGCGATCGTAGCGGTGATAATCGTCGGTGCAGATCGTGGTGACGTTCTCTTCTCCCAAAACCTGGGCAATTCCTTTGGTTAGCGTTGTTTTTCCTGCTGCGCTGTCGCCAACAATGCCAAGGATGATGGGGCGTTGCGTCATGAAGTCCTCCTATGCCGGTGTCTAAATCGATGCGGCGACAAATCTTAGGTCTAATTCTAGGGAGGAATGCTGAGTGAAGCAATGTTGATTAGTTCAAGAATCATTGCGAAGCGCAACGATCACTATTTTTGCATTGCTTAAGATCTATGGTGATCCCTAAAGAAATTCTGATCTTCTCAGCACATGCATCCGCTATTCTGGTAGCTTAGCGATTCTTTTACGGCAGGACTTGCACCCTACGCATCCCAGCCCAGAATTGCCTCCCGCTATGAACCCAGTCGCTCGCTAGTTACTCTCCTATGAAAATCTTCTTTTATCACACGCCCGAACTAACGCCTGTTCAAAATATTGCAGATTGTGCGATCGCCATTGACGTGCTGAGAGCAACGACCACGATTGTCAAGGCGCTATCGGTTGGTGCAGAAGCGGTTCAGGTATTTAGTGACCTCGACAAGCTGATGCAGGAGAGTGACGCGTGGGCACCCGAAAAGCGGCTCAGAGCCGGAGAACGAGGTGGTGCTAAAGTTGCAGGCTACGACTTAGGCAACTCGCCATTAGATTGCACTTCAGCCTTGATGCACGATCGCCGCTTGTTTATGAGCACGACCAACGGCACTCGTGCCTTAGAAATCATTCAGGCATCGCCGAGTGTGTTGGCAGCAGCCTTGATTAATCGCCGTGCTGTTGTGGAGTATCTGTTGAACCATCGCCCCGAAACAGTTTGGATTGTCGGCGCAGGATGGGAAGGGTCGTTTGCGCTCGAAGACACCGTGTGTGCAGGCGCGATCGCTCACAGTCTAATCAGAGACTTAGACTGCACGTTAGAAGATATCGCCGGAAATGACGAATTGACGGGAGCCGTCGCTCTCTATGACCAATGGAAGGACGATTTGTTAGGACTCTTTCATCACGCGAGTCACGGCAAGCGATTGCTGCGGCTTGATTGCCATGACGATCTCAAATATTGCGCTCAAACCGATGTGCTAGATGTCTTGCCGATTCAGCGAGAAATTGGTGTGTTGGTCAAGCACGGCTAACTCAAATCTTGCCCCAGTCTATTCGCTGCGGTTCTGTCCCGCCCGTGAATAGAATTCCGGGCTAGCCTTGCGAAGTCCGTTAAAACGGACTGAACCTCAACCCCTCTCTCAGTCCCTTGAGTGGACTTCGCACCGTTAGACCGTGATTTTCAATCGCGGGCGGGTGAATGCCAGAAACGAAAAAGTTTTAGTTCAGGTGCAAGACCTTAGCTAAGGTTCATCTCATCTCATCTGTTCGAGAAGACAGATTGCAATGCGGTGGGCGGCTCCGGGAGTTCCCATGCGGCGGCGACCATTTTCGGCGATCGTCTGGAGTCGATCGGGATCGTTGAACAACGACTGCATTGCGCTAGCGACTTGAGTCGGCTGCTCAACAAGGGTTACGGAAGCGCCCAATAAGCGGGTTTGAGCTTCTGCAAAGGCGGGAGTAAATTGAGGACCATTGCCTGGAATGATGATGGCAGGTTTGCCGAGTCCGATAAATTGTTCGGTAGCAGTGCCTGCCATTGCGATCGCGACTTGCGATCGATGTAAACAGTCTGCAAATCTAGACGATAACTCTAGCGTTGCTTGTTTGTTTCCAGATCCAATCGTATAAATATTCTCTTTAGATTTCTGCCAGCGATAAGAGACCAGTATCTGATGTAATCGTTCTGAATCTAATCCAGGTGAAATCGCCGCTAAAAATAGCAATGGCTTCCCTAGTTGTTCTAGTAATCGATCGAGCGATTGTAGAATGATTTCCCAGTTGTGGTAAGCTTCGGGCGGACGAGAACCGGGAATGAGCGCGATCGTCAGCAAGGATTGATTGACTTCGCCTTCAGAACTCCACTCAAGTCCATCCATCATGGGGTTGCCCAAGTCAAAGGCTGGAACATCAAAGCGCTTGAGAATATCGGCAGTAATGCGATCGCGAGGAAACACGGCTTTGCATTGAGAGCGGCGCATCAGCCAGCGTTCCCACGGTTGAAAGATGCAGTTTGTCCACCGCTCTAAGCGATCGTCCCACCATGATTTGCGCGGCAGCCAGCCTGTTTCATCCCGCAGATAATATTCTGACTTTGCGGTCGCGACGAAGGCAAAGGGTGCGCCGCTTAACCACGCAAACAGCAGCGGCACAATGTCTCCAACTGCAAGAATAAATCCATCTCCCTCTCTCACCCAAGCTTGAACTGCTTTGATTTGTGCCCACGTTAGCTGCACCAATCCCCCCTGAATGTCTCTTGCTAATTGCCGACTATCCATATAAATAAAGCCGCCAGAGGGCATAGTTTTGACCCCTCCAATCACCGGAATATCAAGTTTGGTGTAGGCATGTCCTTCTCCCACAATTGGAAGGGCTTCAAGCTGCGAAAAGCGTTCTTGTTGGAGGGCGTGTAAAATGCGAACGGCGATCGCGTCTTCTCCATGACCGTTGCTGAGGCAGAGTAATCGCATAATGTCTGAGAATGGGGCTTAGGAATAAGGATTTATTAACGTGTGATTCGTCGGGTTTGCCTCCCAACCCCCAATCTGGGACAGGGCTGGTTTATTGAAAAGAGGAAAGTGCCTCCAATTCTGATTCTTTCGTTCAACATGGGCGAACACTCATTTACAACTAAACGTAAGAATGAGGGTTGTGGATTTTTCTCTTCTGAATAAACCAGCCCTGCCAATCTGGGGGAGCCGGAGTTTAAAATCAGCCAGATTGGGAGATTTATGGGGCGACCATTAGGCAAGTTAGCGTCAGTTCAAAATGACAGATTATTTAATCCACGATCCTTAGCGTCAGATGATAGATTTTTGACAAGAGCTACTTAAATGTCCATTAAAGAGCTATCTGTCCGACTTAAACACTTAGTGTCAAGCTTAAATCAAAGTCTGAAGTGTTCTACAGGTAGTCATTTTAGACTTTTTTGATGGAATTTAAGGCGTTGCTGAA
The DNA here is from genome assembly GCA_038227635.1 of Leptolyngbyales cyanobacterium. GTDB lineage: Bacteria > Cyanobacteriota > Cyanobacteriia > Leptolyngbyales > Leptolyngbyaceae > Phormidesmis_A. The sequence continues at coordinate 129 of JBBRPT010000014.1, read as the reverse complement.
TAGCGGGATGAATGGGTAGGCGGGATGAGGGACAGAGACATCCCCAAACTTGAGGTAATGAATTAACAAGGGAATCGAGTGTGCCAGCATTTCCACGGATTTGGAGTAACACAGGGTCTTGCGATGCAG
>JBBRPT010000013.1:0-96923 GCA_038227635.1 Leptolyngbyales cyanobacterium | reverse complement strand
CAGAGCGGATAGCGTCTGCCTCGCGCACTGCGGAAATCTTCGACTTGTTTCAGGGTGTCAATTAAGTTGACGGTCATCTCCGGTTAATTAAGACATCAGCACTAGCCTAACTTTTCTTCATGACAATAAATTAGCCCTGCCCATTCTGGGGGACTTTGAGACAAAACGAGGTTTTAGAGGTCAAAGCATTTATCTCGTTCAAAGTCCCCCAATTTTGGGGGATTTAGGGGGCTGAAGCCGACTCAAACGAATCTATAAGGACTGTGTGTACACGGTAGCCCAAAAGGAGAGGGGACACGAGTTCTAGTTCCCTTTTCCCTGGGGAGAAGGGTTGGCGAGGGCTTCGCCCCACTTCGTGAGGAGGGCATTTCATATCTGCATTCAGCAACACCGTTTCTTAACCATCCTCTCAATAGCTTGCATGACGTTTAGGTTTCTAATCCTTAACAGACAAATCTGCCAAAATTTGTCTATGTGCAAGCCTTCCTCCATAGGACTACCAGTCATTGAGTCTGTCGTCACTTAATCAGGTTAGCAATTGCTCGAACTAACTCATCTGAGTCAGCAGGTTTAGAAAGATGCTGCTGAAAGCCTGCCTCCAGTGCTCGCTGCTGGTTGAACTCTCCAGCATGAGCCGTTAGGGCGATCGCAGGTACCTCCCTTCCTTGTAGGCTTGTCAGTTGCCGAATTTTTTCCACCAGTTGATAGCCATTCATCTCTGGCATTTCGATATCGCTGACTACCACATCAGGTCTTGATTGAGTGATCGAGTCAAGGGCTTCTCTGCCCGATGCTGCCGCCCTAACGATCGCCCCAGATTGTTGCAGAACAAAGACAATGAAGTTGCATGAGTCCTGATCGTCATCGACCACTAAGACTTGAACACCGTTCAAATCCGCAGGGGGCTTTGAAGAGTTCTCTAAGGAGGCGTGCTCAACCAACGAAGTCAGACGGGGAATTTGTACGGTGAATGTGGCTCCTTGGGAGTCTCCGGGACTCTCTGCCCTGACGATTCCGCCATGTAACTCCACAATCCGCCGCACGATCGACAGTCCTAATCCCAGTCCGCCAAACTTGCGTGTGATTGCGCCATCTTCTTGCCGAAAATGATCAAACACATAAGGGAGGAAATCAGGATCAATTCCTTTGCCAGTATCTCTAACCTGAATTTGAGCATGAGTCTCGGTCTGGGTTAGATGGACTTCGATTAGACCTCCTATAGGCGTAAACTTGATAGCATTGGACAGGATATTCCAAACAACTTGCTGCAATCGCGCATCGTCTCCCATCACCCAAACAGGTATTGATGAAAGGGTCGTCTGAATTTGTAGAGACTTTGCTTCTGTTGCTAACCGTAGGGTTTCTAGTGAGGCAGAGATGATGCTGCTGAGGTCAACGGGACTGGCATTTAGGCTGAGTTTGCCGCTCAAAATTCGAGAAATGTCTAATAAATCATCGATCAGTTGCATCTGTAGCTTGGCGTTGCGCTCGATCGTCTCTATTGCCTCTCGGCTTTTAGCAAGATCAAGTCTGCTGCCTAGAAGCAGTTTTGACCAACCCAAAATTGGATTCATCGGGGTTCGCAGTTCATGAGATAAAACCGCTAGAAACTCATCTTTGATCCGGTTAGCTTGCTCTGCCTCAGTCCGGGCTGCTTGCTCTCGCGCTAGCAGTTTTGTTCGCTCTTGTTCAATTCGCTTGCGTTCAATGATTTCTTCTTGCAGCGTTCTATTAGTCTGCATCAGTTCGTTTGTCCGCTCTTGCACTAGGTGTTCTAGCTGAGTTTGGTAGACTTTTAGCTCTGCCTCAACTCGGAGCCGCTCTGCCACCTGAGACTGCAAGGCTAAGTTGACACGCTCTAATTGGGCTGGGCTGGGCATTGCCAGCACTTGAGGCATTAAGGGATAAAGCTGAGTCGCAGTGACTACTGAGATCAAGGCAGTAAATGCTTTGACCATACCTGAGAGCCAGTAAGTTGGATACCACAATGTCCAGATGTCTAGCACATGGGTGGTTCCACACGCCACAATAAAAGCTCCAAACAGCAGAAAAACCCATTCAAACGGCAGGTCTTGACGCTTCCGCACCAGGTAGAGCAGGGTGATAGGAATAGAGTAGTAAGCCAGAGCAATTAGCCCATCAGAGATGACATGCAACCCCACCAAGTTTGTTTGCCACAGATAGCAGTGCCCGTGGGGCATAAATGCTTCGGATTGAAAAAGTTGGCTCCAGAGGTTTGTCATAGGTCTGCAATTTGGGCTCTTTCTTCTGTAACTCGGTTCAGCAAGGCTGATACAAAAAGTTCTGTCGCAAAAACTAAAGAAGATTGTAAGGTAGAAGCGCCTTATATTCTCTAGGCTAGCTTGCTGAAGCTTAGCTTTGAGGTTGTGTCAAATGCTACTAGAGTATAACCAGAAAAACCTCTCTGACTGAGGGTATTGAGAAAGGCGATCGTATCTTACCGATAGATCGAGCCTTTCAGTGTCTCAAAAACAGTCTCAGTAACAATCCTTCACAGCCTGTGTAAAGTTCAACAATAGTTATGGGTAGCGAGTCGCGAGTCTGGCTTTAACGTAGCAATAGTGATGCTCCAAACCTGTGGAACGAGGCTAGAAATTCAAGCAGACCTTAACCATTGTTATCAATTCGGTCAATCAATATGAATGTAAGCTCCATTAACTAAAGTAGGAACACGATCGCTCACATTCAATTCTATTGCTAGATCAACATCTGGCTCAAAGCCCTTCTCGATTAGTTCTTTGCCAGAACTGCAGTGTCTGAGCAGAGATTTTAGGTTGGGTTGAGCACTCTGATAGGCAGCAACCGCACTTTGCGCTTCTGGTGACAAACGTCCTTTGAGATGGCTGAGAATTGCCCCTGCTCCAATCAAGTCTTCAAATGAGGGGCGAAGGCTTCCATCTTGCCATTTCTCTCCAGCAGGAATTACAGCAATATGTTTCCCATATCGAGAGGCAGCGATCGCGACAGCTCGACTATTTCTCAAGCAGCCCGTCAGAGTGGGAGTTACACCTGTCTTTAAACTGAGAGAAGAACCATTGGGAGACGGTAGAACTAATCGAGCGTTGAGTGGAATCTGGGTCAATGATGCGGGTGAAAGTAAATAACGACTGCCACTATCGCGCCTATCTGCAAGTTCTGCACGCTTGGAGATTGCAAACGCATGGGCAGACTGATCATTCCATTGATAGGGAAAGACAGTTACGCCTCGGCTATTGGCGATTTCAACACACGTTGAGAATGAAAGAATATCTACAATGACAATGACATCGCTAATCAGCGCCAATTGGGTAACACCATTTTCTCCCCACTCGCACCGACAGTCAAACTCAGATTGATTATAAATCATCTAACATAGCCCAATGAAAAAGCCAACAAGTCGATCGGCTCCACTGATGACCAACCATAGAGCACTAACTTGAAGTTGAATTGCTAAAACTGTGTTGGCTACTCCGATCGCAACGGCTAAAAAATCAATGTGGGGAGCTGCTGACAGTCCTAACGTTGAGATTACTAACGGTAACTTGATGAATACCATCAATGCCAGCGATTACATAGCTGATAAACGCCGCTGTCGAAAGAATCGGACTGTGGGGATGAGGGCAGTTCACATTTCTATTCGGCAATGCTCTAAAGCTTTGTGTGTTCGATCCAATTTTCCGATGATTGCCTTTTCTCAACTTGGGGAGGTACCTGAGACGTAAGACTGGCATCGGCACGATGAGAGCGGAATGACAGCATTTAGAAACGAGTGGGGTTTCAGAAACCGAAAACAATGGGTGACGATAGGCTACCTCAAGAACCTTTCGCCACCCACTGCATCACACTGTAATTATTCGCTAATTTCTTTCTTTTGTCGTGCCGACTTCCAAGCGTCACTTAAGCGCTTGAAGTTGATGTTGAATTCTTCCCAGCCGATGCGGGTGCCGACTCGTTCTTCATCCCAAGAGGCGGAGATTAATCCATAAGACAACCCCAGCACACCCAACCCCAAGAATCCCATACTCACTAGCACAACTGCCACGTTAGGCAATTTGATTCCGGCTTTGATAAGAAGAAAATAGCTGGCAATAAACGTCAACATCCCCAAAGCGCTGGGAATGCCACAGAAAAAAGCCATGCGGCGCGCCATTCGTTTGCTGACCACCTCAGGGATCGTGCCTGAATCTCTCGACGATCGGGAACTCTTCTCTTTGCGAACGCCAGACTTCTCTGCTTTCTCGGCTTTAGCAGGAGTCGAGACGCTAGGCTTCTTCTCACGCTTGGGCTTTTTGGTGCCCTTTTCTACCGCAGGCTGGCTAGGGGTCTTCGCCGATTTTTTCTTCTGGGTAGGCTCGAAGGGCAAGCGATCGGACAAACGGGTGTCTTTAGGATCAGAAGACATCGGCTAATGCACTCCTTAACCGCGAATGCCAAGACGTGTAATCAAAGCACGATAACGTTCTTGGCTGCCTTTGTTAATATATGCCAGCAAGCTCTTGCGCTGACCAATCATCTTCAGCAGACCCATGCGAGACGCGTGGTCTTTTTTGTTGGTTCTCAAGTGAAGGCTAAGTTTGTTGATGCGCTCGGTAAGCATTGCCACCTGCACATCTGCCGATCCGGTGTCGGTCTCGTGGACTTGATAATCAGTGATAATTTCGTGTTTACGCTGTTGCAGCAGAGCCATGAGATAAAGTCTTTCCGTTATTGAATGTGGATGTGCAGTCTCCCATGTTACCACAACGAATTTGGTTGGAGACAGTCGAACTTACCCGATCGCTGCATAAATCCATCTCGTTTAAGCCAGCCGAGTAATAATAGTAGCGGCATCTTTGCCTCCCTCATTGGCTGCTTGAGCGATGAACATCCCAATTTTTTTAAGCTATCCAAAACCTTGTCACCTAGTCCAACAACAGTTTCTCAAGAAACTGATCGAGTATTTAGACAGCCGTGGATTGTTGCCGAGAACCTTAGGTGTCACCGATTACGACATGGACACTCCGCTTAAAGCAATTCGGCGAATGATGATCGAGTCGAATGGGCTGATGACGATCGCATTCAGACGAACCCTGATCGAAAAAGGAGCCGCGAGATTTGGCACAGACATTCCAGGACAAGCAACACAGACGGTTGATGGGGTATGGCTGTCGAGTGCCTGGGCACAGATTGAGGCAGCAATGGCGTATCAACTGGGGTTGCCGCTCCTGATTCTACGAGAAACGGGTGTACTCGAAGAAGGACTGTTAGAGAAAGGAGTGGTCGGACTGTATATGCCAGAGTTTAATTTGAGTGAGCCAATCGACGATTATTTCAGTTCAGGGCAGTGGGCAGGCGTGATTGGTAAGTGGGAAGGGTATGTGAGAGCCGTAGTCGAAAAGAAGGGCAACCCACCTCAGCTTTATTTGTAGCGCGATTGCGAGGTGCCTCGAAGTCCACAAAACTCATTCATCATCAAATAGGAGAAATCTGATGCCAAAAGACGATCCAGCAAAATTAAAGCGAGTATCTCTCAGCCTTCCTTTTGGCATTGGAGGTGTAGAGTGGGAAGCCGACCCGACTGAACGCCGCGCTGCTTGGTCCCTTTATGTCGAATTAATTACCCGTGTAGCAGTGCAAGCGCTTGAGACGGATCAGGGCACGATGCGGGAAGCCCTGAACTCTCTCTACAATATGTTTGCCATTACGCGCCAAGTGCTTAAAGACGCGGGTCCAGCAGTTGGAGCCTCGCGATCGTCTGTAGGCGGCATCGCGATCGCAGTCCTCAACAAAGGGCTGCGTCCGTTTCTCTCTAAATGGCATCCAATCTTGCAAGCGTGGGAAGTTCAGCGCCCTTCAGGAATTAGCCCTCAAGAGCACGAAAAATGCTGGGAGCAAGAACCGCAACTGCGGCAAGAACTAGCCCGACTGAGCAAGGATTTAGAGCAGTATGCAAATGCGTTAGCGATCGTAGTAGGCATTGAGGATGCCTAGCTCGAAAAGGGCACTAGCGGAAAATGGAATAATGCGAGGGGTCAGGCGTGAGGAGACTAGCAGTTCTTATCGGGTTCATTATTGTTTTGATTGGAGGGGCTGCTTTTCCTGATTCTGCTCATGCTGCAATCGCGCAGCCCGATCGAGTTCCTCTCACGTTAGAACTGCTGCAAGAACGGCTGCGATCGCCCGTCCCCCGAGAGGGAACTCGAATTTTGGATTTTCGGGGCACCACGATCGACCTACGCCCCGAAAATGCAGCCTTTCGCGATCAGTTCTACAGTCTGGTGCAAGCTCAGTTACAGCGTCCGGGCTTGCCCTTGGGGTTAGATTTGAGCTATTCGCTCATTGAGGGAGACTTAGAGATCGGGAAGCTAGGATTACGCGCCCCTTTGTATGGAGAATCACTGTCTCCGATTTTCACACCGACCGAAAAAAAGCAATTGCAGCGCGATCGTCGTCGCCTTTCTCGCCTCAGCACTCTCTCTCAATCGCTGCTGATCACGCCCAGAGAAGGAGCACAAGCCCCGTCTGCCCAAATCACGGTGTTTCGCGGACCGATTAAACTGGTGCAGACTCGCATCACCGGATTTGCAGACTTCGCCAACACGTTTTTTCTCAATCGCATGGAGGCACAGGGCGCGCAGTTTCCGTCAGGAGCAGATTGGTCGCAGACTCGATTTAGTTTGCCTGTGAGTTTTGCGAGTGCCAACTTTGGGCGAGAAGCGCTGTTTCGCAACGATATTTTCTTTGGCAAAGCAGAGTTTAACCAGACGCAGTTTCGCGGTGAGGTGAGCTTTCAGAGTAGTGAATTTCAGGCGACCGCAAACTTTAATCAGGCAGTCTTTTATCAAGCGGCAAATCTTACGAGAGTGCAGTGGCAGGGCAACGCTGATTTTGCTCAGACGCGATGGCGCGAACAAGCACTTTTTACAAAAGACAAATTCAATCAGTTGTTTTTTCTCACCGATGCCACGTTTGATAAGTCTGCTGTCTTTCGCGAAGCTCAATTTAGTCGAGCTGTGAATCTGCGCGGAGCAACGATTCTCGATCGAGCCGATTTTAGCTATTGCTCCTTCTCAAAAGGTGCCTATCTCAACGTTGCTGGGCTGCGATTTGACTCTGACAAAGCAAAGATTTTAGGCGATCCCGGGCAGATTGGTCAAGCCATATCGGTGCCGACCCTGCAGGGTAACGAAAACCTGCTGCGTGAGCTAGTGCGAAACTTTCGGCGACTAGAACAGATTTCTGACGCAAATCAAATCGATTACACTGCACAACGCTTGCGATCGCAACTCCTCCTACAGCGACTATTCGGCAAAAATCTCAACACCGCTACAGTTCCGCAGTTGATCAAGATTGGATTCGATCAAAATCAAGCGTTAGCGCTCGTGCAACGGCGAGAAAAACAACCGTTTCGCAACCCAACTGAGCTGCTCACCGTCGCGGCAGTTGATTTAGGCACTTATATCAATGTGCGGGATCGCGTGATTGCAGCCGAGCCGCTGTCTTCAGTGCTGGATGTGCTCGATCGCTTGAGCATCGCGTTTCAGTGGGTATCTCTGAGTCTGCTGTTATTGCTCAGTCGCAACGGCACGAGTTTTTGGTTGATTTTTGGCGTAGGACTGATGACGATCGCGTATTTCAGCGTTTTATTTTGGCTCGTTGATCGCTGGCGGAGACGCTACCCAAAACCGATCTTGCCTACTTGGAGTGAGTTTTTCGGGGTGAGCACTTTTGCAATGGCACTCAATTTAGGGGGATTGGTAGCCGTGTTTCGCAACGGCGATCGCCCGTGGATGACTCTGGGATGTTTGGCGATCGTCATGATTCCGATTCCCTTGATCTTAATCGGACTGCTGTTTCGGCAAGGTCGCTATCATCCACTTTTAGATGCCAGTTATTTTGTCGAAGAAGGCACCTTACGGCAACTGAGAATTTTGATCGGACGGCTGCCGATTATTCCGCGAGAGCCAATGTTTCGCGATCGCTACTTGCCCATTCTGTGGGATCGTCAGTGGAGTTGGCTCAACTATTTTGACTTCAGCTTTAACAATTTTTTGCGTTTTGGGTTTAATGACATTCGCCTTCGAGATCAACATCTGCCAAGCCTAGTCATTGGGCTTGTTTGGTATCAATGGAGCTTGGGAACGCTCTATATTGCCCTGCTGCTGTGGACACTTTCTCGCACGATTCCAGGTCTCAATTTATTAATCTATTTCAAATAAATGCGGCTCTCGATCGCTGCCCAATCGCCCATAAACGAGAAAAATGACTCATGACTCATAAAATCGGCTAAATTCACAGAATATCATCCAGTTTTTATCAACGAACTGAGGAATGGTTGTTAACATACTCCTGCCAGAAAGCCATATTCGGCAAAAGAACCCATTGAATAAAAAGTTAGCCAAAATCGGTTTACTGCCTACAATGAAAGCTCGAATTTGAACCCTTAAATTCAAGATCAGTTCTCCCTAAGTCATTCCAGTTCGCTATCGATGTGTGTGTTGAGGAATCCCGTGAAAAGCTCTAAAAAGCGCCCCGTCTCGCCAAAGCCTGTCCCCTCTCGATCGACTCAACCTAAAAAAGTTGTTTCTAAAACCAAAAAGTCAGCTAAACCCGGAGGCAAAAAGCTGCTCTGGCTGATGTTTTGCTTAACGGGAGTGGCAATGCTTTCGGCAACGGCAGGCGCGTTACTTGCGGTTTCTCTCGCTAGCACACCTCTCATGCAGCGACAACTCAGTCCCGCTCAAGCTTCAGTGTTTGGCAAAGGAGGCATCTCAAGTCGAGGCAGCCTAAAATTGCCCGAACTGACGCGCCCTGTTAACATCCTCGTTTTAGGCGCGAAAGTGCTGACGACGGATCTGCAAAATCCACCCGACAAGCTCAAAAATCTCCGATATCAGGCACTCGTCAACTCCTTTGATGGGCTAACTGATGTCATGCTGCTGCTGCGCTTTAACCCTGAAACCAAGAAGCTAACGGTTCTTTCAATTCCACGCGATACGCGCACTTATATTCCTGATCACGGCATCCATAAGATCAATGAGGCAAATCTGTATGGTGGTCCGGCTTTAGGTGCCAAAACGGTGAGTGAACTGCTCGGCGGCGTGGGCATCGATCGTTACGTCACTATCAACGTTCAGGGAGTGCAAGCCTTGATAGATGCGCTGGGTGGCGTGACGGTCTTCGTCCCCAAAGATATGAAATATAAAGACGATAGCCAACATCTCTACGTCAACCTCAAAGCGGGACGGCAACACCTCGACGGCGACCAAACCTTGCAACTGCTGCGCTTCCGCTATGACGAAAATGGCGATATTGGACGAATTCAACGCCAGCAAACGGTGATGCGTGCATTGATGGAACAAGCACTGAACCCCACCACCGTTACCCGCATTCCAAAACTGCTCTCGATTATTCAGTCTCATATCGACACCAACTTGACGGTCGAAGAACTCGTCGCGCTGACAGGGTTTGCATCTCAAGTGAATCGATCGAGCACCAAGATGCTGATGATTCCTGGAGAATTCAGCGCTCCGGGCGAGTACGACGCAAGCTACTGGCTTCCTCACCCGGCTCAGATTCAAAAGTTGGTTGGTCAGCATCTCGACTTTGGCACCACCGCTTTAACCGAAGATCAGCCCGCTACCCTAAGAGTTGCCGTCCAAAACAGCATCCCTCAAGACAAAGGTATGCAGTCGGTGATGACTACTCTTAAAGGAGCGGGCTATAACAACGTTTATCAAGACAAACCCTGGACAGAGCCATTGAGTGTGACTCGCATTGTGGCTCAACAAGGGGACGTAATCGGTGCAGAATCGGTGCGACGATCGCTCGGCTTTGGCGAAGTCAGAATCGAAGCCACCGGAAGCCTTGACTCTGATGTGACGATTCAAATCGGCAAAGATGCGCTTCAGCCGCCCAAAAAGCTGCTGCATCCCGGTCTCAAAGATCCCGCAGAGGGTCGGGGTGAGTCACGATCGATCATCAATCCCGCAAATTAAAAAATGATTTTGCTGTAAAAGGGTTTAAAAGAGGCTGAAGATAAGGGGAAGATACCTCAAGCGAAAATGGGCGATTAGTGCCAAGCGCAAACTTCGGAGAACACGCGAATGACTATCGCAACGTACAAATGGACTATCGACCGCTATCACCATGCGGTAGAGGCTGGCGTGTTTGATGACCAGCCTGTCGAGTTGTTGAATAGAGAAATTGTTGAGATGTCCCCTGAAGGAGTCCCTCACGCATCATTGAGCAGTAATGCTGGAGATTATTTGCGCGAATTGCTTGGGAGCCGTGCCAAAGTTCGAGACGGGCACCCGATCACTTTACCTAAAAACTCAGAGCCAGAACCAGACTTAGCGATCGTTAATCCAGACACGACGATTTATCGATCACATCACCCTTATCCAGAGAACATCTTCTGGCTGATTGAATACTCAAATTCAAGTCTCGATAAAGATCTAAAGATTAAGAGCAAGGTCTATGCAGAAGTCAACATCACTGAATACTGGGTGATCAATTTGAGGATGAGGGAACTCATTGTTTTTCGTGATCCGGCAAATGGAGAGTATCGAACACCTTTGGTGCAGGGAACCTGTTCGCAACTGATACTAACCAGTGGTGTGATTCATCCTCTGTCCTTCCCAGATGTTGAGGTTGATGTTGTGAGGCTGATTCGTTAACGACTGCAAGCTAAACGTCCATTAAAAAACGCGAAGCCGATGACTGCCTCGCGTTTTAATGAGGTGAATTGATAGAAATCTACAGCAGACGGAAAATAAAGGGATAAACAAACGGCTCATCGGGTTTGGTGAAGCAGTGAGCCAGTGCCCAAATCGTCAGCCCCCAGTGAATGGCATAGCCTAGTGGAAACAGAACCCAGCCCAGCAACCCAAACGTCAGCAGGGACGGAATCAAAATTAGGATGCCCCAAAACCAGACATTGAAGTGAAAGTTGATCGATTCTTTAGCGTTGGCTTTGACCACCGGATCATCAGAGATGAACGTAATGGCGATCGGAACGCCCACCGATAAAAAGGTCGTGCTGAAAAAGATGGCTCCGTGAGACAGGCAGGATAGCAACTTGCGCTTGTCTGAGTCGTGGGTTCCTTGCATCCTGGAATGGCTCCTATTGATAGTTTTTTACCTTGGCTCGATCGTATCGCTAATCGATTTGCTTTCAGTAGTGGAGTTTACCGTACTTCTCTCAACGTCGCTCTTTTCCTTCGGATAGATTTATTGCCGAACTTCAAGGTCTGGCTGGATATTGGGCGTGATCATCACCTCTGGGTTGAAAGGCTGAAGATTTTGGGTTGAGCCATTTTGTGGGGGTTGGGCAAATCGCTGCGCCAAGCTCACAAAATCGGAGGGCACCATGACGATCGTCGTTGTATTATTTTCTGCCCCAATTTCGGTCAGCATTTGCAATCGACGCAGTTCTAAGGCGATCGGATTGGCGCTAATCATCCGCGAGGCTTCGGCGAGTTTGGCAGAGGCTTCTTGCTCGGCGGCAGCTTTGATGATGCGGGCACGCTTTTCTCGAATCGCTTCGGCTTCTTTTGCCATCGCTCGCTGCATCGTGGGCGGAATCTCGACATCTTTGGTTTCGACGCGCTCAATCACGATGCCCCAGGGTTCTGTGATTTCATCGACGATTTCCTGCACTTTGATGTTGATTTTGTCGCGGTTTTGCAGCACGTCATCAAGAATGTTTTGCCCAACCACGTTTCTCAGCGTCGTCATCGCAACTTGATAGACGGCTGTCTGATAGCTCTCAACTTTATTGATTGCCTTAGACGGATCAAGAATGCGGTAGTAGAGAACGGCGTTGACTTTAATCGTGACGCTATCGGCAGTGACGGTTTCTTGTGGCTCAATGTTGACGGTTTTTGTCCGCACGTCGATTTGAACTTTTTGATCGACAAATGGCATGATCCAATACATGCCGGGACCCATCACGCCTTTGGTGCGCCCAAGTCGAAAGATCACGCCTCGTTGATATTCTCGATCGATCTTCAGCCCATTTAATGACAAGATAAACAGCGCACCAATCAGCGCAGTCATAAAGCTTCCCATTGTGGTGTTCCTCAAGGTGTACTTCTGTTCTAGCACGATGATCGAGGCACGATTTAAAACGTAATCTTGCCTGATTTACGACTTATCTGCCATCCGAGTCGTTCTAAAGGTGACGTTTGAGCCTTCTTGGGTTTGTTCTAACACGAGTAATGGGGTGGGTTTTGCTTTTTGATCCCAGTGCATGTTGGCGATTCGCCCTTGAATGGCGGGTTGCCAGGTTTCATTTTCGTGAGTTGGGCTGAGAAAGGTCTCGAAGCAATCAATAATCTGATTAATCGTCACAGACGTAGGCTGAGTCGGCAACTTGAGAATTTTGATCTGAACCCGGAAGAGAACTCGCTTTGAGCCTTTGGTTGAGCCATCGCCTGCGTCATATTCTAAGTCAAAGATCTCATCGACTTGCCGCCCGGTGCTGGCAATGCCGACCTCAGCCTGATTATTTGGATTTGCGCGCAGTGCAAGCGTGATTTTGTCTTTAACTTTGAGCTTAATCTGATTGACGATCGCGAAGTGAAACACTTCTTCTGACATTCGCATTCGCAGATAGTCGAGGTTAAACTCACGCGAGTGGATTAGGTCTGGGTTGCGCTCCATTTTGCCGATCATTTCGACGGCATATTTGAGTTTCTTTTGCAGCTCGCGATTTTTAAAGGTTTCAAATCGAGCTTGCTTTTTAAGCTTGTTGGCTTGAATCGTCGAAAAGATGCCCAAGACGACGAGCAGCAAAAACAGCCCGCCGGATGTTGCCATCCAAATCTGTTGCCCAGCGTCGGTTGCCCCTGTAGAAGGTGCATTAATTGGAGCGTCAGGCTTCGTTTTAACCGTCTTAGGAGGGACTTGAGCAAGCCACGGTGCAACAAAAACAGATTGGGGTGACATAGTGTATTGGGACAGGCTAGAACTTGGCTCGCTCTTTATAATGCCCCTGATTGACCTTTAATCACCAGTATTTTTACTTGCGTTTTGCTGCATGACTTTTATACCGCTCTCTCACGCTGACGGGTTGCACACGGTTCGATTTGTGGCAACTGACATGGATGGGACGCTGACGATCGCTGAAAAATTCACGCCAAATCTTCTCAAAGCGTTTGAGACGCTGACCAAAAAAGGCATTCAGATCGTAGTGACGACAGGACGATCGGCGGGTTGGGTGAGTGGATTGGCACATTATTTACCTGTGGTGGGCGCGATCGCTGAAAATGGCGGCATCTTCTATTTGGGCGGATCTGAAATTTTGCTGACTCCGATCGCAGACCTGAGTCACCATCGACACAAATTAGCTGACTCGTTTGAGCGCTTAAAAATCCAGTTTCCCCAGATTCGAGAGTCGAGTGATAATCGCTTTCGTCTGACTGATTGGACGTTTGATGTAAAAGGATTGAGTTTAGATGAATTGAACACGATCGCTCAACGTTGCGAATCGTGGGGCTGGAGTTTCACCTACAGCACAGTGCAGTGTCACATCAAGCCGCTTCAACAAAACAAAGCAGCAGGATTGCTCACCGTTCTGAACGATTACTTCCCAGACTACTCTTCTGAGCAAATTCTGACGGTGGGCGACAGCCCCAATGATGAGAGTTTGTTTGATGCGAGTCTATTTCCGCAGTCGGTTGGGGTCGCGAATAGCTTGCAGTATGCCGATCGGCTTCTCCATAAACCCAGGTATGTAACGGCAGCTTCAGAAGGTGAGGGGTTTTGTGAATTGGTGGAGGCGATCGTCCGCGCCCAATGACATTCTTGAAACACCTTCTCCGTTGACTTCGCTAGCGTTCTAAAATAGCACTCTGGATTGAAGTTAAGTCGATTCGTCAGTGAGAACAGAAAATGCCGGAGAATCTTAAGAGCCAAGTTGTAACGCAGGGAGTGCAGCGATCGCCCAATCGTGCCATGCTGCGAGCGGTCGGGTTTGGAGACAGTGACTTTACTAAACCGATCGTCGGAGTTGCCAACGGTCACAGCACCATTACGCCCTGCAATATGGGCATCGATCCGCTAGCAAAACGCGCCGAAGTAGGGATTCGATCGGCGGGAGCGATGCCCCAGATGTTTGGCACGATTACGATCAGTGATGGCATCTCAATGGGAACCCAGGGCATGAAATATTCCCTGGTGTCGCGTGAGGTAATTGCCGACTCGATCGAGACTGCCTGCATGGGTCAGAGCATGGATGGCGTGATTGCGATCGGGGGCTGCGATAAGAATATGCCAGGAGCCTTAATTGCAATGGCTCGGATCAATATTCCCGCAATTTTTGTCTATGGGGGCACGATCAAGCCTGGACACTTGGACGGCAAAGATCTCACTGTAGTTAGCTCATTTGAAGCGGTAGGCGAATATAGCGCTGGCAAAATTAATGCAGATCAACTGTTAGCGGTTGAGCGCAAAGCCTGTCCGGGTGCGGGTTCTTGTGGCGGAATGTACACTGCGAATACGATGTCGTCGGCGATCGAGGCGATGGGCATGAGCTTAATGTATTCCTCGACAATGGCGGCTGAGGATGCCGAAAAAGCAGACAGTGCTGAGAAGTCGGCGGCAGTTCTAGTCGAGGCGATTCGCAAGCAGATTTTGCCCCGTGACATCATCACTCGCAAATCGATCGAAAACGCGATCGCGACGATTATGGCGGTTGGCGGTTCGACGAATGCGGTGCTGCACTTTTTGGCAATCGCCTACACGGCTGGGGTTGAGTTGACGATCGATGATTTTGAAACGATTCGCGCTCGTGTCCCAGTGCTGTGTGATCTTAAACCTTCGGGTCGTTATGTCGCGACTGATTTGCACAAAGCGGGTGGCATTCCTCAAGTGATGAAGATGCTGTTGGTGCATGGGTTAATTCATGGCGATGCACTCACGATTACTGGGCAAACCATTGCAGAATTGCTCAAAGACATCCCCGATCAGCCGCGCTCTGATCAAGATGTGATTCGCCCCTGGGACAACCCAATGTACGCTCAAGGACACTTGGCAATTCTCAAAGGCAATCTCGCCACTGAAGGAGCTGTCGCCAAAATTACGGGCATCAAAAAAGCTCAAATCACGGGATCTGCACGAGTATTTGAATCTGAAGAAGCGTGCCTGGACGCAATTCTCGCCAAGAAAGTCAGCGCTGGCGACGTGTTAGTGATTCGCTACGAAGGTCCCAAGGGCGGACCGGGAATGCGCGAAATGCTGGCTCCGACTTCGGCAATCATCGGCGCAGGGTTGGGCGACACCGTGGGACTGATCACCGATGGTCGGTTCTCTGGCGGCACCTATGGCATGGTCGTCGGTCATGTGGCTCCAGAAGCCTATGTCGGTGGCACGATCGCCCTGGTGCAAGAAGGCGACTCGATCACGATCGATGCCCCAGCCCGTCTGCTGCAACTCAACGTCTCTGATGATGAATTAGAGCGTCGTCGCGCCGCCTGGAAGCCTCCTGCACCTCGCTACACCAGAGGCGTGTTGGCAAAGTACGCCAAGCTGGTGTCTTCGAGTAGCCTGGGCGCAGTCACAGATTTAGGCTTGGGCTAAACGCAAAAGCTGGCTGTTGAGTTGGGCAGTGGACGATCGCGTTTCATTGCCCAACTTTGTGAGAGCTTGAAAATTCGGTTAACTATCTTTAACTCGATCAAGTTGCATGTCACAAGTCCCTAATAATTGATCTGAAGACCTTAACCAGTGATTGTGATCCATGCCCAAAACTGTTGCGGATGTCATGACTCGTGACCCTCTCACAGTGAGTCCTAAAACCTCTATTACAGAGGTGATTCAAGCATTGGCAGAACGCAAAATTAGCGGGTTGCCCGTGGTCGATGAAACGGGCAAACTGGTCGGTGTCATCTCTGAAACCGATCTAATGTGGCAAGAATCAGGCGTAACGCCGCCCGCTTACATCATGATTCTAGACAGTGTGATTTTTCTCGAAAATCCGACTCGATATCAGAAAGACCTGCACAAAGCTTTGGGGCAAACTGCTGGCGAAGTCATGACTCGCGACCCGATCACTATCTCTGTTGATCAGCCATTACCCAAAGCCGCTAGAGTCATGCACGATCGCAACATTCGTCGATTGCCTGTTTTAGATAATGCTGGGCACGTCGTCGGAATTCTGACTCGTGGCGATATTGTACGGGCGATGGCAGCCGAACAAGCATGAAACTTTAACCTCCATAGTTTTGTTATTTAAAATGACCATTACTCCTGATTCAGTTAAAGCCTCTCTTGAATCCGCTGATTTCGGCGAGCGATTGCGGGCAATTAATCATTTGCGTCAACTCGATCCGGCGATCGCGTTTGAGTTAATCAAAGTTCCAGTCGTGGATAGCAATGTGCGGGTGCGCTATGCAGCCGTAAGTCAACTGGCTTCGTTGGGGCGGCAAAACTTAGAGGAAGCCTCGGCGATATTAAGAGCCGGGTTGCTTGACCCAGAACCCGATGTGCAAGCGGCAGCAGCAGACTCGATCGGAGCCTTAAACCTGACTGAGGCGTTTGACGATTTGCAAGCCCTTTATCGCCGCACTCCAGAGTGGTTAGTTAGCTTTAGCATTATCGCCGCACTCGGTGAGCTAGGTGAACCACGAGGGTTTGAGCTACTCGAAGAAGCTTTAGCCTCTGACAATGACCTGCTGAAAACAGCCGCGATCGGGTCTCTAGGAGAATTAGGAGATGCCCGTGCAGTGAGTCTTTTAACTCCTTATGCCACGAATTCAGACTGGCAGATTCGCTATCGACTGGTGCAAGCGTTGAGCAGATTTGATAGTCAAGAGGCGCGATCGACGTTAGCAAAGCTAGCAACGGATGAAGTTGACCAAGTGGCTCAACAAGCCAAAACCTGTCTAGAAATCGCTTAGAAGGTGTTAAAACATCACGTCGTCTGCTCAAAGTCCGATCGCTTCATTGCAATGCTGCTTTCGGATGGCACAGGGTTTGTCAGAGGAGTAAACGCCTACAGCAGGACGATCTCTTCTGGGCAGTTCTATGCCACAATTCCCTCTGAGTGCTTTACGATCAGCTTGGTGCTCTGTCATCTTCTCTCTAGCTGGTGTGACTATGATGAATCTAAATAATTTGACCGATCTTAAAAGGCTGCGTCTGCCTGTGACGCACATTGTGACAGCGAGTTTAGTCGCGCTCGCGCTCCCGATCGCTCCAGCCAACGCTTTTTTTGGCGGTAATCGCAGTGATCGCAAGAATTATGAATCGTGTGCGGCTGACTTGACTCGCGCCAAAGTCTCGGCGGCGGAGGCGGCTAATGCCTGTGGTCAAGCTCTCAAACCTGGCGATTTGGGCATCTGCGTCTATCGCATTGCCGATGAGAAAGTGTCAGGAGCAGATGCACTGCTGGTGTGTCGTCAGGTGCGCCGACCCGTTGAGGCAGCAAGCTGCGTGGTGAATATTCGCCGAAGTGCGTCAGACACCGCGATCGTCGATGTGTTAGATAGCTGTCGTCGGAGTCTACTGCCCCAAACTTTCTCAGATTGTGTGGTTGGGCTAAATAGTCAGCTCAAGGTTGGAGGCAAACAAGCGATCGCGTCTTGTTTAGATGTCAGCGATCGTCCGCGTGACGTGCTGCCTACGTTTATTCCATTGGGCACCGAGATTCCAATTCCGACGACTCCTTCCCTAATTCCAACTCCGGTTGTGCCTTCAACCAGTCAACCTTCAACCCAGACTCAGCCTTCGGGTTCTCGTTAGCCCGCACTGGCTTGATATTAATTGGCTCACTCGATCGACTGCACTTCACATTTGCTCATGTTAAATATCTCTCAACTTCTGGCAGAAGAATTGTCCCTGCGTCCTGCTCAGGTTAAAAGTGCGCTGGATTTGTTTGCAGAAGGAGCGAGCGTGCCGTTTATTGCGCGATATCGCAAAGAGCGCACTGGGGAAATGGATGAGGTGCAGTTGCGCGATTTGTCCGATCGTTTCACCTACTTAACCGAGTTAGAGGAGCGTAAGAAGAGCATTCTGGAGTCGATCGCGTCTCAAGACAAGCTCACCGAATCTCTCAGAGTGAAGATTGAGACGTGTTTGCAAAAAAACGAGCTAGAAGATCTCTATTTGCCGTTTCGACCTAAGCGACGGACACGGGCAACGATCGCTAAAGAAAAAGGTCTAGAGAATCTGGCAGAATTCATCAAATCCCTTAATCAACCGAATGCGGCGGCACGCTCTCTAGAAGACGAAGCGGCGAAGTTTTTGTCTGAAGACAAGGGCGTTAAAACCGTTGAAGAAGCCCTGAAAGGGGCGGCAGATATTTTGGCAGAAGAAGTCTCAGAGAAAGCAGAACTCCGAGCTTATTTGCGGGAGTTTTTATTAGAGACGGGCATGTTTCGATCGAGCATCAAAACTGATCACGCCGAAGGCTCGACCAAGTATGAAATGTATCGCAAGTTTCAGGCAAAAGTCAGCGCGATCGCGCCTCACAATTTACTCGCGCTCTGTCGAGGTGAGGCAGAAGGCATTCTAGATTTCGGTCTAGAGTTTGACGAAGATGCTGTTTTAAATTATCTGGAAGCCGAAATTCGCAGTAAGGCAAAACCTGTACGAGATTTTTATCGATCGATGCTCAAAGATGCCTTTAATCGACTGATGAAATCCTCTCTAATTACAGAAGTCCGCACTGAGAAGAAGACCGAAGCGGATATCGAATCGATTAAAACCTTTGAGTCAAATATGCGAGAGCTATTGCTCTCTGCCCCTGCCGGAATGAAGCCAACGCTGGCACTCGATCCGGGATTTAGAACCGGATGCAAAGTGGCAGTTCTCGACCAAACGGGACAGTTTTTGCAATACCAGGCAATCTTTCCGCACACGGGACAGGGACAGCGAATTCAGGCAATGGCAACGCTAAAACAACTGCTTGAGAATCATAAAATCGAATTAATCGCGATCGGAAATGGCACCGCCGGACGAGAAACCGATGAATTTGTAACCGAAGTATTGGCAACGCTAGACCAAAAGCCGATTAAAGTCATGGTGAATGAATCAGGAGCCTCAATTTATTCAGCAAGTAATGTCGCGATCGCGGAATTTCCTGATCTAGATATCACCGTTCGAGGCGCGATTAGCATTGGTCGGCGGTTGCAAGACCCATTGGCAGAATTAGTCAAAATTGATCCCAAGTCGATCGGAGTCGGGCAATATCAGCACGATGTTGATCAAAAATTGCTCAAAAAGAAGCTAGACGAGACGGTTGAGAGTTGTGTCAACTATGTCGGAGTCGATCTCAATATGGCTTCTAAAGAATTGCTGACGTTTGTGTCTGGCATTTCGCCTGCCATTGCCAATAACATTGTGGCGTATCGAAATCAGAATGGAGCATTTCACAATCGCAAAGCCTTACTCAAAGTCGCCAAACTAGGACCCAAAACCTTTGAGCAAGCCGCCGGATTTTTGCGAATTCGGGGAGGTGACAATCCGCTCGATAACACTGCCGTTCACCCCGAAAGCTATGGCGTGGTGAATGCGATCGCCAAAGATTTCGCCGTGCCGTTGACGCAGACAAGTCAGATCGCAGACCATCTGAAAGCAAACCTTAAAAAATATGTGACCGATACGATCGGAGAACCAACCCTGCGCGACATCATTGCCGAGCTAGAAAAACCCGGGCGTGACCCTCGCGCTGAGTTCAAATACGCCACGTTTAAGGAGGGTGTAAAAGAAATGTCTGACCTTAGAGTAGGAATGGAGTTAGAAGGGGTTGTCACCAACGTTGCAAACTTCGGAGCATTTGTCGATGTAGGCGTGCATCAAGATGGGTTAGTGCACGTGTCACAACTTGCCGATCGCTTTGTCAGTGACCCTACACAAGTCGTTAAAGTGGGACAGGTTGTCAATGTTCGAGTCTTAGAAGTGAATCAGGGATTAAAGCGAATTAGTTTATCGATGAAGTCAGGCGATCGAGACACCGTTCAACCCATTCGTCAACAAGAGCCACAACCCATTCGCAAACAAGACTCGCGATCGGTTGCTAAGCAGCATAGTCAACCCAAACAAACCTCTTCTGAATTCAAATCACCAACGCTAGACGATCTAAAATCGAAATTCGGGAAGAAACGCTAGAGCCGTTGGGTGAATCTAGTTCTTTAAAGTGTAGATCGCAGGAAGCTTCATTCCAACCTGGAACACGGACGATGACTGTTAGACATAAGGTGCGAACAGCGTCGTTATTCACAACTTTGCACTGATTTGTTGTTGCGATCGTCAAAAGCCTAGTTTTTGGAAACTCTTGAGTCTATTTGGATACGCCTTGGAAACCTCCTTCAGAAATCAGTGATAGCCCGCAATATTGACCTGGAAAAATTGCAGAAAAATGACTCTCCCATAACAGGTTCTGCAGCTCCACAGAGCCAGAAGGCTTTGAACAACCTTTACCCTAGGAGATCGAACCCTACAACGTTAGAGAAATTCCGTTTCAAACAGTCTCTAGCAGCTTTCAACTCACACTGGTTTGGCTCAGTGCTTAATTTTGCGACGTTACCGGAAACTCCAGATTTGCTGATTCATCAGATTGCAGAGGAAGCTGAAGGATGAACTGTGTTTGATCAGCGCAGCTTGTTACTTCGATCGTTCCAGCAAGCCGCTGCACTAGCTTCTTAACGAGCGCCAACCCCAGCCCTGTGCCAGCGTGTTTCCAGGGATTTTGGCTAGGAATACGGTAAAACTTGTCAAAAATATGCGGCAGTTCTGTATCTGGAATCATGATTCCCGTGTTGCAGACGCTGATCTCAATTACTGTACCTACAGCGTGACTCCCGACGAAAATGGTACCTCCGAAGGGAGTGTATTTATAGGCATTATTCAGTAGCTCTGTCAAAATTCGCTTTAAGCAAGACTCGTCGGTTATCATCGTCGGTAGGTTAGACGACACGTTAACAACGAGCCTCTGACCCTGCTCACGCATCTGCAACTCAAACGAGCAAGCCACCGCCGCAATCCAGTCGGTCAGCGAGATTAGGTCTTGGTTTAAAGGTTGGGTCGTTGCGTCTAAGCGAGCGAGATCTAGCAAATCATTGATTAGTTCAATCTCCCGGTCACATTCCGTTTTCAAAATTTGTACATACTGAGTCAGCTTTTCATGATTGGGCAGCATTTGGGCTTGTTCAATCATGATCTCTACCATTTGAACTGCCACTTTAATGGTCGCCATCGGACTCCGCAGTTCGTGAGAAACAGTGCTGAGAAAGTCGTCTTTAAGGCGGTTCAGCCGTTCAAGTTCTTCCACTTGGGATAGAGAGGTGCGATAGAGCCGCGCCTGACGAATGGCAGTGGCACACTGGTTAGCGATTTGTTGAGACAAACGCAGTTCTAGTTCTCCAAACACATAGTCTCGGTCATTGACTAGACGCAAATCTCCTAACACTCCCTGCTCATCGGCGATCGGGCAAAAAAGAGTCGTCACACGCCCCTGAACTGGGTCAGGAGAAATGAGGCATAGTTGCAAGTGCTCTCCCTGCAACAACTGACGATAGAGAATCGGGGATGTAGACATTGGCAAACCCGTTCCCTGTAAAGACAGAAAGGACTCAGAATATTCATACTGGAAGGTGACTGTGTCTTGTTCTAAGTGATATAGGGCAACCTGACAACGCTTCACACCCAACCCCAACCCCACTTCTGCAACCGTCGTCTGAAGAATCTGCGTCTCGTCTAAACTATCGCGCACCTTATCTGTGATTCGCTTTAGCAGAGATTCAAAGTCTAGGGCTTGCTGAAGCTGAGCTGGATATCGAGGCTGGGTATTTTCAGCCAGACTGCGATCGTTAGAATATTGGTTGGTCACATCATCAGAACTAGAATGAATTTCGACGGTAAATTTGGACGGAGAGGAACTGCCTTTCTTCTCCAAAAATCGGCACAGTATTGTCATGAGAAAGCTGCGCGACGTTAAGAATGCTCTGAGAAAGTCTAGCATCAGGGCAGATTCCTCTAAAACTGTCAAACACTGTCGTTAATTTTGACCCGAAATCACCTAATGGTCTTAACTAAAAGGTATGAAGAAAAGTAAACTAATAGGATCTTTAGAGAAAAATATCAGGTAAGAGACATCAGTCAAGGATTTAGTCTTTGGAGATAAGGAATCACTCTAGAGAAATCCTCTTTATTATCCGCATTAACTGAAGAATTCAGAACGATTTTTTCTGAAGTCTTGCCACTCTGACCTTCATAACAACTGCCGCCATAATAATACCAGTCGAGTTCTTCTAGAATATCCCTTACTGTCTCAAGGGTGAGAGTAGAGAGTTGCTCTACTGTGATCATGCCCAGATACCACCGCCCTGAGGCGCTAAAAGATTTGACTTCATAAAAATATCGGAGCCAATGCTGACCGCAATCTCAGCAGACGAGAACAGAGACCTCGGCTAAATGGCTATCTAATCCCAGATCTTTTGCGTTTGCCAAGTGATGAGTTGGGGCAGCAAAGCACTCACAGGCTCCGATCGACCTGAAATTTTGCAGATCATCAGCCATGCCACTCACCACTACATCATCAAATAAAATCATTATCCCGCCCGCTACTCAAACTCACGTCTTGGAGCGAACCCGTTGCGGCAAACGCGTCTGTAGGTTTCCTGGAAATACCCCAGAGCGTGGCTCAGATAGAATTTGATCTACTTCATCCAGAGCCTCTCTACGATCGTTCCAAGGCGATCGGGCAAGATCGTTGTCCGAGACATCAAGTCATCTCCGAGCTGCAAACACAGAAATTACTCTCCTCAAGTTTGGCATTCCTAAATCTCGCAATCTCAATCAGTGATCAGGGTTAGACAAGAAGTCCGTGATGTAATCGTTTGCCTCAAACCTTCAGAAGCTTGCCCGATTTAGAAAGCAGCTTCGCTGTAGCTTGCTTTGCAGTTAGCTTCTGATCTCATCAGGCTCGATCCAATTTCTCATTTAGGAGAGAAGACTGTAGAGAATTAATGGCGATTATTTTTCTACATACATCATTTGTAATTTTGGCTAGCAGCACCTATTCCTTCAGACCCATAAAAAGCTTATCTAAATGCAGATGAATTTTTTGTTTAAAAGAGCACTAATGATATGTGACAAGTCCATTTCTCAAAGAGCGAAGTCAAAACATATAGCCCTTGCAGAAGCATACAATCCCTTTATCTATCCAGATATCAATACATTCTCTAGGAGACCTAACATGAGCGATTCTCAAAATCATCTAAACGAACCTGTTTCTCATCCTGATCCCCTTACGGGTGAACCCGGTGCCCACCCTGTCGAAACGGGACTTGGTGCAGCAGGTGCAGGCACGATCGGGACAATTGTGGGAGGAGTCGTAGGCGGTCCGATCGGAGCAGTCGTAGGAGCCACGATCGGGGCAGTCACAGGCGGGCTATTGGGCAAGGAAACGGCTGAAGTCATTGATGCCAGCGTCGAACATGAATATTGGCGCGCTCATCACACCTCTCGCCCTTATTTTGAGCCAAATCGAACCTATGATGACTACGCCCCTGCTTATCAAACTGGCTACGATGCATTTTCTCGCTATGGTCAAACTGAGAGAGAGTTTGACGACATTGAACCTGAGTTGCAACATGAATACATGAACAATCACGGCAAGACTGGGTTGGCATGGGATAAGGTAAAGCCTGCTGCTCAAGATGCTTATCGCAAGCTCTCTGCAGAACGGGTTAGTAAGCAGCGCAGCCTTTAATTTGCTGGAGCAGTTTCCCTTATTTTGGACGTTGAGTTGTCCTTAAATCGCCAACTTCCCTCGGTTTAGACATCAGTCGAGCAAATTCAACAACATTAAAGCGTGGAGTTGAGATTGACCACTCCGCGCTTTCTGTTGGGATTCAAGCTTGCGATTCAAAGCTAAGTAAGCGACGCTCCGTCTGTTTTTTCTGTCAATATTTAATGATAAATCAACAGCACAATGGGTGAAAGTGAAGAACGCAGCACCAACTGCTAACCCGGTTGAGATTGCTCGTTTTACGAATCACTTTGACGCAACAAATGACGATTGCTTATTCAATTCACGTGCCGTGGTATCTAACTCAGAGGAGACCTCTATGAAGCGCCCGTGGCTCGTATATTTAACGGTTATAGGCGTGATCGGAGGTCAGGTACTCATAGCAAATTTGGATTCTTCTGTAGCAGTTGCCCAACCGTTAAACTGCCAAAAGGCAAAAACTCAACTAGACTTGAATCGATGCGCTGATGCCAATGCCAAAGCTGCCGATCGAACGCTGAATCAGGTTTACCAACAAGTCCGATCGACCTATCGAGGAACTGAGCAGGAAAGGCTGTTAGTGAACGCTGAAGAAGCTTGGATTAAGTTTCGAGATGCTAGCTGTGCGTTCTCCAGAAGTCGCTTTGTGGGCGGATCGATCGCACCAACGATTTATAGCAATTGCCTTGCGAACCTGACGAACCAACAAACGCAGGAATTAAAGAGCTATTTGCGAGAAGGTAACTTTTAAGGGTCAACTCATGAGAGCAAATAGCTCACTGCGGAAATTTAACTCCCAGTCTAGGCACTCATTTGCAAGATAGACATCTGATGCAGACATTGAAAGCATTGCAGGTATCAGGCTCAGTGAACTACCACACACCGACCGCTAGGCGGTACGTTGTGGGCTTCCCAATTCATCGGGAATTGCCTCTAGAACCCCGTAATTCCGTTGGTCTGACATTCCCTCCAAGAGCAGGAGTCCTGGTTCCCAAGACCCAAATTTTGAAGAGCAATCATGACTAGCTACGTTGACCGTTTGGGTTTCACAATCCTGACTGCGTGGTTTTTGCAGTGGTTGCAGCGTTTATGGTGCTTTGCTTAGGAGTATATCAGAACTATCGCTTCGCTTGTCAGAAATTGGTTGTTTTTTGCCTGCCTTGCTGGGTCTCCAGCTTCGGTGAAGACCACCCGCAAGACGGCAAAAAACAACCCTGGCTTTCATCCCACACCAACGAAGCGTATGGTGTGGGGATTCCGCCGAATTAGCTAAGCT
This sequence comes from Leptolyngbyales cyanobacterium, assembly GCA_038227635.1. GTDB lineage: Bacteria > Cyanobacteriota > Cyanobacteriia > Leptolyngbyales > Leptolyngbyaceae > Phormidesmis_A. Next base: position 71,934 of record JBBRPT010000013.1, on the reverse strand, counting down.
TAATCCCACGCATGAGTTGAGGGATGACAAATAGCATTCAAATAAAGCACAAAAACTCTGTTTGCCGCTCTAGCCCCACGTCAGGCGGCAATTTTGCACTACCAACTCACGATAATCGGCAATCCGGGTCGGAAATCTACCTGCTGCCCCTGCACTTCTCCATCAAAACCAAGCTCTATAAAATATTCCGCTCCTACTCGTAGCTTTATTTGATTTGTGTCGATTACTGCTTGAAGCTCTGGTGACAGATTATTTGCAGCAGGACTGACCAACTCTACACGGGTAATTTCGCGAAAACCAACACCATGCTCTAGAGGTTGTGCTTTCTCAGTAGGGTATCGATCTGGACGGTTACCAAATGGAACCTGGAAGAGCATCGGCTCGGTTAATACATCACTATTCGTTCCCACCGCGATACTCATTGTTTCAGGCAAATAAGGTGGACGATACGCCCAACTAGAAAATACAACTGTGTCATCACAATCTGTCGCTGAACGCAAACAGACCCCAAATGGACAGGCACCATCCTTCCGATTTGTCCATCGCTCCCAAAGACGAGTAAGACGAATTGGCTCTGACTTCGCCTCTTCTGCATTGTGAACCCACAACAATTCCAACATGGCATTGTGAAAAAAGAAGCGGCGATTGGCTGTACCTTGCCCAGGGTGTGTACTAGATGATCCCTCCACTAGACCGAATGATCCAAGGCGAGCAGCTTCGTGGGCACCAATATCAGTACAGACAAAGAGGTGGTCAAATTCAAATGCCATAGTTTTAAAGCAATTTGAGGATAAGCTTACTCAGCTTCTCAAGTTTGTGAGTTTAACAGACAAACGGCAAGTGCCGTCAACACCAATGACTCAAGCCGCATAACAAGGTGCCAACGGCATAATTCAGAATAGGTAGCCTGAGATCATGCACCCACCCACCCACTCAATCAGCCCCGTTCGATCGAGTCGTTTTTGGCTCAGACCCACCCGTGATTTTCAATCACGGTCTAACGGTGCGAAGTCCACTGAAGGGACTGCAAAAGGGTTTGAAGTATTCAGTCCGTTTCAACGGACTTCGCAAGGCTAGCCCGAAATTTCATTCATGGGCGGGACGAAACCGCAGCAAAAAAGCTGGTGCAAGATCTAAGTAGAGCTACTTTGACTTAAAGTTCCACAACAAAACTCTTTCAAGCAGTCTGTTTGCGATGGTAAAACCACCCTAGCCCTAATGCAAAGACGATCGAGACCACAGAGGCAGGCGGGGCAGGGACAGGTTCGGCATCCGTGAAGCGAAACGTTCCCTCTGCTGACCCTGTGGTAGTGGAACTGTACACGAAAGGAGATGCTGGATAGTAAGCAGTAAAACTATTCAGAATTCTCACGGTTGTTCCGTCTTTTACTGCATCAAGAAGCAGACTTTGCGGTGTGTATTGCCCAGATGGAGAACGATTCAAGAAGAGGTATTGTCCAATTCTGGACTGTCCACTTGTCCATTGAGTGTAGGTGCGATCAAAGAAATCGAGGGAAAAGTCTAAAAAGTCTATCTTTCCCGGTATGCCTAAAGCATAGGTGTCTTGATAAAAGCTCAGCTCCTTCACGAAGGTTATCTTCGATTCGTCGTACGTGAACGCTCCTCGTCCTTGAGTGCCAACTTCTGGCAGGGGCAAATTATTGAGACTGGGATCAGGGCTTTCTCCAGAAGGCGGTGTGAGCCGATCTATAGCAATCTCAAAGTTTTGCCGAATCACGGCTGCATTGCTGGGTAACGGTGTCACGATCGACAGGAGAATGGAACTAGCTAACCAAACGCTTACCGGACGCATAAAGCTACACGAGATTTGATTAGCCCAACTTTAAAGAAACGAGTCTTCTTTAAGCCTACCTCTAAAGAGAGAACTGGAGAGAGGGATGCCCTCAGCAGAGAGGAATGGCATAAATTGAAGTGGAATCTATTCGACCACTTTAGACTCACAGTTTGCACCTATGCCGCATTTATTTGAACCCCTTAATCAACGTGGCGTTATCTTTCGGAATCGCATTGCAGTTTCTCCGATGTGTCAATATTCTAGCGAAGACGGATTTGCGAATGATTGGCATCTTGTTCATCTCGTCAGTCGAGCGGTCGGTGGGGCAGGGCTTGTCATGACTGAGGCAGCAGCAGTCGAGCCGCAAGGACGAATTACGCCGCAAGACTTAGGAATCTGGAAAGATTCTCATGTTGAACCGTTGGTGCGAATTGCAGAGTTGATTCATCGCAATGGTGCCGTTGCTGGAATTCAACTTGCTCATGCAGGTCGAAAAGCCAGTACGTCGCCTCCTTGGGAAGGCGGAACTGTGCTTTCCGATTCTCAAGAGGGATGGACTGCGATCGCGCCCAGTGCTATTCCCTTTGAGTCAGACAGCCGTGCTCCGATCGCGCTCAGTCTCGACGACATTCAACGCCTAACCACATCATTTGTAGATGCGGCTCAACGATCTCTCGAAGCCGGATTTGACGTGATTGAAATTCATGCGGCTCATGGTTACCTTCTGCATGAATTCCTGTCACCCTTAAGCAATCAACGAACTGATGATTATGGAGGCAGTTTTGAGCATCGTATCCGGTTTTTATGTGAAGTTGTGCAATCAGTGCGAGCAGTTCTGCCTGATCGGATGCCGCTTTGGGTTCGCATTTCTGCAACTGATTGGGTTCCGAATGGGTGGGACATTGAACAAAGCGTTTCACTTAGCGATAAGTTAAAGTCGTTGGGCGTTGATCTGATCGATTGTTCATCGGGTGCAATTGTGCCAGGTGAAAAGATCCCGGTCGGGGCTGGCTATCAAACTCCCTTTGCCGATCGCATTCGACGGGAGGCAAATATCGCCACCGGAGCCGTTGGCATGATCACCGCACCCGCACAGGCTGATCACATCATCCGTACAGGTCAAGCAGACATGGTGTTACTAGCTAGAGAACTGCTGCGAGATCCCTATTGGGCGATGCGGGCTGCAAAACAACTGCGTCAATCGGTGTCGGCTCCCATTCAATACGATCGCGCTTGGAAATAAGAGAATTTCATCGGTGTTGGTGTCTGGATGCTGATGAGATTTCTCATGTTGAGTTGCTTTAAGGGAAACCAGCCCTAACGATCAACTGCGAGACAAAGCACGTTCCGATAACCAGGACGTGAACCGATTTAATTAACCAATAGGAGTAACAATGTCTGAAATTCAAAACAAAGTGGTCATCATTACCGGAGCAAGCAGCGGCTTAGGTGAAGCCACCGCTCGTCGTCTAGCCGCTAGCGGAGCTAAATTAATGCTGGCTGCCCGCCGCGAAGATAGACTCAAAGACTTGGTAGCTACGATCGAAAAAACAGGAGGCACCGTTGCTTATCGGGTCACTAATGTTGTCGATCGCTCTCAAGTCCAAGCTTTGGCTGATGCAACCCTAGAGACCTATGGACGTATCGATGTGCTGATTAACAATGCGGGTCTCATGCCACTGTCTCCCCTTGACCAAATTAAAGTCGATGAGTGGGATCAAATGATTGATGTCAACATTAAAGGCGTGCTTTACGGCATTGCTGCGGTGCTACCGACGATGCGTCAACAAAAGTCTGGGCACGTGATCAACTTGTCGTCGGTTGCCGGACACAAAGTATTTCCATCGAGTGCGGTTTACTGTGCCACCAAGTACGCTGTGCGAGCGATCTCCGAAGGGCTGCGGCTAGAGTCAAAGGGTGAAATTCGCTCCACCAATATCTCGCCCGGTGCGGTTGCAACCGAGTTGACCAGCACTATCACTCACGAAGACACCGCTGCGGGCATGAGTCAGGTTTACTCTATTGCGATCGATGCCGATGCGATCGCACGAGCAATTGCTTATGTGATTGAGCAGCCTAGTGATGTAGATGTCAACGAAATTATCATCCGTCCGACCCGTCAGGAGTTATGAGTCGAGCGATTAGGGGCTGTTAGCTCACAGGTTGAGGGGTCAAGCAACCCCTTGCCGAATTGGAATTTGAATCACAAACTCAGTTCCTGCTCCCGGTTTAGAGAAGCACGTCAATTTACCGCTATGTTTTTCGGTGATGATTTGGTAGCTGATTGACATTCCCATCCCTGTCCCTTTACCGATCGGTTTAGTCGTAAAAAATGGGTTAAAAATACGTTGTTGAATGGCTTCTGGTATGCCAGCTCCGTTGTCCGCGATCGAAATTTCTGCCCATTGAGAGTCGATGACGCTCGTCCGAATCGTGATCTGGTTGGGGTTTGCTTGGATGTCTTGATACGTCTGCTTGGCGTTGGCTTCCTCTAAGGCATCGATCGCGTTTGCCAAAATATTCATCAACACCTGATTTAACGGTCCGGGATAGCATTCCACCTGCGGTAAATTGCCGTAGTCCTTGATTAACTGAATTTCCGGGCGATCCGATTGCGCTTTCAGTCGATGCCGCAAAATTAACAGGGTGCTGTCAATTCCTTCGTGGATATCAACGGCTTTAAATTCAGATTCATCCAGCCGAGAGAAGTTGCGTAAACTCAGCACAATTTGACGGATGCGATCAGTTCCTAGTTTCATTGAATCGAGGGTTTTAATCAGGTCATCTTGCAAAAACCCCAGATCCATTGCCTCGGCTTCAGCTTGAATTTCGGGTACGGGGGTTGGGTAGTGCTTTTCGTAGAGTTGCATGAGACTCAGCAACTCTTGAGCATACTCCCGGACATGGCTTAAATTGCCATGAATGAAGTTGATGGGATTATTGATTTCGTGGGCAACCCCTGCTACTAACTGTCCTAAACTCGACATTTTTTCTGCTTGCACCAGTTGGGTTTGCGTCCGCTGCAAATCGTCGAGAGTGCGTTCAACCGCTTCTCGCGCTTCTGTAATCGCAGCAATTTGGGGCAGACTTGTCCAACACGCGATCGCGATCCCCACAAATGCCACTGTCAGCAGCAAAATGCTAAACAATGCCATGTGGCTCCCTATGCCATGCTGCTCTAGCCCAGATCTGACTAGCCAGCCAATGCTGACGGCACCGCATATCAATACAATGAGCGTAGTGACCTGAAAGGCGACCCAGTCAGCTTTAGGATTAAAGGCTTTCTGGTGATCTCGCTGCAGCCACCAAGCCGGATGAAATGGTGCAAAGTGCAGACGAGGGAGCAATGTAGCGATTAAACCGATGACAAACGGCAGCAATATCCCGACCAATAAGTCTTGCCAACCCCACGCCAACCCTCCAATGACTAGAACGGTAGCTTCAACACTAAAGAAGCCGATCGACCACCAAGACCACCGAGTTTCCGGTCGCTTGCGACCAAGCCACAACCCAAAATGAATTGCCATCATCGAGAGCAAGTAGCCCGTTCCAGTCACCATGATGACGTGAGCTACGTCTCCCCACAGCAAACAAAGCAGACTCAGGAGCAACGTAAAAATTAAGCTAGGCTCAAGCACACCTCGGCGTGAAATAACGGAAAATACAGGGGGTAGATACCCATCGGCTGCCAATTGATACAAAATACGAGGACAGTTAGAAACGGCTGTCGCTGAACTGAGTAGGCAGCCTGACGTAATCAAAAATGTGACGAGCGCAGGGGCTAACGCGCCCCAGAAGGGAGATGCGGCTGTCACCAAGTTGAGATAGGTGCTATCTCCTAATTCCGGTGCAGTCGCTAATCGCATGACGACCCAAGATCCCAGAAGATAGACGACAGGAATAAATCCTGCTGTCACGCTCAGGCAACGAAGGGTCACGGTCGGCTGGCGGCTATCTGCAACAAACGAAGAGGCAGTCTCACAGCCATAGACTGCATAGACAGCGATAAAAAACCACTTCATCCAGTCGATCGCCGAAATGCCCGTCCAAGCGTCTGGTAGCAGCCCAGGGCTGGCAGGAGAAAGGCTTAACCAGCCGATTCCCTGCAAACAAAAGGTAATGAGAAACCCGATCGCAGGAAACACAAAGAAGGTGTGCAAAATTCCTAGGGTGCGGGTGCCACTAAAGGCAACAATAAATGGCAGTATTGCGAATCCGATTCTGAGCGGTATGACTGGGCACACGATCCCCAAGGGGTCGAGATTCTCTTTAATCAGATCAGTCAGAATGATCGCATTCATGGGCGGCACAGAGATCCAGCCGAGCAGATACCCGATCGCGCTATAGCGGGCTAATGCTGGAAACTGCTGGAGCAAGCGCGTGGTGTAATTCGGTGTGCCGCCAGCAACGTTGGGGAAGAATTTTCCCAACTGGTTAACTTGCAGATTTAGCATGATACCGACGATCGTTCCAGGTATCCAGACCCAAAGGGCTTGTGATCCTAAAGCGGCGTGCATGGCAGGAGCAGTGCCAAGCCACAAAAGCAGCCCACTAAAACCAAACCCCCATGTCTCTAGCGAAGTCAGACTGCGAGGGAGGGCAGAAACAGAACTGTGTGGCTGACTCATGCTGGAAGGAAGAGTGGGACATCATTGCTGTAAAGTTCCCTAAATAAAGAGAACTGTAACCACGACCCTTCCTACTATGAAGAGGTGCGACCGCTACCTGATACTAAAGCGACTAAAGCTCTCTACTGGCAAAGCTTTTAACCGATTTTATAGCAGTTCTTTTGATGATTCATTGACCAGTTTTACAGGCATCCAAAATCCTTATGGAGCAAAAAATGGTCGGTTTCTTCTAATGCATCCGCGATGTGCAACTAATTTGCCCTCACCCCCAACCCCTCTCCCGCAGGAGAAGGGCGCTAGAAATCTTGTTCCCTCTCCTGTGGGAGAGGGCTAGGGTGAGGGCAGTCTTTGTGGGTGTTTTAGGAAAGTCGCACATCGCGTAATGTATCGGATGGATGTCGCACCCAACGAAAGGTTCAGGATAGCTGCAAAATTATGCTACGAAACCTCGGAAGCTTGCCCCTTCCTATCTCCTTTAACCATCTGGAAACTGCCAGCAAGCGATACTTTCCACACGCTTACTGCCACAAACTCACGTTTCAGGGTTAGACGCGACCTACTCCCGATTATCGCAAAGCGCAACTCCGCAGGAACCGCACTCCCGACAATGACAAAAAACGCTATGCCGATTCGCCTCTTCAAGGCTTTGCTGCCAGTCCTGCAATTCTGAGGGAGTGAATTGAGGTGGACTCTCTGACATTGAAAGGCTTCACACTAGGATTCTTCTAAACTGGGTTCTGCAATAAACTCTCGTGTCTCTGCTCTTAAAGCTTCCCATTGAGATTGAAAGGTTGGGGGTGACAACGCACGCCTTTGGCGCAGCGAAGCTGTTCGTAGGCTGCCATTCCGGTTCGGTAGTGCTTGAGAATCTCGAATTTCACAGTTCGCTCCGCGTAAATCGCTCTACCATCTTCTTCGCTGATTTAGTAGTTTAAAGGCATCTACTTCTAGTTTCCCTTGTATCTCTATGGCAACCCCTAAACTCGATCGCCTTCCCTCATCTGAGAGCAGAAATCACACACACCCGTTTGATCGACGACATTTTTTGCGCCTCTTCCTCGGTAGCGCGGCTGGAACAATCGCGATCGGCTTTCTGTTTCCTAATCGAAGTGCCAGTCTCGAAGCAACTCTGGAAGATATCTGCTCGACATCTCCGCTGAATTCTCGTTGCAAAGACTACTTACCCGGCGTACAAGCACGGGACGAGCAAGGCAATGGGATCAAGGCAGATGCCCTAATAGCTAAGGTAAAAGCGGGCGAACCCGTGCCCGTGAGAGGATTATCTAACCCAGATATCACTTACCTAGTTGTCACCACGCCTCCCGCGATCGCCCCCTACGCAATCAAGCCGATTTGTACACATCTCGGCTGCACGGTAAACTGGAAGCCTGATCAAAAGCGCTTTGTTTGCCCTTGTCACGGCTCACAGTATGATGCTCAAGGACGGGTTGTTCACGGTCCCGCTCGACGGTCTTTGCCTCTCCGAACAACTGTCGTGAAACAGAACCAAATTCGGCTTGTTGATCGTGCCCCTGCGATTGATCCACGTTAACCATCTGGAAACTGCCAACAAGCGATACTTTCCACGTTCTTACTTCCACAAACGCAAGCTTCCGGGTTAGACGCAACCCATTCACGATTATCGCAAAGCGCAACTCCGCAGGAACCGCACTCCCGACAATGACAAAAAACGTTGTGACGATTCGCCTCTTCAAGACTCTGCTGCCAGTCCTGTAGTTCTGAAGGGGTGAATTGAGGTGGACTATCTGACATGGAAGGACTCCACAGCTAAAACAACATCAACTGAATCGACGATTCGAGGGGAGACGCACTGATCGATCGCTCCTCACATCCTAAATTAGACAGCGAGATTCCCAATAATCTGACATCCCGCCCAGCTAAATCAACCGCTTCAAACAACTCCTGAGCTAAGGAGACGATCGTCGCCACTTCACTAATCGATCTCATCACCGTCCGGCTGCGCGTGATCTGCTGATAGTTGGCAAACTTCACTTTCAGGGTGATCGTCCGTCCTCCGGTCTGGTGACGCTCTAGCCGTTCATAAACTGTCTCAGCGATCGTCTCCAATTCATGCAGCATCACCGCTCGATCGCTCAAATCCTGAGCATAGGAAGTCTCGGCTCCCACTGACTTCCGAATTCGATTTGCCTCGACCAGCCGCTCATCCTGCGCCCTAGCAATCTTGAAGTAGTGGTGTCCAACCTTCCCAAAATGCTGCACCAACTCAGGTTCAGAACGCTGCTTTAAGTCGGCTCCTGTGTGAATATTCAACTCGTGCATCTTGGTGGCACTAACCTTGCCGATGCCGTGAAACTTCTCAATGGGTAAGGACTCTACAAACGTCTCAGCATTCTCTGGCAAAATCACCATCTGTCCGTTGGGCTTATTCATCCCCGATGCCATCTTTGCTAAGAATTTGTTGAAGGACACACCCGCCGATGCTGTTAAGCCTGTCTTTGTAAAAATAGCGGTTCTGATCTCTCGGGCGATCGTTGTCGCATAGGGCAGCCCCAACTTATTCTCTGTGACATCGAGATAGGCTTCATCCAATGCCACAGGCTCTACCAAGTCGGTGTGATGCTCAAAAATGGCGCGAATTTGCTGTGAGATGGCTCGATAGACCTCAAAGCGCGGGGGAACGAAAATCAGATGAGGGCATCGCTGAATTGCCACTCGTGACGACATCGCAGAGTGAATACCAAATTTCCTCGCCTCATAGCTGGCAGCACAAACCACGCCTCGTTGATTCGGAGTTGCGCCCACGGCTACAGGTTGACCCCGATAGTGCGGCTGATCCCGCTGCTCTACCGAGGCGTAGAACGCATCCATGTCGATGTGGATGATTTTTCGCATCCCCCTGCCTCATCGTTTCAACTAATCGATCGGTGCCACTTTCTCTTTAAAGGCTTTCCCCGCAGAGAAGGCAGGAATCCGAGTTGCCGCGATCGTCATCTTGTCCCCGGTCTTAGGGTTACGTCCTTCTCTAGCTTGGCGATCGCGCGGTTCAAACGAGCCAAACCCGATTAGCGAGACTTTATCACCAGACGAAACGGCTTCGACGATCGAGTCAATAATTGCCGTCAAAAATGCGTCCGCATCTTTCTTACTGATCTCTGCCTTCTCCGCAATGGCATCCACGAGTTCGCCTTTATTCATCGCCATTTGTTCTCGCCACAACGCCGTCATTGTAGAGCAAGAGTAGAAAGGGTGCAAGCGTACTATAGCTATCGTTGAGTAAAGATTTCCTCGCTTTCCAGGCTGCTGTAAAAAAGCGATCTAGGCTTAAGGTAGTCGCAAAAGAATACACTCCAATACGCTAGACAGGTGTAGGTTATGAAACCGATGATTTGGCACCCTGAAGAGAAAGACGAACGAGTGAATCAGTATTTAGAGCAAGTTAATCATGCCCCGTATGTGACGATCTACGCACTATTGATCGGGCTATTTTGTCTGTTTACCTTCGCGGTCTTGGTCGGCAGTTTTTGAGATGATCTCCCTCCGATCCTCCATTAGTTTTTGAATCAGTGGCTCGATTCACTTCAATCGATTGCGCCGCTCTCTGACGACGATCGCCACTTATTTTTCAGTTCCAACCTCTTCTCTCCTCACCTACGGGAGGGCTAATTTAAGGTCGTTATAGAAAAGCTGTAGCCCTGATTTGCTCGTCAAGCTTAATTTAGGAGTAAAACGACAGTTCAACACTTCCAGCTTTCCTCTGATGACAATAAATTAGCCCTGCTAAATGAGGGGTTCTGGAAATCTATGGATAAGGTTATCGAGACCATCCTTTCTGCTCCTATCTCCACACTACTGATCGTCGCTGGGGTCGGTTTTCTGGCGATCACTGTCCTAGGCAAAATCAGCAACACCCTTAATGCCGGAAAGACTGGACGGATTGTCTCTGGCGCGATCGGCACCGCTTTGCTAATCGTCGGTCTGAGCCTTTCTTTTAAAACCACCAATGTTAGCCTACCTCCTACGCGTTCTCCATACCCAGATGTCACAGCAAACCCATTGTCTCCAAACCCTACAATCCCCCTATCGTCGCTGTCTAAAAGTAGCAAGTGCTTGCAGCAATCTCTTCAAGACATTCCCCCCGATCGCATTGTGACGATAGAAAGTGGCAAACAAGATGCCCAGATTATTCGACCTGACCAATCCAAAGATCAACCGATTGCAATCCGCCTGACAGACAATGGAAGCCTTGTGGGTATGATTAAATTTCAGTTCTATTCCAGCAGCCAGATTTTCAAGATTCAATCGGTAATTGATGCCCAATGTCGCCCTGTTGAAGATTACCGCAATACATCAAGAGACGGAGACAAACACGTATTGCAAAACTGGGATGAGTGGAAAATCCGGCTGGGAGACAGTGCCTACACCACGAGACTTGGATATGCCTCTGATAGCATTGAACTGAGTGTTAATCGATCGTCTCCAACGCCATAGCAGAAGGTTCTGTTGCAAAGATTCTTAAGTGACAGACGAACTGGTCTCGTTCGTATTGTTTTAAGCCACAACTCCGAAGATTTCGTGGATGAACTCTGCTTGAGAGACACTGTCCCCTGGGTTGATTCCTCTCACTTGTCTCTTGCGAATCATCGCCATGAAAGTGTCAGAATTAAGACTTAGATGTCGAGCGAAATTCACTTCCTCTGATACTTTAGGGACTGACTTGAAACCGAATCCTCACATCGATTTGATGAACTGTCCCCATTGTCATTTCTCGCTCACCACTCAACTCAAACGCATCACCAGTCTCGGCTATCCAACGTTCTATTGCCGGGAATGTCTGTCGAGCTTCAATGAACGTACCGACACGCGGTTCAACTTCCTAGAGGTGCCAACCGATATCGTATTTCAGGTCTTGATCGGTCGGTTACGTTACAAGATGAGTTTGCGGGATGTAGCGGAATTCTTTCTGCTGCGCGGATTCGAGTTCACGCATGAAACGGTGCGGCATTGGGAAGAGCGATTTGCGCCCCTGGTTGCCGAGCAATTGCGAACAAAACGCACGGGGACGATGGGAAGACCTGGCACGTCGATGAAACTGACATCCGAGTGAAGGGGCGGTGGTGCTATCTGTATCGGGCGATGGATGAAGACGGCAATTTAGTAGACTCGCTGCTGCGGGAAAAGCGAGACATGGAATCGACACAAGCGTTTTTCGAGCAGGCGTTGGAGGTGGCGCAAACACCACCGAACCGGGTCGTGACGGATGGACTGGCATCCTACCCTCGTGCCATTGCAGAAGTTCTGGGTGAAGCGGTGACGCATGAACCGGGGAGTTGTTTGGACAATCCGATCGAACAGGATCATCGAGGCATCAAGCACCGCTGTTATCCAATGCTAGGCTTTGGGGCGTTTGAGTCGGCAAAACGATTCTGTGCGGCAGTTGAGGAAGTGCGGCAGTATTTGCGCACACGCTCTGCGTGAGAAGGCATCGCGTTCACGCATGACAGAATTCGTGTCTCTATCTGTGCGAAGAAGTGTGTTTGTTGAGCGAGTGCAAGCATTAGAAGTCATGTTCCAATCGGCTTAATCGAAATGATTTAGAAAGCATTCCTTTTCTTGTCAATACAGCCTTGTTTTTAGACCATTTGAAGCTTAACTTCTGACACTTTTCTTTGAGATACTTATATCAGGCAGTCAGTAGACTACCTTTTTTCAGTAGTATCGAGCTGTTAAGTATAGTATTTCTTCTGTATTTATAGAGGAGGAGCCAATGATCCAGGGATACTCAGACAATTCAAGTGCATTCCCAGGTGATACTATTACTTTTCATATCTCAACTGATGCACCTCAGTTTCGCATCGATTTCTATCGTCAGGGAGCAACACTTGATTTTCAGCTTTCAACCGACTAGATGGTAGGTGTGTTTGCAGACGTTCACGACCCTGATCAAGATTGGTAGGGCTAATCTAAGGTCGCTGTAGAAAAGCTGTAGCCCTGATTTGCTCGTCAAGCTTAATTTAAGAGTAAAACGACAGTTCAACACTTCCAGCTTTCCTCTGATGACGATAAATTAGCCCTGTCACTTATGGGGGAAAGACTGATCAGCGAAACGTTGGCTACGAGAGCGGTTCACAACTTTTCATTAAACAGTGCTAGGGGGTCGAATTCATCTAGAAACGAGTCTACCTAAGTCAGAACAGTTTGGGAAACACTTTCAAGCCGATGCCGATGACCCACTATGTCCGCGATCGCCGATATCTGCACGTTTAACCGTGAGCAATTCAGCGATGCAACGCCAGACTTTTTTCAACACGATTAGATGCAGGGTTAACTGAATGGCATCTTCCCCCATAACAGCGCGATCGCCCTGTTAGTCCATCTAAATAGACGATCGCTTAACTCTAAACCTTAGGTCGGCAAGAAGATGCTCTTAGGAACGGCGGCATGACATCCCTGACGAATATCCACCACTTGAGTCACCCCAAAATCAACGCCGACTGACACCATACTGTAAGCCTCATCAGGACTCATCTTTCGCTTCGTGACAAGGAAATCTAGCATTTGATCCGCCGCTTGCCTCATTGCCTTGTTCAAGTCCTCGTTGAAGCCATGCGTGATCCAGTGAGAATCGGTCTCTAGAATAGGATTCGTGATTCGGAAGTCTTTGAGCACGAAAACCTGGAAGTAACCGTTTAAAGATGCCTCGATCGCGGTTCCCGATAGTTCGGCATCCCCTTGTGCCATGTGCGAATCCCCCACAAAAAAGTTTGCTCCCGGATTGAAAACGGGATAATACATCGTGGCTCCGGCTCCGATGCGCCAGTTGTCGATGTTGCCGCCGAAGGGACCTGGAGGAATGCTGTTGATTCGTCCACTCTCACCAGGAGCTACGCCCATCACACCAAAGTGGGGTCGCATCGGAATCGCAACCTTGGCTTTAATTTTCTGCCGTGCAGCGAGATCTGGAGGGGTGATAAACCCAGGTTTATCGTAGAGCGGGCGACCTTTGAAATCATAGGCAAATTCGGGACGGGCAAGATTCGCGTCAAAGTCGAGTTTGTAGATGGTGATGCGCTCTTTCTTGAAGGTGTTGTAGAGGTAGCCCCAGTGAGCGGCGATGTTGCTGCCATAGGGGAGACGAGGCTGAGTTTTTAGAATCCTCACCATTAGCGTGTCGCCAGGTTCTGCTCCTTTAACGTGAATTGGACCCGTCATAATGTGTACACCGGGACCGCGATCGAGTACCTGGTCGTAGACCGCTTTAACTCCTTCATCCATCAACAGGTCAGGAGCATCTCCAGCATGATGGGTGAGTGCTTCAACATAGACGATATCGCCAGAATTAACCGTCAGGACAGGCGGCAAAGTCTTGTCAAAGAACCCCCAGAAGCAGTTTTTAGGGGTAGCTTTGAGAATGTGCAGATTGCCAGCATCGCGAATGGTATCTGCTGCCGCTAAGATGTCGTCTTTGGCTTCTGCGGGGTCACGCCGAAACCCTTGGCTCAATCCTAATGCTGTGGCTGCTCCCATTGACGCAAGGAAGGCGCGGCGAGACTGCTTAGAGAGGAATTGCGCCGGAGGACGATCGTCTGAGTCCAGTTCTAACTCAGATTGGTCTTGGCTGATTGCAGGGTGAACGCTATGGTCATGGTCGTGGTCGTGGTGCTGATCCTGTCCATGCTCGGTCATCTCGACTCCTCACACATTGAAGTATGGGATTACTCAATCATGAGAATTAATCCGTTATTGTGTTGTTCAATACAGGGAAACTGAAGCTGGGAGCTGATTAGGAAATTGCATCAAGCGCTCTGTTTTGTGGTCGCCTTGAGCGATCGCTATGGCTAATAGACCTGCTTTGAAGATAGATTTTCATCCGTGGGTGTGAAGCGGCGATCGCCGCTTCATGATGTCTCCTGCGTAAATCTGGATAGCCCTCCTCACGACGTGGGGCGAAGCCCTCGCTTCTCCTTGGGGAGAGGGCTAGGGTGAGGGCGAAGTATTCGTGCAGGAGACATCATGAGCGAGTGCTCATACCCTAGAATGAAAGCGGTAACGTCAGATAAACTGGTTCACAGGTCGAATTGGAACTAGTGCCAATCAGCACAGAATCGATCGTCACCTTCTACCGTCTACTGGAAGTTGACAATTCGTGCAAAGCTTTTTGCTTCAAGACTTGCGCCTCCTACCAATGCGCCATCAACCTCAGGTTGAGACATAATCTCATCAATGTTGTCAGGCTTGACCGACCCGCCATACTGAATCGGGACGTTGGGATTGCTCAAATTACTGCGAATCAAACCGATGACCCGATTGGCTTCGGTTGAGGCACAGGTGTCTCCGGTTCCGATCGCCCAAATCGGCTCATAGGCAATCACTAAATTCGTTTGATCGACATCCACCAACCCGTTTTCAAGTTGGCTGAAGATGTGAGACTCTATTTCGCCAGCATCACGCTGCTGTTTGGTTTCACCCACACACAAGATCGGAATCAGCCCCGCTTTTTGAGCCGCTTTGAGTCGTAGATTCACTGTCTCATCCGTTTCGCCAAAATATTGTCTGCGCTCACTGTGACCGATGATCACATAGCGCACCCCCACTTCTGTCAGCATCGGGGCAGCAACTTCCCCTGTGTAGGCTCCTGCTGTCTCCCAGTGCACATTCTGAGCACCGATTTGAATGCGGCTTCCGTGCAAGGTTTTAGACAAACTATCTAAATCAGTAAACGGGACACACAAGACAATCTCTCGATCGTCAGGGGTGTTGTCTAACTCAGATTTAAAGCCTTGCAAAAACTCCAGGGATTCTGCCTGAGTTTTATACATCTTCCAGTTGCCAGCAATAACAATTTTTCGCACGGGTACTCAGCTAAAACGTAGATGAATTGCATCCTTTAGTCTACGGCTTTGGGGGATCAATTTTGCAAACGGCTCAAGAATGAATCACTCGGTCGTCATTGCGATTTGAACCGCTTGCTGTCTCACCTCTTCATAGATCGGCTTGAGATAGTTGATCGCTGCATTAGCATTCGCTTGATTAGCAGGAGTCTCCGGCTTTAAAGGAATTGCCCCCAAGAGGTCTAAAACCGTCTCACTGCTGGGCGGCGGGACAATTACAATCAAGGTCGGCTCAAGTTGTTCGGCGTAGTGCCAAAAGCGATCGAGCTTGAGTGAAGTTGCCGCTCGAACAGTGGTTTCAATGGGTTCCGCTTGACGAGGTTCACTCCCGGCACTTCGCATCTGCCGCAGCGATTCAATAATCTGCTCTTTGGTGCGACCGCGTAGTTGAAAGAGGACAAACGGATCTTCGCTAAAGCGATCGCCCAATAGATAATAAACTGCCCCAATATGCTTACAAGGATTTGCCGGGTCGGGGCATGAACATCGGCTATGAATGTCAAACTTGTTAAACGGAAATAGGCTTAACCCATTAGTTGTAAAGACTTCCTCAATGTTTTGAGGCATTTCCCCAGCCAGCAGCTTTGCTGAAAAGATTGCCCGTTCTGCCATTGACTCAATCACATAACTCCATTGCTCATCGCTAAACGGGTCGAGCGACAATGCCACCTGATACGGGTCGGGAGCAGTTCCTTGGACATCGGCAGAGACTTTAGCGCCTTGAAAATCGATCGTCAAAACGTTCCCTTCTCTAGCATAGGTGCGGGCGCGTGCTAAGCGTCGAGTCCAGCCAAACGACTCTAAGACATCAATCCAGCGTTGTGCCCACCATTCACGACTAGGTTGAGAATAGGCATCTGTCATGGCAATTAGAGAAGTGGATGCCCCAAATTATAGAGGATGAGTCGCGCTGGCAACTCATCCAGAGAATGAACGCCAATGTCTTAAGTTATAGAAAAAACCATATTTCTGCATTTAGATAGGAGCAGTATCTGTCTAAAGCTAGACGTAAATGATGTAAAGATATGATGTGTGTTCAGAAAACTGTCTGTAGACTTCTCTCTAGGCAGATAGAACCTTTTCGATAAATCTCTTAAAATCATTTAGCTGAGAGAAATAGTAAATTAATTCCTCCCTCTAAAGGCAGCAATTAGGGAATTTTAGCCCTTTTCGGCTCCCATCTTTTTGTACTGACTTGCATCGCTAGCTATCAGTGAGCCACTCGGTCACTGCTCAAACAAACTTGACAAAATTCGTCACGCTACTCTTTTTAGGAGCTTTTCATGTCTGAATGCAATGGGGTTATGATGCAATACTTTCACTGGTATGTTCCCAGTGATGGCAGTTTTTGGAATCAGCTTAGAGAAAATGCTGAAGAGTTAGCGAAAGCCGGAATCACATCACTGTGGCTTCCCCCAGCCTACAAAGGCACGGGTGGTGGGTTTGATGTTGGGTATGGAATTTATGACCTCTTTGATTTGGGCGAATTTGATCAAAAGGGTTCTGTCCGCACCAAGTATGGAACAAAAGACGAGTACTTAAAAGCAATTAAAGCTGCTCAAAATGCAGGCATGAGTGTGTATGCCGATCTCGTGTTTAATCACAAGATGGGTGCAGACGCGGAAGAAGAAACCGAAGCAACGCCCTTTGATCCTGAAAACCGATATGCGGTCGTCGGTGACTATCAGCCCATCAAATCCTGGACACACTTCACCTTTCCGGGTCGCGATGGCAAATACTCCAGTATGCAGTGGCATTGGTGGCACTTTGATGCGATCGACTACAATGCTTTTCAACAAGACGAACACGCCGTTTTCCTGCTCGAAGGCAAGCACTTTGATGACGAAGTTGATCAGGAAAAAGGCAACTTTGACTATCTAATGGGCTGCGATTTAGACATGGAGCATCCCGAAGTTAGAGGAGAACTCAAATATTGGGGTGAGTGGTATGTAGACACCACTGGCGTAGACGGCTTTCGATTTGATGCGGTCAAACACGTCTCAGCAGAATTCTTTCAAGACTGGCTTGATCATGTTCGCAGCTATGTCAAAAAAGAGCTATTTGCCGTTGGCGAATACTGGTCTTATGAGACTGAAGCTTTGCATCATTTTATCGAAGTCACTCAGGGCAAAATAGCTCTATTTGATGCGCCGCTTCACTATAACTTCCACACTGCCAGTGTTAGTGGAGACGGCTATGATATGCGCCAGATTTTTGACAACACTTTGGTTCAACAACAGCCTTGTCTTGCGGTTACTCTTGTTGAGAATCATGACTCTCAGCCGTTGCAGTCTTTAGAGTCGATCGTTGAATCTTGGTTTAAGCCCCTTGCCTATGCGCTAATCTTGCTGCGCCGTGAGGGATATCCCTGCATTTTTTATGCAGACTACTATGGTGCTCACTACAAAGATCATGGGAAAGACGGCAATGAGTATGAAATTTGGATGGATAGCCATCGAGCAATCCTAGACCAGTTTCTATATGCACGAAAGACCTACGGATATGGAGATCAATACAATTATTTTGATCACCCCAACACGATCGGGTGGACGCATTTAGGCGATGCGGATCATCCGGGTGGAATGGCGGTGGTGTTGAGCAACGGCTCTGAGGGCAGCAAGTGGATGGAAGTCGGACAACCCGATCGCACCTACATTGATCTCACTGAGCACATCAGCGACCTGATCACCACCAATGCTGATGGTTGGGCTGAGTTTCGATGCAACGCTGGCTCGGTCTCGGTGTGGGTTCCTCAGCAATCCTAAACTGATTCGGATATCAATCGTCCCAACATTAACTTAAAATGGTCTGCAGTGTTGTGCAGACCATTTTTTATGGCAATAAGCGTCATACAAAATTGATCTAGGGATGCGATCAACAGGGGGTTCACCCAATACTGTAGAGACGTTTCATTGGAACGTCTCGCCGATTTTGCAATGACCAATGATCTCCCACATTCAAAAATTAAACCAGTATCAGACTCGTCAAATACACATCCTAAAATCTGTGAATTGCTGTTAGCGTTAAGGCAGTTGTCAACCGCTTGCTAATCTATGCCCGTCGATTTTAGTGCTGCAATTCCAACCTTTGTAATCACGCTGCGAGAAGGAGTCGAAGCGGCTCTCGTCGTCGGCATTGTGATGGCTTATCTCAACAAAGCAGGTCAATCTTCGCTCAATTCTTGGGTCTATAGCGGGATCGGATTGGGCGTATTTGCGAGTGCCCTTGTCGGCGTTTTATTTGGCTGGACAATTCAAGCTTTGGAGGTATCTGATCAGCCCTATGCTCTTGCACTAAAACCGTTTCTAGAGGGTGCGTTTGGACTGGTGGCGATCGGACTACTTAGTTGGATGCTCGTCTGGATGACTCGACAAGCAAAATCGCTCAAGTCTCAAGTCGAGAATGAGATTGGCAACGCGCTCAACGCAAATGTGGGCGCGGGCTGGGGTGTTTTTTGGCTAATCTTCATCGCCGTTTTGCGAGAAGGATTTGAAACTGTTGTCTTTATCGCTGCCAAGTTTCAGCAGGGCTGGGTTCCTGCAGGGGGAGCAGTCGCCGGATTGATTTCGGCAACAGTGATCGGAGTTCTCTTATTTAAATGGGGCATCAAAATCAATCTGCGCGTCTTTTTTCAGGTGATGGGCGTTTTCTTGCTGCTGATCGTGTCTGGTTTGGTGATCTCAGCCTTAGCGCATTTTGATAAAGCGTTTGCAATATTGGCACAACTCGATCCACGCTATGCGGCTATCTGTGTGTCTCAAGCGTCCTGTTTTCTCGGTTCGCTCGTCTGGAATTTGCACGGCGTGTTGCCCGATCGCCAGTTTCCTGGCATCATCTTGCATACATTATTTGGATATGTCGATCGTCTGTATGTAGTCGAAGCGATCGCCTACGTTCTATTTTTAACCACGGTTGGCGGCATCTATCTGCAAAGCCTCACAGGTTGGACGATGGTGACTGCAACTCGCAAACCTGCCGAAAGTTAATCGTTATGTAATTAAGTTAAATCGCTGAAGCTGAGTCTCGATCGATTTAGGCAACAGCTTTCTCAGTTGAGCTTTGTCTTTAAACACGAGACGATTTTGACTCGGCAAATCAAACGGAAACTGTCCGGGCAGGTCAGACCGCTCCATTTGAGTCAGCAAAAGTTGCTCCGATCGTTTACTTTGCAGTGCGTAGCCCATCTCAACGCAGACTTTGGGGCTAGGAATTAACAGCGCGGGTGAGCCAGGAATCTGCGCGATCGAGGTGCCATCTGCCACAAATAATAGACACTGCCGAATCGATCGCATTAGCGCACTCGTGAGACGAACGGGACCATCGGTGAGGCGATGAGATTCTTGCAGCGTTATTGGGAGGCGCGATCGACCGTTAATCGATTCAATAATTTTGTCTAGCTCGTCTCGCAGCAACTCGCTCGACTCAGAATATTCGGTCTGGTAGCACAAAAAGATCGTTGGTTCTAAGTGCGCCATCACTTCTTGTTTTGAGAAATAAATCTCATGACTTCGTAAGTCAATGTTAGAAATCGCATAGCCGCCACTGCCCTCGATATAAAACTCGACGGTTTCGCCTTCTAGATAGCGCTGAAACCAGAGAGACGTTTTTACCTCCTCGCTATCTTCTAAAAAGTCTGCCCGCAAACCAGACTTTAACAGACTATTTTTACTCAATCGCAAGTCGTGAGGACGCTTTTCGAGGTCTCGAATTGGCTCATATTCTTGAAGATACCAAGCCTTGAGGGCAATAATTGACATGCCGTAATCTGCCTTTAATGATTGAATTCAACAGCACTCAAGTCTCTGATTCCCTGAGTTATTTTCTCTTGACGTTATTGTAGATAGAGTTGCGTAGGTTGAGCATTTTATTATTGTGAGGGCTGGAATTCGCGATTTATTTTTAATAAAATATTAGTGTCCTTTCAAAGATTATAGTACAATTGTTCTTTAATGGATCAAGTCTGCAAAAAAAGTTCATAGAGATAGGGACATTCCATGAAATATCCCTACTCGGCTAAGTTGTTTCTAGCCTTTGTCCACCACTTGACTGCCGTGGCTGCGAGGGTCGGCGGCACTTTCTTTAGTCTCAACGGTCGTCGAAAAGGCTGAGGTTTGTCCGGTTGTCTGAGCGTAAGGTAACGCTGTGTCTTCAGATAACGCGACTAGATTGGCTTCGAGAATAGGGCGTGGCTGCTCTCCGATCGCTTGCCCGATCGCGGTTCCTCCCGCTTTCATATAGACAAAGTGCGGAATTCCATCGACTCGATAGCTCAAAATCTCAGGGAGCCATTTTTCGTTATCGACGTTGAGCATGACGAAATTGACGCGATCGCCATACTGTTCTTCGAGCGATTGCAGAGCTGGAGCCATTGCCTGACAGCTTGTGCACCAATCGGCATAAAACTCCATTAGGGTTGGCTTGCTATTGGCGAGAGCAACATCGAGAGGCACGGCTGCTTTTGCCATTGCGTCGAGAGAAGCTGACGTGGTTTGAGTCTTTAGCCCCATTGAAATCGCGACGGTAAGCACGATCGCAACCAGCACAATCAGGAGATTTCTGAATTGCGTCCCGGTCGTTTTGTCTAAGGAAGGTGCGTCAGGTGAATTCGTAGCCATAAAGCGCTGCTGATGAAGTGTTAGGTCTACTTTTAGTTTAACGAGCGGTGACGATCGCACTCACGAATTAAAAAACAAGAAACTGCCATACCTCTGATCAAGAAGTACGGCAGTTGAGCGTTTAATATGGCGATCGGAGGATCGAGGGTGGCTAATTAAGCCTCACTGCCTTCAGCCGCCTCAGCTTTACGCTTCCGCAAGACACCCATTCCTAAACCAATCAATCCGGGCAGTAGAGCAGGTGTAGGAACGGCAGTAGGTGGAATGACTTGCCCAGTGGTACCAAATCGGACGTTGTCAATCGCAAAACCAGCTGGTTCCCCACCTACTAAGCTGAACTGCAAACCAGCAATTCTAGATAAGCCATCATCCGTAACTAAACCAAGGAACTCGATGCCCGTTGATTGATTCAGCACTTGACCTAGCAGGGAGCCGTCCCGAGCAAATGCTCTAATAGCAGTTCCTCCAATAGCATCGAAGAACCCACCATCTAAGCCAACTCCTGCAACATCTGTGCTGAAGAGAATGCTAATAGGTCCATTAAAAATGGGAGAGCCAGACAAAACTGGACTGGTAGGATTAGCGCCATCATTTACAATCGTTGTTGGAGGTGAGTTTGGGTTCAAACTCAATGAATTAGTAGGAGTGCCATTCACCACACCAGAAGGCATGGCTCCGGGTGGAATAGGAGGTAATCCTACAGTCTGACCATTGAAAGTTCCCCCAAAGGATACTGTTGGAGCGCCAGAACTGCCACCATATTCAAGTGCACTGTAAATCGGGTTAACGGTGTTCAGTGGTTTTTCGCTAAAGGTGATTAGCCCAGCAGCCGGTGTAAAAGCGGATTGACCAATTTTGACGATACCAGCAGCACTAGCAACATTTTGAAATGCCAAGCTAGAAACAGAAAGGATAGACGAAATTCCTGCAACTAGCGACAGTTTTTTGATCAGCGTTGAAGTGGTCATAGTCATGAATCTTGTTACTCCTAAACCTAAAGGTGAATGGTAGGATTCCCCTGGAGTTTTATGGACAGACATCGAGTATCGGTAGAATTAAGGAATACGAAATGCTCCAGCTGTATTGCCTAGTAGCTTTGGAGTTCGTTGCACAACTTAGTTTCATATAACTCTCTCAGCACTACTAGGGTATTTACTTAATCTTCACGCGAAGGAAACATAAAAGACACAAGTTTTAAGTGGTTTTCACATAGAGGCTTAGATAGGTTAGAAGCTCGATCGCTCCCTCAAGCTCAATCCACTCTCTACAATGAGAAAACGGTTTGTCAAAATCTGATTGTGAAAAAAAGAGTCACGCTGACTTTCCCCAAACGATCGGTGCAAATGCCTGTCACTTATCGATTGGCAAAAGACTACAACGTCGCGGCAAATATCATTCGAGCGCAGGTGGCTCCCAATCAAATTGGCAAGCTGGTCGTCGAGCTATCGGGCGATATTGATCAGTTAGATGCCGCGTTGGAGTGGATGCGATCGCAAGATATCGGTGTGTCGTTTGCCAGCCGCGAGATCATGATCGACGAAGACACCTGCGTACACTGTGGCTTGTGTACTGGAGTCTGCCCAACCGAGGCGCTAACCTTGGATCCCCAGTCGTTTAAGCTGACGTTCACCCGATCGCGCTGCATTGTCTGCGAACAGTGCATTCCTACCTGCCCGGTGCAGGCGATTTCAACAAACTTTTGAATGAATGGTCGAATGGTCAAGCGATCGCTGCAAAATGGTAGATGAATTCCATCCGCAATATTGTTCTGTGCAGACTTCACAACCTCAATCTCCCTTTCTCGCAATCGGCAAAATCGTCTCGACTCAAGGCTTAAAGGGAGAGGTGCGCGTGTATCCCGATTCCGACTTTCCTGAGCGATTTATCGAGCCAGGAAAACGATGGATTCTGCGATCGAATGCGACGCAGCCCGAAGAAATTCAGCTTGTCAAAGGTCGCTATCTCGACGGCAAGGGCTTATATATCGTGCAGTTTGCCGGAGTCAACACCTGCGAAGAGGCAGAAGCGCTCCGGGGCAGCAAGATTTTAGTCTTAGCCAGCGATCGACCTGACCTTGAAGAAGGCGAATTTCACGTTGCCGACCTGATCGGACTCCAGGTATTTGATCAAGCCACGCAAACCCAAGTCGGAACAGTCGTCGATATTTTATCCGCCGGAAATGACTTGCTAGAAATTCAGCGAGAAGGATCTGAGAGCCGGGTTTTGATTCCGTTTGTGATGGCGATCGTGCCGATCGTCGATCTCAAACAAAACCGGATAGAGATTACGCCTCCACCCGGTCTAATTGACTAGATCCTAAACAAACCGAGTCAGATTGACGCGATAGCGATCTTTTTTCGTCACCATCATGTCGCCCACTTCAACCCGTCCCTTGCCGCGAATGGCGATTAAATCTCCGGGCTTGACCGTGTAGCTCGTCGAGCTGATGTCTTTCCAGTTGACGCGCACATCGCCTGATGAAATCAAATCTGCCATCTTGCTGCGCGACATCCCAAATCCGGCTGACGCGATCGCATCCAGTCTCATTGAGGCTTCAACCGTCGTCAATTCTTTTTTCTTCGGCTCTCGAATCTTGAGTTCAGTAAGCGGAAGGGGTTGCACTTTGACGGGCACTGATCGCACCTGAGTCAAACTTGCTTGAAAGAACTCCACGAGATCAGGAACGACGATCGCTTGGGCACCCCGTTCGCCCAACACGATGATGTCACCCACTTTCTCGCGCACGATCCCCGTTCCTAAGATTGCGCCCAAAAAGTCGCGGTGACTCGCAGGATCAAAGAGAAAGTTTCCGGCAATATTAAGGGCAATCACTTCGACTTGTTCAACATTGAGCGGCAACTCCGATCGGGCGATCGCTAGTCGCTGCCGTTCTGCCTGAGGGTAGCCGCCCCACGCCACCATTTGCACATCGGTCAAACGTCCAAACGATCGCTGAATCTCCGCGATTTCTGGCGGCGAATAAAAATCGGTCATCACCACTTCCCAGGTTTTGACCGCCTGCTCTGCCTGATCAATCACTCTGATCACGCTATCCCGATTTTCGACACCCTTTAAGAGATCTTCCTTTGGCAACATGGAGACTAATCGTTCTTAGAAAACTTTATTCTAACGATTCACAACCCATGACTCACCCTTCGCCCTGCTAATCTAAAAATGGGAAGCCTATCGTGCAAAGTGAAACAATGAACTATCTTGTGGCAGTGCTGGACGATCGTATTCAGGCAGAAGCCGCTTACTCAGCGCTAGAGAAAGACGGGCTGCCAATGGACAAGGTGTCGATTTTGGGTAGAGGCTATAAAAGTGCCGATGAGTATGGCTTGATCGATCCCAACGAGGAAGCCGGAAAACAAGCTAAGGGAATGGCGATTTGGCTAGTGCCCTTTGGCTTTGTGGCGGGTTTGGCGTTTAACTCGATCACCAAACTTGACACGTTTCCGTGGGCGGGTGAGCTAGGAAATCAGCTAATTGGTGGAGTGTTGGGCGCGATCGGGGGCGCAATGGGCAGCTTCTTTATTGGTGGTGGAGTCGGACTTATTGTGGGAGGCGGAGACGCGCTCACCTATCGCAACCGTCTCAATAGTGGAAAATATCTGGTCGTGGTCAAAGGCTCAGATGCCCTGACTCGCAAAGCCACGAGCATCTTGCGCCAATTTGACCCAGAAAACCTGCAAGGGTATTTCTATTCGAGTGATGTCTAAACCCTTGAGGAGGTTGTCGATAACCTCCTCAACCCTAAGCTTGTTCGGCGTGTTGACGATACCAGGCGATCGTGTTTCTCAATCCTTCCTCAAAACCGACTTGCGCGGTGAATCCAAAGGCTGATTTGGCTCGATCGGTGTCTAAACATCGTCGAGGTTGACCATTTGGCTGGTCGGTTTGCCAAACAATCTCGCCTTTAAACTCCATTAACTCGCAGATCAGCGTAATCAAGTCTCGAATCGAGATCTCATATCCCGTTCCCAGATTCACTGGGTCAGAAGCGCTGTAGGATTGAGTCGCCATTGTAATGCCTCTCGCAGCATCTTCTGAGTAGAGAAACTCACGAGTCGGGCTGCCATCACCCCAAACGGGAAGTTGACGATCGCCGCGTTGCTGTGCCTCATAAACCTTGCGGATTAGCGCCGGAATCACGTGAGAGCTGCGCGGGTCAAAGTTATCTTCGGGACCATAGAGATTGACAGGCAGAAGGTAAATGCCATCAAAGTCATATTGCTGACGATAAGCCTGAAGCTGCACCAGCAGAGCTTTCTTGGCGATTCCATAGGGCGCGTTGGTCTCTTCAGGGTAGCCGTCCCAAATATCATCTTCCTTAAACGGAACAGGAGTGAACTTGGGATAAGCGCAAATCGTGCCAATGCACACAAACTTTTGCACCCCAGCTTGATAAGCGGCGTGAATCAGTTGAGTGCCCATCATCAAATTGTCGTAAAACAACTCGGCAGGCTTCTCACGATTTAGACCGATGCCCCCAACGTGAGCCGCCATATGGATTACGATATCCTGCTGGTCTACTGCCCGTTGGCAATTTTCCATTGTTTTTAGATCGCAATCGCGCGATCGAGGCACCGTGATTTTCTGTAGGTCAGCCCCTACTAGAGCCAATTGGCTAATAACTTGGCGACCTAAAAAGCCCGCTCCGCCTGTCACTAAAATCCGTTTGTCTCTGAGATCTAAGGTGGTTGGGGTCATGGTCTAGACTTAATTTTTGTATGGGGTTTAACGAGAGATGTTCACCCTTAAAACGACACACTGCTCTCAAGATTTTCGCGAATCGTTGCCAGGTCTTGAATGGCGGGGATGCTGTTGCCCGAAGAGTGAATGCCCAAAGCACCTAAATCTCCCTCAACCATCAGACGAACGAGTTCCTGGAATGTGACAGAGGGTTCCCAGCCTAGCTTTTGTTTAGCTTTAGCCGGATCGCCAATCAGCAGATCGACTTCCGCAGGGCGTAAATAGCGCTCATCAAACTCAACATAGTCTTGCCAATCAAGATTGACATGACCGAATGCGAGGTCTAAAAATTCTTTAATCTCGTGGGTTTCGCCTGTGGCAACCACATAATCATCGGGCTGGTCTTGTTGCAGCATCAGCCACATGGCTCGAACGTAATCTTTGGCATAGCCCCAATCACGCTTAGAATCCAAATTACCCAGGAAGAGTTTCTTTTGCTTTCCGGCAACGATGCGAGCAACTGCCCGTGTGATTTTGCGCGTCACAAACGTCTCACCCCGTCGAGGAGATTCATGATTAAACAAGATCCCATTGCAGGCAAACAGGTCATAAGACTCGCGGTAGTTTATTGTTTGCCAGTGAGCATAAACCTTGGCACACGCGTAAGGACTGCGAGGATAAAACGGAGTCGTTTCGACTTGGGGAACTTCTTGCACTTTGCCAAACATCTCTGACGAACCCGCTTGATAAAAGCGAACTTCAATGCCTGTGCGCTGCTGATAGTCGCGGATTGCTTCTAGCAGACGCAACGTTCCCATTCCGACTGAATCTGCTGTGTATTCTGGAGAGTCAAAGCTAACGCGGACGTGCGATTGGGCACCCAAATTATAGATTTCGACAGGCTTAACGTCTTCTAGGATTCGACGCAGAGTGGTGCCATCAGTCAGATCGCCATAGTGAAGGAATAATTGTGCGCCCTCAACGTGCGGATCTTCATAAATGTGATCGATGCGATCGGTGTTAAAAGTTGAGGTGCGGCGAATGATGCCATGAACCTCGTAGCCCTGCTCTAATAACAGCTCACTTAAATAAGAGCCGTCTTGACCTGTGATACCCGTTAATAGTGCTCGCTTACGCTGCGTCATGCTTGAGTGTCCTCGTTTAAAACTACTGTGAACAAGCCGAACAAATCTCAGTCTCGATCTGCATCCGCCTAATGTAACCTCGATCGATGCTTAAACGTCACCCCTAGTAATCCTACTCATAGGAGGTCAAGCAACACCCAAGGCATCGTGACCTCCTCTACAAGGAAGCGAACCAGCTTTGCTGAGTTCTGAATCAGGACAGTCCCTGTTATTGAATAGCCCACTTACTGATAGAAGATACGTTACATGAGCCAGTGATCCGGACACGACACCTGATTATTTTTGAAATCTAACTGGGTTCTATGATTGCAAAATTGCCATTGACCGACGAATCGGGTTCGCCGCTGTCATCGCCAAAATAAACCCCTCGAACGCTGTAATCAAGAGCATTGAGGGGTTTAGTGGGTTCAAATAATCAAAGGTTAGTAGGCTCCGTTGTCTTTAGGAAAGACGACGACTCCGATCGTTTTCACAACAATCCACAAATCCATCCAAAAGTTTCTAGCATTCGCGTAGTAGAGATCCATCCGAACTCGCTGCGGGTAAGGAATATCATTACGTCCCGACACCTGCCATAGTCCTGTGATTCCAGGACGAATGGTTAAAACTCGATCGATGTGAGAGCCATATCGAGGTAATTCCTCAACGACGAGCGGACGAGGACCTACCACACTCATGTCTCCCATTAAAACATTCCAAAATTGGGGAAACTCATCAAGGCTAGTGACTCTCAAAAAACGACCAATCCAGGTAATGCGGGGATCGTATTTGAGCTTAAAATTATTCTCAAATTCCTGCCGTAGTTGAGGCGACGTTTCGATCATTTCTATCAATAGTTCGTCAGCATTGACGACCATCGTTCTAAATTTAATGCAATCAAAGCGCTTATAGTTTTTCCCGACCCGTTCCTGCACGTAAAAAATGGGACCCGATGAACTGAAAGCAATCAGTAAAGCGAGCAGCAGATAAACCGGGGAAAAGAAAATCAAAACTGAGAGCGAAAAAACAATATCGAACAGTCGTTTAGAGAGTTTCCTGTCTACTGCGTCAAGGATAAACGATCGTATCCCCCGCTTTACGAATGTCCGAATCAACTTACCGGAGATGAGTTGGCTTTCGGCAGTCATCTTACTCCTTTACACTTCCACACCACACACAGTCCTGATCATAAAGCCATAGACTGCTTATGCAACGTTTTTGCTCCTAAGTAAATGAGCAATTTTTCCTAAATCAATCTGAAAATCATAAAAAATAATTAAGAATTTCTGATTTGAAACTCTTGATAAGCGTGCTCAAGGAACGATAAATAGCGCTGTTGAAAGACCGTAGGGTGGAACAAGAGTGCATGAGCACGCAAAATTTCAGGCTCAACGCTCTTTTGATGCTGCTCAAAAACTTTCACCGCTTCAACGATCGCTTCCTCGGTTTGACGTGAAAACAAAATCCCGGTTCCTTGACGATCGTGGTGTCTCAGATCTCGCACCGTTTCTAACGTGCCTCCTGCTCCATAGGCGATGACGGGAGTTCCACACGCCTGAGCCTCAACCGGGGCGATGCCAAAATCTTCGTAGGCGGCGTAAACAAAGGCTTTTGCCTGTGACATATAGCGTTCGACAACTTCGTCAGGTTGCCATCCTAAAATCTGCACATTGGGCTTGGCAATCTGCCGAATTTGCGATAACTCAGCCCCGCTTCCGATCACGACGAGGGGCAACCCTAATTGATTAAATGCCTGGACAATCAGAGAGATTTTTTTGTAGCTGACTAACCGAGAGACGGTGACGTAAAAATCCTCTTTCTGAGATTGAAAGGGAAAGCGATCGACGGCGACAGGTGGATAAATCACCTCTGCGGGGCGACGGTAATATCGCCAGATTCGTCGAGCAGTGTTTTTAGAGTTGGCAATAAAATAATCGACTCGATTGGCAGACAGCACATCCCACTGACGCATCTGATGGAGCAGATAGCGGGTTAAGACTCCAGGCAAGCCGCGACCGAGTTTGCTGCTGTTGAGATAGTCAAACGTTAGATCCCAAGCGTAGCGCATGGGGGCGTGGCAATAGCAGACGTGAAGCTGGTGAGGAGCGGTGAGAACGCCCTTAGCGACAGCATGAGACGACGATAAAATCACATCATAGGCACGGAGATCAAGCTGCTCGATCGCCAACGGCAAAAAGGGTAAATATTTCTGCACCCCGCTGCGAGCAAAGGGAAAGTGCTGAAGAAACGTGGTTCCGATCGAGCGCTGATAGAGATAACTGTTGGGATTTGCCGACTCAAAGTCGATTAGCGCATAAAGATCGGCATCGATGTGCTTGAGGATTTCTTGCACCACTAACTCTGACCCACCTGTAGCTTCGGGCGTTAACCATTCGTGAACGAGGGCGTAATTGAGGGTCACAGTTAGAAGGGGCGATCGGGTTTGAGGCTTGCATCATATCAAGGGGCGATCGCCAATGGCTCAAACCAGAAAAACTTTAAGAGCGTATCGTCAACAATGCGTTGTAAATCACAGCAACTTTGAGGATTGCAGATGAAAAAGAACCAGCCTCGTGAGAAGCTGGCTGAAATTAACCTGTTGTTGTTTTTACATTGGAGAAAACCGAACTGCTCGTTCCCAAACATGCAGCGGGTCTATAGGGTCATTAAGCCCTAATCGCTCAGTATTGTAACAACATACACAAACTTTTTGTCACGGAACTTCATGGGTTCCTGACATATTTGTTTCTGATGATAGATGAAGTTCTCAAGAGGAAACCTCAGGTTAGGGTTGAGTTGGGGTTGTCATTGCCAACGCGCAGGAGGCGTTTTTCATAAACGTCTTAGAGAGGGCTATTTGAGTGGAACAAGAGTAAACGGAGCAAGGTGGCGACTAGCACGTTGGGGCTGTCCCCAGATAATGCGTTCTTGTTTGTAGATAGCGATTCCGGGTTTGGCTCCTTTGGGTTTATAGACATAACGAGGTTCTGTATAGACGACAGGAACTTGGTCGCTTTGTCTAGCTCGGCTGTAATAAGCCGTGATGTCAGCTACAAATTGCAAATCAGCTTCGTCGGCGACCGATCCAGGCTCTAACCGAAGCAAAACGTGGCTTCCTGGAATCTCTTGCGTGTGAAACCAGAGATCATAGTCATTTGCCTGTCTGAACGTTAGGTGATCGTTTTGGCGATTATTGCGTCCGACGAGGAGATCAAATCCGCCCGGAGTCTTAAATCGGTAGGGATGACTCGCTAAATCGTCTTTGCTGACCTCTTTGCGATCCTCTTTACGATAGTCTGACCCCTCCATATAGCCCTGCTGAATCAGTTCATCTTTGATTTCTTCGAGGGCTTCTAAATCATCTGAAGTTTGATAGTCACTAAACTGCTCGATCGCCGCTTCGACTTGTTCTAAATAATCGATCTCGTCCTGCACGGCGTTCAATAACGGCTCGGTCGCGGCACGGGTTCGCTTTAATTTTTGGTGGCGCTTATAGAGGGCTTGCGCGTTTTGAACCGCGTTTTTTTCGGGATTGAGCGGAATCGTCACAGGCTTTTCAGTTTCAAAATCGGGCAAGTCAATCGCTTTCATGCCCGGTTCCCATTTGTGCAGATTCGCCATTAGCAAATCGGCTTGCTGCTTGGATTGATCGGCTCGATCGGACTGATCCAATCGGCTCGAAAACGTCTCTGCTTTGACGCGCAGTTTGCTCAATACGTTGTCTAGCTTCTGGCGAATTTGATGACGCAGTTGGCTAAATTCTTGACGATTGAGATGGTCAGTGTAGTAGCGATCAACCACCTCCTCAACCGTATCGGTTCGCTGAGTCAGCCTCCAGCCCATCACGGTGTAGCCATCTGCCGTCCAGCCAGGTTGAAAGTCACCACTCTCTAACGTCTTGAGCCAGGTTTGCCAGCAAGTGAAAAGACGCTGCCAATCCGAGTCGGTGAACGTTTCAGTAAGATGATCAGGCTCGATATCTGCGGCATTTAACATCGACAAAAGCAGCGCAGAACTGAGTCCTCGATAGCTTTTGATCAGATTTCGACGAATCGCACCGGGGATCAGACTGACGCGCGA
The DNA here is from genome assembly GCA_038227635.1 of Leptolyngbyales cyanobacterium. Classification (GTDB taxonomy): domain Bacteria; phylum Cyanobacteriota; class Cyanobacteriia; order Leptolyngbyales; family Leptolyngbyaceae; genus Phormidesmis_A. Next base: position 41,130 of record JBBRPT010000013.1, on the reverse strand, counting down.
TCGCCAGCTTTCTTGCGTTTCGCTCAACGTCGGTGCAGGATCGGTGAGGGCAGGAGGCAACTCGTAAGGCTGTCCAGTTTGAATCGGGCGCACGCTCGACTGATTGGCGCTGACTTGATGCGCTGCCGTGACAATTAGATTGTCTCGGTTTGCCAAAATCACATTGCTATATTTGCCCATAATCTCAACATAGAGATGCCACAAAGCAGGGTCTCCAGGGCGACGAGAAAACTGCAAATCGATCGCCCGCTCCCACGGTGAGACAGGCTCGATCGCGACCAGCGCCAACCCACCCAATTGATGAATCAACTGCTGACTAAACGTAAAGGTGTCGGGAGTGCGAGGGGGTGGACTGCTAATGCTTAACCGAGCGGCTTGAGGGTGCCAGGAAATCGTCAGCCAACTGCGCTGATCGAGGGTGCGGAGTGCTAAACAGAGCGTGAAACGATCGCGCTGATGAACCTGCTCAAGTCGAGCGGGAAGCCAAGTGGTGCGAAGTTCACCGCAGAGTGCCGTGAGGGTTGTAAAGTCAACGGGTTGCAAAGGATTTTTAGAGAAATATTGGGACTGATATTCAAAAGTTTAAGAAGTTAGAACAGTGAGTTTCCTCCGTTTCAGGTTAGGTTTCACCTTGTTGCAAAGATTTTTTATCGATACGATGAAAGCCAAGCCCTTTAATTTGTTACCTTCTTTGTGAGGCAGCGTCTTATGACGGACATCAAGCTGATTAACATCGGGTTCGGTAATATTGTGTCTGCTGGACGAGTAGTGGCGATCGTCAGCCCCGAATCTGCCCCCATTAAGCGTATCATCACCGACGCGAGAGAAGAGAAGAAACTCATTGACGCTACCTACGGCAGACGCACCCGTGCTGTCATTATCGCTGACTCTGGGCACGTCATTCTCTCGGCAATTCAACCAGAGACGGTTGCCAATCGATTTACTCTCAGCAAAGATTCTCATGATGACGGGTAGAAGGCACAGGAAGCACAAAATTTCCCCATAGACGCTGTTTTTCCCCTCACCCTTCGCGATTGCAGGCTATACTCTCTTAATCAGCAACATTGGGAACACTTAACGCTATCAATTTGAGGCAGGCACATGGGCAAGGGCAGATTGATTGTATTGACAGGACCCAGCGGAGTCGGAAAAGGAACCTTGCTACGATCGCTCCTTCTTCGACATCCTGACCTTTATGTGTCAGTTTCAGCAACCACGCGTGCCCCTCGTCCTGGCGAGGTGGAAGGACAAAATTATTATTTCGTGACCCGTCCTCAGTTTGAGCGCATGGTCGCTCAAGGTGAATTGCTCGAATGGGCAGAGTTTGCAGGCAACTGCTATGGCACTCCTCGTCGAGCGGTTGAAGAAAAAATTCAGGATGGCAAATGGGTGATTTTAGAGATTGAGCTAGATGGGGCACGACAAATTCGCAAGACCTTCCCAACTGCTCTACGAATGTTTATTTTGCCTCCATCACTGAGCGAGCTGGAAAATCGCATTCGAGGACGAGCGCAAGACTCAGAAGACGCGATCGCTCGGCGCTTAATCCACGCACGGGAAGAGGTGAGTGCCGCTAACGAGTTTGACCTTCAAATCGTGAACGACGACTTTGAGGACGCATTAGGCAAAATTGAAGCGGCTTTATATGAGCCTGTTGCCCTTGTCTGTTAGTTACTATAATTCAATCTGTCGCAGACAAACAGTTATCTAAATCACACAATTCAACCATTACGACTGTGGAGACTTAATCTTGCTCCACAGTCGTTTTTAGGGGCGTTTCAAAATGGCATGAACTTGAGATAAAAGCTCATCAAATTCGATCGGCTTTTTTAGAAAGCCTTCGACTTGGACATTTCTAGAAGCAGACAGATGATCGTGACCCGTAACCATCACGATCGGAATAAATGGCAACTCAACATTTTCTCGAATATGTTGAGCAACTTCATAGCCATTCATTCCGGGCATCATCACGTCTAATAAGACTAGCTTAGGAGGATCTGATTCGATTTTAGCGAGTGCATCAGAGCCACTATCAGCTACTTCAACCTGATATCCTTCGTCTTCCAAAAGCACTTGCAGTAAAAAAGAGTTGTCAGCAACGTCATCAACCACAAGAATCCGATCGGTGGTCGCTGTAGTAGAAGGTGAGAAATTCATGATTTAATGCCGGGATTAATGCGCTTTGTTATATTTGTCCAATTGTTTCACTCCTCCTTAAATCTTGCATCATACGGAGGACAGATAGACTCCATCTTATTGAGGTAAATTAGTCAGACTAGACGCGAGTTTTGATGAGCTTTACGTTACCTTGCTCACTAATCTAAATTGGGAGTCCGGGTTAGCGTTGCGAAAGCTGCACGGGGCTGAAAGCCCTATAGGATTTGACTTTAATCTGTTTAAATGGGTCTCGCACTTCAGAAACGGAGCAGAATCGTAACGAGTCATGAGTAGACAGGTTCAACTCAACACAAAATACTGAAGGTGTCCTCACCCAAAGCTTCTCTCGCAAGAGAGGGAGCCAGAGTCCTATTCTTCTTTTTCTCTTTGGGGAGAAGGGGGGCGACCGTTGAGCAAGTTAGCGTCACTTTAAAGTGACAGGTTATTTAATTCACGATCCTAAGCTAGGGTAAGAGGGAGATTTGAGTTTCCTTTCATGACCATGCTGCTGCAAAAATTAGAGCAATTGACCACTCTGTTTTCTGAAATGGAGAACGCGCTGGTCGCTTATTCGGGAGGCATTGATAGCACCCTAGTTGCTAAAATCGCTGTTGATGTTTTGGGCGATCGGGCGATCGCGGTCACTGCCGAGTCCCCGTCTCTTCTGCCCGAAGATCTTGAAGATGCGCGAATTCAGGCGGCAGCGATCGGGATCACTCACAAAGTCGTCCAGACTCATGAGATGGACAATCCTAATTACAGCAGCAACCCAGTGAATCGCTGCTATTTTTGCAAAAGCGAACTGCACGACACCCTCAAGCCGATGGCAATGGACTGGGGCTATCCCTATGTGGTGGATGGCGTGAATGCTGATGACTTGCATGACTACCGTCCGGGTATTCAGGCGGCAAAAGAACGCGGGGCACGATCGCCGCTTGCCGAGGTGGGTGTCACAAAAGCTGAGGTGCGCGAACTCTCAAAGCATCTGGGTCTACCCTGGTGGGATAAACCTGCTCAACCGTGCCTGAGTTCGCGGTTTCCCTATGGGGAAGAGATCACGATCGCTAAGCTTCAGCGAGTCGGCAGATCTGAGGTTTATCTGCGAAAACTGGGTTGGCAAAATTTAAGGGTTCGATCGGAGGGTGACACTGCTCGCATTGAGGTATTGCCAGATCAGGTTAAAGAGTTTGTCATCCAGACCGACTTACCCAAACTCGTCTCAGCCCTTCAGTCTTACGGATTTCTCTACGTGACGCTGGACTTAGAAGGCTATCGCAGCGGCAAACTAAACCAAGTGCTGCAATTTGCTTCGGCTAATCAGAAGTAACCCATAAACTAATCGAACTTTTAGAGAAAATGCTGATGACCGTCTTGGAGTCGGCGTAAGCCTTCGCGGTAATAAAATTCACTATACGGATCGGATAATCTGATCGTGGTCATAGTTGGGGAGAAAGCCCCATGACATAGTGATTCATTGCAGAGCTATCAGGTTCTGTGATACTAGTTACGCGTTTGTACTAAGTAGGACAGAGTATTAATTGTTACACACAGAACAAAAGTATTATTAAAAATGCAGCAGTATAGACCTACTGTCACGCATTCAACCACTGCATTGGAGAAAACAAAATGTTTCGGAGTTTAATTGCACTCACGCTTGCTTTTGTAATTGCAATTTCAGGCATTGTAAAACCCGCCTACGCCGATTCAAGGAATTTGAGTTCTGAATCTGCCAATTCTCACATGGTGGTGAATAATCAAGGAGATGGCAATTCAGTAAATATCAGTGGCTCATTCAATAGCGTGGGCGACAACACACCACAAGAAAAATCTAATCCTTTTCTTGATGGCGTTATTCGTGGAGTAATGGAAACAGGTGGATTAGTGATCGGCGGAGCTGTCGTGTGCTATGGCATTGATGGAATTGCTGCTCTGCTTTTTCCTCCTGCTGCGGCGCTATCTGCCTTGTGCCCGACTGTGGGTATGGGTAATGTCTTGAGTAGCGGCAATCTTATAAGTCAGGGAGCTAAAGCTGTCATCGGCACAAGATGACTCTCTGAGCGTTTGCACTGCTTCATTAGAGCCTTGGATCAATTAAAAAATGTAGGTGGGTTATGCCCACCTTTTTTGTGGCTTTTTAGAATTCTGGCAGACGCAATCTAAAAAGCTGTTTAAAGCAATCTATTTACGTCTGCTAAACAGATACATAGTTTGACCGTGACTAACTCATTGCTTTCTACAACTTGGGGCTATGTTTGTGCCATTCGGTCGATCGCTCATAAGCAGAGGCGACTTGAAAGATTTGGTCTTCTCGCAGCACATTGCCGACGATCTGAAGTCCGATCGGCATTCCTTGAGCATCAAATCCACACGGCACACTCATGCCCGGAAGCCCCGCTAAGTTAACGGGAATCGTCATCAAGTCGGTCAAATACATACTCAACGGATCAGCCGTTTTTTCACCCATCTTAAATGCCGTCGTCGGCGCAGTCGGAGACACCAACACATCGACCTGCGAGAAAGCTTGCTCAAAGTCTTGTTTGATCAGCGTTCTCACCTTTTGAGCTTGCAGATAATACGCGTCATAATAGCCTGCCGACAGGACGTAGGTGCCAATCATGATCCGGCGTTTGACCTCTGCACCAAAGCCTTCAGACCGAGTTCGCAGATACATATCCATCAGATTTTCGGCATCTTCAACGCGTGCGCCATAGCGAACGCCATCATAACGAGCCAGATTTGCCGACGCTTCCGACGGGGCAATGATGTAGTAAGCCGCAATTCCATATCGGAATCGAGGACAGGAAATTTCTTGAATCTCGGCTCCCAAATCTTTGAGTTGCTCGATCGCCGCCCGAATCGTTTTTTCGACCTCTGGGTCTAATCCATCGCCAAAGGTTTCTCGAATCACACCGACTTTTTTGCCTTTGATGTTGGGCGTAAGAAATTGCGTGTAATCAGGGACATCAACTTTGAGACTTGTGGCATCTTTGGGATCGTAGCCAGCGATCGCATTCAACAAAATCGCAGTATCTTCGACCGATCGACCAAAGGGACCAATTTGATCCAGCGAGGAGGCAAACGCGACTAACCCATAGCGAGACACCAGCCCATAGGTCGGCTTCATGCCTACGATTCCACAAAATGACGCAGGTTGCCGAATCGAGCCGCCCGTATCAGAGCCGAGAGACACCACACATTCATCTGCTGCAACTGCTGCCGCCGACCCGCCGGATGAGCCACCGGGCACTCGTGACGCATCCCAGGGATTTGCAGTGAGTTGGTAGGCAGAGGTTTCGGTCGAGCCGCCCATCGCAAACTCATCCATGTTGGTTTTGCCGACCATAACGGTGCCTGCATCGGCTAGTTTTTGCGTCACCGTCGATTCGTAGGGCGGCACAAAATTTTGCAAAATTCGCGACGCGCAAGTAGTCGGAATGCCTTGAGTGCACAGGTTATCTTTGATGCCGATCGGGATTCCTGCCAACAGCCCGATTTCCTCGCCAGCGGCGATTTTGGCATCCACCTGCTGGGCTTGCGCTAGGGCGCGATCGGAGGTGATGTGCAAAAAGCTGTGAATCGTCGGCTCAAGGGTTTGAATCCGATCAAGGGCTTCTTGGGTGATTTCAACTGCCGATCGTTCTTTATGAATGAGTTGTTGATGCAACTCGCGGATGGATGCCATGCAATGTCCTCTCTGATTCAGCGTCCAACTTTACAGTATAGAAGGGAGTGGAGAGATGAAACAGTCTTAGTCTGCACGCTCGTTAGAATAAAGCTATCAACTCTAAGGGATCACTAGGAGGTAAATTGATGTCTGTACAAATTAACACCGACATGGGAAAAGTTTTAACGACTCTGGTGGTCACCAATCGAGCAGATCAGATTTTGGCACAGGCAGGTGTGATTTCAAAAGAGCAGATCCGATCGGTCACGCTTAGAAACGTTTTAGTAGATACGGGTGCAACGACTCTGTGTTTACCCAAAGAGGTGATCGATCAGCTTGGGCTTGAGCTTCTTAAAGAAGTGGATGTTTCGACGGCGATGGGGATTGGCAAAGCTCGAATTTTTAGAGATGCCACGATTTCTTTGCGAGAACGAGAAGGCACCTTCGAGTGTTTAGAGTTGCCGGGAGGTCGAGACCCGCTTTTGGGTGTGATTCCGCTAGAGGCGTTGGGCATCGAACTCGACCTGCAAAAACAATCCTTGAGAGTGCTTCCTATCAGCCCAACCGAGACCTATTTGACGATCTATGGTCATTCGATTTTATGAGGATGCTTGAAAAGTTTTAAGGAGTCAAATTTGGTTTATCGAGTGAGTCCGAAGGTAGCCCAATGTTAAAGCAGTCACTTTTTCACGAAAGCAAGCTATACTAACAAAGTGCTTAACGGGATGTAGCGCAGCTTGGTAGCGCGCCTGCTTTGGGAGCAGGATGCCGCAGGTTCGAATCCTGTCATCCCGATTCAAATAAAATGCTCTGAAAAACGCTTTGAGGTTATCGCTTCAAGGCTTTTTAATTTCGAGAATTCTGGCTCTAGTGCTCTAGATATGAACCGTCAAATCTGGCACTCGATCGCTAAAAAGCCTGGGTAGATTCCAGGGCGACCGCAGCAGTTTGTCGTCAGGTGCAAACGGTCGAAATGCCGAAACCAGCCAAATTGGTGTTACTATTTCCAAGACTCGAAATCAGTCAGTGGCAACTATAGCTCACTCAAAAAACGTGCGTTCACCGATCGCAAGCGCATTCTGGAACTATCCATCATTCAAATCTGTCACCCATTGCTGAGACTCCAACCCTATCAACTGAGAAGTGCGACCTGTTGTGATTTTGAGCCTGCTGAAGATCTGAGTCAATAGGTGGATGTGATGAATTAAGTGGATGCGTTGTATCTAAATTCAGCTAACAATTGCAGTCGTTGAAGTAAGAGGAGTAAACCAGCAAGATGAGGAGATAATCTGCTGCACTCAGACAAAGTGGACAGGTGTTTTTGCCTCATTTGTGTTTTGGTTTTGATGTCGTTTTTAATGCTAGGAGCAATTATGAAATCATTGATTCGTTGGAGTGCTACGGTTGGTTTAGTCGGAACGACGATCGTCGGCTGTTTTGTGGGAGCAGGTCTGCGGGCGTTGGCGTTGACCCCAGAGCAAATCGTGCAAAAGCTTCGCCCCGTTCCTATGTTTACGATCGCCAATTCTCAAGGTGCGCCTTTAGTCGCTTCACCACCCAATGGTCAAAAAGGTAGCCCCGTTGCTGGAGTTTTTGTCAGCCAGAGAGACGCTCAGGCGTTTTTAGAAACGCTGAAAAGCAAAAATCCCAATTTGGCAAAAGAAGTGAAAGTGGTGCCTGTGTCGCTGGCGGAGGTTTATCAACTCGTTCAATCTAGTCAGGGCAAGCCTGACCATCTCGACTTTGCCTATGTGCCGACCAAGCAGCAGCTAGATTCGGCGGTTGCTGTCCTGAAAGTAGGAGATAGCAAAATCACTCAGTTCAATGGCACCCCGTTGTTTGTGGCACGGGCTGGTCAAGAAAAAGGATTTCTCACCATTCAGCAGGGCGATAAGTCGGTAATCCCGATGTTCTTTAATAAAGAAGAACTGCAAACCCTGCTCGATCGTTTCAAACAACAGCAGCCCAATCTCGCTTCTAGTATTGACATTCAAGTCTTTCCATTAGAAGGCGTGGTCGAAGCTATGAAAAAGCAAAACGATCCCCAACTCGATAAAATTGTGCTGATTCCACCGAGAGAGTCGATCGAGTTTGTGCGATCGATCTCACCTGCTCAAGGCAGATCTGCAACCCCGGCAGCGAAGCCTAAGAAATAAATTGGTTTCAGGGGTCATTGCGATCCATTAAAGAACGATGACCTGTGAGATTTCTGGGCTAAATCTTTGGCAGTGGCGACAAGAAGCACAGGCTTCTGCAATCGCGGCTGCCATTTTGCCGTCTGAAGTCGATTGGCTCCTGCAAGAGTTAGCGGGACTTGATCGCTTATCGCTACGGCTAGAATCGTTCAAACATCAGCCTCGCATCGAATTAAAAATTCCATTCTCAGATTTAACCCAACGCTGGCAACAACGGATCGATCAACGAGTTCCGATTCAATATTTAGCAGGGTCAACTCCGTGGCGAAATTTTACGTTGAGTGTCTCTCCAGCGGTGTTAATTCCTCGTCCTGAGACAGAGGAGCTAATTGATTTAGCAGTGGCAGCGACTGTCAAAAATTCAGCACTCAAAATGGGGATATGGGCAGACTTGGGCACGGGCAGTGGCGCGATCGCGATTGGTCTTGCCGATGCATTTCCCGACGCGATCATTTATGCAGTAGATCGCAGTAGTGAAGCGTTAGCGATCGCGCAACAAAATGCTCAAAATCTCGGGTCGAGCGATCGTATCCAGTTTCATCAAGGCAACTGGCTAGAACCGTTAGAGTTTCTCAGAGGCAGTCTGAGCGGACTGGTGTCAAATCCGCCTTATATTCCCAGTCAACTGGTGCAAAACCTTCAGCCAGAAGTAACCAATCACGAGCCACATCTCGCACTTGACGGTGGCACTGACGGACTGGATTGTATTCGTCACCTTGTCGCTACGGCACCTGACTATCTGCGGGTCGGCGGCGTTTGGATGGTCGAAATGATGGCAGGTCAAGCGAGTGCTGTGACTCAATTGCTGCACACTCAGGGAAGCTATGGCGAGATTCAAATTCATCGAGACTTAGCCGGGGTTGAGCGCTTTGCAACCGCGATCGTTCTACCAAAGATTCACCCAACTTTGTAGAGACAGTTCCGGTAAAACGTCTCATCGATCTCGCCGTGACCTCAATACTAATGCTGGCATTGCGCGGTTTCGCGTCACAATTAATCAACGACTGCTGTCAAACTTCGATGTATGCCTCATCGCTATCTACTGTTCAACAAACCCTTTAGTGTTCTTAGTCAGTTTACTGATAACAGTCAGCCGCCGCGACAGACGTTAAAAGACTATGTGCCTGTCCGATCGGTGTACCCCGTTGGTCGATTAGACCATGACAGCGAGGGGCTGATGCTGCTAACCAATCATGGAGCGCTACAGCATCGATTGAGTGACCCAAAGTTTCAGCATCCCCGCACCTATTGGGTTCAAATTGAGCAAATTCCTAGCGAGGCAGATTTAGAGCTACTGCGTCGAGGCATTCAGATTCAGGATTATCACACGCGCCCTGCTCACGTTGCGCTGTTGAATCACGAACCTGATTTTCCGCCCCGTGATCCACCGATTCGCGTTCGCAAGAATATCCCAACCTGTTGGATAGAAATCACGTTGACCGAAGGGCACAACCGCCAGATTAGACGCATGACGGCAGCGATCGGGTTTCCCACGTTAAGACTGGTGAGGGTAGCGATTGCTCACCTGCGTTTAGAAGGGCTTCAGCCAAGTCAATGGCGTGACTTGACATCTGAAGAACTAATGCTTCTGTTATCTGATACAAAAAGCAGATATCTATTGAAGGAGAAGCACTGAGAGACAAGAAATATGCAGGTCGCTCCAAGAGCTTTCCACAAGTACTTGACGACCTCATTGGAGGGAAATATCCCTCTCATATCACTGTTTACAAAGCTGTTAATTTCCACCTTAAGCAAAACGATAAGAAGGTTCGCCATCCAGGTTCACCTGCTGAAGGACAAATTATCCAAACCACCAAAGGGATTATAGAACTGACTCACAGCAACCAAGTGTGGCAATGTGACCACACAAAACGTGATATTTTGCTGGTTGATGATCATAGGGAGGTAATTTTGCAGTTGGATACCAAAGAGGAAGAAATTATTGGTCGTCTTTTCCTGTTGCATCAGCTCTTCTAGGACTGGGCGAGTTGAAAGCGAATCGCAAAAAAGAGTGGTGTAAATTTTTGTAAGTAAATTGGGTGGGTTGAAAGGCGCACTTCTTTCATTCGGGAGAAGTGTTCAATTTCATTAGTATGCTTTTTGATCGCAGTTTTAATGAAATTAATTCATTAAAACTGGCTGTTTTAGATCTAAACTGTGCCCCTATTAGGCACCAAAATGCTGAAAGCTCCATTCATGGAGCTTTCTTGGAGAAAACGTGAAATTAATTCTTTAAAACTGCCCATTAATTCTTTAATGGACAGAAACCGATGGGCGATACTGGACTCGAACCAGTGACCCCTTCCGTGTGAAGGAAGTGCGCTACCACTGTGCTAATCGCCCTAACAATGTGGGTTTGTAGACCTTAAGCCAAAATCTATTTCCACAGGACTCTGATTATATCACCCTTAAAGTTGGGTTTCGCACAAAACAGTCGTCACGTCTCGTGTGAGCCTTTAACCCAATTGGTTGACACGCTCTCTCAATTCTCATATAGTACCTGTGTACTAACTGGGTAAATCTGAACGCAAACGGGGACACATGATCGCAGCCCTTCACGCATCAGTATAAAGGAGAAACCAATGACCAGTGTAGAAACCAGACAGGCAAAAGCCAAAAAAGAACCCTCGGTCGCTCATCTAGATTCTGTGGCAACCAGCCCACAGCTGCTCTCTGCTCCTGCTCGATCACTAGCATTGGATGGCGGAAATTATGACCTAAAGTTTTGGGATGGAACGGGAATTCCAAAAGCAATTCGCTCAATCCGATTTCAGGTTCCCCAAGGTCGCGATGCCGTGCGCTATTCAGATAGTTCGCCTCTAATTGAGCTGCCTGATGGCACTCGTTATCACTTCGGCACCCAAGCCTATAAATATCGCAGACAACAACAGACAGTTGTTGAAAATAAAGTTGACCTAGCGCGGCTGCATCTCTATGCCTGTTTAGAAGCAGACAGAGCCGCAGAAGATCTCTGCCAGTTCACGCTTCAGCTACATGTCTCAACACCAGAACCCGCTAAAAGTCAGGAGTCTCTCAAGTCGCAATTGATGGGAGTGCATGAGTTTAAGCGCAATGGTATTCCGTTTCGGGTGACGGTTGATCGCGTTGAAGTTGAGCGAGAAGGATTAGGGTCTTATCGCTACGCGCAACGGTTGGGGCTAATCGCCGAAAATGGCTATACGATCGTAGTTGATATCGGTGGCGGCACCTGGATCACACGCTTGATGGATGCTGAAGGTGACGTAATTGATGAAAACGTGATGGATCGCGGCGGAGCGTATGAACTAGCAACCGCAATCAGCTTTGATAAGCGATTATCTAACCTGTTGGGCACGACGGCTGACCCAGCGATCGTCATGGACGGCTTTAAGACAGGACACAACTACGCTGACACAGGATTGTCTTGGGCACTGTGGCTTGACGACTATCTCGACCCGTGGTTTAAAGGCATCTTTCAAACGATTAAAGCTCAATATACGCCTTATATGGCAAGGGTGACACGATTTTTGGTCACAGGTGGAAGCTCTCATTTAATTACAGAACGGTTAGCAGGTCGCAAGTTATTTGCGGTGATGCCCGAACCTCAATTTGCGAATGTGCGCGGTCTATTTCCCATTAACGAAGGATTGCAGCTATGTATGACAACAAAGTGAGACTCAGCGAAGATGTGTTAGAGAAAGCAGAAATGATTGCCTCAGAGTGGGGCTTGAAGAACGCACGAGCCGCGATCGAAGCCGTCTTTCGTAAATATGCCGATGATTATTTGTATGGGCGAACCAACTTTGGAGGTGGAGGAGATGCGATCGTTCCTTTTAGACAAGTCAACGTGTCAAACGATTGTGATGCTCTAGACCAACTTGACGAGTTGTTGGGGATCTAGCAAATTTCAGGTTTCAGGCGATTTGCTGAAACCTAATAGTCTCCTTGAGGCAGGTCGCTCCAGAGTGAAGTTGTTTGACGCAGGCTGAGGTGATTTCCGTTGCCCAAGATTAGGTGATCTAACAACGGAATTCCTAAAAACTGGGCACCTGCGAGAAGCTGACGAGTCAAAGCAATATCTTCGGGGCTAGGCTCAACGTTGCCCGATGGATGGTTGTGAGCAACGATCACCCGAGTTGCTGCTTGACGAATAACTTCTCGAAAAATGTCGCGGGGGTGAGCTAGGGTTTCGGTGGCAGTTCCGATCGTGATAATCTGCGTCCCGATTAGGCGGTGTTTGACATCTAGCATCAGCACTGCGAATCGTTCTTGTGTTTGCCACATGAGATCGTTGCTCAACGCTGCCGCCGCAACTGCGGGGTCATCAATGATCGTTTTTTCGGGAGGTCGAGATTGATAGGCGCGTTTGCCGAGTTCGATCGCCGCCAAAATTGCGGTCGCTTTAGCAGGACCGACTCCTGAAATTTTGGTCAATTCCTGAATACTGACTTCTCGCAAAACGCCGAGCGGATCGCGCTGATGCTGGCTCAACGTCTGCAATATTAGTTGCCCTAACCCGACTGCCGACAGTTTTCCGGGTCCTTGCCCTGTGCCCAGCAAGATCGCGATTAACTCGGCTGTAGAAAGAATTTTGGCACCTTGCCCCATCAGCCGTTCGCGGGGTCGTTCGCTCTCAGGTAAATCAGCAATTCTTAGACTATAAGTCATGGTTAATTCAGGACGTTGTCGTTCGCATATAGTGAGTTATCCCTAAGTGGGCGGTTAGCACAACAACGCAAAGTCTGCCAACTCACCATTGCATTCGCTTCAAGATCGAGTAAATTCTCTTATAAGTTGATTTAAGGGAAGTGTGTGAGATGTTGAATCGCTTTAATTCTGCGATCGTCCCCGTTTTGGTCAGTGTCGCATGGGCAGCAGGTGGTCAGTTAGCGTGGGCAGTTCGCAGCCAAGACTATACTTCTGACCAGTTTGTGTCAGTGCTGTTCGGCTTGGGCTATCCGGTCACGCCGGGTGCTCCGTTAATCGATGTCAGAACTCAGCAAGCGATTCGAGATTTTCAGACGCAATATCGATTGCCTGTTGATGGCACTTTAAACACTCCCACACAGGATAAAGCGGCAAGTTTGATCAGTGATTTGCAGATGAATCTAAACCGAGTTGTGCAGCCTAGCCCACAGTTACCGGGCAGTCAATTTTATGGATCGCAAACTAAAAATGCAGTGGCGCTATTTCAGCGTCAAAACAATTTGCCAGAAACCGGACTGGCTACATTAGAAACTTATTTGAGAATTCGAGACACTGTCAGTGATGCGATTCCGTTGCCGGGGCAGCCAACCCCGATCGTGCCAACGATTCCTCCTACTAGCTCGGTTCCAGTCGGGTCTCTTTATAACGAACCTGACTTTCGATCCGTGCTGTTGGGGTTGGGCTACGAGGTGAATCCGGGCAGACCGCTGAGTGATGCCCCAAGTGTTCGAGCGATTCGAGACTTTCAGCAGCGATATGGGTTGTCAGAAACGGGTCGAGCTGATCAACCAACTCAGGAGACTGCCGCGAGTGTGGTCAGAACTCTGAGAAATAATCTAAAGACCGTATTGCGAAACAACTTATCGATCGTCCCGTTCTACGATGACGCGACAGCCGCCGCTGTGCGTCGATATCAGACTCAGGCGGGGTTGCGGGCTGATGGAGTTGCGACTCAAGCAGTTCGCTCTCAGTTAGATGCGGCAGCAAGACGGGTGAAGTAGAAGGAACGAAAGAGAAGATCTTCCTAAGCCTTCCGAATTTAAGGATTTTGAATCTTCTCTTCCTTCCCGCTATCTATTTTCTGGCAACTCCATCTTCGCGGGCAGCTTTTTGAACAGCAGCCGAAACGACGGTTGCCACTCGATCGTCAAACACTGATGGCACAATGTTTTCTCGGTTCAAATCACTCTCTGAAACCAGAGACGCGATCGCTAGTGCAGCCTGCAAATACATGTTTGTTGTAAAGTTAGACGCACGACAGTCTAACGCTCCCCGAAACACTCCAGGAAACGCTAAAACGTTATTGATTTGATTGGGATAATCACTGCGACCGGTTGCCATCACTGCCACGTCATCGCGCACTAGTTCTGGCTGAATCTCTGGAACTGGATTTGCCATTGCAAAGACGATCGGATCTTTTGCCATTGATTTCACCATTTCAGGCGAGACAACTCCCGGTGCGCTCACGCCTAGAAATACATCTGCGTCTTTCATTGCATCGGTCAGGTTGCCTCTCATTTCAATGGCGAACTCTCGCTTTTGATCGGTTAAATCAGCCCGATCGACCGAGAGAATTCCTTTAGAGTCACACATTGCGATCTGAGTAGCGCCTGCTTTGCGGAGAAGACGCGCGATCGCAACTCCAGCAGCCCCAGCCCCGTTGATCACAATCCGCACATCGCCGATGGATTTTTTAACTAGCTTCAACGCGTTTGAGAGCGCAGCCAGAGAGACGATCGCCGTTCCATGCTGGTCATCGTGAAAGATCGGAATGTTGAGTTCTTGCTGAAGGCGAGTTTCAATCTCAAAACAGCGCGGCGCGGCGATGTCTTCTAAATTAACGCCCCCAAACACAGGAGCTAACATCTTCACGGCTTCAACGATCGCATCGGTATCTTGCGTCGCCAAACAAATCGGAAACGCATCGATGCCGCCAAATTCTTTAAACAGCATGGCTTTGCCTTCCATCACGGGCATTGCAGCTTCAGGTCCGAGATTTCCCAATCCTAAAACGGCGCTGCCATCGGTGACGATCGCCACCATATTTCCTTTCACTGTCAACTCATAGACTCGATCGGGATTTTGAGCGATCGCCATACACACCCGACCGACTCCCGGTGTGTATGCCATCGCCAAATCGGATTGTCTACTCAGTGACACTTTGCTCTGCACCGTGATTTTGCCGCCTTGATGCAGAGCAAACGTGCGATCGTCAGCACTTAATATGTTGACATCGGGGAGAGACTTGAGCGACTGAACAATCTCGTTTGCATGGTCGGTGCTTGCAGCATCGACGACCATCTCTCGCACTGACACATCACGGGTTTGTTCGATCAGATCAATCTGTCCGATGTTGCCGCCAAGGGTAGCGATCGCTTGAATCACACTTGCCAACATACCAGGGCGGTTAGGCACTTGTGTGCGGATGGTCAGACTATAACTGGAGCTTGGGGTGAGATTCGCCATAGCAGTAGAAGTTTGGATTGGGGACTTTAGATTTTAGATTGAATAAGCCATGCAAAATCTAAAGGTTCTCTGATGGTCATTCTTCTACAGACTAAGAGAAAGCTATTTGGGCATCTGTGCTTACTGAACGAAAAGAGTGCCCATTCTCCTTTGCAACCTCTGACAAATGGCTGAACTTTTGCTGACTTTGAGAAGAGCGTCTAGCATGGAAAGACGATGGCAAGTTCGCTCTTAAGATACTTGCACGCACGATCACTGATCTCTCAATCTTACCCTTCCCTCTTATGCGTGACTTTCTCAAACATACGTTCGCAACTCTATTAGGCATTCTCATCTTCCTAGGACTTAGCGTAGGAGGGCTGCTGTTCCTGATTATCGCGACCGCATCAAAAGACACCGGACCGCAGGTGAAGGATAAATCAGTGTTGGTCTTCGATCTGTCTCAAACGATCACTGACTCTCGCCCTAATTCCAGCGCTCGTGAAGTCGTCAGTGATGCCCTTTCGGGGAGTGGAACCGACACGATCAGTCTTCGTAGCGTTCTAGACTCAATTGACCACGCGACTCAAGACCCTAAAATTATTGCTCTTTATCTTTACGGAAGCGATGGCAACAGCTCTTCTGGGTTTGCCACGCTCAAAGAAGTTCGCAAAGCCCTGACGCGATTCAGAGCAGCCGGAAAGAAAATCTATGCTTACGATGTCGATTGGAAAAAGCGCGAATATTATCTAGCATCGGTGGCAGACTCGATCGCGGTGAACCCGATCGGACAGCTAGAAATCAATGGTCTCAGTTCTGAAGGTATGTTTTATGCGGGGGCATTGCAGAAATTTGGGGTCGGCGTGCAGGTCACACGAGTCGGCAAATATAAATCAGCCGTCGAACCCTATTTGCTGACAAAACGCAGCCCTGCCAACAAAGAGCAAACTGAGAAGCTTTTGGGCGATCTGTGGAGTGAGTTTCTCACGACGACCAGCAAAGATCGCAAAATGACCGTTCCGCAGCTTCAAAAGATTGCAGATACTCAAGGCATTTTGAACCCAGAAGAAGCGCGGAAAAGTGGCTTGATAGATAAAGTTGCCTATTCTGATGAAATATCGGCAGAGCTAAAAACGTTGACCGGAGAAGACGAAGAGAATAAATCGTTTCGTCAAATCGCTCTCAAAACCTACGCCAAAATCGCGGACGATCGACCCAAAAAGCGCGACACCAAAAATCAGATTGCGGTCATTTATGCCGATGGCGAAATCGTCAACGGGCAGGGCACAGCCGGACAAGTCGGCGGCGATCGCTTGGCGCGACAAATCCGAGATCTGCGCTTAGATGACGAGGTGAAGGCAGTCGTGCTGCGGGTCAACAGTCCGGGTGGGAGTGCCACTGCATCTGAAATTATTCAGCGAGAACTCGTTTTGGCTCGCAAGGTCAAACCCGTCGTGGTGTCGATGGGCGACGTAGCCGCATCAGGCGGTTACTGGATTTCGACCTACGCCGATCGCATCTTCGCCGAACCGAACACGATCACAGGCTCGATCGGGGTGTTTGGCTTGCAGCCCAACATTCAAAAAATCGCCAATCAAAATGGTCTGACCTGGGATGTCGTCAAAACCGGACGCTTTGCTGACAGTCAGACGATCAGCCGTCCCAAAACCCCTGAAGAATTGGAATTGGTGCAGCGATCGGTCAACAAAATTTACGACCAGTTTCTCACCAAAGTCTCGGACTCTCGCAAACTTCAAAAATCGAAAGTTGCTGAGATCGCTCAAGGGCGGGTCTGGTCAGGTGCTGAGGCAAAATCGCTCGGTCTAGTCGATGAACTGGGCGGATTAGAGGATGCTGTCAAAGAAGCCGCTACTCGTGCAAAGCTTGGCAACGACTGGCGCTTAGAGGAATACCCTAAAAAAAGCACGCTAGAGGAACAACTCTTGAGTCAGTTTTTAGGAGGCAGCGAAACCAAGGCAACTGCCAGTGATCCCTTCACCAAGGAATTCAAGAAAATTCAGGCAGATCTCGAATCCCTCCGTGCTCTGAACGATCCAAGAGGGATTTACGTCCGCTTACCGCTTAATTTTTGGATAGATTAAATTACAGAATCAAGAAATATCTATCAAAAGGCAGGAATCCTACACTAAAACTTTAAGCCTGGAGTTGTGACTACTCCGGTAAATGGGTAAATTAAATTGAATCCATGAATAGTGTCATAATTTGTCATCCACCTATGGACAGAAAAAAATATCGTTCCTTGCTATTAATCTTGCTGTGCAGTGCTGCGGGCGTGGTTGTAGGAGGAACTGCCAGTTGGGCAGAAGGTAGTCAGTGTTTGCAAGCAAAAGTGTTGACCAATCAGTGTCTTACTCAAGACCCGATCTTAAAAACAGTCGAAGGAATGGCAACGGGAATGATTGCAGGAATCGGGGCAGGGGCAGGAGTCGCCTGGAATACTAAACGCAACTCTTGACCAAAAAGACACCCTCCTAAAAATCAGTAAAATAACTGAAAGGGCGAAGCGTTTAACTGAATGCTTCGCCCTTTCAGTTTTTTAACGAAAATATGACTTCAAAACTAGAGGTGAAACGATCGGTCAAACCAACTCCCTCCAATCACCAAACTGCAAAAGATACTAGCGAAACAGACAAAGCTTGCCCAGACCGTTTATGAATAAGGTGAAGACTTCAAAGGCAACAGTGTATGCAAGGATCACTAAAACGCATTCTCACAGGAGCGCTATTTTTTATCACTACACTGATCACGGCTACAGCAGGTTATATGCTCGCTGGTTGGTCGCTCATGGATGCCGTCTATATGGTCGTGATCACAACCTTTGGCGTAGGCTACGGCGAAGTTCACCCGATCACAAGCACAACGCTGAGAATTTTCACGATCTGTGTGATTGTGGCAGGAACATCCTCAGTCGTTTACATTGTGGGCGGCTTCGTTCAAATGATTACAGAAGGAGAAATCAATAAAGCACTGGGAGCAAGACGAATGACACGCAGCATTGAAACGCTAGAACAACATGTGATTATCTGTGGTTTTGGGCGAATGGGGCAAATTCTGGCTCGGAAAATGTTAGATGCTAATATTTCATGCGTGATTATTGATAACAATGCTGACCGCATCGCAATGGCTGAATCATCGGGTTATTTAATTCGGATAGGGAACGCCACTGATGAATCCATTTTGCATACGGCTGGTATCGATCGAGCTAAAGTCTTAGCGACTGTGCTTCCAGATGATGCCGCCAATGTTTTTATTACCCTAACGGCTCGTGAACTTAACCCTAAATTAATGATCTTGGCTCGTGGTGAACTCCCTTCTACCGAGAAGAAACTGCGATTAGCAGGAGCTAACCAAGTGGTGTTGCCTGCCGCGATTAGTGCTTTGAGAATGTCTCATATGATTACTCATCCTGCCACTCTGGAGTTTTTTAGCAATGATGATGGTCGCAGTCGTCTTAATGAACTGCTATCACAAGTTGATATTCAAGTCGATGAGCTTGCGATCGGACACGGCTCTCCAATGATCGGGGCAACGATCGAAGATATCGAAGTGCGTGGCAAAGGAACGTTTATTATTGTGGCATTACGCAAATTAGATGGTACTACGATCACCCACCCAAGTCAGGCGCTAATTCTCAGAGAGGGGGATGTTGTAATCGTAATGGGGCATCGCGGAGATATCCCTCAATTTGTTCGTAAGCACGTCATTCGTCGCCCTATGCGATATGCCAGTTCTCGACTCTTTCGTGTGGACAAATGATTAAAATCTTCCTTACGATAAATTGTCTAGCTCGTTTGCGTAGGACGAGAAAGAACCCTCGGAACTTATTGCAGCCTGACGTATCGGTGCTCATATACCGAAATAGAATATCGTGGTCTACGTATTAACTAGAAAAGCCAACCATGAGGAATGTTTTTTGACGCTGAAACTATGTAAGAAAAACCGTGTAATTACTATCATCAAAGGTTTCCGGTGAAGAGTTAGCCAAGAGATGTCTAAGCCGATGACGATCGCAAGTAATCTCTGATACAAGTAATATAAGTTACACAGCGCCTCAGTATAAAAGCAGGTTGAGAGCGCTGGTTCTAGAGTTAGCTACACGTCACTCACAGATTTTATGAATACCAAACTCGCAACAAGCCTACTGATCACGGCTGCCGCTGTCACCGGAGCGTTTTCCCAAATTGCTCCCGCTGCCGCTTTATCTGCATCTAGCTCCGTTTGGAATAAACCCCAGCCCACAATTTACAGCAAAAGTCAGACTGGCTTTAACGATGCACCTTATCAGCCGTTTGTGCAGCAAGAAGGACTTGCCCTCCCTAAAAGCGGGCAGTTTCAACTCGACCCCAGCAAACTATCGCTCAAGTACGATTACAACGTGTCTGCTTTCTTCATCAACGAAGGTGCAGGTTATAGAAACCAGTTAGCGTTCAACTCAACAGGAGAAACCACGACCGAGGGATTACTGTTCAAAGACATCTCGTGTGAAGGCTCTGGCTGCGTAGGTGGCTGGGGCGGCAATGCGCTCAAGCTAGGTGATGGCGTGAAGGTCGGCGAAATCAAAGGAGGGTCTCAACTCGATTTCTTCTTGCGTGCTGACGGTCTAAATCGTGGAACAGGCGCAAATGTCTTTGGAACTCAAACTAGCCAAAACGCTGATGGACTTCAGCATTTGGTTGCTTATGCTGTTGGCAAAAAGTATTTGTTGCTAGGCTTTGAAGACCTGTATGGTGCCAAAGGTGCAACGGGTGGCAAAAACGAGCATTCTGACCGGGACTTCAACGATGCTGTTTTTGTGGTTGACATTGGTGAAAATAATCTCAATTCACTGGTTAAACCTGTTCCCGAACCTTCGGTCAGTCTATCGTTGATTGGGTTGGGTGCTGCGGGTCTGCTCTTGCGCCGTCGTCAAAGCAAAGCTGAATAGCTGTTGGGATCAACCGTTGATCAGGGTCAGTCGTGTGTATAGTTTGTAGAAAGTAGTCTGTAGCAATCTGGTGCGGACTACTTTTCTGTGTTCAGATTTTCTCAAGTCATTTTATAGTGCCTAACATCCAGATCGTTTGCCTCTGAAAACGTTATAAAACAGCGTATCGTGCGGGTGTAAGCTAAGAATTCGAGAGATTTGAGGACTGAGGGAATCGGAATGAGCAACAATTCTGCCGCAACACCCAGGATTTCACCAATCGGCATTGGCGGCAGCGTCCGAGAACATCACTGGACTTGGAAAGATAAATCCATCACGGGCATCTACGAAGTTTTAGGAGAAGGAAAGCCGATTTTGCTGCTCCCTGCTCTCAGCAGCGTGTCCAGCCGCACTGAGATGCGAGGTTTAGCGCATCTGCTGGCACAAAAATATCAGGTAATTGCGATCGACTGGGTAGGATTTGGAGAGTCTTCGCGCCCTCAGATGGCTTACACGCCCGCCCTCTATGAAGCCTTTCTGCGAAACTTTGTGCAAACAGTCTTTTCTGAGCCAGTTGTGGTGGTTGCCGCAGGGCACTCAGCCGGGTATGTGATGGAGTTAGCGAATCGAGCAAGAGGCAGTGTGACAGTGCCTTGGCGATGGGTCGTGCTCGTGTCTCCTACTTGGCGTGGTCCCTTACCGACTGCAATGGGTGAACATCGTCGTCTCTATAAAGGTCTGCAAATGCTGATTAATCTGCCGCTGGTAGGGCAGATTCTTTACTTCTTGAATACCACTCGTGGGTTTTTAAAATTTATGATGAGTCGCCATGTATTTGCCGATTCTAAAAACATTACAGACGATGTGATGCGGCAAAAGCGGCAAACAACCCAACAGCGCGGAGCTAGGTTTGCGTCTGCTGCCTTCGTGACGGGCGCTCTAGATGCGGTGAAAAAACGAGAGGATTGGTTTAACTGGTTTCAGCCGTTGCCTGTGCCTGTGATGATGGTGATTGGGGAGCAGATGCCCCCTAAATCTCGTGCAGAGGTGGAAGTATTAGCCCATTTTTCAGGAGTCCAGGTTCACCGGATGCCAGGTTCTTTAGGCTTGCACGAAGAATATCCCGACCAGTTAGCTGAGGGAATGTTGCCGTTCTTGGAGAAATATTGGTCGTAGATTTCAGAAAATAAGGGCGAATGATGTTCGCCCCTAATCTTCTAAAAAAGCCATTCATCCTGAGCTTCGTTTTTGGTATTTGTATTGCGATGAGGCGTTTCGCGAGTGAACTTCATGTGAATTGATCGCATCTGCTCTCCATCGGCAGCAATAGCAATGATCGGATATCGAATCACGCCATCCTGGAAGGACAGTTGAAACCGGAACGTCCCGTCAGGGTTAAGGTGGATGGGGGTTCCGTCGATCGTCACCTTTGCATCAGGTTCAGTTGCGCCATAAACAATGAGTTCTGCGTCAGCAATTAACCAGAAGTTACGTGGACGAATGGGAGGAATAGATGCCGACATTCCGATTCCCGACATTCCGATTCCCGACATTCCGATTCCCGACATCCCAATTCCTGAGACTCCGATAGCCGACATCCCAATTCCCGAAGGGGTCGGTGGCAACATATTCATTCTGGCTCCTGGCGCGAACACAAAAGAGCTAATCGACTGCTGAGGCATGTGCTGCATTGAGCCAAACAGTGACCCTACCACTCGTTGAGCTTCAGTGGATTGTGCCATGTCAAAGAGACGATCGTAGATAGGATTCGTGATCGCTTCATCAGATTGCTTGCCAGGAGGCACCAGATCTAAAAAGGTCTTGCCCCGCAAGTCTTCTTGCGAGTCGATCGTGATAAATTTCTCTTCAAACCAGTCTGATGGGTAGGTTGGAGGAATGCGAACCGGGGTTGATCGTGCCAGCATCAGCCAGCGTCCATCAGCCGCGAGATAGCCAATTTCGACGAGATAATCACGATCGCTAACGGGAATTGCAAGATACCAATCTCGTGCCATTTCATCGCAGTCAAACTGCTGCATCGTGTGCGGGCTTTGACGATCGACCTCAACATCAGTGACATCATAGAGCCGAAGCACTAAATGTCGTCCGCCCTGCTGCCGCGCCTCAGATTTATGTTCATTCGAGATATCCCAATAGGTATAGCCCCATTGGGGATCGCGAGGTAACAGGACAATGCGGCTCTCACCATAGCCATCTGGTAAATCTGGCAATCCTTCATCGACAGTTGCTAAGGTTTCGCTGCTGAGATCCGTTTGTCCGACATCAAACTTAGCAGCTTCGACTTCAGACTGAGCAAGATCGTCATTGTTTGAAAAAGCTGCTCCTACAGCAAAGGCAGCTCCCCCAATCAGTTCGGCTGGGACGATCGAACTCATGTCACTCAAGCCTGAAGCAGAGGTGGCTTCGTCCAGGTTCAGTTCGATCGGGTCATCATCAATCGCGCCGGGAAGAGTAGCATCCAGGTCATCAATTGTGTCAAACGTAGACAACGCTTCTTCGATTTCTACATCCTCGATTCTGGCTTCTTCTAGTGAAGTTAAAGCAGGATCGGTGCTGATCTCAGACGATTGATCACCTGATCGAGCCATTCCAGCAGCACCTGCGACCAAGGCTGCGCCACCTGCTAAAGCTGCACCTTCGATCAAAGTAGAGTCATCTACACTGATGGGTGACTCAACAGGGGTGGTCAATTCGGGAGGCTGAATCGTTTCAGCGGAGGTGGGAGAAGGAAGTTCTTCAGAACTAGAGACCGCTGAAGAATCTATACGTTCTGCCCAAGCTGCTCCATCAGCGATCGTGGCATCTCCAGAAGGATTGGGAGTCGTCTCAAGAATGGGATCAGCCACAGAGGAGGGCTGTTCTGCGATCGCGGCACGATCGGAGCTAATCACCGATTCGGCTCTAGACGCAAGGTTGGGATTTTCGCCCCAAGGATCTGTGAGATCGGAGCCTAGTGGAGTGGGGGGCGTTTCTGGAGGAGTTGGTTGAACTGAAGGAGCGACTGGCTCGATCGAGCGTTCTGCACTCTCTTCGGGAGTTTGGCGACGGTTATTCAACCATAGTAAGAACAGCCCTAGCAAGCCTAGAGGGAGTAGAAACCAAAGCAAAGGTGCAATGCCTGGCTCGGCTTGAGTGGATCTCGTATCTGAAATCGCGGTCGGAGCAACCGTGGCAGAGGGGACTGCACTTGCAGATGCCGCTAGTGCTGGAGAGATTACCTCATTTGAAGAGGCGGCTGTGGTGGGAGCCGTTGATCCAGCAGAGTTGGTATCGAGTGCAGATGCTGGCGCGCTAGCACTTCCTGCGGCGAGTTGAGTTGGATCAGCTTTGGCAGATTGAATCGCTTGCTGGGCATCTGGTGTAGTGGCATAGCCTAAAAAGGCAGCGATCGCTGGACTCAGATTAGTGCCTTTATGAACGTAGACTAACGGCTGCGAGAAAGGATATTTAGGATCGGTCGGAAGCGTATTGTGCAGTGGCAGCACTTTTAGCCCAGATGCTTCGCGGGCTTGATTGGCGATCGTGTAGCCGATTCCATCAGTGCCGAGTTGAGAAATCAGTGATGCAGTGCTGTCTTCAGAGAGCCGTAGGGTGGTTGCGCCTGATGCAAAGGGAGCCGCTTTAAAGACTGGATAGTTGCGGAGAGCCTGACGTGTATCACTGGTTTCGGGACGATCGAGCATACGAATTTTGCCAGGAGAACCGCCAACCTGTGACCAATCGGTGATCTCTCCTCGAAAAATCTTGGCAAACTTTTCATCTGTGATGCTGCTATTAAAAGGATTATTAGCCCCAATCACGATCGCGATTTTGTCTCGTGATAGAGGAACTGCAACCAAGCCCTGAGCTTTTTCTTGAGAAGTGAGGGCACGCCCGATCGCCGCAATGTCGGCTTTTCCATCTAAAACAGCTTGTAGGGCAGTGGGGGTGCCACTGTAGCCAAGGGCAACGCTAGCTCCTGGAAACTGTGCCTCAAATCGCTGTTTTAGCGACTGATTAGCGGCTGCCATGCTGCTTGACCCATCAATCCGAACGGTTGTCCCTGTGGGAACGGCGGTTGGAAGCGGAAAAGACGTTGGGCTGCTAGCGGCAGTTTGTGCCAACACGGGAGGGGCAGAGTTGGCGAAGGGTTGAGATGCCGCTACGATAGCGGCTAACAGCGCCATGGTGATGGAATTGTCTTTTTTTTCAAGCATTGGGCTTTCAGCAACTCACACAGGTCAGGTTGAAATTCATTTTGACAAAAGACGTGCCAATTATATAGCCTTCCTCTCAAATTTCAGCTTGAGTAGAGTAATTGCTTGGGGCATGTTTGAGCAGCGATCTTTCCAGTCGATCTCACTAAGGTAGGGAAGACAGCAAGTAGGTCTCAGACAATTGAGGCTCAGAGGTTGGAGGTTAGAGTAAAAAGCTCTACGTTCCGAGTTCTGGGCTTTATTTTTTGAGTAAAAAGGTTGAAGTTCCGAGTTCGGAAAGTGTAGCTTCGAGTTTAAAGGGTGAAGTTTTAAGCAAAAAGGTCGAAGTTCCGAGTCCTGAGGTCAAATGACCGAGGTGCGAAGGTGAAGGAGGGAGAATTAAGTGAGAACACTGACGATCGAGCTTTAGCTTTGCCTAGTCTTAACGTCTGTCTCCGAAGAAATTACTATGAGTGCTTTTGAGCAACTTGGCACAACGACCCGCGATATTTACCTCAACGACATCGCCTATTGGAAAAACATCCCCGATCGCGTCTGGAGTTATACGATCGGCGGCTATCAGGTGATCAAAAAATGGTTAAGTTATCGAGAACAGGAATTGCTGGGGCGATCGCTCAAGCAAGAAGAAGTCATTGAAGTCACCCAAATAGCACGACGCATTACAGCCATCTTGCTGCTAGAACCTAAATTAGATGCAAACTACCAAGCGGTGAAACAATCAACCTATCAATGGTCGAAATAAAAATGAAAATTCAAAACATTGATATCTCAAAAGAGAAAATTTCTCGCCTCTGCCAACATTGGCACATTACCAAACTTTTCCTATTTGGCTCTGTTCTACGCGACGACTTCCACCCGATAGCGATATTGATGTGCTAGTCGAATTTCACCCCGAACACACTCCTGGTTTTCTCAAACTCCATCAGATTCAAGAAGAATTCTCAACAATATTGGAAAATCGGTAAATAGATCGAGTCACCTCCAAATTTCTCAACCACCGCATCCGCGATCGCATCTTATCAGAAGCAGAGGTTTACTATGTCGCAGAGAGATGATCGGGTTTATGTTGGACACATAGTAGATATTGCCAATAAAGCGATCGGGTTTGTGCAAGGTGTAACCAGGGAAAGTTTTGATAACGATGAACTTCTGCGTCTATCTCTTACCCATTTATTGCAGGTGATTGGTGAAGCAGCCCGCAGAGTCTCCCCAGACTTTCGAGCCGCTTACCCTCAAATAGATTGAAAAGCGATCGTCGGAATGCCAAGCAAAGTTGTTCACGATTACTTAAATGTCGATGAAGATATTGTTTGGGACACCGTATTGAATGAACTCCCCTCTTTAGTGAATGAACTTGAGAGAATATTGAATTCTAATAGTTTTGGCTGAATCAAAAACCGTATGTCAAAAGTAGTCCTCAGACACGAAAGTTGATAAGCGTTTAGCATTGGAGGGTGTTTTAAAAGTAGACGTTGATCGCATGACCCGCCCGTGATTGAAAATCACGGTCTAATGGTGCGAAGTCCACTCAAGGGACTGAAAGCCTAATGTCGTCTGGATTCAACCTGCTTCAACGGGTTTCGCACCGTTAGCCCCAACGTTCAGTCCGGGGCGGAACGCAATCGTAGCGAAGAGACTTTCCATACTTTTAAAACATCCTCTTAGACCTTTTTCACTCTCGACTTGCGGCGACGAAGCCCGATCGCAGTTCCTAAGATTCCAGCGCCTGCCCAAAGCACGATCGGAGAGTCAGGTTCAGGAATGGGTTCAGCATCAGGGTTGAGCGTCAACAAAAACCCTTGTTCTTTACCATCTAAATAGCCTCTACCAACAATTTGCCCCTGATTATTGATCTTGATTGCCTCCGTCAGACTCCAGCTCGAATCGTTTGGGATTAATTCATTTAGGTCAGCAAATGCGGCATCTTTCCAAAAAACTGCCCGTTGTTCGCCACTCGATTTATAAGATAGTCCAACGACCTCACCCGCATCATTCAAACTATTGGCGAGACTGGCAATTTTGCCGCGATAGTCTAGATTGCCCGTTCCGCCTAACCCTTTCAGCCCTTCTGCGATCGTCTCTGTTCGCGGATCTTTCCACAGCATTGCCTCAAGCGGAGACCCACGATCGCTCGTGAGCGGTCCATATCCCACTACTTGCCCTTTGTCGTTAATATCAGTCGTGTAAGTTGACTCAGAAAAACAGGGCGTGCTGAATGAAAAACAATAGCCAGGAGACATCAACACAGTCGTGCTGTTTCCCTCAGTGACTACGCCTCGACTCGGACCGCTGCGCCCTCTAGCGATCGTGTAGCTCAACACTTCACCTGCGTTATTGATTGCGATCGCACGATTTGAGGTTGAGAAAAAACTGGTAAAGCTGCTATCAGGCTGCTGAACATAGGGCGAGACACCCCCTTGATAATCTTGGTATTCAGTGTTAAATGCAATCTGCCCCTGGTTATTGAGGTCGATCGCGTTCGTCTTGACGCAACTATCTTTACAGAGAGAACCCACCACTCCCAAGTCAGAAATGGTTTTGCCGTCTGATCGAAAGGCTTGGTCTGGAACAAACTGTTGATAAGTTGTTGATCGATTGACCGTCAAGCCACCGCCTACGATCAGCCCTTGATTATTGATAGCTCTAGCCACGATCGGATTGCCAGATGCCCCCGGAAGCGTGCTTAAATCAGTAACGCTGCCGTTATCCCACAGATATTGTTGCCCGACAACCTGCCCTCGATCGTTGATGTCTGAAGGAATGAAAGGCAAACGAGATACCGAATATAAAGCAGCAGCAGAAACAGAACTCCCTACTGCAACCACTATTAACGTGCTTCCCAATACTGCAACGCAGACAGACAGCCTAGCAATCATGACGGTGTTCTAAGCGGACTAAAGACTCTAGGTTGCCAGTAAGCTGAATGCATGAAAATCCGCTAAAGGTAAGATTTACCGAGTGAAGCACTAAATGTTACAATCACTCGATATACATACTATTAATTGCCTAGGAACGTGGATTTAGGAAGGTGCAACTTCTCACCCTAGCCCTCTCCTCTACGAGAGGAAACAAAGCTCTACCTCCCTTCTCCGTGGGGAGGAGGGTTGGCGAGGGCTTCGTCCCACTTCGTGAGGAGGGCAAAAGACGTTCACAAGTCTGACAGGTTATTTAGTCCACGATCCTTATAATTCACGATCCTGAGTGGTTCTTTAGGCAGACTCCACCCTGTGTCGCACGATTTTTAGACGGAAATCGCCAGCCTACAAAAAATTCTCTCTCCCCTACATTTATGCGAATTGCCCACGATATCACTCTACTCATCGGACACACGCCCCTCGTTCAACTAAATCGAATTCCTCAAGCTGAGGGATGTGTTGCCAGAATCGTTGTCAAACTAGAAGGGATGAATCCCGCTTCGTCGGTCAAAGACCGCATTGGCATCAGCATGATTCAACACGCTGAAACCACAGGTTGGATTCACCCCGGAAAAACGCTCTTAGTCGAACCCACGTCTGGCAACACCGGAATCGCCCTCGCAATGGTCGCTGCTGCAAAAGGCTATCGTCTGCTGCTCACTATGCCAGAAACCATGAGCACAGAGCGCCGCGCCATGCTTAAAGGCTATGGTGCTCAACTAGAACTAACTCCGGGCACCTTGGGAATGAAAGGCGCGATCGCTCGTGCTGAAGAAATTGCGGCGAGCACTCCCAACGCATTTATGCTGCAACAATTCAAAAATCCGGCAAACCCGCAAGTACACCGTGAAACCACAGCAGAGGAGATCTGGACAGACACTGATGGACAGATCGATTTTTTAGTAGCAGCAGTCGGCACAGGCGGCACGATCACAGGCGTTGCGGAGGTGATCAAGGCGCGCAAGCCGGAGTTTAAAGCGATCGCAGTCGAACCTAAAGCCAGCCCTGTTCTATCGGGTGGGCAACCCGGTGCTCACAAAATTCAAGGCATCGGAGCGGGATTTGTGCCAAATATCATGCGATTAGATTTGATAGACGAAGTGATTCAAGTGACGGATGAGGAGTCGATTGCTTATGGTCGTCGATTAGCGAGAGAAGAAGGATTACTGTCGGGCATTTCTACCGGAGCAAACCTAGCTGCCGCCATCCAAATCGCCAAGCGTCCCGAAAATTCAGGCAAACTGATCGTGATGATTCAGCCAAGCTTTGGTGAGCGCTATTTGAGCACGGCTTTGTTTCAAGATACCTAGAAAGAAGGATCATCCATTAGTCATTAGCCTTGCACCGTCCTGAACCCCCAATGATTCTCCTGGTTGAATCGGGATTCAAGGTTTATTATTTGTGAGAGGCGTTGTAGCGATGATGGCGACTCGATCGCTCGGTTTCGTCAGTTCTTGAAAATCGATCGTGATATCTTCATCGGTCAGAGGAGCCGTCGCAAACGGAGCTTGCCGAAGGTTGACCGGGTGAGTAATCGTCCTCAATACGAGATGTAAGCACTCTAAGGCATGTCTCCCGTCAGGAAATGTGGCTCGTAAGGTATTCAAGATCAGGCAAAATGCCCTCTCGCTATCAGTTCCATAAAACCCGGTCTGTGGGGGACCAAAATCAGGGGGGTTGCCGTTGTGAGCAAATACCCAATATAGTCCCGACAGCTTTTGCTGAAACGGATGGCAACTTTCTAGAGCGATTTCACCTTGAGTTGCTTTGCGAATGTGAGCCATTACATGAGTCGAGTCAAAGGGGTAGTGACAGACGACATCTGCGATCGCATCTCCGTCTTAACATCAAGAAAGGTTCGGCATCCCAACTCTTCAAAAAACGCAATTTCCCAATCGTCACGATGCTCATCAGGTCTCCCGCCTCGCGCCGAAAACCCTTCAAATGAAAAGCAAATATCTGTGGGAATATTGCGGTGCATTCCTAACAATTGACACGTGACAAATTCCTTCAGCTAATGGCTAATCAACATAAACAAAAGCTTTTTGCAAAGACTAAAACTAAACATTTTCACACTAAAGATGTTTCAAATAGACCCTTTTGACTTCTTCTCATACAACTCCTGGATGGTCACAAAAATTATTAGCCTGCAACATAATATACAAAACTTTCAGAACGCATAAATGAACATGAAAATGTTTATTTAAGTCTTGTTCTCAAAAGAATTGATGCGTATGATAACAATGAGACTCAATAATCTCCCGGAAATCAATTCTGCTCTACTGTAGGTGAGTTAGATCGGGCTTCTTAATTCTATTGAGCATAATTAGAGATCGCTGTTGTATCTCCCACACCCTATGAACCATCATTCACTTCCATTCGATGACTTGCCACCTCTCAAGCTAGAAGAAACGGATAGCAGTCTGAGTCGCCAACTCGAAGAAGCGCTAAGCCGATATTTTTATGAATCTTGTGATGGAGTAACTCAAGCGCTGCTAACCAACTGTGAATGGTATTTCGCTACGATTTCAACTATCCCGACGCTTGTAATTAACGGAGCCAACAGCGCTATGAATCAGCGGGTTTTTAATCATATTGTGGCGATCGCGACCGCCTTGTCAGAGTTTGCGGTTAGCGCCAAAATTGTGATCGGTTTATCGATCGGACAAGAAGCCTTCGCTGAAATTCAAGTAGATGAAATCTCTGCTTATCAAGACCCGCTTTGAAGGTTGTTGCCTAGAAGGGTGAGCTAAAGCCTCAATCGCTCGAAGACGACACAACAACTCGTCTCTAATGAAGGGTTAACATGGCTCTGCACATTTTATCTGTCAGAAAAGAGCCGATCGTCACCGAGGAAGCTCTGCCACTTGACTTTGTGGTATCAGGTAACTCTGTGAAAAACATTCAACAACCGCCCCTCGCCGCCGCCCTGACCGATGCGCCAGGAGCCAACGGGCACACCCATCCCGAAATGCTGATTGGCTCAAGCTTTGAGGGTCTACGGGGTGAGCTATACTAATGTATTCTGAAATACGTTTTAGCCGCCATGCAACCCTTGCTAACCAACTTTTGGCGTTGCTGAATTGATCTGTGAAACACAGATTTTGCCCTCACCCTAGCTCTCTCCCGCAGGAGAGGGAACAAGATTTCTAGCGCTCCTCTCTTGCGGGAGAGGGGTTGGGGGTGAGGGCAATTCATGTCTGCATTCAGCAACGCCCAACTTTTGAACTTGCCCGGAATGGACGGTCAATAACCCCACCCTAAACCTTGACCCTTTGGGTCGGCGGTTTTGACGGTGGGGCTTGAGTCGTCAGGCTTAAGTTAAACCATTGACTAGACCTAATGAGCCAATTCGATAGCACGAACTTCCGAGCGTTTCCCAAACTCGGCATGACTTCTAACCTTCTGACGAAGGTGCTTTAAGACAGGACATCTATCGATTGGTGGTCTAAGGGACTTTCTGACTTAGCAATAAGGATTATCTCCAAAATGCGCGTTTCGGTTCTCAATCCAGATGGCTCAACTGCCATGCCCACCAAACCCAGCCGCGCCCGCCAGTGGCTCAAAGCGGGTAAGGCAAAAGTCGTTCACAACGACCTCAACGTTTTCTCAATCCAACTGCTGTTCGAGCCGTCAGACTATGAGGTTCAGGATGTCGCATTGGGCATCGACCCCGGCAAAATGTTTACGGGCATCGGGGTGCAAACCTCAAAATTCACGCTGTTCACCGCTCACCTTGTCTTGCCTTTCAAGGCGATTACAAAGAAGATGGACGGTCGTCGGATTCTGCGTCGTGCTAGACGTGGAAGGCGGATCAACCGCAAGGTTGCATTCCACCTGAGAGCGCATCGCCAGAAGCGGTTCTCAAACCGTAAACAGGGGAAGTTGCCGCCTTCGATTCGAGCCAACAGACAGATGGAATTACGAGTGGTCAAGGAGCTAATCAAACTCTTTCCCATCTCCGACATTCGCTATGAGGTCGTCAAAGCGAGAACCGAAAAGGGTAGAGGGAAAGGCTTTTCTCCCGTGATGGTCGGACAGAAATTCATGCTCCAGTGGCTAGAAGAACTGTGCCCAACCGTCTCCCAGGAAGGCTGGCAAACCTCCACGCTCAGACAGCAACTCGGACTTGCTAAGGACAAAAGCGATAAGTCGAAGCAGGTTCCTGAAACTCATGCCAATGACGGCATCGCACTAGCGGCAAGTCACTTTATGTCCTACCAGTCGTTTCGATCGGGCAATGAGCGGGGTCATCACTGGCAAGGGCAAGTCACGGTCACAAAATCGGTCTTCCGCGTCATCAGCCGTCCCAATCTTTACCGTCGTCAACTGCACTTTGAGAATCCGGTCAGTGGCGTGCCCGGAAACCGCAAGCGCAAAGGCGGCACCCTTACGCCGTTTGGGTTTCGCTCTGGTGATTTGGTCAGGGCAGAGAAGGCGGGAAAGACCGTGTTGGGCTGGATTGGTGGATATAGCGAAGCCTCAAAAGTAGTCAGCGTTTATGACCTTAACTGGAGACGACATGGACAATTCAAAGCCTCAAAAGTCGAGCTATTGCAGCGTAGTACCAAGCTCTGCGTGTCGAGATAGAAGAGAGTGGACGCTGGATCGAGCGTCCGTCGCTATCCCTCCCCACCTTGCTCACTCCGAAGGGCGCTTCGCTGCTGCTCCGTTCCCTGAAGGTGGGGAATCCCGCGAATCTGTTGAAGATTAACAAGACCGAGGTTATGAACTCATTCTCGAAGTTGAAGCTCAAAGTGCCAGTGCGAGTTGCCCCCGCTGTCATCAGGAGAGCAGACAGCTACTGTTTCACGACTGAGTGAGATTGTGTCTAGTCAATTGGCGCTGCTGAAGTAGGATGGCACGAGTGATTTAAGAACTGAATATCAGATGGTTCGAGTGTTGCCGGGATATCAAGTTGAGCGTTCTTTGATAAAGTTCAACACTGTCATCGGCAATGGTTCCCTGATTCAAGTGGAGGAATTGCACGACAAAACTACCATTCAACTTTAAAGAGTTGGGGAGCCGTCGATTACCTCGATCGAGAACTCTGAATCGATCGGACAAGTTTCTCTGCTCACGGCTAGCACTCTACATTTAAGCGGCTTCCACCACGCAAATCCTAAAGTTAAGTTGAGCATCTTCCCATCAAGACGGACAATAGGAATAGCGATGTTTTGAATCTGTCATCCTGCTTATGTCTTTTGTTTGCTCACACTTTTTTTCTCGGTCTGCTTTATGGCGTAGCCTCTCGGTGCTTGTCTGGTCACTAGTGATCACGCTCACCGGACTGTCGATCGATAGCCCTGCATTGGCTGGCTTGACCGACGATCGCTATGATGGCGAGATCTTTGCGCTCTACGCAGGTAATGGTTCACTGGTGCCTCCAAAAATCAAGCTAAAAGACTCGTTTAACCTGCAAAAACCTGCCCTGCTGGTGTTCTACAACGACGATAGCAGCGATTGTAAGCAGTTTTCGGCAGTGGTGTCTCAGCTTCAAGCCTTTTATGGTCGAGCGGCTGACTTTATGCCTATTCGCGTAGACTCTTTACCTGTTAAAGAAACGTTTGACCCAACCGAACCTGGCTATTACTACAAAGGTTACGTCCCTCAGACAGTCTTATTTGACCAGTCTGGTAAAGTTGTGTTGGATGGCAAAGGCAACGTCGCTTATGAGCAAATCGATGATGCGTTTCGCACCGTGTTTGATTTGTTGCCTCGATCGGAGTCCACAACGCTAAAACGTCGCTCTGTTAACGAAGTCAACACCGAACTCGTCCCTCCCGCTGCTAAGAAATAATCTATGACTCGAACCATCATTCAAACCAATGCGGCTCCGGCTCCGGTGGGACCTTATAACCAGGCAATTCTAGCGTCAGGTCAGATGATCTTTGTGGCGGGACAAATTGCCCTTGATCCGGCGACGGGAACGATCGTGGGTGAAGGCGATGTCACCGCTCAGACCGAGCGATCTCTGACCAGTCTCAAAGCCATTCTCGAAGCTGCTGGGGCAACGCTGCAAGATGTGGTGAAGACCACGGTTTTTTTGGCAGACATGAATGATTTTTCTGCTATGAACGCGGTTTATGCCCAATATTTTGATGAAGCGACCGCTCCTGCTCGTGCCTGTGTCGAGGTCTCTCGGTTGCCCAAAGATGTGCGCGTCGAGATTGACTGCATTGCGGTGATTTGAGAATCGGTGCAGTCACAACTTAAGGCATTGCTTCGATCAATGCTCTAAGCACTTTGTTGACGGCTTCTGATGTAGAGAAAACTTGCGAAACATCTTCATCCAAAACTACAACAGTCATTTTTCGTTCTTGTACTGCAAATCGATTAGGTTTTGCTTTGCCATAATCAAAGACGTATTCTGCTGCCAAATCGTCTTCGCTCTGCGGAGATTCATCAGAAGGCGTTGTTTTCATAATCTTCACGTTCTCTTTGAGTCACGATACGGGCACTGATAATGCGGATTGCCTTTGAACGTTCTGTAAAGCTGACCAGCAGTAAGCGACTTTGTTGGGAATGACCAATGATGATTTCCCGACGTTCTTCTACCGAATGTAACTCATCTTCAAAAATTAATGCGATCGGGTTGCTGAAGACTGTTTTAGCCTCTTCAAAACTCACCCCATGCTTTCTGAGATTAGTGGCTGCTTTAGTCAAATCCCATTCATAATCCATGACGGAATTATAGCTGACTCAAAAACTTGCCCAAATTTCAGCCGAAGCGCTGTAAAGGGTATGGTCTAACAAACGAACCATACTCATGAAACTTCCTCTTCTGCTATCAACTTGCTTTTTATCTATTCTCTTGACGGGGTGTCCCATCTAATATTTATCCCAAGAACAGTTTGTAAGCCGTGTTTTGGCTCTCATCCCAATAGCGATAGCCGAGCGTGTCGAGAAAGGCTTGCCAGTCCCTCATTTCGTGAGGCGGAACCTGCATTCCGACTACAATGCGACCATAATCGGCTCCGTGATTGCGATAGTGAAAAAGACTGATATTCCAATCGGGACTCATGCAGGCGAGAAACTTAATCAGTGCCCCCGGACGCTCAGGAAACTCAAAGCGATAGAGTAATTCGTTATGAGCCAGGGGCGATCGTCCGCCTACCATGTGTCTGAGATGCAGTTTTGTGAGTTCGTCGTCGGTTAGGTCGATCGTGCTGAATCCATTTGCCTCAAAGGTCGCTGCAATCTGAGTTGCATCTGCCCGATTTTGAATTTGAATGCCGACAAAAATGTGCGCTTCTTGGTCGTCAGCAATTCGATAGTTAAACTCGGTCAAACTGCGTTTGCCAATACACCCACAAAACTTTTTTAAGCTGCCATTTTGTTCAGGAATGGTCACTGCAAAAATTGCTTCTCGACGTTCGCCAAATTCGGCGCGTTCTGCGACAAATCGGAGCCGGTCGAAGTTCATATTGGCACCACACGCGATCGCCACGAGCGTTTGCCCTTGAATCTGTTCACGTTCGACATAGGCTTTTGCACCCGCGATCGCCAACGCTCCCGCAGGTTCTAGAATCGATCGCGTGTCTTCAAACACGTCTTTAATCGCGGCACAAATATGATCGGTGTCTACTAACAGCACTTCATCGACATATTCTTGACAGAGGCGAAAGGTTTCGACTCCGACTTCGCTCACAGCCACGCCATCAGCAAATAGCCCGACTCGCGGCAGCTTGATGCGGTGTCCAGCTTTTAACGATTGATACATTGCATCGGCATCGACAGGTTCAACGCCAATGATCTTAATGTCAGGACGCAATCGCTTCACATAAGCCGCAATCCCAGAAATCAATCCGCCGCCCCCGATCGCCACAAAAATCGCATGGATCGGCTGTTGATGCTGGCGCAAAATCTCCATCGCGATCGTGCCCTGTCCTGCAATCACATCAGGGTCATCAAACGGATGGATAAAGGTCAATCCTTTCTCAACTTCTAGCTGTCGCGCATAAGCATAGGCATCATCATAGGTGTCGCCATGCAAAATCACTTCGCCGCCACGAGCTTTCACCGCATTAATCTTCACTTGCGGAGTAGTCATCGGCATCACCACGATCGCAGTAGTTCCGAGTTTACGGGCACCGAGCGCTACACCTTGGGCATGGTTTCCAGCAGAGGCAGCAATCACGCCCAGCGCTAGAACATCAGGCGGTAGCTGCGCCATTTTGTTATACGCGCCCCGCAGCTTAAATGAAAATACAGACTGCATATCTTCACGCTTGAGCAGCACTGTGTTGTCGAGCCGCGCCGATAGATTCGGGGCAACCTCTAGAGCCGTCTCATGAGCAACATCGTAAACACGAGCCGTCAGAATTTTTTCAAGGTAGTTGGGAGACATGGCGCAGACGCAAGATTAGAGAATCATTGTACCTGACCACCTCTGCGGTGTGTCGCAAAATCAAGTTGTGAGCGATCGCCCCATTGAGTCACAATAAGTCAAGCATTGCTGAATGTGAATACGAACTGCCCTCTTCTCCCGCAGGAGAGGGGAACTTGAAATCTTTTTCCCTCTCCCGCGGGAGAGGGTTAGGGTGAGGGCAAAGTCTATGTTTCATAGAGCAATTCAGCAATGCCTAAGTCAACTGCGCCTAACCTGAAATATCTGCACTTGCCCTTTAATCAGAGCAAGATTCTTTATGCTCGATCGTACCCGACTCCATACTTCTCAGTCTCGACCAAACTGGATTCAGAAAAGCCTGACACTGCTTAGCTGGAGCCTTATTCCAGCGATATTGCTGACCCGACCTGCACTAAGCGCTGAGCGGCTCTATCTATCCTATGGTGCGCTGGAGCGATCGATTTCGGTAGCTGCCCTCGAAGCCTATGCCAAAACGGGTGCGTTAGATAGCGATTTGAGCGTCTACGCGCAGTATGCAGATGCCCGACAACTGGCAGATTTGCGAAAGGCATTAGTGGTTAGGGCAGACTTGACCCCGATCGCGGTGTCTCAGTTTCTCTACACGCCGCAAGGAGAAATTTTGCTGAGGCGCTTGGGGCAGGTGATTCAGCCCGAATCGAGAGACACCGGATTTTATGCAATTCGAGCAGCGCTGATCTTGGCATCCAGCGATTCTGAGGGGTTGACTCCTCTAAATGTGTTTCGCAAATTTCCGACGCGGGGGCTGCGAATCGATTTGCAGACTGCACTGCAAATTGGCGGAGACTTAGAGCAGTCAATCACCCGCACCAATCAAGCGACCACAACGCTCACTCAACTGGCACAGCTAGAAGCCCTTGCCACGCCGATTACTAGCCCAACGTCTCTACCTGATTTGGCAAGTCGAGGCTCGATTAGCTGGCAAAAAGAAACGATTCGGATCGCTGATCGAACCCGCAGTTTTGTCACTGCCTTGGGCAGCGATCGCGTGTTTCCGGTAGATGTTTACCTGCCGCAAGTTAGACCTAATCGCTCAGGGAAAGCGGGCAAAATTCCGGTGGTCGTGATTTCTCACGGGTTGGGTTCCGATCGCACCACATTTCGATATTTAGCAGAACATCTCGCCTCTCACGGGTTTGCAGTCGCAGTGCCCGAACATCCGGGCAGCAATGCTCAACAGCTACAAGCTTTGATTGCAGGAACCGTCAGTGAAGTTGCCGCACCGAGCGAGTTTATCGATCGTCCGCTTGATATTAAATATTTGCTGGATGAGCTGACACGCCGTGCCCGGTCTGACCCTCGGTATAATCGCCTCAACTTAGAGCAAGTTGGTGTTTTAGGGCAATCATTTGGAGGCTACACGGTCTTAGCACTGGCAGGTGCCCCGATTAATTTTGAGCAACTCCAACAAGACTGTGGCATTCAAGCCCTTGATAACACCCTCAACTTATCAGTGTTGTTGCAGTGTCGGGCAAATGTTCTACCGCGTCTCAACTATAACTTGCAAGATCCGCGCATCAAAGCGGTCATCGCGATTAACCCGGTCGATAGTGCGGTGTTAGGTCAAGCTGGATTTGAGCAAATCTCAATTCCAACCCTGATTGTGTCGGGTAACGCAGACACCGTTGCCCCGGCACTTCAAGAACAGATTCAGCCGTTTACCTGGTTGAAGACCCCCGATCGCTATCTCGTCCTGATGGATCGCGGCACTCATTTCTCGACGCTAGAGGAAACCAATGATTCAGTTCCGCTGCCTCCAGAGGTGGTGGGTCCAACGCCCGGGGTTGCCCGTCGCTATATAAACGCCCTGAGTTTGGCATTCTTTCAAACCTATGTCGCCAATCAGCCCAACTATCGATCGTATCTCTCGGCTAGTTATGCTCAACAGATCAGTCAAGCTCCTCTGCAGCTAAGTTTGGTGCGATCCCTAAATGCAGACCAACTGAAAAAATAAAGGTGCCGGGTGAATAACGGGTTTCTAAATCTCAATAAGTCGGTGGGATTTACCTCTCATGATTGTGTGGCAAAGGTACGGCGATTGTTAAAGCTCAAGCGAGTCGGGCACGCCGGAACGCTTGATCCCGCAGCGACGGGGGTATTACCGATCGCGCTCGGTCGGGCAACACGACTGCTGCAATATTTGCCGCAGGATAAGGCATATCACGCAACTATTCGGTTTGGGCTAACGACAGCGACCGATGACTTAGAGGGCGATGTGCTGTTGCGTCAGCCTGTGCCGTGGCTCACCTTAGACGATATAACGGCAAAACTACCCCTGTTTGAAGGCAAAATTCAGCAGGTGCCGCCTAACTATAGTGCCGTTCAGGTGCAGGGAAAACGACTCTATGATTTGGCACGATCGGGTGAATCTATCGATGTCCCCTCTCGGTCTGTAGAAATCTATTCACTAGAGATTTTGGATTGGAGATTGGGTGAGTTTCCAGAATTAGATCTGGCGATCGCTTGTGGCTCCGGGACTTATATTCGCTCGATCGCTCGTGATTTGGGTGCAATGTTAGACGCAGGAGGCACGTTAGCAAAGCTGCTTCGCACTAACAGCAGTGGATTTATGCTCAAACACAGCCTAACCCTAGACGAATTTGCCTCTCAACTGCAAGACGATAGTTTCTTGCCGATCGCTCCTGATGTCGCGTTATCTCACTTACCGATCGTCACCCTACCCGAAGACCCCGCCAAGCGCTGGCGATGGGGTCAGAAAGTGGTATCAAATGATACTCTATTAGACGCTATCTTCGTCCGAATCCATCATGAAGACGGTCGTTTTTTGGGTATCGCTCAAGTGATTGAGTTAGATAGAGAGAGATTTTTGGTTCCTCAGATGGTGTTCGAGCCGATTTCTTAGACGATTTATCTAAGTAACGCTCTCAGTACTGTTCGGTATATACTGAGTAAAATTTGTCATGTAAAATTTTCGTAAATACATAGATCTTCGTCGCGTGGAAGGAACCCTTAGAAAAGAACTCAGATTCTTGTAGAGGCAACCTTGTGGCATACAACACTTTAGAAACGGCTAAAGATATTAGCCTATCTTCTAGCGCGCAGACGTTTACAAACTCAATTAACCTCGTTGATTCAACTGACTATTACCGATTTCAATTTAAGAGTTATAGCAGTCTCAGTGCCGTTCTCAATGGCTTGAGTGGAGATGTCAACCTTAAGCTAATTCAAGACCGCGATCGCAATGGAGTTCTTAGCAGCAGCGAAGTTCTTTCTACTTCAAATAATAGTGGCGCGATCGGTGAACTGATCAACACAATCCTCGCTCCTGGAACTTACTATCTTCAGGTTTCTACGAGCCAAGATAGCAGTCAATACAGTCTTAATTTGTCTGCCGTTAGCGATCTCAAAACCAATTTGGTTTGGCGAAATTATGCCACGGGTGAGAATGCAGTTTGGCAAGTGAAAGATGCCGTTATCAACTCAGCCGTCTTACTCACCAAAGTGGCTGATCCTGATTGGAAGCTAGAGACTACCGCAGACTTTAATCACGATGGGCAGGCTGATTTAATTTGGCGAAATTATGCCACGGGCGAGAATGCAGTCTGGCAGATGAACGGCAGCACGATTCAGTCAGCAATCTATCTCCCTAAAGTAGCTGACCTGAATTGGAAAATAGCGGGAGTTGCAGACTTTAATCACGATGGGCAGGCTGATTTAATTTGGCGAAATTACGCCACGGGCGAGAACGCAGTTTGGCAAATGAACGGCAGCGCGATCGAGTCAGGAATCTATCTCACAAAAGTAACTGACCTGAATTGGAAAATAGCGGGAGTTGCAGACTACAACAACGACGGACAGGTCGATTTAATTTGGCGAAATTATGCCACGGGCGAGAACGCAGTCTGGCAAATGAACGGCAGCGCGATTCAGTCAGGAATCTATCTCACAAAAGTAGCTGATCTGAATTGGAAAATAGCGGGAGTTGCAGACTATAACAATGACGGACAGGTCGATTTAATTTGGCGAAACTATGCCACGGGCGAGAATGCAGTCTGGCAGATGAACGGCAGCGCCATTGATTCGACAGTCTCGCTTCTCAAAATTCCTGATCGCAATTGGCAACTTGTCTCAAGTGCTAAGCAATTTGATCCAAATTTTACAAATGATACAGTTGGAAACACAATCACCAACGCATTTAACGTCGGAACATTAATTGAAAAAGCAACCTTTCGAGAATCAATAGGCACATCAACTGATCGTGAAGATAATTATAAATTTACACTCACTAAGAATCGTAGTTTAACGCTGACGCTCACTGACCTCATCGCAAATGTTGATTTACAGCTTCTTGATGGCAAGGGCGAGGTGATTCAAACCTTTGCGATCGCGG
The DNA here is from genome assembly GCA_038227635.1 of Leptolyngbyales cyanobacterium. GTDB lineage: Bacteria > Cyanobacteriota > Cyanobacteriia > Leptolyngbyales > Leptolyngbyaceae > Phormidesmis_A. Next base: position 1,187 of record JBBRPT010000013.1, on the reverse strand, counting down.
GCAACTCAGCAGAATCGATCAGCAGTGGGCAATTATCCGCAGGCACTTACTACGTTCGACTTTACTCAGACAGGAGCAATGCCACGAATTACACGCTCAATTTATCGACTGCATTACCTGTGCATCAATACGGATTTACCTACTATTACAACGGAATTGACAACCGCAAAGACTATTACACGGGCTATGTCTATTCTTACTCTGATACCTATAGAGTTGGTCAGTGGGTCGATCCAAATAGTAATAACAATGAAACAGGCAGCAATGGGAAATATCTAATTCAGTCAGAGATCGCGGCTGGAAACGTGGCAGATGTCGGTAAAGTTTTTGTAGATCACTACCACAACAGCGAAAACTCTACCGCCTACACGCCCGTTTATTTTGGGCAGGGGAACGCTTCGGGCACAAATCTTCTAGGAAGCGAATACGATTTTATTGGTAACTCAAACAGTACTGATAACAGCTTTGGATTAGACAAATCTGTCTATGACGTTAGCTACTCCAAATACAATTTCACCTACTACTACAACGGGAAAGACAACACATCTGACTACTATACAGGGTGGGTTTATGCTCAACCCGGAATCTACACGATCGGAAGTTTCGTTGACCCAAATCCAAACCCCAATGAAACTGGCTTAAACGGCAAATATCTCATTACAACATCAAGTCGAGACGGAACGGCAGCAGATGTCGGTAGCGTGTTTGTCGATCACTACCATGACATTGACAATAGCCAAGGTGTCTACACCCCGTTCAACTTCAGCCAAGGTAAAGCATCGGGCACTCACTATCTAGGCAGCGAGGTTGATTATGTTAGTGGTCAACCATCTTCTCAAACTGATTTTGGGCAAGATGCGTGGGAGTTTGATGCCAAACCAGAGCTATCGGGCGCTTTCTTTAATGTCTCTCAAGTCGCCTTGACCGCCGGACAGAGCCTGACGGCAAACTTCCAAATTAAAAACACGGGCGCGAATGCAAACCCATTCCAAGTTGCGTTTTATCTCTCTAAAGACACGACGATCGCTACGGGAGATCGCCTCCTCGGAACCTATGATGTAGACGCGATCGCCGCCAACAATCTAACCGCGACCTTAAGCAAGACCTTCACTCTTCCCGGAGTGGGCGACGCTGTTTGGCAGGGCAACCAAACTTACTACATCGGCATGGTGATTGATTCTCTCAAT
>JBBRPT010000012.1:0-98157 GCA_038227635.1 Leptolyngbyales cyanobacterium | reverse complement strand
GAGCCTGTAGACCGAAATCTCCAAAGTTGAGGTCGCTGCCGCGAGAAGCCATTCCTCTCATGCGACCGCGCTGCTGTTTGCGGAATTTAGTTCTTCTTGGGCTTAACATGACTCGATACCAATTAAATTCAGGAGTCAGGATTCAGGAGTCAGGAGGATTAATCCTGCATCCTTTATCCTTCGTTCGATCGGTCTTCAAATTGTTGACGACGACGCTGTTGACGACGACGCGGTTGATTAGAAGGTGGAGCGGCATCAATGAGTTCTTGACCGGGAATAATTTCACCCTTGAAGACCCAAATCTTGATGCCCAAAATTCCGTAGATCGTTTGAGCCGTGACGTAAGCGTAGTCAATGTCGGCTCTCAGCGTGTGTAGCGGAACTCGACCTTCACGAGTCCATTCAGGACGCGCGATCTCAGCCCCGTTTAGACGACCGCTGACTTGAATTTTGATGCCTTCAACGCCAGCCCGCTGGGCGCGTTGAATCGCTTGACGAACCACGCGACGGAAGGAAACCCGACGCTCTAGCTGTTCGGCAATGTATTCGCCAATCAGCGCGGCATCGGCATCGACGCGAGCCACTTCGACCACGTTGACGCGAATCTGACGATCGCTACTTCCCAACGCCTCCTGCAGACCCAACCGCAGGGTCTCGATCCCGGCACCCCCGCGACCGACAATCACACCTGGGCGAGACGTGCGAATTTCTAGGTCAATCTGATCGGCTTTACGCTCGATCCGAATCTCAGAAATTCCGGGCTTTTTGAGGTTGTCAAGATTTTTGGGATTCTTAGCGAAAAACTCGCGAATCTTAAAATCTTCTTTCAACAGTTCAGGATAGCGGTTGGTATCGGCATACCACCGAGAGCGGTGGTCTTTAATGATCCCTAGCCGAAACCCAGTTGGATTAATTTTCTGTCCCACGAATGCGTTCCTCTGAGATAAAGCAGTTTAAGTAGGAATAACTGAACTAGGATTCGGCTCCGGGAGCCACTGCCACTGTGATGTGACACGTCGGTTTGCGAATTTGGTAAGCGCGACCTTGTGCCCGTGGTCTAAACCGCTTGAGTGAAGGACCTTGATCAGCAAACGCTTGGCTCACCACCAAACCCGCTCGATCCATGCCTCCGTTATGTTCAGCGTTTGCTGCTGCCGATCGTAGAACCTTAAGCACTGGCTCACAGGCGCGATAAGGCATAAATTCCAGAATGATCAGTGCCTCTCGGTAAGACAGTCCCCGAATTTGGTCGAGAACTCGGCGCACCTTGTGAGGAGACATACGAATGTAACGTGCGATCGCTTTAACTTCAGTCGTATCAGTAGCCATAGTTTTCTCCTTACGGGCGAGAGGCGAGGGATTGAGACTTAGGCTTTCACCCCTCACCCCTCACGCTGCCCTTTCTCCTATCGACGTGCTTTCTTATCGCTACCTGCGTGTCCCCGGAAGGTCCGAGTCGGGGCAAACTCGCCGAGTTTGTGACCGACCATTTGCTCAGAGACATAGACGGGAACGTGCTGACGACCGTTGTGAACGGCGATCGTGTGTCCAATCATCTGGGGCAAAATTGTCGAAGCTCGTGACCAGGTTTTGATGACTTGTTTGTCACCTCTGGCGTTGAGCGCTTCAACCTTGCTCATGAGATGGTCAGCAACAAAGGGACCTTTTTTGAGTGAACGTGCCATATTAGGTTTCTCCCTAAGTCAAATTACGATTCCCGTCCGCCGCGTCCCCGTTTGGAGGACTTACGACGACGACGCACGATAAACGCGCCGCTCAGTTTCTTCTTGTTGCGAGTTTTTCGCCCTAAAGTCGGCTTACCCCAAGGGGTGACCGGACCAGAGCGACCGATCGGTGCCCGTCCTTCTCCACCACCATGAGGGTGATCAACCGGGTTCATAACGCTGCCGCGCACCTGAGGACGACGACCTTTGTGACGGGTGCGTCCTGCTTTGCCCAGATTGATGTTTCTCGCTTCGAGGTTGCCGACTTGCCCGATCGTGGCATAGCAGTCTTTACGAATCAACCGCACTTCGGTCGAAGGCAGCTTCAGAGTGACGTAATCACCATCTTTTGCTGCGACTTGAGCCGCCGCACCTGCTGCCCGGACAATCTGACCACCTTTGCCAGGAACGAGTTCAACGTTGTGAACGATCGTACCGAGGGGAATCTTCTCAAGGGGCAATGCGTTGCCGACCTCGATCGGAGCATCGGGACCTGAGCGAATCACGGTGCCGACTTTCAGCGTATTGGGGTGAAGAATGTAGCGCTTCTCGCCATCTGCGTAGAACAGCAGTGCCAGACGCGCGTTGCGGTTGGGATCGTACTCGATCGCCGCCACCCGCGCCGGGATATTCAACTTGTCGCGCTTGAAATCAATGATTCTATAGAGACGTTTGTGACCGCCGCCCCGGTGACGACAGGTAATCACGCCTCGATTGTTGCGTCCTTTATCCCGGTGCTTGGTCGTAGTTAAAGACTTCTCTGGCTCGGTCTTAGTGATCTCGCTAAAGTCAGAAACGCTACGCTGACGGCTACCAGGGGTCAGAGGTCGATAAATTCGGATGCCCATAATTTGCTACTCTCAGGGGTTTCTAAACTTCTGGGAACAAAGTGATTGAGTCGCCTGGTGCCAGGGTGACGATCGCTTTCTTGTAGTGAGGTCTGTGACCTGCAAACTTGCCGACGCGACGCGCCTTGCGAGGAGGATGCTGAGTCGTCACTCCTGTTACCTTGACTTCAAACATCAGTTCGACGGCTGCCTTGATTTCGGGCTTGGTCGCCTTGGGCTGAACCTCAAAGGTGTATTGGTTGAGTTCTAATCGCTGAGTCGCCTTCTCAGTAATGATCGGGCGACGAATCAAATCCGCTAAGCTGCGGGGGCTAAAATCACTCACCGTATACCTCCTGGATCTTCTCAAGGGCGGCAGGGGTCGCCACAATGTGGTCAGCCGCTAGCAAATCAAACACGTTGAGGTTGTTTGCCGAGATCAGTCTGAGCTTCTCAATGTTGCGAGCAGACAGATAAACCGTCTCGTTGCGCTCTGCCATGATGATCAGCACCTTCTTATCTGGCTCAATGCCCCAACGACTGAGCGCTTGCACCATCTCTTTGGTTTTAGGACGAGGCAACTGAGCCGTGAAGTCCTCTACCACAATCAAGTCAGCAATGCGACTTTGGAATGCAGTCCGCAGTGCCAATCGTCGCTCTTTGCGATTCATCTTGATGGTGTAATCTCTGGGTTTGGGTCCAAAAATTACGCCGCCACCCCGCCAAAGCGGAGACCGAATCGATCCAGCCCGGGCGCGTCCCGTTCCTTTTTGTCTCCAGGGTTTGCGTCCACCCCCGCGCACTTCGGCACGAGTTTTGGTCGAGGCGGTACCCTGACGCTGATTCGCTAGCTGACGAACCAACGCTCGGTGAACCACATGAGCCGCACTTTCTTCCCTGGCAACTTTAAGCTCGATCGAGGCTTGCCCCGCATCGGCTCCTTGCCAATCTTTCACTACACAATCAACCATTTCTGTCTCCTTCTGCCCTAGCGCCCAACTTTCTTAGCGGGCATGATTTGCACCAGAGCACCGGGTTTACCGGGAACTGCTCCTTTGATCAAAATCAAGTTTCGCTCTACATCCACTCGCACCACGGTCAACTTCTTGATCGTGACTTGCGTTCCGCCTAGACGACCTGCCATGCGCTTACCGGGGTAGACGCGTCCGGGGGTAGTGCCTGCTCCGGTCGAACCGGGAGCGCGGTGGTTTTTAGAACCGTGAGACATGGGTCCTCGTGCGAAGTTGTGACGCTTCTGGTAACCCGCAAAGCCTTTGCCGATGCTGGTACCTGTCACATCAACAACCTGACCTGCTTCAAATATGTCAGCTTTGACTTCTTGACCTAACTCGTAAGCGCTGTAGTCTTCTGAAGGAAGGTATTGGCGCATCTCAGTGAGATGGCGCAGGGGAGCAGAATTGGATTTGGCGAGGTGCCCCAATTCAGGTTTGCTCAATGACTTGACTCGCGTTTCACCAAACCCAATCTGAACGGCAGTATAGCCATCTGTTTCGCGGGTTTTGACTTGGGTGATCGGGCAGGGTCCTGCTTGAATGACGGTGACGGGAATGGAGATTCCTGTTTCGTCAAACACTTGAGTCATGCCGAGCTTTGTGCCGAGAATGCCGACAGCCACGGTAACTGGTCTCCTTTTTTACACACTTGGACATAACGAAGCGGCGACTTTGAGACGCAGCTTCGTTGTCGAACGGATTCCACGGTCTGAGACCAGATGAATCTTACCTCTCTGATTTAGGAGGCAGCGGATTCCGCATTTCTTTAGACACCTTGGTCGATTGTGCAAAGCGGCTTGAGAGGAACCGATTCGGTTCTGCTCTTTTGTGCTTCTCCCGCCTGGACTTGAACAGGTGACTGCTCAGTATCCGTGAATGGCTAGGGTCAAACGCGCAAGCTGGGTTTTGCAAACCCTGAAGAAGTCTAGCTTCTTCGCCCGAAGTCTCGAAACAATTTCCCTCACACGAGATGAAAAATCATTCTGAGATGCGCTACGGTTTATTACTATAGCTCAAATCTGACGACTTTTTCATGGAAATTGCGCAGTTAGAAATTTAGCGACAATTAAACAGTTTAGTATATTGGTGTCGCGATCGTCTAATTAATTTTCTAATTTGGTTTTGCGCTGCCGACTGGGCGCTGGCTTCTTCTCTCGAGGATTGGTCTGCACGGTCGGGATCGTAAAGTGAAACTGACTGCCGCGATCTTTGCCACCCGATTCTGCCCAGATGCGTCCACCCCAGCCTGCAATGATTTGGCGACAGATGGCGAGTCCGAGTCCGGTGCCGCCTGTAGTGCGACGTAAGGCTCCTTCTTCTTGATAGAAGCGATCAAACACGGTTTCGAGTCGATTTGCTTCGATGCCTCGTCCGGTGTCGGCGATGGTAACTTCTAGCATTTTGCTGCCGCTGTGCTGTGCCTCGATCATGATTTGACCATTAGAGTCGGTGAATTTGCACGCGTTGTCGAGCAGTTTAGAAATGACTTCTACGAGCCACTCGCCATCGACCTGCACGAGAGGCAACGCTGGAAGTCGAGTTGTGACCTTAGGCAGAGGAGAGTCGTATTTGTGTGACTGAAGACTGCTGAGCGCGAGATCGACGCATTCTTCAAGAGGCAACGGCTCGAGTCGCCACTTGATGCGACCGCTTTCGAGACGAGAGAGCGTGAGAAAGTCTTGAATCAACTTTCGCATCCGATCAGCATCCGTCAGCGCGGAGTTGAGCATCACCTGACGCAAATTAGCAGACATATCAGGTTCGGTCGCGAGGCTCTCAAGACAGACTTGAATCGTGGAAAGGGGCGTTCTCAACTCGTGCCCTGTGATGGCAATCAGATTGCTGCGAGTCCGATCAAGGGCTTCTAGCTGTTGGTTGAGATCTTCCAGATTGGCGTAGGCTTCGGCTTGAATTAGAGCAACCCCGATTTGAGTGGCGATCGCTTCAACCATTTCTAATTCGCTGCGCTCTAGCTCGTGGGGACAGGTGTTGCAGTAATGCAACTCGACGATGCCCAATAGCTGATTTTGATTGAGAACGGGCACCATCAGCCACGATCGAATCTGTCCATCTTGAGTAAGACTGTGCCGATCTCTAAATCGTTCGTCGGTGTGTGTGTCCTCAATGTAGACAGGCTCTTGTTTTTGAATGACTTCCTGAAAGAGCGGATTTGCCTGCAGTGTCCAGGTATGCTCAATCAGTGAGTGCGTCTCAGCAACCGACTGATTTTTAGTATTGCTGGAGCCGGAATAGCCGCAGCTTCCCAAAAACTCATGCTCTAGCGTTGCCATCTCATCGGTTGATTTACAGCGATAGATCAGGCAGCGACCCGCTTCCAGCACTGTGCCTAACTCTTGCACCGCTATTTGTAGAATTTCGTCGGGATTCAGCGATCGCCGCACGGCTGCTGTAATGGAATTGATCAACCGCTCTTTGCGTTCTTTCTCGGCGATCGAGCGATAGGCTTTAGCTAATTTGTACTGTCCGGCTTGCAGATAAGTCACCAGTCGCTCGGCAAACGGACCCGGATCAACTTGATTAAAGCCAGTATTAGCATCGGTTTTGAGCTTTGCCAACATCAGTCCAGTTTTAGCCGCCAGATCAGGACGATAGCGCTGGATGCGGTTTAGCAGCAGCTCTGCTGACTCGCAAACTACCTGACGATCAAACGTCCAGATTCCTTCAAAGCGACGAGACTGATCGACATGCAAATCTTGAATGTTGGCAGGAGGGTCAGGCTGTCGTCGCTCCCGGCAAATTAGACAGGAGGCGTAGTGTTCACCTAGCACGACCAAATGCCATTCTTGGCTAAGAGCATCGGCTGGCTCAAACGAGATCGTTTCATAATCTTGAGAGCGATCGGAAAAATCGGTTTCAGGAGCCGCCAACACATAAATCTGATCGGTGCGTTCTGCAATTCGTAAATATCGATGAGCTTCTTGCCGATAAAATCGCTCTCGCTGAAAGCTAGCAATCACCAAAGGACGATCAACCCCCGCTAAAACCTGGTCTTCCATCGCGTGGGATAGAGCGGTGAGCGAAGACTTGAAATAGAGTTGGGGACGAATCTGAGGGAGGGCTTTTAGGAGTTCTTCGAGGATTGATTCGGAGATGATCATCGATGGTGCTCTACCAGCCAGACTGGATAACATCCGGTAAGCCAGGACGAAGTGCCCTAACTGATGAACCGAATAGGTGGAAGATTCTCAACAAGAACCGCAGCAGAAATGCTATGAGCCACGACTCTGCCTAAAATTGTAAAGGCTTAACGTCATTCCGTTGCTATCTCCCGGTCTTTCTTAACTACTAGAAATATTGGTGAGATGCCGCCCATACTATGCCAGAGACTGCGGGCGTATAGAGATCAGCTTAACGCTACTGCTCTAACAACACTACAGCATGAGCGGCGATCGCTTCTTCGCGTCCCACTGCGTCGAGTTTTTCGTTGGTGGTGGCTTTGACCCCAACTCGATCGGGCGGCAAGTTGAGAATGGTGGCGAGGCGCGATCGCATGGCTTCGATATGGGGCTTGAGTTTTGGTCGTTCAGCCACTACGACTGAGTCGATGTTGCCGATCTGCCAGCCTTTGTCTTGAATCAATCGATGCACTTGAGCCAGCAAAACCAGACTATCGGCTCCTGCCCACTGCGGATCGGTCGGCGGAAAATAGTGCCCGATGTCTCCCAGGCTCAAGGCTCCGAGCATGGCATCCATAATCGCGTGGGTGAGAACATCAGCATCACTGTGCCCCAGCAACCCAGTTTCGTGGTTGATTTTGATGCCGCCTAAGATGAGATCTCGTCCGGTGACAAGGCGGTGAACGTCATATCCATTACCGATTCTGATAGTCATGTGAGGTTAGTCAATCAGGTTCCTGAGCAGTCAGAACTTTAGCTTACTTTGCATTGGGATCAACTTGAGGAGTCGGTTTGTGCCGCTTTTCAGCTAGGTTGCGTGGTGCTACCGTTTGCCCTTGAGAAAATCGTTTTTCAAGGCGATCGAGTGTAATCCAAATCAGTCCAGACAACGCGATCGTGACACTTGAAACCACTGCCGCTAATGGAGCGTCAATCCAGAGAGGCAGAATTGGAATAGTCGCAAGTCCGGTCGCTCCAACTCCGACGCAAACAGCTCGGATTCGCTGAATTCTGGCGAGAGCGGTGCGGCAACTGGCGCAGTTTTTGGTGTGGGAGTGATAGCGATCGAGCAGTGATTCCTCTAACAAAGCAGAATTCAGCTCTTCGCCCCAAAAGGGATCGGCTTGGTACTGATTCACCCACTGCCGCAGCTCCGCCACAAAGCGATCGGCTCTGGTGGGTAAATAAAATGCCTTTGCAAAATTGAGACTGCCGCCCTGACTTTCTAAATAGCGCTCTTGCCGATGGAGAAAGATTTGGTCGTCTTCGAGAATGGCATTTTGGTTGAGGTGAGAATACCAGCGAGGCGTGAGTTTAATGAAAAATGCCGGAATTTTGGAGGAAAACTTAAACGGAAAAATCGCAAACAGCCGACACTCTCCTTTACGAATGGGAGTGGCATAAACAATAGTCAGCGTTCTGCCAAACTGCTTTGAAGTGAGATCGTGCCACATCAAGCCCGGAGCGCTGAAGGTAGTGTCTTGCCGTCCTAGAGTGCCTCGTCTGGGACCCTCCTCCCAAACGCCTCGGAAGCCTTGTCGATCGGACTCGACAACCTCTAAATCAACGGGTGCAGCGTTGGCGCGATTGCCGACAGATTTGTGATGGGTGAAAGGCAGGTGACTGGAATCTAGAACGTTCTCTAACAGCGTCAGAGCGTCGTAAGGCAAATCGCGAAAGGTATTGAGACAGACCCACTCGTTCGGAGATTCATCTAACGCACCGACGATCGGAACGGTGACTTTTTGAGCATTTTCGGGTTGACCTGCATAGACAAATAACAAGCCTTGACGTGTAACAGTCGGCAGCGAATCAACACAGGCTCTTTTGGATTGATGAGCCATTGCGTCTGCACTTTGTTGGGGAATGCGATCGCACTGTCCGTTTCCTGCAAATGCCCAACCGTGGTAGGGACATTCCAGTAGCCCATCTTCAGCGATTCTGCCTTGAGACAGGGGTGCGAGGCGGTGAGGGCATCGGTCGTCAAACACTCGCCAGGATTGAGTTTGTCGATCCCACCAGATGACAAGATCGCGTTCCATTAACGTGAAGGTCGTCAAAGTTGTCTTGTCTAAATCAGATAGATAGGCAATCGGATACCAGGCTTCTTTCCAGTCAAATCGAGTGGAATCATTACCACCTGCTGGAAAGGAATTGTCCTTGAGTTGAGGGGATGCGATCGATTCCAAGTTCATACAACACGACTGGGACAGGGCTGACCGTTCAATTTTATCGCGTCTGTGCTGAGTGTGAAGATTTGTTGACTCAGGAATGGCGTGCTGCTTCAATGCAAGTTTGAAGCGTAGCGGTGGTTTTAATTGCCTGAATATTGACGTGAGAGGCGCAAGCCCGATAGCCCATCGTTTGGAGAGTTTTGATTAGGTGCGATCGCTTAGGAATGTCTATCTTGCCACGTTTGCCGATTTCTCCGAGCGTGTAGAAATAAGGTGGCATATCCGATTCGTCTGCCATTAGCTTGAGCAATGCGGATTGTTTTGACCACTGCCACTGGTCTGCAAGGCTAGCTAGTTTGTGCAACTGCTGCGCGTTGTGCAACGCTCCAAGCCACATTGCTCCGCTGATGGTCAGCCAGTGCCCGTCGTGAACGCAACTGGTTCGCCCTAACGCTCGCCACGAAACCGTTTGATAGTTGCCACAGCGATGACAATAACCCAGCAATCCATAGGTCTGATGGTCGAGAGGAGGACGGGCAACCAAGCGCAGCATGACTCGATAGGTTTCGCCCAAAAACAGCGAGAACACTGGCTCAACTCCCAATCCTTGCGCTGCTGCGGTTTGCTGAATGCTGCCGATTAAGATTCTCAGCCCTTGCTCATGAGCCGCTGGGTGAGAACGCGCATAGCTTCCATAAAGGGCTAAACAGGCATCTGGAGCATGTCCGGTGGTGGTACGTCCGTCGGTGCTGGTGATATAGAGCAAGCCTCCGATCGCAACTGCTCCCAAACAAAAACTCAAATAAGGAGCAGGAGACCCGAAGCAATCAACATCGACCAAATCATAAAAATCGTGGTGGTTGTAGCACTCTAAAAATATGCGTTTGGCATCTTGACAGGTAACTCTAAAGAGATTTGGAAGCGATCGTTCTAAATTGCCCTGCAATATTGCTCTGATTTCTGGGTTGCTATCATTTGCCCACACCCAATCTGCCTGACTCTCTAGGCAATAGCGCAGCGATCGCACTCCCGATCCCGACATGGAATCTAAGACGCGCAACTGTCCAACTTCGGCACGATGAACGGCGGCGGCTAGCACTCCCAAATCTCTTGCCATCTGACCATTGGGGCGGTAGAAGGCATTGCCGACTTGAAAGGTGGCTTTTCCCTCAGTTTGCCAATCTGAATCGTTCATACAGAAAACTTGGTTGCGACGAACGTCATTTGCCCGACTCTAGAAAATGTGTGCAAGACTTCCAATATCTCACGTTCTCTCGGTGCGCTTTTATGGATTTAAAGATTACCCAAGCAGCTTTACCCGGACGTTCTGGCTATTGGGATATTGGCATTGTTGCCGATCGCATCGTCGAGATCGCTCCTACGATCGCTGCTCCCGCCACGATTAGTTTGGATGCAAATCAAAAGCTAGTGATTCCGGGTTTAGTCGATGCCCATTTTCACCTTGACAAAGCGCACTTACTCGATCGCTGTCACAGCGTTGAAGGCACCTTTGCAGAGGCAATGCGAGAGACTTTGAAAGCGAAAAAAGAGTTCACGATCGCTGATATTCAAACGAGAGCCAAACAGACGATCGAACGAGCGATCGGATTTGGGGTGACGACGATGCGAAGTCATGTCGAAGTCGATTTGGTGACTCAGCTAACAGGGATGCAGGCGTTGGTGCCGCTTCGTCAAGCCTATGAACGGGGAATGACGCTTCAGCTAGCTGTGTTTGCTCAAGAAGGCATCACCAACCAGCCAGGAATCACAGATTTGCTAAGACAAGCGATGCAAATGGGCGGCGATGTGATTGGGTCTGCTCCGTATGTTGATCCCGATCCAGAGCGCAACATTCGCATTATTTTTGACATTGCTCAAGAATTTGATTGCGATGTCGATTTTCATTTAGATTTTTTAGATGATGAATTGCCGCTCTCATTGCCCTATGTGATTCAAGAAACGTGTCGTCGCGGTTGGCAAGGTCGAGTCTGTCTAGGGCATATGACAAAACTAGCAGCACTCTCTCCAGCAGAGTTAGCGGCAATTGCTCCTAGAATTCGAGAGGCTGGAATTTCTATCTTGGCGCTGCCAGCTTCTGATGTTTATATTATGTCTCGCAAAGACACCCATAACGTTCGTCGTGGCGTTGCACCAGTCCATCATCTCGCTGATATGGGCGTTAATGTGGGATTAGCCGTTAACAATGTGCAGAATCTATTTACTCCGTTTGGCGATGGCGATGTGCTAAAGATTTGCACGCTGCTAGCGCAAGTGCTTCAGCTTGGCACCGCAGCGAGTCATGAACTGTGTTTAGAGATGGCAACTAATCGAGCAGCCCAAGCGATCGGACTTCCCAATCACGGTTTGGCACCCGGACGATCAGCAGATCTAGTCATCTTGACGGTGAAGACTGTAACAGAGGCGATCGGAGCGGCACCCAGCGATCGCACAGTCATCAAAAAAGGAAAAGTTGTTGCTCAAAGTAAATTACAGCAAGAATTACTTCATGCTCCAGGAATATTCCGATAACCTGTTGATAAATTTTCTGAAATGTTCTCCTTTATCAAAGCTATCTTTAGAGCTAATTAATAATGAGACACAACTCAAAGTTAGTCTACATCGCTTGCAGATATCAACTACCTTTCAGAACCCAATCCTTTACACACTGCTCATCAGAGAGATTTATGAATGAATTTCGTATATGGCAATACTGCGTAAAACAAATTATTAACTGACACTATCTAGATTACGCCATAAAGCTTCTATCCCACGATAGAGGTAACTTTCCCTTCCTTTAGATGGAAGCTAAAAACACCGTTAACCTTTAGATTTTCATTAGTGAGCATTAAAATAGAGATGAGTTCTGTAAGCAAGAGTTTAAATAGTGAGAGAAAGACGATGGTTGAGTCATGAAAATTGCTTTTGTGACCTTGAGATTCATCAGTTTATCTCCCAAACTCCTTAAGATCCACTGCTCAAAATCCTTATAAACCATACATTATCTAAACCATTGAGACAATTTATGTCCCAATCTGATTCCTCGTTAGTTCACGATCTTGTCCAAAGTTCACTAGCAAAAGAAAGCGGAACTCCTTCAAAACTGCGTTGGTTAAATCAAGACTCTTCTACTTTAGAGAATGCGTTTCTAGGGTCACCTGATCTCATTTGCTTATCTCACCTTCGCTGGGACTTTGTCTATCAACGCCCTCAACATTTACTAACTCGGTGTGTTCAAGAACGTCGCGTCTTTTTTGTTGAGGAGCCTTTTTTTGACACCACAGATCAGCCTTGGTTAGCCATGAGTCAGCGAGAGTGCGGAGTTTGGGTGGCAGTGCCTCATCTTCCAGAAGGGTCGAGTCAAGAAACGACGATCGCACTTCAAAAACAGCTACTAGAAGACTTGTTCAAAGCCTGTAAGATTCGCGACTATATTTTTTGGTATTACACCCCGATGGCGTTAGCCTTCACCGACCATCTTCAGCCGTTGGCGATCGTCTATGACTGCATGGATGAGCTGTCTGCCTTTCAGGGGGCACCGCCTGCGCTGCGGCAACGCGAAGCCGACCTATTTCAGCGAGCCGATTTGGTCTTCACCGGGGGACAAAGCCTCTATGAAGCTAAACGTCATCAGCATTCCAACGTTTATGCGTTTCCGAGCAGCATTGACGTGGCTCACTTTGTCCAAGCACGTCAGGCGATCGACGATCCCCTTGATCAAGCCAACATTCCTCACCCGCGTCTTGGCTTTTATGGCGTGATCGATGAGCGGATGGATATTGACCTGCTGAAAGGAGTCGCGATCGCTCGTCCTGATTGGCAGTTGGTGTTGATTGGACCGATTGTGAAAATTGATCCCGCAGCTCTGCCGCAGCTTCCTAATATCCACTATCTCGGTGGCAAATCTTATTCGGAGTTGCCTCACTATTTGGCAGGCTGGGATGTGGCGCTGTTGCCGTTTGTCCGCAATGAATCGACTCGATTCATCAGCCCAACTAAAACTCCGGAATATCTCGCTGCTGGAAAACCCGTTGTTTCTACCTCGATTCGCGATGTTGTGCGTCCCTATAGAGATTTAGGACTGGTGCAGATTGCCGACAGCGTGCCGGAATTTGTGACAGCCGTTGAAGTCGCACTGCAAAGTCCGCAAGATTCTGGATGGCTCGATCGCGTCGATGCGTTTCTGGCTAAAACCTCATGGGACAAAACGTGGGCACACATGAGTCGTTTGATTGAGTCTGTGGTTTCGACGGTTAAGCCTTCGGCTGTATCGCTCTCAAAAGACAGCTTAAATAATTCAAATAATAAATAGGAAATTGCTATGTTTGACTATCTAATTGTTGGTGCCGGGTTTGCTGGCAGCATCCTAGCCGAGCGACTCGCAAATCAGTCGGGCAAAAAGGTGCTGATTTGCGATATTCGCAACCACATTGGCGGCAACGCTTACGACCACTACAACGAAGCCGGAATTTTGGTGCATAAATATGGTCCACATATCTTTCACACCAATTCTCGCGATGTGTTTGAATATCTGTCTCATTTCACCGAATGGCGGCGCTATGAGCATCGAGTGCTTGCTAGCGTGGATGGTCAACTGGTTCCAATTCCGATCAATCTCGACACGATTAATAAACTCTATGGGCTAAAACTCAACTCCTTTGAGCTTGAGAAATTCTTTGAGTCAGTTGCAGAACCCAAAGATTCGATTCGTACCTCTGAAGATGTGGTGGTCAGCAAAGTTGGGCGAGAGCTATATGAAAAGTTCTTTCGCAACTACACTCGCAAACAGTGGGGTATTGACCCTTCTGAGTTAGATAAATCGGTTACGGCTCGCGTGCCCACTCGCACTAATCGCGACGATCGCTACTTTACTGACACCTATCAAGCGATGCCGCTATACGGCTTTACCCGCATGTTTGAGAATTTGTTGAACCATCCCAACATCAAGGTGATGCTCAACACCGATTATCGAGAAATTCGAGACATCATTCCTTTTAAAGAGATGATCTACACCGGACCTGTAGACCAATTTTTCGACTATCGGTTTGGTAAATTGCCCTATCGATCGCTCGACTTCAAACACGAAACGTTGAATGAGTCGGTTCATCAGACGGCACCTGTGGTCAACTACCCCAACGAGCACCTCTATACGCGAATCACTGAGTTTAAATATCTCACCGGACAAGAGCACTCCAAAACCAGCATTGTCTATGAATTCCCCAAAGCAGAAGGCGATCCTTACTATCCGGTGCCACGCCCTGAGAATGCAGAACTCTACAAAAAATATAAAGCTTTAGCCGACGCAGCGCCCAACGTAGAATTTGTAGGGCGGCTCGCCACCTATAAGTATTACAACATGGATCAGGTCGTGGCTCAGGCGCTCTCGGTTTACGCAAAACTCAGCGATCGGACTCGCTGGCAACCCGAAGAGAAAAACGGTCACGCTCTCGCGGGAACGGTGCGTTGATTGGAATTCATGAAGAGAGACGTTCCACCAGAACGTCTCTACGGTAACGGGTCGATCTAGAGATCAATTTGGGGTTGCACTCGATCGCTCGACAAATTTGGATTGGAGTCTAGGGATGAGATCATCAACAATTAGCCAGTCGTTAGAATGCTGGCACCCACACGATCGGGTACAAGTTGCAGCCGTTCACACTCAAAAGTCTGAGGTCGAACTGTGGGCAGGCGTAGAATGCACTGTGAATCGTGTAGGAGACAACTATTTTGACCAGTTAGAACGCAATGGACACGCTAATCGCATCACAGATTTAGACTTATTTGCATCGCTAGGAGTTACTGCAATTCGCTATCCTGTGCTGTGGGAACGTATCGCTCCAGCATCTCTCGATCGAGCCGATTGGTCGTGGGCAGATCAGCGATTACAGCGATTGCGAGAGTTAGAAATCGCCCCGATCGTTGGCTTGGTTCACCATGGAAGCGGACCCGATCACACCAGTCTCGTCGCTCCTGATTTTCCTGAAAAGTTGGCTAAATTTGCTCAGGCAGTTGCGACTCGTTACCCTTGGGTAAACGACTACACACCGATTAATGAACCTCTGACGACCGCCCGGTTTAGTGGCTTATATGGTCACTGGTATCCTCATGGGCACACTCCTGAAACATTCGGGTGCGCCTTAATCAATCAGTATCGCGCGATCGTGCTGTCGATGCAGGCAATTCGTCAGATCAATCCTCAAGCTAAACTGATTCAAACTGAAGATTTAGGGAAAGTGTTTAGCACTCCCTTGTTGACTTATCAGGCAGACTTTGAAAACGAGCGACGCTGGCTAAGCTTTGACTTGCTGTGTGGCAAGATCGATCGCACGCATTCTCTCTGGCATTATCTGTGCGGAATTGGGATCTCAGAATCCGATTTAGAGTGGTTTCTAGACAATCCCTGTCCGCCCGACGTGTTGGGCATCAATCACTACTTGACCAGCGATCGCTTCTTAGACGAACGGCTCGATCGCTACCCCTCTCATCTCCACGGAGGCAACGGCAGCCAGACCTATGCTGATATCGAAGCGGTGCGCGTCTGTGCTGAAGGCATTTTTGGACATCACAATCTCCTGCAAGAAGTCTGGAATCGCTATGGACGATCGATGGCGCTAACTGAAGTGCATTTAGGCTGCACTCGCGAGGAGCAGTTGCGCTGGTTTAACGAAGCCTGGACTGCGGCAAATCGGTTACGCAAATTAGGAGCCGATATCCGAGCGGTCACGGCTTGGTCGTTGCTCGGTGCCTATGATTGGAACACGCTTTTAACGCGGAGTGAAGGGTTTTATGAACCAGGCGTGTTTGATTTGCGATCGCCCTCCCCGCGACCGACTGCCCTCGCTCATATGCTGCGTTCCCTTACTAACGGGCAAGACTACGCTCATCCACTCCTGCAAGAACCCGGATGGTGGCGACGATCGCAGCGCTTGGTGTATCCGTCGGTGATGGCAATCGACGGGTCATCAGTGCCCTCTCACAACGGTTCACTTCCTCAAAAAGCCTCAGTAGCTCCGATCGCGATCACCGGAGCTACAGGAACTCTAGGATATGCGGTTGCCCGTCTCTGTGAGATGCGCGGCATTCCCTATCGTCTGCTGACCCGGCAAGAGATGGATATTACCGACTCTCGATCGGTGACCCAAGGTTTAGCCGACCTCAAGCCTTGGGCAGTGATTAACACGGCTGGATATGTCCGGGTTGACGATGCAGAGCAGCACCCCGATGTATGTCGGCAAATTAACGCAAACGGAGCTGCCATTCTCGCTGAAGCCTGTGCCGAGCAGGACATTTCATTCATTACGTTCTCATCGGATCTGGTGTTTGATGGCAACCAGACAGAACCTTATATCGAAAGCCATGAAGTTGCCCCGCTAAACGTCTACGGACACAGCAAGGCGATCGCTGAGCAATGGGTTTTAGCCACGAATCCTCGTGCCCTTGTGATTCGCACCAGCGCATTTTTTGGACCTTGGGACGACTATAACTTTCTGACGATCGCGCTTCGCACGCTTGCATCGGGTCAAACTTTCCTTGCCACAGACGATACGGTGATTTCTCCCACCTACGTCCCTGATTTAGTGAATGCCACCCTCGATCTGCTCATCGATCAAGAATACGGACTGTGGCACCTGGCAAACTCAGGAGCCGTTAGCTGGGCGGAATTTGCCCGGGAAACTGCTCGTTTCGCTGGCTTCAATCCGTCTCAGGTTGAAGGGTGTTCGACTCGATCTCTAAAGTTAGCCGCGCCTCGTCCGACTTACACCGCACTCACCAGCGAACGAGGTATCTTGCTCCCTTCATTGGATCGGGCGATCGAGCAATATCTCCAAGCTGTGGTTGATTAAAGCATCTGCAAAGGTTGCGGTTGGCGTGGACGCGGAAACGCTGCATCTAACGCTGCGAGATCTGCTTCGGTTAACGTGATATCTAACGCTGCATAGTTTTCCTGAACTCGATCTCGCTGACTCGATTTTGGAATCACAATCACATTTTCTTGATGCAGCAGCCACGCGATCGCCACCTGTGCCGGACTCACGTTTAGTCGGTTGGCGACCGTCCCAAGGGCGCGATTTTTTAGTAATCGACCTTGCTCGATCGGAGAATATGCCATCACGGGAATCTGATGCTGACGACACCACGGCAAGACAGTCCACTCAATTCCCCGGCGGCTGAGATTGTAGAGGACTTGATCAGTTGCGGTGAGATGATGATCGAGACGATGTGCTTCTTCTAAGTCGTCTTGGTCAAAATTGCTCACGCCAAAATCACGAATTTTCCCTGCTTGCTGGAGTTCTAAAAACGCCTCAAACGTCTCTGAAAGCGGAACTGAACCCCGCCAATGCAGCAGGTAAAGATCGAGATAATCAGTTTTTAAGCGCTTTAAACTCCGATCGCAGGCTTGAATCGTCCCCTTGCGGGTTGCGTTGTGGGGATAGACTTTGCTAACTAGAAAAATGTGCGATCGTTGACCTGCAATCACATCCGCAACGATTTCTTCTGCACCGCCTTCGCCATACATTTCTGCTGTGTCAATCAGCGTCATTCCCAAGTCAACGCCAAATTTTAGGGCATCGGTTTCTAGCGATCGGTGTTTTGGTGTTTCTCCCATCCGCCAAGTTCCCTGACCCAAGACCGGAATGGAAGCTCCTGACGGCAGTTGAATTGTTCGCATGACAAATCTTTGAGATTGGACTTGATCATACCAAATTGAAAAAAGAGAGTGACAACTGAGAGACTGAGTCCTGTAGGTTGAGGAGAGGGGCGTTTTAGCCGCGATCGCCATGTTTAGTTTTAACCGCTATGGCTTTGGTGGAGATTGTTCTAGGCTATTAGCTGCAGCCGCTGTTTAAGCATTCAGTGTTGAGGTCGAGAGCAAATAAATCTAGGACTCGATCGCAGGTACCCCGGACGAATTGGGTCGCAAATAATAGACCTGTGCTCCTTGATGGCGGCGAAGCAACTAGCCCAAATCAGCGTCAAGGCTTTCGATGCTGTTTGCTACTGGTCAAACGGTTTGATGAATGGGAATTTCAATCACAAACGTCGCTCCGTTTTCAGGCGACGAAAAACAGTGCAAACGTCCTTTGTGACGTTCAGTAATAACCTGATGACTAATAGACATGCCCATGCCCGTCCCTTTGCCCACGGCTTTGGTGGTAAAAAACGGGTCGAAGAGACGCTTTTGGACAGCTTCGGGGATACCCGGACCATTATCAGTAATGCGAATTGCAACTACATTGGTGTGGACAAGTCTAGTCTGAATCGTGATCGTACTCGGATGGGCGCTGATTTCGGCAGGTGACCGCTGCTGGTTTTGATCCTCTAAAGCATCGATCGCGTTACTCAAAACGTTCATAAACACCTGATTGAGCTGTCCGGCATAGCACTCAATGCAGGGCAGTTCGCCATAGTCTTTTACGATTTGAATGGCAGGATACTCTGACTTGGGCTTCAGCCGATTCTGGAGAATCATCAATGTGCTGTCGATGCCTTCGTGAATATCCACATCTTTCACTTCCGCTTCGTCGAGTCGTGAGAACGATCGCAGCGAGGTCACAATTTCACGAATGCGGTTAGCGCCGACCTTCATCGAAGCGAGTAGTTTCGGTAAATCATCTTGCAGAAATTCAAGGTCAATGTCTTCTGTAACTGCTTGAATCTCAACGACTGGCGCTGGGTAAGATGACTGATAAAGCTGTAGTAAGTCGAGTAAGTCTTGGGTGTACTGGCTGGCATGATGGAGATTGCCGTGAATGAAGTTGACCGGGTTATTGATTTCGTGCGCGACACCCGCAACTAGTTGCCCTAGGCTCGACATTTTTTCACTTTGTACGAGTTGCGTCTGAGCGCGCCGAAGTTCCTGAAGAGTCTGCTCTAGCTCATGGGCTTTTTGCTTTTCGCTGGCTTCACTTTCCCGCAGTTCAGCTTCGACTTGCTTGCGTTGTACAATCTCTGACTTGAGCTGGTTATGCGCCTGTAATTCTTTGATTACCTGGTCAAACGTGGTCGCTAGAAAGCGAATTTCATTAGTAAAGATAGTTGAGGGCATTGTGAAAATGCCCGTTTGTTTGCTACTTGTCACCGCATCGTTGAGTGCCCTCAAGGGATGCAACACGGTGCGATGGATAATGATGCCCATGAACAGAAGAATGCCGACAACGCCGATCAGCAAAACGAGGGTAGAGGTAAAGAGCGACTTTTCAGCATCGGATTGCATCTGCTTTAGATCGACGATCGCGATCACTAGCCCCCTGCGTCCTGACGTGCCGAACAACACGCTGCTAAACGGTAGAATTTGCGCCAAAGCGGGTTTACCGTCCACAACGTTTTCCTGGCTCACTTCCGTGCCCTTTAGTGAGGCTTGCTCAATAGCGTCTGTTAGCTCTGGGTGGTCGTTTTCGTAAAGATCATGATTATCTGTGGAAGAGACGTGCGCTCTCTCGTCTGAGCTGTGCGCCAAAATCTGCCCATCGGGGCTTACAACGGCAATTTCAACGATGGCAGGCAAGGTCGCATAGTTTTGCACCACTCGCCGCAGAATATTGCGGTTTTCGATCGCCAGCAACCCTTCAGTGGAGAACTCTAGCGATTGCGTGATGGTTTGGGCGCGTTGTTTGACCTGTTGGGCTAAGTCTGATTGGATCAGGCGATAGTTGACCCACAGGGTCGCGAGTCCGACTGTCGCGAGGGAAAGCCCTAAGCCAAGCAAAAGTTGCTGTGAAAGATTTTGTCGTCGCAACCGGAGTAGCTGTTTCAAGACTTCCAACCCTCCATCGCAGCGGTGACAGGTATAGCATCAATTTGAATATCCTCGCGCGGGGCGCGTCCGGCGCGGGGGTCATCTTTCAAAAGTTGCGCCATTTGGGTGATCGCCTGCTTGAGCCTGTCTTGAGACTGAAACATTCGCTTCTGTAGAGAAATATCACCTTTTTTGAGTCCGGCATAGTCGTTCCCAAAAGACGCACCGCTTTGATTGATTTGCTTCCCAACTTGCTCGAAAACGGCTTTTGGTTCGACATCAACCGCCTGCATGACATCGAGCCAGGTAGAGATAAATTGAGTGAATTCTGCTTTTTTGGCAGTGGCTACAGCCGATCGAGACATCAGGGTATCAATCACAAGGCTGTCAACTTCTTTGGTCGTATAGACAACGTTGCCCTTAAGTTTTTTCGCCGTATCGCCTAAGAGTGGTTCCCAGATCACTGCGCCATCCAACTTGCCTTTTTCCATGAGGTCAACGGCAGATTCATTAGAAACATCTTCGATCGTCACCTCTTCTGGCTTAATGTGATGCAGTTTCAATGCCTCAAGCAAAATCAAATGATTCACCGTGCCCAGTTTGGCACCCACCCGTTTGCCACGCAGTGCTTCAACAGACTTGATGCCAGGTTGCGTGACCATGCCATCGGCACCGTGCGAAATATTTGTCACCATAACAACGGTGGGCTTGTCGTTACCCGGATCAACTTGCACAACATCCCACAGTGAGGCAAAGGCAGCATCCAGGGAACCTCGGAGGACAGCGCGGGATGAATCTTGTTGGTTTTCAAACCGGATGAGTTCAACATCCAGTCCATGCTTTTTGAACAGGTCGGCAGCCTTTGCATATAGCACTACATCAAAACCAGGCCATGTGGTAATGCCAATCTTCAGCGGTTGCAGCTTAGGTGTTTGACCCAAACTACAAGCATTGACCACCAAGCTCATGATCAACGCCATGAAGCCCAAGCCAGCGATCGATCGCCGCCGCCGCCCTTTGTTTATGACCTGTGGGCACATTGAGTCAAACCAGCGTGCTTTCACCTGCTTCATAGCTATTCATGCCTTAAACGTAGTGTAATGGAATGCCCTCTCCTTCAAAGTGCCCTTATACTTCCAGTGGTTAAGTAGCGCTTGCAAGAGACGCATCCAATGTTCCCTGATTGCTCGCGGAGATAACGGTATCAAGAGACGAGTGCCCTCTATCGCCTAACAGGCAAAGTATCCAGATGTGTGGCTAACAGCAGCTTGCAGAGTTTAGACACCAATGATGTCGATTCTGATCTGAAATGCTCATGGAACTGCAAGACAAAAACAGGGGATGTCTAAATCAAGCCAAGACCTGCTTCCAGTCAAAAACAAAAGATTACCAATTGGAAACCATTTCGAGCCTTGGCTAATGAGCAGGAAGATAAAGCCTAGGCAGAGATGATTCCCCTAGGGGAAGGCAACGTCAGTAGCTGCACGATTTCTGGGGGGCTGCAACTGGTGGGATTGACCTGACGCAAACAACGACGCAACTCCAGCAGTTTGCGCGATGTAATGGAAACCGTTCTCAAACAAGCTGTGTTGTGACATACATGACGATAGCTATAGACAATGGGATGGGAATTTTGTCACGATCGCTGAACAAGATTTCACCACAACCCTATGCTGAAGTTCTTTGAGACTTGCACGATGACTCCACACCTCAAAACGGGATCGCCGCCATTCAGTCAAGGTTGCTTAGAAGTTGCTAGCGATCGAGAAGAACTTGTGCCAGAGAAATCGTTAGTTGAGCTATCTCTATGAAAACGGCTTCCGGTAAATAGAGAAAACTAGATTCCCATAAACGCTTAACCCTGACTTAACTCCGCACTGCTTCTACAATTCGTGAGAAATAGAAGCGCGTGCTAGTCATTGCAGTGCGTTGAATCTTGAAGCCGCAACTCTCAAATGCTCGCACTACATCGGCTTCTCGGTGTAGATAAGCGCGCGTTGCCTTGCTCGGACCGGGAAAAAACTCACCAATCTTCTTCAAAATCGCCAACAAAAACGTTTTGGGAGCAAAACTAAGAATCACTCGATCGCTTGCCAAGCTAGTCAAGTTTTTGATCATCTCCATCGCCTGATCGCTAGGGTAGTGAATCAACACATCCAGGCAAATCACGCTGTGATAGGTTCCGCTTAACGTCTCTAGATCTTGAACCGAAAAACTTGGGTTTGCCGGAAGCCCGATCGCGGCTGCCCGTTCTTTGGCTTCTCCCACCATCTTTTCAGAAATGTCACTTGCCGAAATCTTTGCACCTTCTTGCGCTAGAGGAATGCTCAGACTCCCTACCCCGCACCCCGCATCACAAATCGTTAACTCAGCTAGATTGCCATCGGCTTTGAGCCAGCCCAGCACCGTGTCAACCGTCTGCTGATGCCCGGTGCGAATGTCTAGCTGAACTTTATTGACCTCACCATCGCCATAGATGCGCCGCCACCGATCGAACCCTGTCTCGTTAAAATAATTCCGAACAACGGTTTTGTCATCGATTCCGTTCATAAAGCCTGTTTGTGCCTGGTTGTCTCAACAGGTTTATCGTAATACTCGATCGGGCACCAACCAAGAATAGATGGCTCAAATTTAAACTGAAAATCACCCTACTTAAGCACCTAGGGCGCGAGTTTTGCGTATCTCACAAACTCAGGGTTAGAGTTTCATGAAATTTTGATGTAGCTCAAACGACTTTCCGTGTTTGTCAGCTATCCTACGGGTAGGCAAAATTCCGAACAATCACTTGTTAAATATCTCAACCATGTTTAACTGCAAATCAGTGAACCTGTGAGGTCGTTTTGCTTTGACAAGTCAATCTGAGTATCTTGGGGGCACCTACAACGTGTCCCTTTTTATTAGAAGAACAAGTTCATCTGCACTCGCACCCTCCTAGTCGAAGTCTAAGCGTAGCCCTGCTTGAGAATGACCGACGTGAGACAGAATTCGATCTGGCACACGGAAGATTTGATGAATCCATCTCTATAGTCTTTTCCAGCTCAAGTTGCCCGTAGCAGACTGCAAATGCCACCGCAGCAAGTGTGCAGGCTGATTGAGATAGCCCCCTGATTGAGCGATCGCTCGTCTCGGTGCGGTCGTTGCCAGCGCGATCGCCTGCCCCACGTCACAGATGCCCCACTTGACTAAATTCTGCACTCCAACTAAAAGCGGCAAGGTTGTTCCTGCCAGAGTTCCGTCTAGCAATCGGGCTGTGCCGTGCTGCACCTCAATTTGGCGGGTATCCCAGGGATATTTGCCGTCAGGCAAACCTAGAGGCGACAAGGCATCACTCACCAAGAAGATGCCCCGATCGTACTGACTCGCTTTTAGCACTAGATTCAGCATGATCGGCGAAACGTGTTGACCATCGGCAATTAGACCACAATAAACATCGGGGTGCACGATCGCGGCTCCTAACAGCCCCGGTTCTCGATGGTGAAGGCTAGGCATCGCATTAAACGCATGAGTCACCATTGAGGCTCCTTGAGCAAAGGCGTGCTGCGCTTGATCTGCCGTTGCTTGGGAGTGACCGAGACTGACGATGATGCCCAACGATCGCAGATAGGCGATCGCGTCGCCAGTCGGGTCAAGTTCGGGTGCGAGGGTGATGACTTTGACGACAGAAGTATAGTCTCCCAAAACGCGCTTGACGTGCTCGACCGTGAGTGGCAGCAGATGTTCGGCGGGATGAGCACCGCGCTTTTCGAGATTGAGAAACGGTCCTTCGAGGTGGACTCCGAGAATTTGGGAGGACAAGAGAGGTGACAGGACGGAGAGCGATCGCTGAATGTTCTCAACCGAAGTCGTGACGATCGTGGGCAAAAATCCATCCACGCCCTGGCTCCAGAGAAATTGCCCGATCGCCTCTAATTTTTCACAATTCTCGTCACTCAAATCTGGAAAAGCTAGACCCAAAGCGCCATTGATTTGCAGATCAATTCCGCCTAATGAAATCCAGTCACCTGAGACATCAAGAACGGGTAGATTCCTTTGTAGTCGAATGGTGTTGGGAAGAATTTCACGAATGACACCCTTTTGAATGGAAATCTGCTGCAATTCTTGATAACCAGGCACTTGGGCGTTAAGAATCCACACGTCGTCAAGCATGGGCGATCGTCACCAAAAACTTACGCCTTCAATCCTCGCATAGCTAAAGTTCTAATAAAGCTTTCAACTTTTGAGCAAGAGCCGGTTTTCCAAAATGCTCTAAAACGGTCTGTCTGAGCCAAGCTCCGTTGCATCGCGGATCTTCACCCCTGAGGATTTCGACACAAGCCGCCGCCACCGCAGCCGAATCTCGATGGGGCACCTGCCAGCCCAGTTTGCCATCTTGCAATGGGTCAGCCGAACCGTCTGCATCACCTGACAAAACGGGAACTCCACACGCCATTGCTTCGAGATAGACGATGCCAAAGCCCTCCTGGGAAGGCATAACGTAGGCATCAGCAAGGCGATAATGGTCGACTAACGCTTCAGTTGGGACAAATCCAGCGAAAATGACGCGATCGCTCACTCCCAAATCTTCTGCTAGTTGGGCGAGTCTGGGCTGGTCGTCTCCTCGTCCGATCACCAGATATTTGACCTGAGGGAAACTCTGAATAATTTCAGGCAATGCCCGAATCGTGACATCTACCCCTTTGTACGGGTCGCCTGACCACAATCGCGCAACCGTCATCAAGACTTTGGCTCCGGCTAACTGATAGCGTTCCACTAAGTCCGCTGATTTGATGCCAGGGGTAAATGCGTCTCCATCGACGATACAAGGCAGGAGAGCGACGCGACTTAGATCAAGGGCATTCGCGAGACAGAGCCGATCGCGAGAATAGCGGCTAATAGTCCACACGCGATCGGCGTGATGAAGTGCTGTTTGTTTGGCGACTGAAAGCGTATCCCAAACTTCTTTACCGTAGGTCAAGACCGTGTAGGGAATGCCCAACGGCTTGCACAAGGTTTGAATCAACGGCGCTAAGTTGATATGACCACAAAACACGCGCTGAGGACGATTTTTGAGCAGGTAAGTGAATAGAGCGATAGCAAGACGAGTTCGCCCGATCGCGGCACTCTGAGATTTGAAATAGTGAAACTCGATCGCGCTCGACTCAAACGGATTCTCGACCTCCGCGCCATCTCTCAATAGAAAAACATCCGCCCTCTCTGCTGAGTGCGCTTGCAGAATGTCTTTGACATAAGACTGAATTCCACCTTCGCAGGAGAAGACCTCTAGAAAAACAAAAACAGACCTTTTAAGCGATGAATGAAGGACGAGGGATGAATGGTGCCGAGTCTCGATCGCTAGATTTGTAGACTTTAATTTTGCCGCCTGCAACTCATCCTTCATCCTTCATTCCTCATGCTTTAGGGCGCGCTTGCTTCAACATATCGATCAACGTGTGATGCGCGTCTTCAGCATCTTTTAGCTCATGGTCAAATAGAATCCGCAATGATACGGGTTCGCCTTTAATCTGAGCATTGAGATCCATTCCTTGAGCGTCGATCGCCGCCATTTCTGCGCTCGTTGCCTCGTTCGCTTGCCCATATGCGGTGGCATAGAGCAAAACGGCTGAGGCGTGGTCGTCATTCATATGTTTGCAGATGCGATCGCTGACGGCTTTAGAAAATACTTCGCTGCTGGTTTCTGACATGGGTGCTCTCTCTAGTCCACTGTCAAAAATCATAGCAAGTCAGTGAAGATTGAACGGGTTTAGTGCGCGATCGCCGTTTCCAATACAGAATTTTGGCAAGCCTCAATCAAGCCCTCAAGCCCCTGCACGATTTGAATGTTGGTGTTGAGTCGATCGGCAAGTTCTTCAACTCGCATATCGTCTAGAAAGCAAGTATCGTCATGTTTGAGCATCAGAGAAGGCAATAGAATGCCGTCGCCTAAATCTTGTCCTTGCAGGGCTTGCAGAATGTCCTGTCCGGTCAGTAGCCCCGTGACTGTAATCGTTTGTCCCCAATAGTGGCTGTTGAGTGCCACCATTCGCACGGTGAGTCCTTGCACTTGATTGAGACGGTGCAAAATGGGCTGAAAGGCTTGCTCGACTGCGTTGCCGACAATCCAAACAAGGGTACGATCGGGCGCAATTCGCTTAGGTAATCGCTTAGATGCCGACTTAAACTGCTTGAGAAACTGCCGAATTGAGCCGACTCCATTGCCGATTTGCGGGTAGTCTTCATAGTGCGACTCTGGCGGCAACGCTTGCCCCGCAATCAAAAACCATTCATCAGCTAACCAGGCAAAGGTCGAGCCAAACTGCTGCTGAAACTGCTGCTGAAGCCCTTGTACTTGAGCGATCACCTCTTGGGCTTTCTCGCGAGTCACAGGAATCAACTCATCCTCATTGGGACGAAAGCGCGTCAGTCCGACAGGCACGATCGCCACCGATGCAACCACAGGAATATCTTGCTGATGAAACGCTGCCAGCTCTAAAATAGTCCGCGTCAAATGGTCGCCATCATTGATATCAGGGCAAAGCACCACCTGAGCATGAATCTGCAACTGGCGTTCTTGAAACCACTGCAACTGCTGCAAAATCTGCCCCGCACGCGGATTTTTGAGCAACCGACTTCTCACGTCTGGCTCGGTCGCATGAACCGATACAAATAAGGGAGAGAGCCGCATTTGCTCAATGCGCTGCCACTCTCGCGACGTGAGATTTGTCAGCGTCAAATAGCTGCCGTAGAGGAAGCTGAGACGATAATCGTCGTCTTTGTCATAGAGCGTTTCTCGCATTCCGGGGGGCTGCTGGTCGATAAAGCAAAACGGACAGCGATTTGTACACTGCATCAGCCCGTCGAACAGAGCGGTTTCAAACTCCAGTCCCAAGTCTTCGTCGTATTCTTTCTCAATTTCGACTTGATGAGTCTTGCCTTTGGTGTCCAATACTTCCAGGTCTAGCACTTCATCGGCACAGAGAAACTGATAGTCGATTAAATCACGAGGCGGTTGCCCATTAATTGACACCAAACGATCGCCCGCTTCAAAGCCAATTTCTGCGGCGATCGAGTCTGGCAAAACCGCCGTGATTAATGCTGGACGAATAGAAGACTCGCTCATGAGAAACGCCTAGAATGCTGAGATCTTCAGTCTACCAATTTAGGCATTTTTCAACACATTCGTCGCGATCGCCACTAGCAGCGCCGCCCCAAATGCCAGCCGATACCACACAAAAATCAGCGTGTTTTTGGTTTGCAGATATTTCAGCAACCAGGCGATCGATAGATAAGAAAAGATAAACGCCGAGACAGTGCCAAACAATAGAGGAATCAAATCATCGACGTTGCCAAATGCTTTTCGAGCTTGATAGAGCGTCGCGATCGTTAACGTCGGAATGCCTAATAAGAACGAAAACCGAGCGGCTGTCTGGCGCTCTAATCCCAAAAACAAGGCGGCTGTTAGCGTCGAACCCGATCGCGACGCTCCCGGAAATAGCGCAATCATCTGTCCTAGCCCGACGAGAATGCCGTCTTTAATTTCTAAGACATCAAATCCTCGTTTGCGGGTGCCGATTTTTTCTGCCAATCCGAGCAGCAGCGCCATGACGATTGACATCACCGCAATCACCAATGGGCTTTCTGGCAACTTATCTTTGAGCAGCAAGCCCCCAACCAGCGCAGGCACTGTTCCGACTGCAATGCCGACTAACAGCTTCCACTCTTCCCGCTCCCAATCTTTTTGCTGAAACGCCGACAAACCGCCCGTCAAAATCTGCTGAATGTCTTTCCAGAAATACATCACGACTGCGATCACACTGCCAAACTGAATCGCATCAATAAAGTATTTTTGCTGCGACCAGTGAAACACATCTCGAAAAATCAGCAGGTGAGCGGTGCTGCTAATCGGCAAAAATTCGGTAATGCCTTGCACGATGCCGAGCACGATCGCCTGAAAGATTCCGACCAGCAAATTGCTGCCATTTGAGATGGTGGGATCTGGGATGCCGAGCAATGATTGCCCAGAATGCCAGAGACTGCTCCAATTAAAAGTGACCGTTAACCAGGTGGGGCTGAGTCCAAAACCTTCCATGCGTCCATTCCTTTGATGATTTTAGTGAGCAGTCATTGAGATTCTACGGCTGTCTTCGCATCAAGACACAGCGTATCTGAAAGATATGACTTTCTGGTTCAGATTCAATGACGCTCAATAAAATCTCATTCACCGACACACACACACCTCTCAAAATTCCGCTACGATAAAGTGAATGCCCAGGGGGGGGATATTTCTGAAGGTTGATTTTGCTGAATCTCTTCTAAACTCTCAGTTTCCCTATGGTAATGTTAAGTAACGTAAACAAATCTAACTAATAGTCAAGATATTTTGATTTCTTATCCGCCCACTCCCAACGCTGTTTGCTCCGCTTCAGTGACTGAAGTAGTCATTCCTTCATCTGAGACAGTTCCGGTCGCTCAACGCTGGCTGGTTTTTGGCGGAGCGATTTTTCTAGTCTCAGTGCCCGTATTTTTTGAAGCTCCTTTGGTTCGATCGCTGCCCTGGCTAAGTTTAATGGCAACCGCAGGTTGGGTATGGCTGAGTGTCATCCTTTCGTCCAAACCCAAAACTCAAGTGTGGGGAGAGTTGCTGACGGGCTTCACCTGGACGTGGCTAGCGGGTTCACTTTATTGGGGTTGGCTACGCTGGGAACCGACTTTACACTTGCCGATCGAAGCCATTGCGCTCCCGATCGCTCTGTGGGGCTTGAGTCGCGGCTGGTGCAAAATCGGCAACTTCTTTTATCTGGGATCGCTCTTTGGGACAGTAGTCACTGACATCTATTTCTATCTCGCTGATCTGATCCCCTACTGGCGGCAGGTGATGCTCGTCGAACCTGATATGGCTCAGGCAATCTTTCGCCAAGCCGTTGCTCAGGTGCATACTCCTTGGGGGCTTTCGTGGGTAGCCGTTTTGGCAACGCTGCTTCTAAGTGTCGGTATTATTTCTTCTCGTTCACAAAAACTGCACTGGCTGGCGTTTAGTGGGGCAGTTCTGAGTACAATCTTGGTAGATAGTTTATTTTGGCTGGCTGCCTCCTTCGCGTGAGGTTTCGCTGAGTTAGGCAGACTCAAACGGTTGGAAACTGAATTCTCAATGCTGAGGGTTTGGTCATTGGTTGCTTAAAGATGCTTAAGTGGTCCGTTTCCAATCGGGACGGCTGACACTCTTTTGTTGTGTCATGCTGCATCATAAGAAAGGATTTATTTGCTTCTCAGCCTGTGGTGACTTTGCAACCCACTCCACATCTCGTGTTAAGAACAGACTCAGGAAGTCGTCAGTTTTCGATGACTAGCGGCAACTGTTGGACCGTTGGACGCAGCGAAGATAACAATGTTGTTTTGTCCGATCGTTGGATCTCACGCAACCATGCGATGGTGCAGTCGATGGAGACAGGCGAGTTTTATCTGATCGATTTAGGTAGTCGCAATGGCTCCTTTCTCAATGGTCGGCGCGTTAGCATTCCAGTCACGTTGCAAAACGGCGATCGGCTGACATTTGGGCAAACCGAGCTTGAGTTCTACTGCCCGGTTCATCGCCCAGTTGATGTCTCTTTAGGGATGGATTCTAAAGAGTTTACGGCGACTGCCACGCTGCACATTCGTCGATTAATCTCCGTTTTGGTTGTAGACATCCGAGACTTTACGGGGCTGACTCGTCAACTTGATGAAAAGCTGCTTTCAGAAGTAATTGGCACCTGGTTTCGTCGAGCAGGAGACATCATTCGTGAATATGGAAGCTGGGTTGATAAATACATTGGCGATGCTGTGATGGCAGTCTGGATTCATGGAGCACAAGGCATTACTCGAGATGAAATGCTGCGGCTCATTCAGGCTGTGAACGCACTACACGCCATGACCAGTAGTCTCCATCATCAATATCCTCTGCCATTTCCTCTCAAAATTGGAGCCGGGATCAACACAGGTTATGCGATGGTGGGCAACACAGGAAGCGGCGATCGACCTGATTACACCGCTCTGGGCGATACGGTGAATGCGGCGTTTCGATTAGAGTCTGCCACTAAGCAAATTGGTTTAGACATTGCCCTGGGTGAAACCACTTATCATCACTTGTCTACGCTCATAAAGGATGCCAACTTCTTTGAGCAATACAATGTTCACCTCAAAGGCTACGATGTCCCGACTCCCACTCATGCCTGCTCGTTTGCAGATCTCGATACTTTCTTGCAAACCAAAATCAAAGTGGTGGATGAGGCATAGGTGAGGGTTTAGCCCGATCAAGCCTTGCCTCTAGAAGTCGATGAGACGTTTGTAGCACTGAGATGATAGGCTCTAATAAAAGCTGTGTAGAGAGCCTGCTCGATCCGAGTGGGAGGGAAATTCACTATGAAACGTTTAGTCCGCTTTGTCGTTACTTTGACTTTGATCATGAGCTGTTTAGGTTGGTTGGGATCATCTCAAACTGCCTTAGCTGCTAATTTCAGAGACCTTGGTTCTGCCCTGCGTCCGTCTAATTTATTGGCAGCAGAGGCGACTGCGCCGCTTCGGAATGCTGTCGAAGACAAGATGGCGACGGAATTTGGTAAAAAGATTGATTTAAACAACACTAATTTGCGCGCCTTCCGGCAATTTCCAGGAATGTATCCAACTTTGGCAAGCATCATTTTTAAGAATGCCCCTTATGAAAAGGTTGAAGACGTTCTAGACATTCCTGGGTTGACTGAGAAACAGAAAGAGACGCTTCAGTCAAACATGAAGAACTTTGTCACCAGCGAAGTCTCTGAAGAACTTACTGAAGGGAACGATCGCATCAATAACGGCATTTACCGCTAGATTTAAGATCGCTTCAAACTTTTTGACTCGCATTTGTGCTCGATCGCTCTCTGCGCTATAGGTTTATCCAAGATGTTTTCTCTGGCTCAACCTACTTGCAGGGAGTCTTTTTTATCGTTAGCTCACTATGACAGATTTCAGTTTAGACGGGTCTGAAGGTCTTGATATTCCCAGTCGCTTTGATGTGGTTGTGGTGGGTGCAGGTGCTGCTGGGTTATATACAGCGCTGTGTCTGCCCCCTCATCTTCGCGTTGGGCTGATTACAAAAGACATACTGTCACGTTCTGCTAGCGACTGGGCACAAGGAGGAATCGCTGCGGTGGTGGACTCCCATGACTCGACAGCGCTGCACCTTGAAGACACGCTAAAGGCGGGAGCCGGACTGTGTGACTATGATGCAGTTAAGTTTTTGGTCGAGAACGCCGCAACGTGTATTCATAATTTAGTGGAGATGGGGGTTGCATTCGATCGCGACGGATCTAATCTCGCCCTCACTTTAGAAGCGGCTCATTCTCGTCGGCGAGTGCTTCACGCGGCTGATACGACGGGTCGCGCCGTGGTGACAACTCTAACGGAACAGGTTCTCAGCCACAAAAATATTCAGATTCTCTCTCAAGCCTTCGTGCTGGATCTGTGGCTTGAACCCCAAAACCAGCGTTGTCAAGGAGTCAGCTTGATTTATCACGGACAAGTGTATTGGATTCGGGCAGGAGCCGTTGTTTTAGCAACCGGAGGCGGCGGGCAGGTGTTTGCCCAGACGACTAATCCCGCAGTTAGCACCGGAGATGGGGTAGCGATCGCTCATCGCGCCGGAGCGACTCTGCGAGATTTAGAATTTGTGCAGTTTCACCCCACGGCTTTAACAAAAGCAGGCGCACCTCGATTTTTGATTAGCGAAGCGGTGCGTGGAGAAGGGGCACATTTGATTGATCGACAGGGGCATCGCTTTGCCTTTGACTATCATCCGGCTGGAGAGCTTGCGCCCAGAGATGTGGTGAGTCGGGCGATCTTTAATCATCTGCAAAAAACTGAGGCAGATCCGGCGATCGCCAACGTTTGGCTAGATTTGCGTCCTATTCCTGTAGAAACCATTCGACATCGGTTTCCCAACATCATTCAAGTCTGTCAACACTGGGGCATTGATGTCTTTCAAGAACCGATCCCCGTTGCTCCGGCTGCCCATTATTGGATGGGAGGGGTCGAAGCAGACATCCTGAACCAGACGAGCATTTTGGGGCTGTATGCAGTGGGCGAGACCGCCAGTACGGGTGTTCATGGAGCCAATCGACTTGCCAGCAATTCTCTCCTCGAATGTTTGGTGTTTGGGGCGCAACTGGCATATCTCGAAATAGAGAGTGAGCCGCTTAAACGTGAGGAAGCATCGGACAGTCCGAGTACATTCCATTTCCTAGAGTCTTTTGAATTAGATAAGATCCAAACGCTCCGTGCCGAACTGCCTAAGCTCATTTGGCAAAGTGCAGGAATTTGTAGAGAGCAAGCGACATTAGAAACAGCGATCGTGCAAGTTCAACTCTGGCGGCAAGAATTTTTTCAGCTTCCGCTCAGTCAAGTCCTGATTAACCTCAACCCTCTCAAAACGATCCGGTTTGCTGCTGACGCAGATAATTCCCTGAAGGCGTGGGGAGAATTGTATAACTTACTGGACGTTGCCGACCTGATTCTCAAAAGTGCCCAATTCCGAACTGAGAGCCGAGGCGGACACTATCGATCGGACTATCCTCAATCGTCTGCCAACTGGCAAGCTCACACCGTAGTGCAGGGCGATCACTGGGACATTGCTTCGGTAAAAGCCTGACTTACAAATACTTTTGCACGACTTCCCAGCCCGTTAGCGATACGAAAATGAACGCAACACAAAGTAATGCATTGACACCAATATGCAGGGGACGTGCCCAAGGACGATCGGGGCTAATCTGCACCGCACTCCAAGCTGAAATCAGCACTAACTCTACGACACCAATTCCGACAGGGAGGTGGGTTGAATGCCCCAAATTACCATAATGACCCAAGGTTCCTACGATGCCGATCGCCAAAAGCAGCAACACCAGCAGCGACATCGCGGCACCACTCCAGAAATGCAAAGGACGTAGCCAATCAGGAGACTGCCAGCTTTGAGTTCGTCCTGCGACCATGCTAACTCCAGTCACGGCTTGCACGAGATAGGCTGCGATCGCCAAACCCATTGACCACGCTGCGATCTTCCAGAGCCAGATAAAAGAGGGCAAATCCAAAGTTTCACGTTCTGCGCACAACCTCTCTATCTTCCTCAAAAAAGGCGACAAGTGGGTGAATTTTTGGTCTAATTGTCGATCGATCTAATCTACAGACGTTAAGACGGTTGCTCTGATCTCGACTTCTTGAGAGTTATCTCCAGGGATAGTCCCTTCATTTCTGAGTTCTAACTCTTGTTCTGGAGCCGGGTTAACAACAGTTTTAACGTCTTCTGAGATGCACAAACTAGAGCATGTGATCGTATCGGACAAGATAGCACTCGCCATCATGCCAGTATGAATTTCTAGATGAGCCTCCGAGAGTGCCTCAAAAAGCAAGCGTTGACCCGGAAACACAACACGCTCAAAATACCAGTTAGGGATGTTTGTGATTCGAGCAATCTGAATTTGGTTAGTTGCATTGACGTAGCAGCAAAGAAGGCGATCACTGCTGTCAGATGGAACGGGATCGAAGACTTGAGCCATAAGTCTATTGAGGTACTCCAACCTTAAAGGTGGTTATTGAATGAACCCTAACACTCCCTGATCCCTGGTAACTGTAAACCCTATTACCATCTGCCTCGCTCATAACTAATTCCTTCTCAAGGTAGATCAATGTTGGGAGTTTTTTCTCACAGCATACCTAAACAAAAGCGATACTGGGGATCGCCCTCCCAGTCTGGCTCTTTAAAATCTTTAGAAGTTTAAGCTCAGACCATGCAGAAGCCAGGTGTCGGTGGTATCGTAAAGTTATATGAAAATAGTTTTCAGAATCTTTGTACAAGTTTTGTCTTAAACCTGCTTCCTGGCTAAGATCTCTTTGACTAGCATTCTCAGAATAGATTGGCTAACATTCTCAGAATAGAGAATGAAATCCTGGAAATTACGCTCTTCTTACATTGGCTTTCGGTCACTCAATTTGGCTAAAATCCCCTTTCTAAGTAGCCCAACTGCAATGAAAAATCGGATTCTTTACGTTCGCCTTCCCTGTAATCCTATCTTTCCGATCGGTGTAGTTTATCTAGCTGATCACGTTCATAAGCAGTTTCCTGACGTTGAGCAGAAAATCTTTGATCTCGGCGCGGTTCCTCCACTGGATTTCAACGCTGCACTAGATGAATGCGTTGACGAATTCAAGCCGACTCTATTGGTGTTCTCTTGGCGAGATATCCAAATTTATGCTCCCGTTGATGGACGAGGTGGAAATCCTTTACAGCATACCTTTGAGTTCTTTTACTCCTTAAATCCTCTGGTTAAGGCGAGAGGTGCCGTAGGCTTGCTGAGAATTGCTTCTGGCTACTATGGTGAGCTTTGGCGGAACATTGGTTTAATTAAACGGGGAGTCAGTCGAGCTAAGCAGCACAACCCAAACGCTCGTGTTGTCGTGGGCGGCGGTGCGGTCAGCGTTTTCTATGAGCAAATTGGAAAAAGCTTACCCAAGGGTGCAATTATCTCGGTGGGTGAAGGCGAATCGCTACTAGAGAAGATGATTCGAGGGCAAGATTTCCAAGACGAGCGGTGTTACATCGTGGGCGAAACCAAGCCTCGCGATCGCTTAGTTCACGAAATTCCTGCCAACATTGAGAAAACTGCCTGCAACTACGACTATATCCAGACGATCTGGACTGAATTTGAATATTACTTTCAGTCACAAGATTTTTATGTAGGTGTTCAAACCAAGCGCGGATGTCCTCATAACTGCTGCTACTGCATCTACACCGTCATTGAAGGCAAGCAGGTGCGGATTAATCCGGCTCATGAAGTTGTAGCTGAGATGCGGCAACTCTACGATCGTGGCATCCGTAATTTCTGGTTCACCGACGCTCAACTCATTCCAGCTCGTAAATATATGGATGACGTGATCGAGCTACTTCAAAAAGTTCTCGACGCGGGCATGAAAGACATTCACTGGGCAGCGTATATTCGGGCGGATAATCTGACTCCTGAATTGTGCGATTTGATGGTCAAAACCGGGATGAACTACTTCGAGATTGGCATCACAAGTGGGTCTCAAGAGTTAGTTCGCAAAATGCGGATGGGTTACAACCTAAGAACCGTTTTGGAAAACTGTCGAGATTTGAAATCTGCTGGATTTAATTCTCTGGTTTCGGTCAACTACTCGTTTAACGTGATTGATGAAAGTTTTGACACAATTCGGCAAACGATCGCGTATCACCGAGAGTTAGAGAAGATTTTCGGTGCAGACAAAGTAGAACCCGCTATCTTCTTCATCGGGCTTCAGCCGCACACTCATTTAGAAGAATATGCGTTCAAGAACAATATTCTCAAGCCAGGATATGACCCGATGAACATCACGCCCTGGTCAATTCGCAAGCTTTTCTGGAACCCTGAACCCCTCGGCTCATTCTTTGGTGAAGTGTGCCTTCAGGCGTGGAAGCGAAACCCCAACGATTTTGGGCGAGAAGTGATGAATATTTTAGAAGCGAGACTGGGACGAGCCGAGTTAGAGGAAGCGCTCTCTGCCCCGATCGAACCCAAACAGCAAGCATTGGCAGGTGTTGGAGTAGGAAAGTAATGTTAGAAGGTTCAATTCTGCACGAGCTGGGAGTTTCCCACGAAAGAGACGATGGGAAGCGTCCTCTTAATTTCGGTGTTTACTATAAAAATACGCTGGTTTCTCTGTGTCACGCTTTAGAGGATTGTATTCTCACTTGCAGTAGCGCTCCTTTAGTTGTGACAGCATTTCAGAGAGGCAAATGGTATCTAGAAGAAGCCGATCGCTACTCAGAGTTAGCTGAGCACTCTAGGCAAATCGTGCTTATGGCAGCTCACGATTCAGGCTTCGCTGAGCATCCGACTAGCCAAAAACCGAACGTTTTTCTCGTTGAGCTTGAGCCGACCGATCCCGTCGCCCAAGAGTGGCACCTCATGATTTTGGCTCCTACTTATACGGCAATGGTGTTGTGTCAAGAACTCTCGGTGGATGATTATGGGGTGGGTGGGGTTCCCACAGAAGATTTAGAGCGAAAGTTCTATGGGTTTTGGACATTTGAATCAGGTCTGGTTCGAGAAACGGTAGAGTTGGCGATCGCCCACATCGGACGATACAATCCTGACCTCCAGCAGCAGCTCCTCGCTAGGGTTAAAGAGATCTCAACAGAGGCACAGACCGCAGATCGAGACGATATTTATACCGCCGTCTCGCGAGTCATGGAATACTTGCAAACAGGTCAGGCTGACCTGAACCAACAGCCAGAGTATGGGTCTGCTCCACATCGCCATCAATCTCTAGACAATAACTTAGTCTCTAATGAGCTACAAGCCTTCTTACGGTTGGCACAACTCATCGACCAGACAGACATCAGTAACCCAATGGCAGCCGCCGAAGTCGCCACTTTATCAGAAGCAATGGGTCAGTTGCTTGATCTTCCTAGTTGGCAATTAAACCGCCTCCGACTTGCCAGTTTGCTGCACCGACTTGCCTTTTTACAGCGATCGGACAGTGTTCTCAGTGGCAGCAGTTTTGCCCGCTATTCAGAGGATGAAACGAGTGAGCCGCCTAGCTGCCCGATCGTTCCAGGTGCGCAAATTCTCCGCACGATGCAGCGATTGAAAGCGATCGCCACCATCATCAACCACCAGTCCGAGCGCTGGAGCGGTCGTGGACAACCCGCTGGACTTGCCGGAGATGAAATTCCTCTAGAATCACGAATCTTGGGGCTTGTCGTTGAGTTTCAGCAGCACCTAGCCGACTTGCGGAACCGTCCTGATACTCAACCTGATGAACCCTATTTCATCAAGGCGTTAGAGGCGTGTCAAGACGAACAGGACGAGCGCTTTGATCCTAAACTGGTTGAAGCTCTGACGCTGCTAGTCGCTGGAATGCAACAGGGCTTAAGCCTATCGATTAGTCTTCCTAAAATTGCGTCGGGTATGTGGCTACTAGATTCTCATTCAGATGAAGATCTTCTCAAGCTGATTGAGCCATCTCAACAGGTGAGTAGTTTGATAACAGAGCAGGTTTAGCACAATGGATGTTCAAGCAGTTCGATCGGGCAAACTCAATTATTCAGCAGGGGCTGACTTGCAAGATGAAGATCTGTCTCAAGCAGACCTGAGCGGCATGAATCTAGCAGGGGCTAAGCTTACAGGCGCTGATTTGACGGGTGCTAAACTTGCTGGCGCATCGTTGGATGGCGCGAACTTAATTGGCAGTCAACTGGTTGGGGCTGATCTGCGAGCAACTCTAACGGGTGCTAATCTCATGCAGGCTGACCTGACCGAAGCAGATCTACGAGGCAGTAACTTGAGAGGTGCCAATCTAATGCGTGCTCGGCTGACTCGTGCAGCGCTCACAGGAGCGTTTTTGAGTGGTGCAAACTTGATGGGTGTCAGCTTTCAAGGGGTGGACCTGCGAGGAGCCGATCTGCGAGGAGCCAATCTGAGTGGTGCAAATCTTCACGGGGCAAACTTGAGTCAGGCAGACCTCCAAGGCGCACTGCTTACAGAAGCGAATTTAGAAGAAGCAGACCTGCAAGGCGCAAATCTAGCAGGCGCAAATCTGGCAGGCGCAAACCTACTGTGTGCAGATTTACAGAATGCCAACCTAGATGGAGCAAGTTTTGCTGGTGCTTGCCTTATTGGAACTCATTTAGATGAACCAACTAAGCCTTCAGCAAAGCAGTAGACCGGGACGCTGCAACTCTCATTCCTAGTGCGATCGCTCCTATTGCAACCATCCCCGTCAAGCTAGCTAACGGATTGCCACCAATCCCAGTTAACCAGTCGGGCACTTGATGTGAATACTGAATCAACTGCCCTACGTTGACGATGTAATACCCCCACACTAATCCACCGTGCAGCCCGATCGAGAGTCCCAATCTGCCTCCACTGGCGCGTTTTGCCAACACTAGCGCTAAGCCTAAAAGGATAAGTGCGGGGACTTGGGCGATCGATCCAGGCGCGTGCAGCAAGGCAAACACGATCGCGCAAATCCACATGGCTTTTTTTGAACTGTAATCCCGCTGCAACTCATCTAGCAGCCAGCCTCGAAATAAAAGCTCCTCAGCAAAGCCAATCCCCAGCCCTGTCAGTGCGCCTTCTAAAATCATACGAGGCAAAAACGGTTGAGGAGATAGCCAGATCAGCCAACCAAAAACGCTTTGGATGGCAAACACTAAAAGAAGGCTGGTCAGCCCGATCGCCAAACCTGTTAGGAGGTTAACGCCATTTCTAGGCGTTCTGACGAGACCGTATCGTTTAAGTAAATCTGGCTGATCGTAAACGGTGCGCCCCCACAAACGCACTAAGAAAATGAATTCTGCATAAAGCAAAATCATCGTTGCGATCGAAGCCGTGTTTGCGTCGTGAATGAACCAACCAACCAGTCCAACGAACGGTGCCCAGATCAGCAGGAGTACCAACACAAAGACCCCGATCCGGAGGGGAGCGGGGTAACCAGACAATCGCTTAAGCTGAGGCTTCAATAGGTTGCTTCTTATTCGTCGGGTTCGATCGTACTCTCTAACCCATTCGCTTTAAGCGTCTCGCTGTAAAACTCTGCATGTTCTTGAGCACACGAGATAACCAGAGCAAGCCCATTTGTATGAGCCTCCATCATGATGTTTACAGCCTGGGGCTGAGTTAAATTGGGCACCGTTTTTGTGAGAACCTGCACTACATGCTCCATCGAATTGTAATCATCGTTATGAAGTAAAACCCGATAGCGAGGCGCAAGTTTTCGTGATGTTGAACGCTTTTCAATAGTTTCAACAGACACAGTTCTATCCTCTCCATAAGCTATCAACGACAAGTTAAGAGACCAACGCTTTACACTAACGACTTTTTCAGCCACTTGCAATGCTGTAAATTCATTCAATTTTGCAAAATTCTACAGGCTTAGCTCACGGGCTGTTAAAAGAAAAAGTCTTGGCGAATGGCTCTTTTCTAGGTTAGCGCTTCTTCACAGAAATTAGCTATCTCAGAACGAGCTTGTTTTCTTAAAAGACTCGATCTCAAAAAATACCCAGCGTTCTAACGGTAGCCGATAGCAGAAGCAGGCACTTAAAATCATTAGCAGTGCCGTCACGTTGACTCAGCTAATGGATCTCGATTCACAGCAGCCCAAACTAAAAACTTGGCTCTCTAAATTGCAGCCGTCACAAATCGTTTGTCTTGAGCTTGACGCAACCTGTCTCTATGCAGAAGTGGTGCAGATTATAGAGGCTCGGCGTTTATGCTGGGCACGTCCTCTAGTCCTTATGGTGAACTCACCAGAAACAGAAGGTTTTTCTCAAGTGTCTAAGCGTCAATTTGAACGTTCGTGTCATGATTTACGGCAAGGGTCAGACTTACTGTTACCCGCAGTTCTATTTCGTCAAGCGCTGGATGTTGAAGCTATCCCGCTTTTGTCGTTTCTTTATGGGTTAGACGCGATCTCGAATTCAGACCCAAAAGCGATCGTTGCCCGTCGCCAGCTTAATGATTTTATCCGTCAAATTTGTCAAGCTCACCCTGATGTATTTTCTGATAGAAA
The DNA here is from genome assembly GCA_038227635.1 of Leptolyngbyales cyanobacterium. Lineage (GTDB taxonomy): Bacteria > Cyanobacteriota > Cyanobacteriia > Leptolyngbyales > Leptolyngbyaceae > Phormidesmis_A. The sequence continues at coordinate 58,999 of JBBRPT010000012.1, read as the reverse complement.
CCGACTCGATTCTCAGTAGATAGACACCCTTTTGACAATTTATTTTTGTAAATCAATAACTAGGCACCAATTGGATTCGACCTGCATCCATCTCAGCCATTAAGAGTTCCAGAGCTTCGTAGTCCACGTCAGAAATATGTCCTTCTTGAGTCAGTTGGTAATTAATTTCGTTCTCGATATCCGGAGTCAAACATTTGAAGTAAAGCGCTCTCCCTACTAACTGACGAATGATTTCACTAGTTTTCATAGGTATGGTGACAACTTCGTACTCCATAATTATCTGTCTACTGTGGTACTTGTCCGGTGATCCAGTCATTCGAGTGGGGTGATTTAAGTCACCAGGTTGCTTAGTGCACGTCACTCTTAAATCAAAAGGATAAAAATTGTGTGTATTTATACGCTAATTTACAAATGCTTACTGAAAAGTTTAAATAACAGGGGGGTTCTAATAAAGATTTCACGAAACTATGCGGTTGCAGTAGGCATCAAAATTGATGTGCGGTTATCGTCATAGCACCATCATCAAGTTCTCTATTTCAGTAATTGAAGGATTCAACCATGCAGAGCGTACTTGTTCGTCCCCAACCTGTCATTATTTGTCCCCAAGGATATGTCAATGCAGCAAATGCCTCTGCGCTTCAAAATCAGCTCACGATCGCGATGAAGTCAGAGCATACCTCAGCGTTGCTAGTAGACATGCAGAACGTTGAGTCGCTAGATAGCGCTGGACTGATGGTGCTGGTCTCGACGCTCAGCTTGGCTCAAGAACACCATAAGCGGTTTAGCTTGTGTTCGGTTTCTGCTTCAAATCGCATTATTTTTGAGCTAACCCAGCTAGATGATGTTTTTGAAATCTTTGAGAACTCGGCAGCGTTTGAAGCAACGATCGCTTAAGAATTTAAGTCTCATTGGTCTGACCACGCCTGCTCTTACGCGATTTCACGGGCAACACAGCGACAAACCTCTTGCTGAAACTTCAGTATACTGAAGGTCAATCTTTCCAGAATTAAAGCAAGGTAACTGAACCGTGGCAGTCGCAGTCGAAGCATTACTGACTCCTGATATTCTGCGTCCTGCCCGGTATTTGGGCAATGAGCTTGGCGCGATTCACAAACCGTGGGATGAAACTACCGTTCGGTGGGTGTTAACCTACCCAGAAATTTATGAGGTTGGAGCATCTAATCTTGGACATATTATTCTCTACAGCATTCTAAACGCCCAGCCTCGACAACTATGTGACCGCGCTTATCTTCCCGCACCCGATCTTGCGACTAAGCTTAGAACGACCCAGACCCCTCTATTTGCGGTTGAGTCTCGGCGATCGCTGACTGAGTTTGATGTCCTCGGATTTAGCCTCAGCTATGAGTTGGGAACCACCAACATTCTGGAAATGCTCGATTTAGCGGGTATTCCACTCACATGGCGTGAACGAGCTGAGCCGTCCTATCCTCTGATCTTCGCAGGCGGACAAACGGCAACCTCGAATCCTGAACCCTACGCCGACTTTTTTGATTTCATCGCGTTAGGAGATGGCGAAGAACTTCTCCCTGAAATCGGGCTGGTTTTAGAAGAAGGCAAAGCAGCTAAGTTAAACCGCGAAGACTTGCTTTTAGATTTAGCACAAATCCCTGGAGTCTATGTTCCTCAGTTTTATGACATGGAGGAAGACGGCTCTGTCCGCCCTAATCGCTCCGATGTCCCAGTCCGAATTGTGCGGCGAGTGGCTGACCCAATGCCTGCTTACTCGATCGGGCTGGTTCCCTACATCGAAACGGTTCACGATCGCTTGACCATAGAAATTCGGCGGGGTTGCACGCGGGGCTGTCGCTTCTGCCAACCGGGAATGCTGACTCGACCTGCACGCGACGTTGAGCCTGAGCAAGTTGTGGACACGATCGAGCAAGGAATGAGGGCGACAGGCTATAACGAATTTTCGTTGCTGTCTCTCAGTTGCTCAGATTATCTGGCACTTCCTGCCGTGGGGATGGAGATCAAAAATCGGCTCAAGGGTGACAATATCACTCTAACGCTGCCGAGTCAGCGCGTCGATCGCTTCGATGAGAATATCGCCAACATCATTGGGGGAACGCGTCAGGGCGGCATCACCTTTGCACCTGAGGCGGGCACTCAACGGATGCGAGACATCGTCAATAAGGGGTTGACGAACGAGGAACTGCTGCGAGGAGTCAAAACTGCCGTCCAGCAAGGGTGGGACAAAATCAAGCTCTACTTCATGATTGGTCTGCCCGGTGAAACGGACGTAGATGTGTTGGGAATTGCCGAAACTATGCGGTGGCTTAGACAAGAGTGCAGCAAGCAAGGCAGACGACGCTTAGATTTCAACGTCACAATTTCTAATTTCACCCCTAAACCTCATACTCCTTTTCAGTGGCACTCGGTCTCGACTAGCGAATTTAAGCGCAAACAAGCTCTCTTGAAAGCAGCCTTTCATGGAGTACGCGGCTTAAAAGTTAACTTCACTGATGTCCGCATTTCCGCAATGGAGGATTTTGTGGGTCGTGGTGATCGTCGCTTATCATCCGTCGTTCGTCGCGCTTGGGAACTTGGCGCAGGCATGGATGCCTGGTGGGAAAGCCTCGACAAAGCCTTTTCTGCGTGGACACAGGCGATCGACGAGTCGGGCTTGACCTGGAAATATCGCAAAGTCGAAAGGGGCGAATGGAATGTTTTTGAGAAGGATGAAGATAACCCAGGAGACCAATCAACGCCTCACTTGTCTCTAGACGATGCGCTGCCGTGGGATCACATTGACACTGGAATCGATAAACAGTGGCTCAAAACGGATTTGCAGCGAGCGTTAGAAGCCGCGATCGTTCCTGACTGCTCATTTGAAGGATGCTCTCATTGCGGTGTTTGTGGCGTTGATTTTGGACATAATGTGGTCGTGCCACCACTGCCAATTCCTCAATTCGCAGGGCACTTTGAGCCGAATCAACAGCGATCTCAACGACTGAGAGTTCGATTGGGCAAAGTGGGTGAAATGGCGTTGATCAGCCACCTCGATTTGATGAGATTGTTCGATCGTGCCGTGCGCCGTGCTTCCCTCCCTATCACGTTTACAGGCGGATTCCACCCCGCGCCTCGAATTGTGTCTGCTAATGCTCTGCCGCTAGGGACGACGAGTTCGGGCGAGATTGTAGATTTTGAACTGACGGACGCGATCGACCCTCAAGTTTTTCGTGAGAAGCTGGCATCTAAATTACCGTCTGATGTTCCGATTTACAGTGTTGAACCCGTTGAGGTCAGTGCCCCTGCCTCAACCCAACTCTTGGAAAAAGCCGAATATCAGATTAGGCTTGATTCGGTTGAAGTCGTTTCTCTTGGTCAATGGCGAGAGTGGATTGAGGCAATCAAGGCAAAAAAAGAGATTTGGTTTGAGCAGACGACCAAATCAGGGAAGGTGCAATCGATCAACTTGCGCGATCGACTCTTCGATCTAGCCGTTGTAGAAGTTGCTGGACTGCAAACTGTTCTTCGATACATCGGCAGTTGCCGCAACGATGGTACTTTGCTGCGTCCTGACCATGTGGTTTATTTGCTGGAACAAGCGTCACAGCTAGAATTAAGCCTGCTCCACATCCATCGAAGTCATCTGTTTCTGTCGGACACCTGAATGAGGCTATCGGCGGAAGTTACTAACTCTTGCATTCCATAACACCTGATTAATTTTTGAAGACTTTGGTCAAATCTCAGTAAATTCTCTAAATTTGGTAGCAGAGTTAAGCCTACACGCTATAATGCTTTGCATCAGAGGCAGTTGTGGACTAGAGTTCCCCGTGGTTGCATCGGGCGAATTGCATTAGATGCCAGACGCAGCTTACTCTTGCTAGACTTTCCGCTCATCGTTAATCTGTTGCGAGATTTAATTCGTTTAGTGATGAATTAAATCGTCCTACAACAGGTTGCAGCTTGTGTATTGACTCGTCTGACACGGAAGTTCCGGGCTTGAGGTTGAGGATTTTGTAAACCTCAAATCTTTGGTAGCTTCTAGGTATACGTGGCTTTAAAGGTTTAGCTTACAGAAATTAAAGAAAACAGCGAGAGGTGCGAAAACTTCGATGCCCTCACCGCCGCCAATTTTGAGGAAATTGAATGACAAAGCAGATTGTTATCGCTGAGCAGCATAGAATTGCTGCTGTTTTTTCGGAAGATCAAATTCAAGAAATTATCGTCGCTACTGGAAGCCACCAAGTTAGCGATATCTATTTAGGAGTTGTCGAAAATGTCCTTCCTGGGATAGATGCTGCTTTTGTTAATATTGGAGACTCAGAGCGAAATGGTTTTATTCACGTCAGTGATTTAGGTCCTCTGCGGTTAAAGCGAGCGGCTGGGTCAATCACTGAGTTGTTAGCACCTCAACAAAAAGTACTTGTGCAGGTGATGAAGGAACCTACCGGAAATAAGGGTCCTCGGTTAACTGGGAATGTCTCGCTTCCCGGACGGTATATGGTGTTGATGCCTTACGGTCGAGGCGTTAACTTATCGCGGCGCATCCGCAGTGAAAACGAGCGGAACCGCTTACGCGCATTAGCCATTCTCGTCAAACCTGCTGGCATGGGAATCGTGATTCGCACAGAAGCTGAGGGAATGCCCGAAGAGGCGATTATCGAAGATTTAGAAACGCTGCAACGGCAGTGGGAGTCCGTTCTCCAGGAGGCTGGTTCTACTCGTGCCCCTGCACTATTGAATCGTGACGATGACTTTATCCAGCGTGTATTACGCGATGTCTATAGTTCAGACGTTAATCGCATTGTCGTAGACTCTCACACGGGTCTGAAACGCGTTAAGCAGCAACTTGTTAACTGGGGTGGGGGAAAATCCCCTCAAGGCGTGCTGATTGATCATCACCGCGAACGGGTTGCGATTTTAGAATACTTCCGCGTGAATGCTGCAATCCGTGAAGCGCTTAAGCCCAGGGTAGACTTGCCTTCTGGAGGATATATTATTATCGAGCGCACTGAAGCTCTCACCGTTATCGACGTAAACTCCGGGTCGTTTACCCGATCGGCGACCGCCCGCGAAACCGTTCTCTGGACGAACTGCGAAGCTGCAACAGAAATTGCTCGTCAACTACGTTTGAGAAATATTGCGGGAGTCATTATCGTAGACTTCATCGATATGGATGCCCGACGTGATCAGTTGCAGGTGCTAGAGCACTTTAACAAAGCTCTGCGCGCCGATAAGTCTAAACCACAAATTTCTCAACTGTCAGAATTGGGGCTGGTTGAACTCACTCGCAAACGTCAGGGCAAAAATATCTACGAATTGTTTGGTCGCCCTTGTGCAACCTGCGGTGGATTGGGGCTTTTAGCTCACTTGCCTGGAGAATCTCATGATGATGAAGGGGAAAGCTTGGAGCGATCGGCAGTTTCCTTGAGAGAAAACCGTGAGAGCCGTCGTCCTCCCGAACCCCGCCGAGAACTTCCTGCTGCAACTGACTTGTTTTGGGAAGGGGATGATGCCGAGGGCGATAACGGCGATCAGGATCTAGAGTTGCTCAATCATCCCAGCTATCAAGAGCGCGGTCGAGGCGGTGCAAATCGGCGGCGGCGGAGACGAGTAGACGGTCCGACACCCAAAGAGGGAGCTACAGCCAAAGTGACTCCTTGGGAAGAACCTACTCGATATGCTCCCAGTCCGACTACAGTAGCTCCTGTTATTCCCCGATCGGAACCCCTTCCTGAGACAGCAGTGACTCCCATTTCAGAAGAATCGTCAGCGGCGGAAGAGGTTAGACCGATCGAAGATAAACGGAGCCGTGCTCCTCGGCGCGGAGGGGTTAAGCCTGCGGCTGAACCGCCTGAGTCTGTGTATGTTGAGATGACTCCTGATGAGCAAGACGTTTATGCATGGATGGGAATTTCACCGATCGTGCTCACCACGCAGGAATTAAAAAACCCGAAGTCAGCAAGCATCTTTGTGACGCTACCTGGGCAAGCTCCCCCGCCACTGCCCACTCAAGTCACAGAAGCTCCAGAGATTGAGGATGAAGACCTGACCCTAGATGTAGAGAACTCTCCTCCGCCCATCCCTGAACCTATTTCTTTAAGAGTTCGGAAAAAGCCGTCTGCTAGAATCGTTGCTGAACCTGAACCTCTTTTGACTCCTACCTTTACCCCAGAGCCTACTTTAGAACCGACCTTAGACGAACAACCTGCCCCCGAACCAGACGAAGAAGCACTGGTTACTCGTCGTCGTCGCCGTCGGTCTTCTGCAACCGCAGGTGAGTAAATTTAGAGCTTTGACAAGAGAAGATGAGACTTCACTCACCTCGACTTCCCCTGTTTGAGCTATGTAATTTGGACATTGATGTGGTTAAAAATCCAAGCTTAGAGATTGAGCAAACTTTTTGGAATCAGGGACAGCGACGAGTGGCGGGCGTAGACGAGGCAGGGCTCGGAAGCTTGTGTGGTCTGATTGTGGCAGCCGCTGTACTGCTTCCTTCTCATTGTTCAATGATTGCAGGAGTTCGTGACTCTAAGCTTTTGTCCGCCGCTCAGCGCGAGCGTCTTTTTGCTCAAATTCTAGATCAAGCTACAGCCGTAGGAGTCGGCATCGCTACCCTTGCAGAAATTGAACAATTTAACGTGCTCAAGGCATCCTATTTAGCAATGCAGCGCTCGTTACGGCGCATTCAACCGATCGATCATGCCCTGATTGACGGACGCGAAATCAAGGTAGCTGATTTAGGAGCGCATACTGCCATCATTGACGGAGACGCTTCTTCATACGCGATCGCCTGTGCCTCGATCGTCGCTAAAGTGCGTCGCGATCGCTTCTTAAAACGATTGGCAATGCGGCATCCTGGGTATGGCTGGGAACACAACGCTGGGTATGGGACAAAAGAACATTTGAGAGCGATCGAGACGCTCGGCGTTACCCCTGTTCATCGCCGCAGCTATGCTCCTATTCAAAAGGCACTACTTCAGTTGGAATGATTGAATTAGGATACAGAGTGATTAACCGGAAATATGAGCTGTCTTTGAGTAGCTGCTGGTTCTGATTGACTCGTTGCCCAGTTTCGATAGTCAAGCAGGAGTTGATGCAGCAATCGTTGCTTAATCGTACTCAAAACACTCAGCAACAAACCATTTCCAGCCTTCTCTAACAAAAACTTAGGGGTCATCAAAAAGGGTGGTGGTAACTCGACTTGCACGTCTAAATCGGCTCGTCCTTTTAGATAAGTAGTCTGATCGACTTGAGTTGGATAAAGCTGCCCTACCAGATTGAGAGAAAAGCGCTGGTTTATATATTCAACACCGCGAATCTCACAAGCGATCGACTTCACACTAATCGCCCCGTTAGAGTCTGCCCACACTTTCATATCTACGGTTGGCTGAATGTTGAGAGACATAAAACTCAACGGGCGCATCGTAAGGCGAAACCGATCTTCATTTAGCGATTCGACGCGACTAGAGGCGGCGAGGGCATTCACCACTCGCTGTGGCTGACGCAAATAGTGAACGATCGGAATCGGCTGGTCTGGAACAACGATCTCAACAGATTGGAAAGCAGCAAACCGAATATCCATCAATAATAGTGTAGGGGTTTAATGAATGAGAGCTAGTTGTTAAGTAATTCTAACCAGCTTCTCATGAATAGAAGTAGCCCTAGCGAAGTATTAAGTAATTGTTTAGAAAAAGAGTAGTGAGATGGCAATCTCGATCGCACACCTCGGACCTCCCGGCACCTACACCGAAGCTGCTGCGATTGCGTGTCTAGACTGGCTAAAGCAAGAGATGGGACAGGATGCCATCCTAAGTCCTTATCCCAGTATTGGTCAGACGTTAGAAGCAGTTGCGTCTAAGGAAGCGCAGCTAGCAGTCGTGCCGATCGAGAACTCGATCGAGGGCAGTGTCACAATGACGCTAGACAATCTCTGGCAGCTAGACGGCTTAAGAATTCAACGTGCGCTAGTGATGCCAATTTTTCACGCATTGCTATCTCGTGCTGAAAATTGGGACACTATTCGAGTCGTCTATTCTCACCCTCAAGCTCTAGCACAGTGTCAAAAATGGTTAGACAAGTTCTTGCCAAAAGCCCAACGCATAGCGCTCAATTCTACTACAGAAGCCCTGCAATACTTAGATGGAGATTCGACGATCGCGGCTATCTCTTCTCAACGCGCTGCCCAGTTACATCACTTGCCGATTTTGATTTGTCCAATCAATGACTATCCAGACAACTGTACTCGATTCTTGCTGCTTGGGCTGGAACCCTCTCCGGGCGGAGCTTATACGTCATTAGCTTTTAGCGTAGGAGCAAATCAGCCAGGAGCCTTGGTCACGCCCCTTCAGATTTTTGCACAACGCAATATCAACTTGAGTCGCATTGAGTCACGCCCAACCAAACGTTCTCTGGGAGAGTATTTCTTCTTCATTGATTTAGAAGCGAATGCTAAAGCTCCCTCAATGCGGTCAGCATTGGCAGAATTAGCGAATCATACAGAAACCCTAAAGATTTTTGGCAGTTACGATGTTTTGTCAATCTGACTTAACCCATACAACTGCCTACTCTGATGTCTCTCCAAGCGTGTCTTTTAAGACGGTACGGGCTGCTAAATGATTGCGCGTCGATGTCAAAATTTCCGCTTCACGATCTAGGCGAGCTGCGGTATCTTGCATCTCTAATAATGACTGTTGCTCATCTGCTACTCCGTAGAGATTACTAGCAACCCAGTAAGACAACTCAGTCGGCAGATCTGGAATCGTTTCAGGAAGCTCTATTTCTTGCCCGGTCAGCTTTGCAGACAAGCGAACTACGTCTTGCAATAACTGACTGACATTACTTGATAGCGGTCTTAAATCTTGGATCGGAGGGTGATCTTCAATCCATTCGACTAAGCCAACTCGATAGGGCTTCTCACGGACATATTCTAAAACTCTAAATCGTTGTTGCCCTAATGTCCACACCTTCATTCGATCGTCTGGCAGTCGATGAAACTGAACGATTTCTGCACAACACCCAACCAAAGCAGGCTTACCCTGCACTTGATCCCACATCAACACCCCGAAACGACGATCGCTTTCCAGGATCGTATTCATCATCATTCGGTAGCGAAACTCAAAGACGTGTAGAGGTAGGGGTCTACCTGGAAACAAAACCACTTCGGGTAATGGAAAAATAGGAAGTTCTCGAACTGCGATCGATGAAGGTGCCATTATTTGCCAACCAAAAAGACTGCTCCTTCCTTTACTCTAGCTGATCTGAGCTGTAAGAATCGATGCGGGGAGAAGGTTTCAGATAAAATTCATCAACGCAAAATGCAGGAAACATTTAAATGATCCCTGCATTCGGCTCGTGCAGATTCGTGATGTAAAGTTGCTTATAACTTCACTTCAATATCAACACCCGCGGGCAAGTCGAGTTTCATCAAAGCATCGATCGTTTTAGACGAAGGTTGATAGATGTCAATAATGCGATGATGAGTCCGAGTCTCAAAATGCTCACGGGAGTCTTTGTCTACGTGAGGTGAGCGCAGTAAACAATAAATGCGACGACGAGTTGGGAGAGGAATCGGACCAACTGCTGTAGCGTTCGTGCGATTGGCGGTGTCTACAATTTTCTCGCAAGAGGTGTCTAAAAGACGGCGGTCAAATGCTTTCAAACGAATCCGAATTTTCTGCTGCTGAATCGTTGCCATGGGTAACTCTTTAAATTGTCTAGGTTCTGAATTAAATGCTTGGGTTCAAAAACTGAAGCTATCAGCAGCCTTGCTATTTAGCTGACCGCTGATAGCATACTACAGATCTTTAAACCTATTTAAGGATCTTGGCGACGACACCAGCACCCACTGTGCGACCACCTTCACGGATTGCAAACCGCATTCCCTGCTCAATGGCGATTGGGTTGATCAGCTCAACGGTCATTTTGATACGGTCGCCCGGCATAACCATCTCAGCCTCACTGCCATCATCAGAGGTGAAGTTGCTGATGGTGCCAGTCACATCGGTTGTCCGCACGTAGAACTGAGGACGGTAGCCAGGGAAGAAAGGCGTGTGACGACCCCCTTCTTCTTTCTTGAGAATGTACACTTCAGACTCAAACAGAGTGTGAGGCGTGATCGAACCCGGCTTGGCAATGACCATGCCGCGCTCGATATCTTCTTTCTTGAGACCGCGAAGCAGAATACCAGCGTTGTCACCAGCCAGACCTTGATCGAGGCTCTTTTTGAACATCTCAATCCCGGTTACAGTCGTCTTCTGGGTGTTTCTGATGCCCACCAGCTCGACTTCATCCTGCACCTTGACCGTGCCACGCTCAATTCGCCCAGTTGCGACCGTACCGCGACCCGTGATGGAAAAGACATCTTCCACCGCCATTAGAAAAGGCTTATCTACTTCCCGCTCAGGAGTGGGGATGTAAGCGTCAACCTCGTCCATAAGCTTATAGATAGCATCAACCCAATCGTTCTCGCCTCGCTTTGTCTTAGGGTTGGCGGTCATGTACTCTAGCGCTTGCAGGGCAGAACCTGACACGATCGGAATGTCATCACCAGGAAAATCGTAGGAACTGAGAAGCTCACGAACTTCTAGATCAACGAGTTCTAGCAGTTCTTCGTCATCTACCATGTCTTTCTTATTCAAGAAAACCACGAGACGAGGAACGCCTACCTGTCTTGCTAACAAGATGTGCTCACGGGTCTGGGGCATCGGACCGTCAGCAGCAGACACTACTAGAATGCCACCATCCATTTGAGCTGCACCTGTGATCATGTTTTTCACATAGTCAGCGTGACCCGGACAGTCTACGTGAGCATAGTGACGTGCGGCTGTTTCATATTCGACGTGAGCGGTATTGATCGTAATCCCTCTCGCCTTCTCTTCAGGAGCAGCATCGATCTCGTCATACTTCTTCCCGGTTGCCTGACCCAATGCCGATAGGGTCATCGTGATTGCAGCCGTCAATGTAGTTTTACCGTGGTCAACGTGACCAACTGTGCCAATGTTGACGTGGGGCTTCGTCCGTTCAAACTTTGCGCGTGCCATGTGTTATTGTTCCTCTTTCTGATTATGCGTTCCCTTTGTTCTTAGCGATGATCGTTTCAGCCACGTTACGAGGCACTTCTTCATAATGGCTAAATTCCATTGTAAACGTACCTCGACCCTGAGTCATAGACCGAATATCGGTGGCATAACCGAACATCTCAGCCAAGGGGACTTTGGTTGAAACCTTCGCAATTCCTCGCTCAACGCCTTGAGATTCAATCTGACCTCTGCGAGAAATCAGATTGCCCATCACGGGACCGAGGAAATCTTCGGGTACTTCAACTTCGACCTTCATCACTGGCTCTAGAAGGACGGGCGAAGCTTTCATGACCCCATCTTTAATCGCCATCGAACCTGCGATCTTAAATGCCATCTCGTTTGAGTCAACCTCGTGGTAAGACCCATCGATCAGGGTTGCTCTCACATCAATGAGTGGGTAGCCTGCTAGGATGCCAGACTCACAAGCCTCCTTCATCCCTTGTTCTGCAGGACCGACGTATTCCTTCGGAACAGTGCCGCCCACAATTTTGGAGACAAATTCAAACCCAGTTCCCGGTTCCCCAGGTTCCACTGTGATCACGACGTGACCATATTGACCTTTACCACCACTCTGGCGAACAAACCGTCCTTCAGCCTTGACAGCTTTACGGATGGTTTCACGGTAAGCAACTTGGGGAGCACCCACGTTTGCCTCAACCTTGAATTCGCGCATCATGCGATCGACTAGAATCTCCAGGTGAAGCTCACCCATTCCAGCAATAATGGTCTGATTGGTTTCCTGGTCAATGTTGACTCGGAAAGTCGGATCTTCCTCAGACAAAGCTTTTAGTGCCTTGGAGAGTTTCTCCATATCCTGCTTTGTCTTAGGCTCAACTGCAACAGAAATAACCGGCTCTGGAATAAACAGCGTTTCCAGAATCACAGGTGCATTCTCGTCACACAGAGTGTCTCCAGTTAATGTATCAGACAAACCGGGAACAGCGCCTAAGTCGCCCGCTCGCAGTTCATCAACATCGATGCGATCGTCCGCTTTCAAGATAATTAGCCGAGAAACCCGCTCTTTCTTGCCTTTAGAAGAGTTTAGGACATAGCTCCCTTTCTTGAGAACGCCAGAGTAGACGCGAACGAAGGTTAAACGACCGACAAACTTGTCTGACATCACTTTGAACGCCAAAGCAGACATCGGCAAGCTGTCGTCTGCTCTCCGCTCAACAGTGGTACCGTCAGCAAGCAAGCCTTGCACAGGAGGAACATCAAGCGGAGAGGGAAGATAATCGATCACCGCATCCAACATTAGCTGAACGCCTTTGTTTTTAAAGGCAGATCCGCAGAGCATTGGCACAAAGAATTCACCGTTGACTCCTTCGATCGTACCTTTACGAATCGCTTTTCTGACCTCTTCTTCAGTGATCTCCTCGCCCGCGAAGTATTTCTCCATCAGTGCGTCGCTGGTTTCTGCCACCGACTCAATCAGTTTGGTGCGATATTCGGCTGCCAGATCCTTGACATCATCCGGAATGTCAGTCTCTTCGATATCTGTGCCTGCATCGTTGTTGTAGATGTAAGCACGCATTTTCACAAGATCGACAATTCCTCTGAGCTTATCTTCAGCCCCGATCGGGATCTGAATAGGCACTGCGTTTGCGCGGAGACGATCGCGAACTTGATCGTAGACCTTGTAAAAGTTCGCTCCTGTCCGATCCATCTTGTTGACAAAGACGATTCGGGGGACGTTGTAGCGATTTGCCTGCTTCCAAACAGTTTCAGACTGAGGCTGGACACCCCCCACTGAGCAAAACACTGCAATCACACCATCCAACACTCGCATTGAGCGCTCCACCTCGATTGTGAAGTCTACGTGCCCAGGCGTGTCAATAATGTTGATTTTGTGATCCTTCCAGCTAGTACTGATCGCGGCAGCCGTAATGGTAATGCCACGCTCACGCTCCTGCTCCATCCAGTCGGTCGTTGCGGTTCCTTCGTGAACCTCACCAATTTTATGAACGACACCCGAATAGAACAAAATCCGCTCGGTTGTCGTCGTTTTGCCCGCGTCAATGTGGGCTGCAATTCCAATGTTGCGTACTCGTTCGAGCGGGGTTGTCCGAGCCACAGCTACCTCCTTAGTCTCTGTCGCATAAGTGGATTAAGAAGCACAATCGCTTCTATTAAGATTTTATGCTTTATCAATAGCGATAGTGTGCGAACGCTTTGTTGGCTTCTGCCATCCGATGCGTTTCTTCGCGCTTGCGAATTGCGCTTCCGGTTTCGTTGGCGGCATCCATCAACTCGTTGGCGAGTCTAGCAGACATTGTTCGACCGGGACGTTGACGCGAGAACTGAATCAGCCAACGTAGTGCGAGAGCGATTCCGCGATCAGGGCGAACTTCCATCGGCACTTGATAGGTGGCACCACCAACTCGACGCGCTTTAACTTCGACCAAAGGCGTTGCATTCCGAACTGCCCGTTCAAAGACTTCAAGGGGTTCAGTTCCCGTCCGTTCTTGGATGGTTTCAAAGGCATCATAGATAATGCGAGAAGCCAAAGACTTTTTGCCGCTTCTCATGATTCTTCGCATCATCATGCTGACGAGACGAGAGTTGTGAACGGGGTCGGGCGGAACAGGACGCTTTTTAATGACAACGCGACGAGACATAGTGAGCCTTCTAGAGAAAAATCAAGGATTTACTTTGGTTGTAACCTTTTTAGGGTAACAGAATACGGATCGTAGAGTCAGGGCACACAAACAGCTTCGAGAAAGTATAGAAAGAACTCTCTTCAAAGCTGTTCTTTAGACAATGACTGCCAACTGATTGGTGTTGGGAATGAAGTCGGAAGTGAGTGAAATCAGACAGAAGACCGCAAATTTTAAGCCTAGACTTGACGATTTGACGAATCTTATGAAGCTTTCTTAGGACGCTTTGCACCGTATTTAGAGCGTCCTTGCTTACGGTCTTTCACCCCAGCGGTGTCAAGAGTTCCACGAATAATATGGTAGCGAACACCGGGAAGGTCTTTGACCCGACCACCACGAATCATTACAACGGAGTGCTCCTGGAGGTTATGACCAATGCCAGGAATGTAAGCCGTAACTTCAAAACCAGAGGTTAGACGAACCCGCGCAACTTTACGCAGAGCAGAGTTGGGTTTTTTGGGAGTCGTCGTGTAGACTCTCGTGCAGACACCACGACGCTGTGGACAACTCTTGAGAGCTGGAGATTTAGTCTTCTTTTGCGCTTTACTGCGCTCGTCACGAATGAGTTGCTGGATTGTGGGCATTTTTTATAGCGTGTGCAGTCTTTTGACTGTTCCAAATTTCAACAAACGTTAAATATACCAATCTATCGGTGCCTCTGTCAAACAATCTTTATAATTGCAAGTAGGCAAAGATATCAAAGGTATTCAAGTATCTAAGGAACTACCCTAACCATAGTGTGTGCAGTTGAGAACGAATTTCCACAGTCGCAGCTTTTAATAGCATTGGGGTTATGAAAGCGAAAGCTTCCTCCCATAAGATCCTCTGAATAGTCTAGCGTCAAACCTCGAAGATGGGTCAGACTGTCGGCATCGATCGCGACTTGAATGCCGTTGCAGTCGTAAATTTGATCGTCTGGCTGTATCTGCCCATCAAATTTCGTCACGTAAGATAGCCCAGCGCAGCCTGTGGGTTGAATGCCCAAACGGAAAAAGACTCGCGAGTTTTGTTGTCTTAATTTGAGGCGAAGAATTTCTTCAACCGCAGAATGACTTAGATGAATCATACGATCGAGCGTTTGAGGCAAAATGGGGTGCAGCTGATCGTATCGTGCAGAGTCATATCTTGAGTACTCTAACTAAAATCGAAAAAAATTAAGGAGGCAGTTAAATAAAATAGCTGCCTCCTCATAAAACTGTGACATTGAATTCGTGAGTTTACGAATTAATGGCTAGAACCAGCCCGAGAGTAATCGTCTTGAAAGCGGATGATGTCATCTTCGCCGAGATACTCACCGTTTTGAACTTCAATGAGTATGAGCGGAATCACACCAGGATTCTCCAATCGATGAGCCGTACACTGAGGAACGTAAGTTGATTGATTGCTGCTGAGTACGAGGTCTTCTTCGCCGCAGGTAACCTTCGCTGTTCCTGAGACTACGATCCAATGTTCACTACGATGGTGGTGCATTTGTAGGCTGAGGCGGTGTCCTGGTCGCACCTCAATGCGCTTGATTTTATATCCGCGTCCTTCTTCAAGAGTGGTGAATGAACCCCAAGGGCGAAGCTCGGTTGCTGCCGCTCCTCTAAGGGGCGATGCTGATAAGGTCAATGTTGGAGTTTGAATCATTTCTTGAGGTTGAGCCACCGTTTCCTCTCCTGTATCACGCTGATAATTAATTACTGAACTGCTCGATCGAGGGAGATGGAGGTTCCTACACCGCACGATCGTCTAAGAATTGCAACCTGGAACAACCGACAAGATTAACAAAGAGTTCTAATGGACACCAGTCAGAATGGAGGAATTTAGAAGAATTTCACTAACTCTTCATTTCAGCGACTTTGAACTTGAAGCCGACTTAACTTTGCATCGCTAAGGAGTTGATTGGAGAAAAACACCGATGCCGTTATAGATTCGGGCAGAACTGCGATCGGGGCGATTGAGAATTTGTCCTCCTAAATATAGAGTGGTTGAGCTTCCACCGTCTAGGTTTAGGGCGTTGACTGCGCCTAACTGATTCATGATTTGCGCTATTTCTAATAAGGTTGCCCCTTTCCCGCCAATGCGATCGTGGACAGTCACGAGCAAGATAGTGCCGTCCCTAGCTTGCCCGATCGCACTGCGAGCCGCTAGTTCGCGAATAAAAGCAGCACTAAACTGTTCGGCTTTTGCATCTAAGACAATCTGCCCGTTTTGGATCAGGAGCGGTCCGGCACCCGTGATGTTGGGGTAGAGACTGAGATCAGATGGAAGGGTGGTGCTTTCAAGCTGAAGTGGCGTGTCGATCGGGAAAGACGCGGCGATCTCAGGGTTAGAACGAATGACTAGCAGATATCCATCAGCAGGAATTGAAACCAGACTCCCAGGTGCTGCCCCAGTTCGCTGCTCAGTCACCCGATTATTTTGCACTGTGAGTAGAACTTCGTTTTGAACCAAAGTAGCGTAGGCTGATCCCCAAGCGGTCGTATAACGAGCCATCCCTGCCTGAGCGTAGCCACTATTCAATGCCGTTAGAGGAAAGCGCTGTCCAGCAGAGGTAACGATCGTTTCTTGCAGCGTCAAGCGATCAACTTTGACTCCTCCCTGATCATTCCAGGCAAATACGCCACGGTTGAGGATAGGGCTAGAGAACCACTCACCGCCGCGACGAATCGCTCCTAAGGGCAGTTGATTTTTACGATTGAAGAATCCACCGTTGATGGCAGCGATCGCCTGCGACTGCCGCGCCGTCTGAATTAAGGGCGCGATGCTAGGAACGGCTGTCGAGCCAGGAAGAATCGGTCGGAGGCTCAGACCTGGTTGACGAGGATTTGCCTCTAGCCAAACGACCGGAAATTGAGCCATCCCTACTGTTAAGTAGCGTTGTCTCCAGCGCAACCCTGGTGCCCAGAGAACGTCACGATCGGGCAAATAATCGGGTCGAATATCAAGAACAATGCGGCTGGGATTAGATAAGGTTGAAATCTGCGGACGCAAACTGATCGGAATACCTACTCGGAGGGTCGTTCGGTCTCCGATCGTTTCTAATCTAAGCGATTTGATTTGATTTCCTGGCTTGGCTTTAAAGCTCTGCACTAATGCTGGGTCAGTTCTAGCATCAAGTGTGAGGATCAGTTCTTGGCTTTGAGGATCGACCTGATAGGGAGTGGGACGATCGAGGTGAATGACCATCCGTTCTCCAGCAGGTTGCTGTCCTTGCTGAACTGCTAGCACTCTTGCAGATGGAGTAGAAACGTGCAGTGTATTGCCTTGAGGCTGAAGTTGCCATCCTAGCTGTTGAGCCAGACTTGTGATGTCAAGGTAGCGAAAAGGAGGGGCGAGCCGGGTTGGTAGGGGGAGGGGTGCGCTATCAAACCAGTCAATAGGTTGATTAGTGACCGTCGAAGTGTTGAGTAACTGCGCTCCAAATAGCTGGACGAAGGCAGTGTCGCTTACTCCAATGCGAGTCGTTCCTGCGGTCTGCCATTGGTTCCAGGGTAGGGTGACGATGCGACCGTTTAGGGAGATTTGGCTCGTCTGTTGAATAGGTACTTGGGCAATCGTGAGTGACGGCTTAACTACGGAGGGCATTTTAAGGGGAGCGGCGATCGCTGGAAAGCTGACAGTGAAACCCACGATCGAGGTAACTGCAATTGGAGTGAGGATTTTTGGGAGACGATGCCAGGTTAGACAGGAATCTGACGATCGTGGCAGGCGATGAGTTTTAGGATTGACCACAGATTTCTTAATGATTTCAGGCAAGTTTTCTAAAAGTGACTGACAGAGCGCGACGAATGTTCTCAGGGTGTTTTATTTAGGTTTCTGAAATTTCTAGCGTTGGCAGATCGATCTATCACGAAACACTGACTTTCTAAGCCGCACTCCCTTGAAATGCCCCTAATTTGGCTAAATCTGAGTAGCATGGATCTGTAGGTATTGCTGCATATTCTCTGCAATAGTGATGGATTTGAAGGAATTAAGAGATTCAGCAACCCGAATAAGGCATGGGGATTGTCAGAAAAGCAAATTTTTTATAAGATTCTTACTTCATGATCATGCCCTCTGGCACATCCCTTAGGCAGAGTTAAATCTTTTAGCGTAGGACAATCTCTGTCCGCGTTCTGAGACTTTAACTGGTGGTTTGCATAGGAGTGGTGACGTTGACAGAACAACAGAGTTCTGTTGGGCTTCTGTCCAACCTTAAATGAGCAGGTTGACCTCTACAAATTTTTACTGGATTGTGCCATCCATATCAGTTGTGTCGCTGTATTTCTTTATAAAGTTTCTAACAATGTGTGATCAGCAGTAGATGCCAAAAGCGGGTGGATGAGACCCGATCGCGTTGCAGTCCGTTTTTCACAGACCTATTCTCCCGTTGGCTATGAATGAAATGAGCGATTCCATGATCAAAGCAAGTGCACGTTTAGACAATCAGCTACCTCAAGAAACCGATGCTGGGTATGCAGGTCAACCTTGGCTTATAGAGGAACGGGATGCTTGTGGGGTGGGTTTCATCGCCGACCAGCAAGGCAGAGAGAGTCATGATCTGGTTGTGAAAGCGCTGTCTGCACTGACCTGCTTAGAGCATCGGGGTGGCTGTAGTGCTGACCAAGATTCTGGAGACGGAGCAGGGTTGATGACGGCAATCCCTTGGGAAATTCTTGGCGCATGGGCAAGCTCTAACGGGCTTCAACCTATACAAAAGGCACAGATGGGCATAGGCATGATGTTCTTGCCCCAAAATGCTGCCGCCGCTGCCACAGCAAGACAGATTTCAGACCAGGTTTTAGCAGAAGAAGGGCTGACCGTTTTAGGGTGGCGGGAGGTTCCTATCAAGCCTGCCTTGCTCGGAATTCAGGCACGAGAGAACCAGCCACAAATCGAGCAGATTTTAGTGCATTCAGATCAGCTTCAGGGTGAAGATTTAGAGCGACGACTTTACCTGGTTCGCAAGCGAATTTTGAGAGCGCTGTCTGAGAATGGCGACCCAGCGCTGGCAGAGTTTTATGTGTGTTCGTTCTCAAATCGCACGATCGTCTACAAAGGAATGGTGAGATCGGCAGTCTTAGGCGAATTCTACGAAGATCTCAAAAATCCTGCTTACAAGAGCACGTTTGCTGTTTATCACCGTCGCTTTAGCACAAACACGTTGCCAAAATGGCCGCTTGCACAACCGATGCGGTTATTGGGTCATAACGGTGAAATCAACACTCTGCTCGGCAACGTCAACTGGATGAGAGCACGAGAGGCAGACATCGCCCACTCTAATTGGGGCGATCGCATCTCTGAGCTAACGCCTAGCGTCAATTCTGACAACAGCGACTCAGCGAACTTAGATAACGTCATGGAACTCCTCGTGCGTTCTGGACGCAGCCCGATGGAAGCGCTGATGATCATGGTGCCAGAGGCTTATAAAAACCAGCCTGATTTGATAGATCATCCAGAAATCGTTGATTTTTACGAGTATTACAGCGGTATTCAAGAGCCTTGGGATGGTCCGGCTTTGCTGGTGTTTAGTGATGGAAAGCGAGTTGGAGCAACGCTCGATCGCAATGGTCTGCGTCCCGCTCGCTATACCGTTACTCGCGATGGTTATTTGATCGTGGCATCTGAAGCCGGAGTCGTCGAGGTTCCTGAATCTGAGATTCTCGAAAAAGGTCGTCTCGGTCCTGGGCAGATGATTGCCTTTGATCTGGAGACTCATGAAGTCTTAAAAAACTGGGAGCTAAAGCAGCGTGTTGCGTCGGCTCACCCCTATGGGGATTGGCTGCGGCAAAATCGTCGTGATCTGCAAACCCAACCTGCGGTAGAAGCACCTGTAATGAACGCTCAAGCCCTGTTGGGCTATCAGACTGCGTTTGGCTATACCTCCGAAGATGTGGAGATGATCATTCAGGAGATGGCGGCACAGGGCAAAGAGCCGACTTTTTGCATGGGAGATGACATTCCGTTAGCGGTGCTGTCAGAGAAACCTCACCTGCTCTATGACTATTTCAAGCAGCGATTTGCTCAGGTGACTAATCCGGCGATCGACCCGCTGCGAGAAAAGCTGGTGATGTCTCTCACTATGCAGCTTGGAGAACGGGGGAACCTACTAGAAGCCAAGCCTGAGTATGCAAAGATGCTGAAATTAGAATCCCCAATTCTAGACGAGGGAGACTTAGATCAGGTTCGGAATTCCGGGTTTGAGGCGGCAGACCTCTCGACGCTATTTGAGATCGCAGCGGGACCTGAAGGACTCAGACGTGCAGTGACGGATCTGTGTCAAAAGGCGACTGAGGCAGTCCGGGCTGGGAAGAAGATTTTGATTTTGAGCGATCGACTCAATGCGACGGGCAAAGTCAGCAATCTCAGTGTAGATCACAGTTACATTCCGCCTCTGCTGGCTGTAGGAGCGGTTCATCATCACTTGATCCGTCAGGGATTGAGGATGCAGGCTTCGATCGTCGTCGATACAGCCCAAGCGTGGAGCACTCATCATTTTGCCTGCTTGATTGGCTATGGCGCGAGTGCCGTGTGTCCTTATCTAGCGTTGGAAACCGTTCGTCAGTGGTGGGGCGATTCTAGAACCAAGAGCCTGATGGAGCGGGGCAAGATCAAGTTAGCAAGTTTAGCTGCGGTTCAAGCGAATTTCCGCAAGGCGATCGAAGATGGATTGTTGAAAATTCTCTCAAAGATGGGAATTTCACTCTTGGCAAGCTATCAAGGCGCGCAGATTTTTGAAGCGATCGGGATCGGATCTGACTTGCTCAATCTTGGCTTTTATGGAACGGCTTCTCGGTTGGGTGGCTTGACCGTGACAGAACTCGCGCAAGAAGTTTTATCGTTTCACTGCCGCGCCTTTCCTGAACTCGTGGGCAAAAAATTGGAAAACTATGGGTTTGTGCAATACCGTCCGGGTGGCGAGTATCACATGAACAGCCCTGAAATGGCGAAGCATTTACACAAAGCGGTTGCAACGAAGAGCTTTGACCACTATGAGCTTTATCAAAAACATCTGCAAGGTCGCCCTCTGACTGCATTGCGGGATTTGCTCGATTTCAAGAGCGATCGTCCTTCAATTCCGATCGAAGAGGTCGAGGCTGTAACCGAGATCGTCAAGCGATTCTGCACAGGTGGGATGTCGCTGGGCGCTCTTTCACGAGAGGCGCACGAAGTCTTGGCGATCGCGATGAATCGCATCGGCGGTAAATCCAATTCGGGTGAGGGTGGCGAAGATCCTGTCCGGTTCAACATTCTCAAAGATGTTGATGACACGGGTCTCTCTCCTCTGTTACCCCATCTAAAGGGATTGCAAAATGGTGATATTGCCAATTCTGCAATTAAACAAGTTGCCTCTGGTCGGTTTGGCGTAACCCCAGAATATTTGATGAGCGCAAAGCAAATCGAGATCAAGATCGCTCAAGGTGCCAAGCCAGGTGAAGGTGGACAGTTGCCTGGTCCAAAAGTGAGTCCTTATATTGCGATGCTGCGACGATCGAAGCCCGGAGTGACGCTGATTTCGCCGCCGCCCCACCATGACATTTACTCGATTGAGGATCTGTCACAACTCATCTTTGACCTGCATCAAATTAATCCAGTGGCGCAAGTCTCGGTGAAATTGGTGGCAGAAGTGGGCATTGGCACGATCGCGGCAGGCGTTGCTAAAGCCAATGCTGACATCATTCAAATCTCTGGTCACGATGGCGGCACAGGCGCGTCTCCTTTAAGTTCAATCAAACACGCAGGTAGCCCGTGGGAGTTGGGCTTAACCGAAGTGCATCGCGTATTGATGGAAAATCAACTGCGCGATCGCGTTCTGCTGCGCGTAGATGGGGGCATTAAGACGGGCTGGGATATCATCATGGCGGCACTGATGGGCGGCGAAGAATATGGATTTGGCTCGATCGCGATGATTGCCGAAGGCTGCATCATGGCGCGAATCTGCCATACCAACAACTGTCCGGTTGGCGTAGCAAGTCAAAAAGAAGAACTGCGGAAACGCTTTCCGGGTACCCCTGAGCACGTTGTTAACTTCTTCTACTTCGTCGCCGAAGAAGTACGATCGCTGTTAGCTCGTTTGGGATACTGCACGCTTAATGAAATCATCGGTCGCTCAGATTTATTGAAAGTGCGTGAATCGGTTCACCTGACTAAAACAAAGAGCCTGAACCTAAGCTGTTTGACTCAGCTTCCTGACACTCGCGAAAATCGTGACTGGCTGAATCACGAATCGGTTCACAGCAACGGTGTTGTGCTAGATGATGAGTTGCTGAGTGATGCTGACATTCAGGCGGCGATCCAAAATCAGACTTACGCAGCCAAAACAATGAAGGTAGTGAACACCGATCGGACAGTGGGTGCTCGCTTGGCGGGAGCGATCGCTAAGCGCTACGGCAACACAGGCTTTGGCGGTCACGTCACGCTGAATTTTAACGGCAGTGTGGGTCAAAGCTTCGGAGCGTTTAACCTTCCAGGGATGACGCTCAACTTGGAAGGTGAGGCAAACGACTATGTGGGTAAAGGAATGCACGGCGGCGAGATCGCCATCAAGCCAACTGCAAACATTACCTACGATCCTGCTCAAAGTGTGATTATTGGCAACACCTGTCTCTATGGCGCGACGGGCGGCAGCTTATTTGCCAACGGTCAAGCAGGAGAACGATTTGCAGTTCGCAATTCTCAGGCTCAAGCCGTAGTTGAAGGGGTGGGTGACCACTGTTGCGAATACATGACAGGCGGCACGATCGTCGTTCTCGGTCGCTCAGGTCGCAACGTGGGAGCGGGTATGACGGGCGGTTTGGCATACTTCTTAGATGAAGATGGCAGCTTTCAATCAAAGGTCAACCCAGAGATTGTGAAAGTCCAGCGGGTGATTACGCCTGCGGGTGAGCAACAGTTGAAAGAACTCATTGAGGCGCACCGCGATCGTACAAACAGTCCAAAAGCGACAGCGATCTTAGCAAACTGGTCAGATTATCTACCCAAGTTTTGGCAAGTGGTGCCGCCATCTGAAAAAGATACGCCAGAAGCTAGCACGGAAGGGAGTAAGGTGTCTGTTTCGGTGTAGCGGGGATTTACCCAATGCTGTAGAGACGTTTCGGTGAAACGTCTCGCGCCGATTTTGCCATGACCCGCGATCTCTTGCGTTTAAAAATCAGATCGGTGTAGTTCGAGGATTCATCGAATTTACGTTGATTCATAGAGGCGACAAATTATGCGTTTGCCCGATGGCGTGGAGACGTTTCACCGAAACGTCTCTACAGGGTTTTGCAATGATGGATGATGGGTCGTTAACTCTTGGAAACTGATTCCTTTAATTGCCAGGATTTATCTGGAGATAGGTTCAACACTCGCGCGTGATAGTTAGCTAAAGTCGATCGGTGCCCCACACTCAAAAAGGTGGTGTCAATTGCCTGCAGCTGCTGATAAAGCCGTTCTTCATTGTCGGCATCTAAAGCGCTGGTGGCTTCGTCTAAAATTGCGTAGCTTGGTTTGTTGAGAAATAGACGAGCAAAGGTGAGACGCTGTTGTTCGCCCAAGGATAGGATGTCTGCCCAATCTTGCTGAGTGTCAAACCCGCCAAATCGTTTGGCAAGATCTGCTAAGTTCGCCCACTCTAGAATTTGCTCTAGCTGTTTTTCTTCCACCTCGATCGTAGTGTTGGGGTACAAGATTTGTTCTCGCAGTGTGCCCAATATCATATAAGGACGCTGAGGTAAGAAGAGAATTTGGTCAGCAGCCGGACGCACGATCGTACCCTTGCCAGAATTCCATAACCCTGCGATCGCCCTTAGCAGCGAGCTTTTCCCGCAACCGCTCGCTCCCATCACCAAAAGTCCCTGTCCTGTCGGCACTTCTACAGATAAATTGTCGATTAATGTCCGTTGATGATTAGGCGTTTCTAGCGTTAGATGCTCGATCGCCAAGCGGTCAGCTTCAACCGTTTGAATCGTTGAGTCAACCGAGTCGGATTCTGGCGTGGATGCGGTCTGCTCTAAAAATTCAGCAAATGTGGATAGACGATCGATTCCGGCTCCAAACGTAGTCAACGCTTGAAAGCGGGCAACCACAACATTGAGTGAGAAAAACACTCGCACAAAGGCTTCTTGAGCTTCGGTGACTTTGCCGATCTCCATTTCCCCCGCAAAAATAGCAGGAGCCACGACGAGCGCAGGCAAAATAAACGGAATGAATTCGTAGGCATTTGTCAAAACATTTAAGTTTAATTCCCAGACGAGTAACCGTTTGACGTTCTCAAAGACTTCTAAAAATCGGTATTTGACCTGATTTGACTCTTGGTCTTCCCCACGATAGAAGGCGATCGCTTCCGCGTTTTCTCGAATTCGCACCAGACTAAATCGAAAGTCGGCTTCTTTTTTAAGCTGCTCGAAGTTGAGCCGCACTAACGGTTTGCCAAACACTAACGTGGTGACTAAAGTACCAACCAGCGCATACAGCACCAGAAAAATCACAAGCGGTTTAGAAATGCCCCACAGCACACCACTAAACGCAATCACCGAGAGAACAGACTCCACCAACACCAACAAAAACGTCAATGACTCTTGAGTAAAACTGCGAACGTCTTCGGCAATGCGCTGATCGGGGTTGTCAATGTCGAGATCAGACCCATTGAGTTGATAATAAGCGCGATGGTCAAAATATTGATCGACAAACCGAGTGGTTAACCAGCGTCGCCACTGCAAACTGAGACGATCGCGCAAATATCGATAGCCCGCCAGCAGAGGCGCATAAATTACCAACACGGCGATGAAGATAATCACCGTTTGCCAAAATCGAGGCTCATCTTTTGCAGAAAGCGCCGAAATCAGCACGCCTCGCTTATTGTTTAGCACCACACTCAACCCCGTGTAGGCAAGCAAAAACAGCACCACTCCCAGCAATAGCCCTCTCGCTTGCCACTTTTCTTGACTGACCCAATAAGATTTGGCGATCGTCCAAAATTGCCGAAATACGTTCAAATTTAATCGATTCATAAAGCAATCCTGTTAACCGCCTACGTGAATTGTAGGGCGACGATCGGGGTTCTTTTCAGCTAGCCGCAAGACTTCGCGCGTCACTAACGGAATGTCGCCTTCGCCAAACAGAATGAACCGCAGCAAATATTGAATCGGATTGCCCTCCGCCCAGCCAAAATAGATGTGTGGCAATTGACCCGTCTGATCTCGGAGGTCTAGCAACAGTGCCGCGATCGCATTCGGGACGGCTGCACTGTTGGTTCGCAGAATTCGGTAGCCGTCAACCTCAACGCCGATAACTCGCAGAGTGCCGCCAAAATCAGACGCATCGGACACTTCTACCTCCAGAAACAAGATCGGATCGGTCGATGGAATGTGGTTATCTTCACGCACCTCTTTCTCTTTTAAGAAATATTCTCGTTCGTCGCCTGCATTTAACCGGTTGGCAATTAGCCGAATTGTATGGTGGCTTTCTTCGTCAATAAAGCGACGAGCTGTGTCATCTAACTCGATTCGCTCGACCCGCAACTCTGTCGATCGCCACACTCGCGAAACCAGCGACGTGAGAATAATCGTGCCGATGAAAAATGCCGCGATGCGAATCCCTTCAGGTCGCTCGATAATATTCACAACTGTTGTATAAACAAAGACGAGCGTAATCGCGCCAAACATTATGACTCCCTGCCGCGATCGTCGGTGTCGTGCCAATAAGGTGACTGCAAACGAGGCGGAACTGATCAACACTAAAACCCCTGTTGCATACGCGCCTCCTTGAGCCTCAACATCAGCGCGAAACAGAATCGTAATCACAAATGCGATCGCGGTGTAGACCAAGACCAACGGTCGCGTTGCCCGTGCCCAGTTAGGAGCCATGCCATAGCGAGGCAAATAGCGCGGGACGATGTTGAGCAACCCTGCCATTGCAGATGCCCCGGCAAACCACAAGATCGCGATCGTGCTCAGATCATAAAGGGTGCCAAAGCCATCACCTAAATAGATATGGGCAAGATAGGCAAGCGCCCGTCCACTCGCTTTCCCCCCGGTTTGAAACTCTGCCGACGGAATCAGCAAAGTAGTAATGAGACTGGTGGTGAGCAGAAAGAAGCTCATGATAATAGCGGCGATCGTCAGCAGTTTGTGAGTGTTTTTGATGCGTCCTCTAGGGCGTTCTTCGGTGTCGCTTGCGTGCCCTTTGACGAGAGGCATCACGACCACTCCCGTCTCAAACCCTGACAAACCTAGCGCTAGTCTCGGAAATAGCAGCATCGACACTCCAATGATCGCGAGAGGATTTTGATGCTCGGTAAAGAGAGCCGTCTGCCAATTAGTTAGCACCGAGGGCTGTTGCGAAATTTGATAGAACCCTACACCAACGACGACAAAATTCAACAGCAAATAAACGCCGACCAGCACGACAGCCAGCCCGATCGCTTCTCGAAATCCTCTCAGAAAGACGGCTCCTAGCAGCGTCACTAGCAGCAGAGTCAGAGCGATCGCTTGACTGTGGAGAAAGACAGGTGTGAGCGGATTTTCGAGAATGTGAGCAGTGGCATCGGCTGCCGATAGGGTAATCGTGATGATGAAGTCAGTTGCCACAAACCCCAGCAGACAGAGGACAAATAGTTTGCCCTGCCACCACGGAAGGAGATGTTCAAGCATGGCGATCGAGCCTTCCCCGTGCGGACTTTTCTCAGCCACTCGGCGATAGATCGGCAGTGCGCCAAACAGCGTGAGCAACACTAAGATTAACGTCGCGATCGGAGACAGAGATCCGGCGGCGAGGGCGGCGATCCCCGGTTGATAACCCAGCGTTGAGAAGTAATCGACTCCAGTTAGACACATCACCTGCCACCAAGAATGCTGGGGAGGGTGTCCTTCTTTTTCAGCGCGATCGTCTTTTAATAACCAATGAACGATCTGCCTACGATGTTGTTTAGGTGAACGAATGGGTCTAGCCATCGACGTGGCTCCTCTAGAGCTACTAGTGATTTAGAAAACAATTAAGCAATCAAATTTCTTAATTAATATTCATTTAATGGCGATCGTGCAACTCCTCTAGGAAGGTTGTCACGAACTGCTGCTCAATAAATCCCACATTCCCTATCGAAGATTAGTAATTTCTTCTTGCGTTCTTATCCGTCTCTCGCTACGATCTGTTAGTCAGTAAGTACGATATTCCTACCGACTAACGGTAGATAGAGGGAGAAGCTATGAGGATACGGCAGCACGCCATCAATCGGTGGAAACATCTAAATCAGCAACGTTTGAATCGCCTCAGCTTTAAGTCGGTGCAGAGGTTCGTGTCGCTCTTTATTGTAGGCGTGACTTTGAGCGTCGCGATCGCTGCCTGCTCAAATGGTGCCGGAACCAACTCGACAACAACTAGCCCTGGAGGCAACCCGGTTTCTCAAAATCAAAAAGATGTTGAATTAACACTCGTGGGCTACGCGATTCCTAAAACTGCCCATGATGCCATCATTCCTAAGTTTGTCGAGCAGTGGAAGAAAGATCACAATGGTCAGACTGTCACCTTTAAGCAAAGCTATGGCGGGTCAGGCACTCAAACCCGCGCCATCATCGACGGTTTAGAAGCAGACGTGGCTCACTTGGCGCTAGCGGGCGATACTAACAAATTGGTCAAAGCTGGGCTGGTAAATGCAGATTGGGCAACTAAAGTTCCTAACAGTGGCATCGTGGCTAAGACAGTCGCGGCAATCACCACACGAGAGGGTAATCCTAAAAATATCAAGAGTTTCAACGATCTCGCCAGAGATGATGTCAAGTGGGTGACGGCAAACCCCAAAACGTCTGGGGTCGCTCGATGGAACTTTTTGGCTTTGTGGAACGCATCGCTCAAATCAGGCGCAGATGAAGCAAAAGCAACAGAGTTCGCCACAAAAGCCTTTAAGAATGTGGCAGTGCTAACCAAAGATGCTCGTGAAGCGACCGATGCTTTTTCTAAACAAGGTCAGGGCGATGCGTTGATTAACTATGAGAACGAGATTATTCTGGCGAAAAGTAAGGGTGAAAAACTCGACTACACGGTTCCTGATGTGAACGTCTCGATCGATACGCCAGTTTCGATCGTCGATAAGAATGTAGACAAGCACGGCACACGAGAAGTCGCTGAAGCATTTGTGAAGTTCTTATTCACTCCAGACGCGCAGCAAGAGTTTGTCAAACTGGGCTATCGTCCGATTGATCCTGCCATCGCAGGTCAAAAAGAAAACACAGACAAATTTCCGGCAGTGAAGACTTTAGCAACCATCAAAGACTACGGTGGTTGGAACGACTTCCAGACGAAGTTTTTTGATGATGGTGGCGTGTTTGACAAGATCGAAGCCTCCAGCAACAAATAGTGCTCTGCTTTCTATCTAGAATCTAAGCGCGATCGCTCGATTCTACCGCTTGATGATTCTAGGGATGTTACAAACCGCGTCCCTAGAATTCTATTAACATGATGCTTACTCTAATTATTACGATGGTCTCTTCGCCCCAAATTGATGAATTTCAGAAGCCACCTGCTCGGAAACCGCTTTTGGCTAGATTGGCTCAAATTCCCTGGACATGGCGAATCACGATCGGCTACCTGAGCGTCATGCTATTTTTGCCGATCGCTGCGATGTTTCTCAAAGCAAGCACCGAAAGTCCGGCTAATGTCTGGCGCATTGCCACGAGTCCGATCGCGCTGTCAACCTATGACGTGACGTTTACAACCTCCCTTGCGGCGGCTCTGTTTAATGGCGTATTTGGCACCCTGATTGCCTGGGTTCTGGTGCGCTATGAGTTTCCACTAAAGCGGCTGTTTGATGCGTCGGTCGATTTACCGTTTGCTCTGCCAACGTCGGTGGCTGGATTAACGCTGGCAACTATCTACAGCAACAATGGCTGGGTTGGCTCTTTAGTGGCACCCTTTGGAATTAAGATTGCCTTCACTCGGCTGGGAGTTTTTGTCGCGATGACGTTTATCTCGCTGCCGTTTGTGGTGCGAACCGTGCAGCCCGTCTTGATCGAAATGGAAAAAGATATTGAGGAAGCTGCCTGGTGCCTGGGTGCTTCAGAATTCCAAACCTTTCGGCGTGTTGTGTTGCCGCCATTGTTTCCATCGATTCTTACAGGCGTTGCGTTAGGGTTCTCTCGTGCAGTCGGAGAGTATGGATCAACCGTCATTATTGCATCTAATACACCGTTTAAAGATCTGATTGCACCTGTATTAATTTTTCAACGATTAGAACAATACGACTATTCAGGAGCAACCGTAATCGGAGTGGTATTGCTGCTGATCTCACTGGTGATGCTGCTAGGAATTAATCTCTTGCAAGCTTGGGGCAAACGTTATGGCTGATCTAGGTCCATCTTTTAATGCGTCTGTTCCTAAGACGGGAGCCACGCCTTCGACTAAGCCGCGGAGTTGGGTGCCTGCGATTTTGATTACGATCGCCGTTCTCTATCTCTCCCTGGTTCTCTACATTCCTGCGGTCAACGTGTTTGCGCAAGCGTTTAGTAAGGGAGTTGATCCCTTTTTTAAGACATTAACGCGACCCGACTTTTTGTTTGCTGCTCGTCTGACGCTGCTGATGGCAGTGATTGCGGTGCCGCTGAATATTGTGTTTGGGCTGTGTGCGGCGTGGGCGATCGCGCGTCGTCGGTTTCCAGGTCGAGCATTTGTGTTGAGCATTATTGATTTACCGTTCTCGATTTCTCCAGTTGTTGCTGGCTTGATGATTGTTTTACTTTATGGGCGACGCGGCTGGTTTGGCGGCATTCTTGAAGCGGGCAATATCAATATTGTGTTTGCGATTCCGGGTATGGTGTTGGCGACAGTGTTTGTGAGTATGCCGTTTGTTGCCCGTGAGGTGATTCCGGTGTTAGAAGAGGTCGGAGCCGACCAAGAAGAGGCAGCAAAAACGTTAGGAGCAAACGAGTGGCAAACGTTTTGGCGAGTTACGCTGCCAAGCATTCGCTGGGGTTTGCTGTATGGCGTGATTCTCACCAATGCTAGAGCGATGGGCGAGTTTGGTGCAGTCTCAGTCGTGTCTGGCAATATCGCGGGGAAGACTCAAAGTTTGCCGCTATTTGTTGAAGAAGCCTATAAGCAGTATGAGACTGAGGCGGCTTACTCGGCGGCAGTTTTGCTGGCGTTGTTGGCAGTTGTGACTCTGGTTTTGAAGGAGATTTTAGAGCGCAAAACCCGAATTAAGGATAAGTAGCGATCGGGTTGGATGTGGCGGTAGATTGTGGGTCATGGCGAAATTTGTAAGACAGACGTTCCGGTGGAACGTCTCTACAGGGTTGGTAGATCTATTGCCGATCACATTCGCAGATCAATCTGGTTTAGATGATTACTTCGATGACAACACGGTTTCTAGATCTTTTGTCTCTAAATCTCTTCTCGCTTCCTCGACCTTAAATTTGGTGAGTTGAGCATCCATTTGCTCACGTACTAGATCACGAAATTCGATAAAGTGTTCTGCATAAGCACATACCGTTAGATATTGATCCCACACGGTTGGGTTGTGCTTGAGAATACTGAACAAGTGATGCCAAAACATGAAACGTGTGTTGCGCTTAATACCTTGCTGCCAAACGATATAAGCCAAGGCTTTCAACTCGATTAAACCCGGAAACTTGTTCGGAGCCAATCGCGGCGGCGCAGTCATTTGCCGGAACGATCGATAGACGCGATCGAGGAAACATTTCGGCTCATACAAGGTGCAAAAGGCTCGAAGATATTCCTCGGCAATCTCCTCAACGGGGCGAGTCGGAATAAAATTCATCAACATGGTTTGACTGCCATCGCCCAAGATTTCCAGCAGTCGTCCTTCTTTTTTCAGCCGATGCCACAGTGCCGTGTCAGGCAGCGCCTGAAGAATTCCAAACGTCGTAGTCGGAATCGCGGTTTGCTCGACAAATTCGATGATCCGATCGCCTGCGCCTTTTTTCTCGCCATCGAATCCGATGATAAATCCGGCGGTGACTCGTAAGCCCGTGCGATTGATGTCTCGCACCGCATCAATCAGAGAATTCCGCATATTCTGAAACTTTTTGGTGAGTTTCAAACTCTCTTCATCAGGCGTTTCGATGCCCAAGAAGACCGCTTTAAAGTTACACGCCACCATTGAGTTCATTAACTCGGTGTCTTGCGCCAAATCGACCGAGGCTTCGGTCAGAAACGTGAAAGGATATTGCCGCTCTGCCATCCAACCCTCGAGTTCTTGCAGCATCAGCTTGACGTTGCGCTTGTTGCCGATGAAGTTGTCATCGACCATAAAAATCGATCGTCGCCAGCCCAACTGATAGAGACACTCAAGCTCTGCCAAAAGCTGCTGCGGAGTCTTGGTGCGCGGTTTGCGTCCGTAGAGGACAATAATGTCGCAAAACTCGCACTGAAAGGGGCAGCCCCGCGAAAATTGCACACACATCGCATTGTAGGCATCCAACTCTAGCAAGTCGTAGCGCGGGACGGGCGTATAGGTCACGTCAGGGCGCTCGCCTTCTGAACGGAACACGCCTTGAGATTCACCTCGCTCGATCGCGTTCACAAACAAAGGCAGCGTGACTTCTCCTTCATCTAAAATCAGATAATCTGCTCCCGCCCCTGACGAATCTTGAGGAATCGAAGTCGGATACGGTCCGCCGACGGCAACCGATTTGCCCCGTCGCTTAGCTTCTTTAATCAGTGCCAGCAAATCTGGCTTTTGCACAATCATCGCCGACATAATCACGACTTCTGCCCAGTCCCACTCTGCCTCGGTGACTTCCCGCACGTTATGGTCTACTAGCTTAAATTCCCAGGTTTGGGGCAAAATGGCGGCGACCGTGACCAGCCCTAATGGCGGCATCGAAGCTTTGCGATTAATTAGCTTCAAAACCTTCTCATAAGACTCGATCGTTTTAGGAAAGCGGGGATAGAGTAGGAGTGCGCGCATAAGGCTCTAGACCTGAAGTGGTTTAGCGAAAGAACTTGGGCGAGTGCACAAAGAGAATAGCACTCTGCTCTACGAAGGGGAAACACCCTATCATCACCTCGAACTCTGTTTTGAGCATTTGAATGTCTTAAATTTCAACACTGATTTAATAGTTTGAGTCGTGCTGACCCTCAATCTAGAAGCCAACCGCTAGGGAATTGTTTCCCATTCTCAGCCAAAATAGGAAACAACGCCTCTGTTTTCACTATGCACAAGCCTTTTACATTTCCCCATGCAAATCCCCCGCTGTCGCCTAAGCTGACCCTGCCGACCATGTATGATCTGCCTAGCGAAGATCCAGAGGAACCTGGTTTGCCTGACGAATTTCACGACCTGCAACCTCAGCTTCTAAGCATGACACTCCGATTAGCGGATTACAGTCGAGATCGTGTCTTTACTGGCTCAGATCTCAACCTCTATTACGACGTTCATCATCCTCTTTGGTATAAGCGTCCAGATTGGTTTCTGGCGCTGGGCGTGTCGCGTCTATATGAAGGTGTTGATCTGCGATCGAGCTATGTGATCTGGCAAGAGGGAATCAGTCCGTTTGTGGTGGTAGAGCTGCTCTCGCCTGGAACCGAAAAAGAAGACCTCGGACAAAACGCTGAATCGGCATCAAACCCAACCTCAGAAACCAGACAACCCGAAGCAGAAACACCGCCCCGAAAGTGGGATGTCTACGAGAAAATTCTGCGAGTTCCCTATTATGTGGTGTTTAGTCGATACATCAATCAGATGAGGGTGTTTCAACTCTCGGGCAGTGACTATCAAGAGCAACGGCTTGACCCCGATCGTCCTCGATTTTGGTTCGATGGGCTGAAACTAGGGTTGGGACTTTGGCAAGGCGAGTTTGACGGCATCACTCGCTCTTGGTTGCGCTGGTACGACGATCAGGGTAACTGGCTGCTCACAGACTCTGAACGAGTCGAGCAAGAGCAACAGCGAGCCGAGCAAGAGCAACAGCGAGCCGAGCAAGCCGAAGCTCAATTGCGGCAAGTTACCCTTAATTTATTGCAGTCTGGCATGTCGATCGAGCAAGTCGCCCAACTCACTGGATTGTCGGAAGAACAGGTGCAGAACATCGGCACTGTTTAAGATCTGTTTAATAGAGTACCGATGCTTTAGTGAACGATCGTCTAGCAACAACTATCGGTGCTGCATAGAGAACTCGCCTCACTTTTGATGGTGACTCGATAGTCTAACCCTTTGGTTTCACGCGGATCGCGGACAGCATCTCGTGAGCAATTAAAGGGTTGTGCAGACTCCAAGGAAATCTCGTGATGAGGCAACACCGGAATCAAATCAGGGTGATAAGGGCTACTCGAATCGGTGTAGAGATGAAAAGTCTTATCGCAGACTGCCATTCGTTCTCCACGGTAGAGGGTATGACCGTCATCGTCTTGCACAGCCCGCCAAGGACCTTTGTAGATCACGGCTTGGTTGCGTTCCCAACAGTCGCCCTGTTTGCCTTTAAAGGCTCGGACGGTCAGCGATCGAAACTCAATGCCATCAATCACCTGCCACGGTTCTGCCTGTCGGCTTAAAATTTCGATGCCATGAAACCCGGCTCGTTCAAACATTTCGAGAAACTCGTCTTCTCTAAAAGCACCTGCGATGCAGCCGCTCCACAGTTCGGGGTCGTTGAGAATGGTCGGAGTCGGGTCTTCGTCACAGACGATATCTGAGATCACTGCCCGTCCGCCGCTCTTTAAGACGCGAAAGATTTCCTGAAAGAGCTGCTCTTTATCTTGAGGACGCACCAGATTTAACACACAGTTGGAAATCACCACGTTGATGCTGTCGGACGCGATTAGGGGCTGTTCTTGACGTAAGCGATCGCACTCGGTTTCAAAACTGGCGAGTTGGGCGATCGAAGCGATCGGAGTCTGATCTAGCCACTGTTGAGCGAGATCCAGATTCAACGCCAAATCTTGAATTTTGCCCTTCACAAACTCGACGTTGCGATAGCCAAACCGATCGCCCATCTGATTCAGATATTTGCGCGACAAATTCAGCATTTCATCGTTGAAATCGACTCCGATAATGCGTCCAGCGGCACCGACTTTTTGCGCCAAGATATAGCAGTTTTTTCCGGCACCCGATCCCAAATCGACGACAGTTTCACCCGACCCCACATAGCGAGTCGGATCGCCACAGCCATAGTCTTTTTCGATGATTTCTGGCGGCAGTGAGTCTAGATAACGGCTGTCATAACCATCCGTTGGGCAACATAGTTCGGCTTGAGGTTGACGCGCCCCCTCTCCATAGCGCTGTAAGACTGCTTGTTCGATATCGTAGGTCGCGGGTGTTGGGGTCAGCGAATCAGTTGCAATGTCAGTCATGATTCAGTTGGGTTACTCTCTTGAATTCAGTCTAAGCGCTTCTAGCTTTGCAGCGACGAACCGTTTTTGAAAAAAGTCTGAAACTCATCCTCCGGTGAGGGTAATTCTCTCTATCAATTACATAGGATGCAACTCTAAGCTTGGATTATTTAGGAGAAATCAAGTGGAATATCGGCACTTAGGAAAACAGGGCGTTCGTGTTTCGGAAGTTTGTTTAGGGTCATGGTTGACCTATGGCGCGGCAAAGGACGAAGCGATCGCCCGTGACTGCATTGAGAAAGCCTACGATTTGGGCGTTAATTTCTTTGACACTGCCAATGTTTATGCCAGAGGAGCCACCGAGAAAGTGGTGGGCACTGTCTTAGGGCGATATCCGCGTGAGTCGTATGTGTTGGCAACAAAGGTTTATTTCCCGATGGGGAATGGAGCCAACGATCGAGGACTTTCGCGCAAGCACATCATCGAACAGTGCAACGCTAGTCTCAAGCGTCTAAATGTGGACTATATCGATCTCTATCAGGCGCATCGCTACGATCCGAGTGTGCCATTGTCTGAGACGTTGATGGCGTTTGATCATCTCGTGCAGCAGGGCAAGATTCTCTACTACGGTGTGTCAGAGTGGAGCGCGGGGCAGATTGCTCATGCGGCAGATCTGACGCGATTGGCGGGGCTGAGTCCGATCGCATCCAATCAACCTCAATACAGCATGATCAAACGGGATATTGAGACAGAAGTTATGCCCCTTTGTCATCGTGAAGGCATTGGCATTATCAACTTTTCGCCCCTGGCTCAAGGCATTCTCACGGGCAAATATAAACCCGGTGAGGCGCTTCCTGAAGGATCTCGTGCGAGTGACCCCAACCAAAACACGTTCATGAATAAAGGACAGTTGGATCAAGATTTGCTCGTTAGAGTTCAGAAGTTAGTGCCTCTGGCAGAGCGAGAAGGCTTAACGATGAGTCAATTAGCCCTGGCTTGGTGTTTGCGAAATCAAGCCCTAAGTAGTGTGATTATTGGGGCAACCAAAGCGTCACAGGTAGAAGATAACGTGAAAGCATCGGGTCGGAAGCTGTCGTCAGAAACTTTAAGTACGATCGAGGATCTGTTTGGTAGTTCTAGCAATGATTAAATTCAATCGTTAGCATTGGAATTTAGAAGATGTCTGGGAAGTAAAGCGAGTGACCTCTCAGACATCCTCTAATAACTTTGAGCACGCATTATCGATTTATGAATCATTGGTATCGACTTCTCTCTATTGATTAAAAGATTTCTCTTTGAACCATTGCTAATATCAGCTTATCTACATCTATATATGTCTATATGATCGCTAAAATCCTAATTAAACGAGTTTAGAACTGTAACGATAATTGGCTAGAAATATCAATTCTTCAATTCCTGAAATACGCTTCTAGCAAGGAGTTGTACGATAACTAAAGGTTTACTTATAGATTCCATTGAGTAATTCTTTGATCGTCCATAGAATTTCGCTTTACTTTCAGACAGTTGAACAGTAATCTTGTTTCAAGCGTTCGGCTAATTAAATAGTAAGCAATGAACTGATTGGCACTGTCAATGCTAATCATTGCTTTTAATCAATGATAATTTACGTTATTGATTCATCTATTTGAACGGTATTTCTTAACCCCCATTTCCGACTCAATTTTTGACGAGATTCATCTCTCGAAAATTGCTGTTCGTCTTTTTCTGCCCTGTGACACTCGCTCACCAGGGACGCGATCGCACTATCAAAAGGAGAGGATCATGACGGAGTTTTCACCCTTGTCTCGGCGCAGGTTTCTACTAGCAGTCAGCGTGACCGCGACAGGCTCTATTTTTCTCAAAGGCTGCTTAGGAAATCCTCCTGATACGGCGACAAATACGCCATCTCAGGGTGCCAGCCCTGTCGTGAGTGTGAAAGTGGGCGAAGAGCCAGAAGTGACGACGGCAAAACTAGGCTATCTTCCGATCGTCGAAGCGGCTCCTATGATCGTCGCGAAAGAGAAAGGCTTTTTTGCGAAACATGGCATGGTCGATCTGAAAATCGACAAGCAGGCAAACTGGGGTGCTGCCAGAGATAACGTCAAAATTGGCTCGGCAGGTGGTGGCACCGATGGCGGACAGTGGCAAATGCCAATGCCCTACCTGATTTCAGAAGGGTTGATCACCGACAATACAAAAGTGCCGATGTATATCTTGGCGCAGCTAAACACTCAAGGAAATGGGATCGCGATCGCCAACAAGCATCTTGGTAAAGGCATCGGATTAAGACTCAACGAGCAAGTTGCTTTTTTTAGTAACCTCAAGTCAGGCGACACTCGATTTAAAGCGGCTTACACCTTTCCTAAAGCAAATCAAGAGTTCTGGATTCGCTATTGGCTTGCCGCAGGCGGAATCAACCCAGATACAGAAGTGGAATTGCTCACGGTGCCCACCGCGCAAACCGTCGCAGACATGAAGCGCGGTGTGATGGATGCCTTTAGCACCGGAGATCCGTGGCCCAATCGCATCGTGGCAGACAAAATAGGGTTCGTCTCTGCCTTGACCGCAGAACTGTGGAAGGGACACCCCGAAGAATATCTGGCAATGCGAAAGGATTGGGTTGATAAACACCCAAAAGCAACCCGATCGATTCTCAAAGGACTCATGGAAGCACAACAGTGGTGTGACAACTTTGATAATCGTGCAGAGCTTGCCAAAATCCTGTCGAAGCGAGAATATTTCAACGTGCCAGAGAACGTTTTGTTAGAACCATTGATGGGCAAATATAATCTAGGCGAACGGACGATCGATGACAAGTCAATGGCAGTTCTCTATTGGAAAGACAGCAAGGGCAGTGTGTCTTATCCCTATAAGAGTCACGATCTCTGGTTTCTAACTGAAAGTGTACGCTGGGGCTTTTTGCCCAAAGAAACGTTAGCCAACGCCAAGACGCTAATCGATCAAGTCAACCGCGAAGATATTTGGAAACAGGCAGCTCAAGAACTGGGAGTTGCGGCGGCAGATATCCCTACAAGTACGTCTCGCGGCATTGAAGAATTCTTTGATGGCATCAAGTTTGATCCAGAAAATCCTCAAGCTTATTTAGACAGTTTGAAGATCAAGAAAGTGTAGACCTTAACCACGTCAGGACAAGGGGCTTAAGCCTCTTGTTGCCTGGGCGCAACGCAGCGTCCTCACGGAATTTCGCAGTGCTGCGGAACTCCGTCTAAAACCCCAAGTTTACGAACCCATTTCACCATTCACCGAACCCGATTTTAGGAGCCATTTCATGACCCTCGTTCAAAAACGCAACCCAATCACTTCTGCCCGCAAACCTGCCAACTCAAAGCTTCTAGAACGATTGGATGACATTGTTTCGCCGTTGATTGCGCTGCTTATTTTGCTTGCTATCTGGCAACTCCTGGCTTCCATTCCGGGGTTGACCACGCTGCCAACTCCAGTACGAGTCGTGCAAGAAACCTGGATGCCTCTGATTGCGTATCCCTTCTACGATCGAGGCGGCACCGACAAAGGGCTGTTTTGGCAAGTCATGTCTAGCTTGCAGCGAGTCGCGATCGGGTATTCTCTTGCTGCGATCGTCGGCATTAGTCTTGGCATTGTTGTGGGTATGAACAAGCGAGTATCTAAATCCCTTGACCCGATTTTTCAAATTCTACGAACGGTTCCGCCTTTGGCTTGGGTTCCGATCGCTCTTGCCGCTCTGCAACAAAACCAGCCTGCTGCCCTATTTGTTATTTTCATCACGGCAATTTGGCCTATTCTGATCAACACGGCTGTTGGCGTTCGGCAGATTCCCAGTGATTACAATAACGTTGCAAAAGTGTTGCAGCTTCCTAAGTCAGAGTATTTCTTTAAGATTCTCTTTCCGGCTGCGCTGCCCTATATTTTTACCGGATTGCGAATCTCGATCGGTCTTGCCTGGTTAGCGATCATCGCCGCAGAAATCGTAATGTCTGGCATCGTCGGCATTGGCTTCTTTATCTGGAACGCTTACCAGAACAGCCAAATTAGTGAAATTATTCTGGCATTGGTTTATATCGGTTTGGTGGGCTGGCTCCTCGACAAAATGATGGAACGCATTCAAACGCTAATTTTGCCTAGCAGTCAGCGATAAGGATCAGGGATTAAATAACCTGTGTTCTGAACCGCCCTGCATGACGCTAACTTGCCTAACGATCGCCCCTAAATCCCGCAATCTGGGGAACTTTGAACTCTAGCTTTCCAGATTGGGGTTGGGGGGCGACCTCTGGGCATCACACGTTAATCAATCCTCGTTCCTAATGATCATTCTTCACCCACTCCCTTATCTAACCTTGTCATGACTCATTTTGTTACCGTTGAAAACGTTGAAAAAGTCTTTCCCCTCACCAATGGCGATACCTATATCGCGCTCAAAGGGATTGACCTAAACATCGAAAAAGGCGAATTTATTTCTCTCATTGGTCACTCTGGCTGTGGCAAATCGACCTTGCTCAACATGATTGCTGGGCTAGATTTACCCACCGATGGGGTCGTCATGTTAGAAAACGAGGAAGTGCTCAAGCCAGGACCCGATCGCATGGTCGTGTTTCAAAATTATTCACTGCTGCCGTGGATGAGCGTTCGCCAAAATATCGAGCTGGCTGTGAAGAATGTTTTAGGACATCTGCCTGCTGCCGAACGTAGTGAAATTGTCGAACATCACATCGATATGGTGGGGCTACGCCATGCAGCAGATAAGCCACCCGATCAACTCTCTGGCGGCATGAAACAGCGCGTCGCGATCGCCCGTGCCTTTGCCATCAAACCCAAACTGTTGCTGCTAGACGAGCCGTTTGGCGCATTGGATGCCCTGACTCGCGGCAACCTGCAAGAAAAGCTGATGGAAATCTGCGAAGAAAATCACGTCACTACTGTGATGGTGACGCACGATGTCGATGAGGCAATTTTGCTGTCCGATCGAGTCGTCATGCTTACTAACGGACCCGAATCTAAAATCGGTCAGATTTTAGACATTGAGATTCCTCGACCTCGCAAGCGGATGGAGGTGATTAGTCACCCCAATTACTACAGCTATCGCAGCGAAATTATTTACTTTCTCAATCAACAGAAGCAAATTAAAAAGCTTCGTGCTAGAAAGACGGCTGCTGTGGCGCGTCACGGGTTAGAGAAAATCAATCTAGAGATTGGCTTTGTTCCTCTAGTCGCCTGTGCGCCGTTGGCGATCGCTAAAGAAAAAGGGTTCTTTGCCCACCATGGTTTAGACGAAGTGCATTTAGTGCGCGAATCAAGCTGGCGTGGCATTCAGGATGGCATTGCAGGTGGATATCTCGATGCGGCTCAAATGCCGTCTGGGATGCCCGTTTGGATGACGGTCGGTGGCATGGATGGTCAGTCGATTCCGATCGTCAGTGCCCTCACCCTCACCCGCAACGGCAACGCGATTACTCTAGATAAACGCTTTTATGATCAGGGCGTGCACACGTTGAATGATCTCAAGCGAATGCTATTAGACACGGCTGATAAACAGCACATCTTCGGGGTAGTGCATCCTGCTTCAATGCATAATTTATTGCTGCGCTATTGGCTGGCAGCAGGCGGAATCGATCCTGATCACGATGTCTCGATCACAACGCTGCCCCCCGCTCAAATGGTCGCCAACCTAAAAGCAGGCAGTATTGATGGCTATTGTGTCGGCGAACCGTGGAACATTCGCGCCGCAGTTGAGGAAATTGGCTATACGATCGCCACTGATCTAGAAATCTGGAATGGTCATCCCGGCAAAGTTTTGGGAGTGCGAGAAGATTGGGCAAACGCCTATCCCAACACCCATGTAGCGCTTGTGAAAGCCTTGTTAGAAGCGTGTCGTTATTGCACCGATGAAGCCAATCATGAAGAGATTCGCGAGATTCTTTCATGCGGCGAATATCTCAGCTCTGAGCTGGATTTCATTCAACTTGGCGACCCCAGTAATCGAGTGTGCGATCTGCGTCCGTCGCCTAAAGAATATGCTCACCACCAGTTTTATGGGCACGGAGTCAACCGCCCGAGCCGCACCGAGCATTTGTGGATGATGACGCAGATGGCGCGTTGGGGTGACATTCCGTTTCCACGCAACTGGGTCGAAATTTTAGAGCGAGTTAGCAAAGTTAGTGTGTTTAGCATTGCTGCACGAGAGCTAGGGCTGTCAGATCTCACTTACAGTCGGGGCGCAATTCAATTATTTGATGGGGTCAACTTTAGTGCCGATGACCCGATCGAATATCTCAACAGTCTCAAAATTAAACACGACATCTATATGGCAGAAGTCGCGATCAACAAACCGCTAGCACGAACGGCTTAATCTCTTTTTCCATCCCTGCAAACGCTAACCGCAACGCAAATGATAATGACTACAGCAATCCAAAATCTACAGGTTTCTGATTCCGTTAATCAGGTTCCCTTTCTGGTCGTTGATCGCGTCTCTAAGGTCTATCCCACCAAAGATGGCGGCGGCTACACCGTTCTCAAGGACGTTAACCTCACTGTTAATCAAGGCGAATTTATTTGCGTCATTGGTCACTCTGGCTGCGGTAAATCGACGCTGCTCAACATGGTCAGTGGGTTTTCTCACCCGACCGACGGTGAAGTGCGACTGCAAGGCAACCCGATCGTCAAACCGGGTCCCGATCGCATGGTGGTTTTTCAAGGATATGCTTTGCTGCCTTGGCTAAGCGTTTTTGAGAATGTCTATTTGGGCGTGAATTCGGTCTACCCCAAAAAATCTAAAGCTGAGAAAACGCGCATCGTCAAAGAACACCTGGCGATGGTCGGTTTGGCAGACTCAATGGAGAAAAAACCTCCGCAGATTTCGGGTGGCATGAAGCAGCGAGTCGCGATCGCTCGTGCGTTAGCCATTCGCCCTGAAGTGCTGATCTTAGATGAGCCGTTTGGCGCACTCGATGCGATCACTAAAGAAGAACTGCAAGAAGAACTGCTCAAAATCTGGAACGATCATCGCTGCACGGTGTTGATGATTACCCACGACATTGACGAGGCGTTGTTTCTTGCCGATCGCCTGGTAATGATGACTAACGGACCTGCCGCTGCCATTGGCGAAGTGTTGGACATTCCGTTTCGTCGCCCCCGCGATCGAGCGCGGATCATGGAAGCCCCCGAATATTATCAGTTGCGGAACTACGCGTTAGATTTCCTCTATAACCGTTTTGCCCACGACGACACCGAGTAAGTCGTCTTTTGCAGCAAGTGGGTTCGCGATGGCGCTGTTGATTGGGTCAGTCAGCAGCGCTTTTTTAAGAGTTTGTAGCGATCGCTTGCTGCAAATCAATGGTGTTTGGGCACGACCGCCCCCGCTGATAATCGGTGATATTCGAGAGCGTGGTCTCTGCAATGTTCTGCATTGCCTCTTTGGTAAAAAAGGCTTGGTGTGCCGTAATCAAAACATTTGGAAAAGTCAGCAGTCGCTCGAACAAATCATCTTGAATAATCTCATTTGATAAATCTTCAAAAAACAAGTCAGACTCTTGTTCATAAACGTCTAATGCCAGTGCCCCGATTTTTTGTGACTTTAAGCCCTGGATCACATCTTTCGTGTTGATCAAAGCGCCTCTGCTGGTATTGATTAACATCATGCCCTGTTTAAACTGAGCGATCGAGTCGGCATTCACCAGATGATGTGTCTGAGGCGTAAGCGGACAGTGGAGCGTAATCAAATCGGATTCACTAAACAGTTTGGGCAACTCAACATAGGTTACGCCAAGCTCTTCGCAAACAGGATTGCGATTGACATCATAAGCGAGAAGACGACACCCAAATCCCTTTAAAATCTGCGCTACAATTTGCCCGATTCTACCCGTGCCTACAATGCCCACAGTGCGATTGTGTAAATCAAATCCCAGCAGCCCATCTAATGAGAAATTACCCTCTCGCACTCGGTTATAAGCTCGATGAATTTTGCGATTTAGCGTCAAGACTAACCCGATCGTATGCTCTGCTACCGCATAAGGAGAGTAAGCCGGAACGCGCACGATCGCCAGCCCTAATTTTGCGGCAGCTTTGAGATCCACATTATTGAATCCGGCAGAGCGCAACGCAATCAAGCGAGTTCCATGAGCGGCAAGAATTTCTAGCGTAGGGGCATCCAGTTGGTCATTGACAAACCCACAAACGACTGGAAAATTTCTGGCTAAAGGTGCAGTTTCTCGACTCAGGCGCGGCTCAAAAAAGACCAATTCATGTTCATGGTCATAGTTTGCCGTAATGAGAAATTGACGATCGTAAGACTTGGTACTAAAGACGGCAACTCTCATTTCGTTCCTGATTCTGGTTCGCGTTCTAGCATTTCTTTGGCATCGGTGAGCTGCTGTTGATGCTCCTCTTCTAAGATGGGATACTTCAAATCTAGCGATGCTAGTTTGCT
This sequence comes from Leptolyngbyales cyanobacterium, assembly GCA_038227635.1. Lineage (GTDB taxonomy): Bacteria > Cyanobacteriota > Cyanobacteriia > Leptolyngbyales > Leptolyngbyaceae > Phormidesmis_A. Next base: position 16,649 of record JBBRPT010000012.1, on the reverse strand, counting down.
AGAAACTATATCTGCGACTACGAGGCGCGTAAACCACTTGTGATCTGCTGGAATGATGTGCCAAGGTGCCCAGTCAGTGCTGGTGTGATTAAAAACGTCTTCATAGGCATTCATATAATCATTCCAAAAAGTGCGCTCTCTAGCATCATTTGCGGAAAACTTCCAATTCTTTTCGGGTTGATTGATTCTTGCTAGAAAGCGTTTTTTTTGCTCTGCTTTAGAGACGTTTAAGAAGAATTTGAGAACAATCACTCCATTGTTAACTAAATACTTCTCGAAGTTGTTAATCTCTTCAAATCGGCGTTTCCAAATATCTTTTTTTAGCGTTGCTTCTGGCAACTGCTGTTTGGCTAAAATTTCTGGGTGCACCCGCGCTACTAGCACTTCTTCATAGTAGGAGCGATTGAAGATGCCAATGCGACCTCGTTCGGGCAGTGCTCGAAACGATCGCCACAAATAGTCGTGATCAAGTTCTTCGTCTGAGGGCGCTTTAAAGCTGAAAACCTGGCAGCCCTGCGGGTTAATGCCCGACATGACGTGCTTAATCGTGCTGTCTTTCCCGGCAGCGTCGAGTGCCTGAAAGATGATCAGCATTGCATAGCGGTTGTTGGCATAGAGAATGTCTTGGTAAGCCGCTAATCGTTCAACATCACTTTGCAACTTGTCAGCAGCGTCTTCTTTTTTTTGATACTTCCCGACATATCCGGGGTCATAATCTTTGCTTAACAAAATTTTTGAGTTAGGAGGAACGATGAACGGATCGTGGTTCATAGCAATACCAATGTCCTGCTTAGAGTCTTATATTCTTCAAGGGTCAAAGGTTATCTTTAAGAGAACACCTACCTTTAGAGAGGTTGTTGCCTTGATTCGTAAGCGTGTCTGTATCCGTCTGCTATTCTACTTTTTTAGGTACAAGATCGGGGTCAATCCACAGCCTATGCAACTCAGCCGCCAGCTTTTGTAAGGTGAATGATTGAACAGTATCCTGACAGAGTCCTAAACCCTAATTCAGAAATAAAACACACTCTGCATCGCAATTTGCTTACACACTCAATCGTATAAAAATTGCCTGTTGACATTGGTATAATATTCAGACCATAGAGTTGCAGTTTTCTTCGTAGTGGGTGAGATATTTTCGCGATCGCGTGTTCGCTTCCTCCGAAGGCAACAATGACGCTTGATCTGACAGAGAAACTGGCTTGCTTACGTGAGTAAAATGCGCTGCAAAGTCCTCCAGATGCTAGCGCGCGGGGTAAGGGAGGGTGAGTGTTACGCGATGTGCGCCTTTCCTAGAACACTCGCAAAGACTGCCCTCACTCTAGCCCTCTCCCAAAGGAGAGGGAACAAGATTTCTAGCGCTCCTCTCCATCGGGAGAGGGGTTGGGGGTGAGGGTAAATAGTTGCCCATCGCGTGAGTGTTACCTCGATTCAGCAAACCACGCTGTTAACCCTTGCTCAGGAAGGTAGATTGAGTTCTTGGTAGCGACCCAATAATTTCTTAATAGCTTTATTGAGGAGAACGATCGCACAATAGAATCCTGATCTACAACACCGCAGAGGTTCTTCATGATTGTGGTTATGAAAGTCGGCACCCCGGAAGTCGAACTGACTCGCGTCACAGACGAGCTGACTACTTGGGGGTTGACCCCCGAAAAGATTATCGGCAAACACAAAGTCGTTCTTGGTTTAGTCGGCGACACGGTTGACCTCGACCCTTTGCAACTTCAGGAGATTAGCCCTTGGGTTGAACAGGTTTTGCGAGTAGAGCAACCCTTTAAACGTGCGAGTCGCCAATATCGTCAGGGTGAAGCCAGCAGCGTTGCTGTGCCGACTCCTAACGGAGTGGTTTACATCGGCGAAAACCATCCTCTCGTGGTGGTGGCAGGTCCCTGCTCAGTTGAAAACGAAGCCATGATCATCGAAACGGCTCAGCGTGTCAAAGCAGCCGGAGCGCAATTTTTGAGAGGCGGCGCGTTTAAGCCTCGCACGTCCCCTTACGCATTTCAAGGACATGGTGAGAGTGCCCTCAATTTATTAGCTGCCGCAAGAGACGCAACTGGCTTAGGGATCATCACCGAGCTAATGGATGCGGCAGACCTAAAGCCCCTGGCAGCCGTGGCAGATGTGATTCAAATCGGTGCTCGCAATATGCAGAATTTCTCTCTACTCAAAAAAGTGGGTGCTCAAGATAAACCCGTGTTGTTAAAGCGAGGCATGGCAGCCACGATCGAAGACTGGCTGATGGCAGCCGAATATATTCTCGCTGCTGGAAACTCCAACGTGATTCTCTGCGAACGGGGCATTCGCACCTTTGATCGAGACTATGCTCGCAACACCCTTGATCTGGCTGCGATCCCAGTCTTGCGGTCTTTGACGCACCTGCCCATTATGATCGACCCCAGTCATGGCACAGGTCGTGCTGAATATGTCCCCGCGATGGCAATGGCATCGATCGCCGCAGGCGCAGACTCTCTGATGATCGAAGTTCATCCCAATCCTAAAAAAGCGCTATCTGACGGTCCGCAGTCTCTCACGCCCGATCGCTTTGATCAACTGATGCAGGAACTCGCCATTATCGGCAAACCACTAGGACGCTGGCAACCCGTCGCGGCAGTCGCATGAGGGCATTAAACTGTTTATTCAATCCGTTTGAGGGCTGCAATTTGCTGCTCTATGAGTTGTAAGACTTCAGTCAGATTGGCTTGATCAGGACGTTGAGCATCGGTGTCGGTTCGATCTCGAATTTCACGCACCTTTTGCCGCAAATCTTGGGCGATGCTGAGCGCATTACGGCTTAAGCTAGTAACCTGCTGCTGCTGATAGAACTTGAGGGCGGCTCCATGCAAAATCTGCAAGGTCGCCTCTTCGCCTCGAACATTGGGCATGACGCGCAGCCGCAGCAAAATGCGCGTCTGATGACAGAGCCGCTCAATTTCGACTTGCTTTGGCTTCTCGAGGGAAACCAATGGCAGGTGAGTCAGCTGTTTTAACTCGTCGATCACGCCCTGAAAGATAGACAGAGGCAGGTCGCTCAACACCGATTGCAACACTCCGTTTTGACTCCACAAAACACGCCCTGTTGTTGCACCACGCTCAAGATAGAGCCGACCAATTCCACCCATAAAAATTCGCCCTAACAACTCTCGAAGAAGCTGAGCAGGAGGCAAGCTAGATAAGTGTTCTAGACTGCTATTTAAATAGTCAGTGCTGACTTCTAACGTGGGCAAAGCATTTCCAGGCAGCGGGAGTTTTGTGTGCGGCAGTGCCTCTGAGTCTAAAAGAAATGTGGCTGGAACTGCGGGAGGTTCTTGACGAGGAGACGGTTGATGATCGTCTTGCGGGACGAGATCGCTCTGTGTCAGTTGACGGTTGGCAGAAAAGTCTAAATCATCAATCTCATCGGGGCTATCGACTAAAAACGTTGCTTTCGCATCTTGAATCACGATCGTGGGTTGCTCTGCTCCGTCTGACTGCTCAGAAGATTCTGGAGTGTCGAGAGGATGCTGTTCAACCACAACATGAGTTTCGCCCGATCGGTCAGATTGGTTAGGGGTTACTTCGGGTTCTAAAGGAGCGACAGATTCTTTTGAAGGGACGGTAGGCGCTTGAGTCTCAACGTGATTGAGATAGGCAGAGAGAGTAGCATAGTGAGCGTCTGACGTGATGGTCTGCGGTACTAGCGAGTAATCCATAAATGTGAGAATTTGCCGCACGTAGTCGAGGGCAGCCACATCTTCTAATGTCACCATGCCGAGCTGAAGAGACTGATCTGTGAGTGACAGAGGCAAAATCTGGTGATAGAGACATGCCTCAAACGGCAGAATGCGATCGATGAGCTGAAAAACTTGCTGGTTATCCACTGTAGCGACTCGTTCAAGGTGAGGTTCAAGAAAACGTGGGAGATCGTCTAAAGAGCAGGCTGTCCTCGATCCAAATTGGCTCGCTTCACAAACCTCTGAGCGATCATGCAGTGGATGGAGCATAGTAAGTAGATTCACTGAAGTGTCTACCTTGTAGAATCACTCTGATTGATCGACTTCCCGGAAAAAGGAATAAACTTCACACAAGATTGCATTGATGTCCAAGCGTCTTGGCTGATTCTATAACCTCTCCACTGAGTATTCAGATGAGCAGTGAGCAGAGCTACTTTAATAGTGCCCTAATATCGACCAATTGCCAGCAAATTTTTGAACAAGTCAACGCATCTCAGGGCTACCGCTCAGACTAGTTTCACCTGTGCTGTAGCCCTATGAGAATCGCGATCTGTCCTCAAGAACCTAGCGCGATCGCCGTCCAACTTCTTGGCTGATAGCGCTCAAGTTTTTTCCTAACGAATCTTTAAACAAATTGTAGAAAATATCTTTCGGAGTTCCCGATTTGGGCTGTGCCTCAACTACTTGAGTGATCAACACCTGATCGGCTTTTGCTCCAGAGAACGCTGCGATCGGCTCCACCGTCCAATAGCCCTTTAAGCTCTGCAAGTCACCTTCTGTTAGCTGAAAGTCAATGCGACTCTTTGCCGTTTCTCTGACTGAAGATCGAATGCGCGATCGCACATTAATTAAAAAAACCTGGCGGGCATCAACTTGCTCAATCACCTTGCGATTGCCGTTTGACTCTAGCACCTTACTAGAAACGACATTAGGTATAAATTTTGAAGTGCTTCCATAGTCAGTCAAAACGTTCCAAGCTGTGTCTTGAGAGCTTTTGACTAAGACTCTCGCAACATAGTTACCTTTTTCTCCTGTTACTAACGCTTTACCGCTCCTTAAAGTCGAACGATCGCTGGCAGGCAATTGGTCAACCGTACTGTTAAAAAGTTGGGCATTCCCAGGAGAAATGGTTGAAGTAACCGTGATCAGGGTTAAACATCCTGTTAGGAAATAAAAGGGTAAGCGAGACAACATCTAAGACTCTCCTGTCCAGGATAATAAAGACGGACTAATACTTTATTACGCACACGTTTAATTAAAAATAGCAATGTACCATTTAGCCCGTGCCGCTTTGTAGGATAATCAGTAATACTCTCTGTTGAAGGTTAATTCGATTTTCCAAGTTGCAAAAACTGTAACCACCATCACGATCTCGCCTCGATCGTGACAGAGTAAATACATCGTCTTAGCCCCCAATTGAACTACTGCTTAGCGAGGAGTGATTTAGATGAGTTCAGCTTTAAAACCTACTTTGATTTGGAACCGCTTTAAAGTCCTTCCGATCGTCCTTGGATTTATGAGTTTGTCTTTAACCAGCCCAGTTTTGGCGCAAGAAAAAGTGTTACGAACGCTCACTGTCACAGGTCAAGGCATCGAAGAAATTTCTACGACCATTACTCAAGTGCGATTGGGAGTGGAGGCTCAAGGAAAGACCGCCAACGAAGTTCAGGAATCGGTTGCCCGTCGATCGAATGCCGTAGTGACGCTGCTCAAATCACGCAGCGTCGAAAAGCTTGAAACGACAGGCATTAATCTCAATCCGATTTATAGTTACGACAACAATCGTCAAAGGCTAGATGGCTACAGCGCTGCAAACACCGTCAGTTTTCGAGTGCCGACTGAGAAAGCGGGCACCCTGCTAGATGATGCGGTTAAAGCAGGAGCCAGCCGAATTGATGGCGTGAGTTTTGTCGCAACGGATGACGCGATCGCCGCTGCCCAAAAAATTGCCCTTCGCAAAGCAACTCAAAACGCGCAGATTCAAGCAGATGCTGTCTTTAGTGCCTTGAACCTGATCCGCAAAGAAGTCGTCAGCATTCAGGTTAATGGCGCATCTGCTCCGCCTCCCATGCTGGTAGATGTCGCCCGCTTCAAAGCTGCCGCCTCTCAAGCTGCTCCCACCCCTGTGATTGGAGGTGAACAGCGCGTCGAGGGCTCAGTCACCTTACAAATCAGTTATTAACAACGGCGTATGGATCTCCGACTTTTGCGAGAAGCTGGAGATCTCGCCTTCGTGCTTAAAAGTCATCCACATATCCTGCTGATTCTGTTCCGCCCCCTTCAGAGTCTCGCTTAGACCCTAATAACTGAAGTCGATCGACCAGCACAACGGGGGACGTGCGATCAACTCCAGTATTGCGATCCTTCCAGCTATCAAACTTCAATGACCCTTTTACCCCGATCAAGCTGCCCTTACGAACGTAGTTGGCAGCAACATCGGCTTGCTTGCCCCAAAGCTCTAGATTGAACCAATCAGGCTGGTCGTTGTTCTTAGATTGACGATTGACCGCTAAAGTGAGGCGGCATTTGACACTGCCCGACTCAAAATATTTCACATCAGGATCACCGCCTACTCGACCTACCAGCGTCACTACATTCAGACTCATACTTCTCTACTCACAAGCTAAGTGTTTCTATCCTAGAGGAAGATTTTCACTCTGGATCGCTTAAATGGATGCAATTTCAATACATTTGTACTTCATTCTAACGTTAAGGATGGAGGGTTAAGACTATTTTTTGAGGATTCTTTTTGTCATACTCAGTCAAAAAGATCTAATCTAATTCTTTGAATCAATCCTAATTTGTAATCAAAAGAACCTCAATTTGATCTGAATTTTACCTCTATGATGAAGGGGATTTGAATCAGAGTGTTCGAGCGATCGTGTTAGATAAAAAAGAGTTTTACATCAGTGTTTTTCTGCCACTTGACTAGACTCACGATCAAAATTGTAATAAAATCCACTATCAATCACCGTGCTGCTTGACTGCACTCTCTCGATCGTACTCATCGCGTTATTCTGAGGCATAGAAACCAGTGGGTCTTTTCAGTCGCTTCTACTTATCCCGGGATATGGGTATAGACCTGGGCACCGCCAACACACTTGTCTACGTGTCAGGTAAGGGCATCGTTCTGCAAGAGCCTTCCGTCGTCGCGATGGATCAAAACGAAAAAATTCCTTTAGCGGTCGGCGAAGACGCAAAGCGAATGCTGGGACGGACTCCCGGAAACATCATCGCACTCCGTCCCCTCCGAGATGGCGTAATCGCCGATTTTGATACCGCAGAGCTAATGCTAAAGCACTTCATCAGACGGGTGCATGGCGGCGAAACTCTGGTGTCACCCCGCGTCGTGATCGGCATTCCGAGCGGTGTGACTGGGGTAGAACGTCGTGCAGTTATGGAAGCCGCTTCTCAAGCAGGGGCACGAGAGGTTTACTTAATTGATGAGCCTGTGGCAGCCGCGATCGGAGCCGGGTTGCCTGTTGCTGAGCCAACCGGAAACATGATTATTGACATCGGGGGCGGAACCACCGAAGTTGCAGTTCTGAGTTTGCAAGGAACCGTTCTCAGCGAGTCAGTCAGAGTGGCGGGAGATGAGCTGAGTGAATCGATCATTCACTATATGAAAAAGGTTCACAACTTGGTAGTTGGAGAACGGACGGCAGAAGAAATTAAGATCTCGATCGGGTCTGCTTATCCAACCCAAGATGACGAAGCAGTCATGGAAGTACGCGGCTTACATCTGTTGTCAGGTCTGCCCCGAACCGTCACCATCAAAGGTCCTGAGATTCGCGAGAGTATGTCAGAGCCTCTGTCTGTGATTGTGGATGCTGTTAAACGGACGCTAGAGCGCACGCCGCCTGAGTTAGCAGCCGATATTATCGATCGTGGCATCATGTTGGCAGGTGGCGGTGCGCTGCTCAAAGGCATTGACACTTTAATCAGTCACGAAACAGGAATCGTTGTTCACGTCGCGGCTGACCCTCTCAGCTGCGTTGTGCTAGGAACTGGGCGAGTCTTAGAAAACTTCAAACAGCTAGAGCGCGTGTTTAGCACTCGCCCTCCTCGCTAGAGAGGTTCTCCGCGATTTATCTCCTGATAGTCACGAGTCAGTTGCGGAGAGCGATTAGAATGCTGGACTTGAGACGGGTAGTTTTTTGAAGTTGACCAGCCAACATATGAGGTTGAATGTACGAACTTCGACGCTGGTGGGAACGCCATGGAATTCAAGCTGCTTTGGCAAGTCTCGCACTGGGCACGGCTTTTTTTGTTCGCCAAACTCAGGGCGGGGTGGTTCTAGAAACCTATCAGTTAATCACGCATCCGTTTCAGGGCAAACCCCCTCAGCAAGAGCGACTCGTCACAGCTCAGACACAAGAGATTCAGCAGCGTTTAATTGAGCTAGAGAGCCGAAACCAACGTCTAGAAGAGCTTTTGGGGTTTGTATCTGCCAAAAAAACCAAGGGAGTGACAGCTCCAGTGATTGGGCGCAGTGCTGATCACTGGTGGCAGCAAGTGATTTTAGGGCGGGGCAGTCAAGATGGCATTCAAATCGGCTCGATCGTCCTCAGTCCGGGTGGGCTAGTAGGTCGGATTAGCAATGTCACGCCCCATACCAGCCAGGTGCTTTTGTTGAGCGACCCGAGCAGTCGAGTTGGTGTGACCGTTAGCCGCAGCCGCTTCATGGGTTTTTTGCGGGGCAAATCAGCTAATCGAGCCGTGATGGAGTTTTTTGAGAAGGTTCCGGATGTGCGGCGAGGCGATGTGGTGTCTACGTCCTCGTTTAGCCAACTGTTTCCGGCAGGGATTCCGATCGGACGAATTGAGTCAGTCGATCTCAACAAAAGCCCTGCACCTGAAGCGGTGATCGAGTTAACGGCTCCCATTAACTATTTGGAGTGGGCAACGGTCTATCCCAACTCTGCAAATCTAGGAGAGCCTCAGTTGATTGCCCCTCCTGCCCCGACTGCTGATGAAACGCCTTCCCCCAAAGCAACGCCATGAAGACTCTGGCTTTAGAGGATCTGTTCGATCGTCACCCGATTTCCCGTCCGCTTGTCAATTGGGGTGTGACGGTCATCTCAGTTTTGCTGTGTCTGCTGGTCTTGCCAACGCGTCTACCCGGAATGGAACTAGCGGGCATCGGTCCTAATTGGCTATTGATCTGGGTAGTTGCCTGGAGCGTCAAACGAACTATGTTTCAAGGTGCGCTGGCAGGGTTGATTTTGGGGTTGCTGCAAGACGGAATGACATCTCCCTCTCCCACTCATGCCCTCAGTCTGGCGTTGATTGGATTGTTGACGGCTCGACTGCAAAAGCAGCGATACATTGAGGAAGATTTTATTTCAGTGGCGCTGATTGTCTTTGGGATGGCGGTGCTAGCTGAGACCGTGACCGCGATCCAGTTCAGCGTCCAAGGGGGACGATCGCTGATGGAAATTTGGATGTATCACCAGTTTGTTGCCCTTAGTTCTGCCATTCTCAGTAGCTTATGGGCACCTGTCGTTTATTTCCCACTTAATCACTGGTGGGAGAGAATGGGGCTGGTTGAGCAAACGTGAACCCTCTCTTAGGATCGTGAATCAAATACGATCGGTCATTGCAAAGTGGGTTTGCCCTTACCCCCAGCCCTCCCAGTTTGGGAGAAGGGAGCAAGGGTTAGGCGAGGGCTTCGCCCCACTTCGTGAGGAGGGCAAAGATCTCGACATTAATAAATCCGCGTTCCTTAAGAATCGCTCGAATGCTGTCGCTCTAGCGCCAGTTGAATGAGTTGATCAACCAAATTTGCGAAGGGAATGCCACTCGCTGCCCAGAGTTGCGGATACATGCTGGTGGCAGTAAATCCTGGAAATGTATTGATCTCATTGACCAAAATTTCTCCCGTCGATTCGACATAGAAGAAATCCACGCGTCCGATTCCTGCCCCACCGATCGCCACAAAAGCCCGAATCGCCATTTCCTGAATTTGAGCCGTCACTGCGTCAGGTAACCGTGCCGGAATTTCTAATCCGGCTTGTCCGACCGTGTATTTCGTTTCGTAATCGTAAAAGTCACTCTCAAACGTAATTTCACCCACGACTGAGGCTTTGGGATTGTCATTGCCTAAAACGGCACACTCGACTTCTCTGGCAATCACGCCTGCTTCGACAATGATGCGACGATCGTAGCTGGCAGCATTATCTAACGCGACTTCTAACTCGGCGCGATTTCGCACTTTAGAAATTCCGACGGACGATCCTAAATTCGCAGGTTTGACAAAACAGGGATATCCCAGTTCCGATTCAATGCGATCGCCAAGTTTAGGGAAAATGCAGGGATCGGAATAGACCTGCGATCGCGTCACCGCTAAATACTTCACCTGGGGCAATCCTGCCTGAGCGTAGGCGGTTTTCATCGCCAGTTTATCCATGCCGACCGCCGATGCCAACACACCTGAGCCGACGAAAGAAACCTGCATCAAGGTGAGCAACCCTTGCACCGTGCCGTCTTCACCATTGGGACCATGCAAAACTGGAAACCAAACCTCGATTTCAGCAGCTGGAGAGGGAAACTGCCAGCGAGTTTGAGTCGAGTCTGAAGTCGCGATCGCCGTTCCCGATTCCAACACCTGTTGAGCAACCTGGCTCGCTTGCCAATAGCCGTCTTTTTGAATGTAGAACGGCAAAACCTCATACTTTTGAGCATTTGAGCCAGTTTTGAGGGCTTGCGCGATCGCCCTTGCCGACGAGATCGACACCTCATGTTCTCCTGAACAGCCGCCAAATAATAGCCCGACTTTTAATTTGGTCATGAGGTTGCCCCGCAATAAAACACCGATTTTAGAGTTAAGTCATTTTGCCTCTAATCGGCTTTTTAGGAAAGTTAAAACCTGAAGGAAAGTCAAAAACTGCGATGCTGATTTCTGCTCACTTCCCTACAATGAGGAGAGAGTCCCTCTGCACTGACCTATGCCTCAACAACCTGCTCGCATTTGTATTCTTGGTGGTGGCTTCGGTGGTCTTTATACCGCTTTGCGATTGAGCCAACTGCCCTGGACAAAGGCAGAAAAACCAGAAATCGTTTTGGTCGATCAGCGCGATCGCTTTGTCTTTGCCCCATTGCTCTATGAATTGGTGACGGGTGAGTTGCAAAGCTGGGAAGTTGCCCCGCCCTATGAAGAATTGCTTGAGGGTACAGGAATTCGCTTCTGCCAAAAGGAAGTCGCCAGTATTGACATTGAGTCTAAGCAAGTAGCGCTTCAAGACGGTGAAATCTTGACCTACGATCGCCTCGTTCTAGCAATGGGCGGAGAAACGCCTCTCGATCTAGTGCCCGGTGCGGCAGACCATGCGTTGCCGTTTCGGACGATCACAGACGCATATCAGCTAGAAGAAAAACTACGACAGCTAGAAGAATCACCTCGCGACAAGATTCGGATCGCGATCGTTGGAGCCGGATACAGCGGGGTCGAGTTAGCGTGCAAATTGGCAGATCGGTTGGGTGATCGAGTTCGACTCCGACTTGTGGAGCAAACGGATCAAATTCTGCGATCGTCTCCCACCCATAATCGCGAAGCCGCCGATAAAGCACTCACTGCGCGAGGCGTTTGGTTGGATTTAGAGACGACCGTGGACTCGATCGCTGAAGATACCATCTCCTTAAGCTACAAAGGCGCGGTGGATACGATCCCGGTTGATCTGGTGCTGTGGACAGTCGGGACTCGCGTTAATGAAGTCGTGAAAAACCTGCCGCTCAAGCAAAATCAACGCGGACAGTTAGTCACCACGCCAACTCTGCAGGTCATAGATTCTCCAGAAGTCTTTGCTTTAGGAGATTTGGCAGACTGCAAAGATGCCGACGGGCAGCAGGTTCCCGCGACGGCTCAAGCTGCATTTCAACAATCTGACTATGCAGGTTGGAATCTTTGGGCATCGCTTACCAATCGTCCGCTCTTGCCGTTCCGATATCAATATTTGGGCGAGATGATGACTCTGGGTGAAAACAACGCCACCCTGACGGGAATGGGCATTCAGTTAGACGGCACGATCGCCCACATTGCACGACGACTGGCTTACTTAAATCGGATGCCGACGCTGAGACATCAGATTCGAGTCGGGTTAAATTGGGTAACAAAGCCGATCGCCGATGCGTTGGCAGGAAGTCGCGATCGCTGACTCTTTTGGGTGAGCAGGTCGATAGTTAGGAGTGTTGATGGGTTGTCCCCAACTGATTTTTTTTGATGCTGTAGGGACGTTGTTTGGCGTTCGCGGTAGCGTGGGTGATGTTTATGGCGAGATGGCTCGACAGCATGGCATTTATGTTTCGATCGAGCGATTAAATAAAGCGTTCTATCAAAGCTTTAAAGCTGCTAGTTCGCCCGCATTTCCAGGACACTCTCTGAACGAAATTCCCGATTTAGAATTTGAGTGGTGGAACGCGATCGTCAAGCAAACGTTTGCCCAACTCGGCGTATTGAATGAGTTTTCTGATTTCTCTGCTTTTTTTGCGGAACTCTATCATCACTTTGCTACGGCAGATCCCTGGGTGGTTTATCCCGATGTCGTACCGACCTTAGAGGGATTGCGCGATCGCCAGATCACGTTAGGGGTTTTGTCTAATTTCGATTCTCGTCTCTACTCCGTTCTCAAGGCATTGGACTTGAAGGATTTCTTCAGCTCGATCACGATTTCAACTGAAGTGGGAGCCGCAAAACCGAGTCCGCAGATTTTTAAGAGCGCGATCGCTAAACACACTGATCTCATCGGAGAAATCTGGCACGTTGGAGACAGTCTCGAAGACGATTTCAACGCCGCCAAAGCCGTAGGACTGAGAGGAATCTGGCTCGATCGCGCCTCAAAGTAACGATCCTTTGGCATTCCGGTCTAATATAGTACCCAAGTACCAAATTATCCGTTCACCATGCCGATTAAGCCGTCTCAAATTCTGAGCTTGCTAGACAAAAAACGCGATGACTTTATGAGTTATGACAAAACCGCGTTGCAAGAGCTTCAGCAATATAAGACGGCATTGATGAAGATGTCACAAGAATCATCCCAATCTCTACACGAGACGTTAAAAGGAATGAAATCCTGCGGGGCGTTGCCGTTAGAACCGTTAGGCAACCATCCCGATTGGGTGATTCCCTCTAAGCTGACTTGGCAGAGCCGTGAACAAAGCCTGGGCTGGGTGCGCGATCGTCTCACCGGAATCTCGACCTTTGCAGTAGATGGCTCCCAGATTTACCCCAGCAAAGATATCTCGGTGCCCGTGGCGTTGGTGCAAATCGGCTGGTATGAAAACTTTCATTTGCCGTCTGGCATTTATGAAAAAGACATCGATTTAGATGTGATGACTCCTAGCGATCTGCGGGTCGGGCGGGGCGATCTCGCCGATCGTAAGGTTAACCTTCGCCGCTTTGAGATGGAGACCGATCGACTCATTCAATATATGGATGAGCGGGCGGGTTGTGAAACTTGTCTGGCGTTTTTTGATGGCTCGTTAGTCGCGACCTTTGCAGAAGCCTTCGACGAAGAAACGCGCAATTTCTATGTCAAATGTATTTGCAAACTCCTCCAGGCAAGTGAGCATTATCGAGTGCCCTTGGTGAGTTATATCGATACATCTAGCGCTCATGATCTAACCGAGATGCTGCGGCGTTTGTGCAATCTGCCGGAGACAAAATCTATTCACGATGCTCAATTGCTTAACCGCACTCAACATCACGCGATGGAATGGGGCGATCGGACACCACTATTTCTCTGTCAGCGATCGGGGATCTTAGATCATTACGGCGACCAAGCGGATAAAGTCGCTTTCACCTATCTCAAAACCAATAAAGACAGCTATCCCGTTCGCTTAGAGCTTCCGGTTTGGATCTATGAAGCGGGATGGCATGAGCAAATTATCGACTGGGTGCGCGCTGAAATCGTGATTGGCAGTGGCTATCCGTATGTGATTGAAACGGCAGATCAGGTGGCAGTGTTAAAAAATGACGATCGTCAAGTGTTTTATCGACTGCTGCAAGAGTGGGCAGACCAAGAAGATCTGAAGTTCCGCCTGTCGCGCAAAATGGTCAGCAAAGCTCGACGGCGATAAACACGATTCCCTTGCATTTTCTAGCATTCTTCGTTAGGATTTTACTCATAAAATACGGTATTCCGACTGAGAAGCCGTAAATAACAAGGAGCCAGATTAGTTATGCAACCCTTAGCTGACGAAGATACGCGATCGACTCAAAAGCGCATCCGCATTCGCATTCCTAAGCACTATCATCAAGAGCCTGTGATTTCCCGCTTAATCTCTGACTATTCATTAACGGTGACTATCACAGCCGCGATTTTAGGAGCCAATGCCAACGGCGACGGCTGGTTTGATCTCAGTCTTCGAGGCAGCAATGCCCAAATCGAGAATGCAATGACCTATCTCACGGAGTTAGACCTCGAAGTCTGGAACGACGCTGAGACAGACGGCTGGTAAGCGAGACTCTGCCTGTTGTTAATCAAATAAAGTTGTGGATTTCTTTTTCGGAAAATGAATCAGCCCTGCCAACTCTAGAGAAACTAGATCACTCAGAGTCACCCAGAATTGGGGATGAATAGGCGAAATTCTCCGATAAGATTTCAACTCTCAATTCAGCAACACCCACGAGTTGATCTTCACAGAGAATCCTCACCGTACCCGTCTTTTTGATGGATGCTTTCTTGCGAACGACTCGCCCTCCTCGTCGCGATTGCACAGATAATAGAAGAATCTTTTTTGATTCAATGACTCTTATGCAGACTAGCGATCGTCTTCAAGTTGCGCCCAGCCCTTACCTTGTCAATCGCACCGCTTCCGTGACTCGCAAAACAGGCGAAACCGATGTACAAGTCAGCCTCAACTTAGACGGGACGGGTCATTGCGTCGCCAAAACTGGGATTCCGTTTCTCGATCACATGCTGCATCAAATCTCATCCCACGGCTTAATCGATTTAGATGTGCAAGCAACGGGTGACATCGAGATCGACGACCATCACACCAATGAAGATGTCGGCATCACGTTAGGAATGGCATTCGCGCAAGCACTCGGCGATCGTAAAGGCATTGTGCGCTTTGGTCATTTTGTCGCCCCCTTAGATGAAGCCCTCGTGCAAGTCGCCCTCGATTTTTCGGGTCGTCCTCACTTAAGTTATGGGTTAGAGATTCCGACGCAGCGAGTCGGGACGTATGACACGCAGCTTGTGAGAGAGTTTTTTGTGGCGATCGTCAATCATTCTCAAATGACGCTGCATATTCGTCAGCTAGACGGCATTAACTCGCATCACATCATTGAGGCAACGTTTAAAGCATTTGCTCGATCGCTTCGCATGGCAGCCGAAGTTGATCCGCGTCGTGCCCATACGATTCCTAGTTCTAAAGGCGTGTTGTGACCGTTCAGATTTCTGAATACCCATAACAAAGCAGTCATTAAATTAATGATCAGGCGGTAGAGCGACTTTAAAAGACCAGCCTAAATATTTTTGAGGGTGTGTTTTTAGGCATGGGAATTTTTGGAGCGATCGCGATGCAAAGTTTTGACAAGATCTCGACTCCGGCTGCGGTAGCTTTCGTTTATCCGATCGTCTGGATTTAATGCCTAGACAGGGGTTGTTTCGGGGATCTGGGGCAACCTATTTTCCGGCAGCTTGGCTGATGACAAATCCTGCGTTAAAAGGGTATGCTTCTCCCCATCTCAGGCGGGTGGCTAATGTAAAATCACGTCTTTCAGCTTAAGAGGTCAGGGTAGTCATGGCATTAGCCCGACTTCTACAAATTTGAAAGCAGCTATATGGCTTATGACTTTCTACCTGACTCAAATTGGTCTACCTGTAAAATTTCTGCTCATCGGCAGTATTTGTCGATCGCTTCAGAAGTTCACAAAGCATCACGTTACATCGCTCCGAGTCAAGAATATTGCACAATTGGAATCATGGAGTAGATAAGAATGTCACTCATCACACGCTGCATCGCAGAGTTCTTCGGCACATTTTGGCTCGTTTTTGGTGGGTGTGGTAGCGCTGTTTTAGCGGCAGCTTACACTGCAGATGCTGCAAAAATTAGTGAAAACACAGCCTTTCCGCTGGGGATCGGACTTGTAGGTGTCTCGCTGGCATTTGGGTTAACCGTTTTAACGATGGCAACCGCGCTCGGACATATCTCTGGCGCTCACCTCAACCCTGCCGTCTCGTTTGGGCTGTTTGTCGCCAAGCGGTTTCGGGGCGGCGCAGATTTACTCGGCTATATTGTGGCGCAAGTGTTGGGAGCGATCGCTGCTTCCGGTTTGCTGTATTTAATTGCTAGTGGCAAACCAGGCTTTACGTTATCTGGCTCAAATCCGCTGGCGGCGAATGGCTTTGACGCACACTCTCCCGGCGGCTACTCACTTCTAGCGTGCTTCATTATCGAAGTCGTGCTGACATTTTTCTTCTTGTTGATTATTTTAGGTGCCACCGATCGCCGCGCCCCTCAGGGCATTGCTCCAATCGCGATCGGGTTGGCTTTAACACTGATTCACCTGATCAGCATCCCCGTTACCAACACGTCGGTCAATCCTGCTCGGAGCTTAGGTCCTGCTATTTTTGCAGGGGGCGAACTGCTCGGACAAGTCTGGCTGTTTTGGGTTGCGCCAATTTTGGGAGCTGTGATTGCAGGGCTGGTTTATTCAGCTCTGTTTAGCGAAGTGCCTGTGGCAATCGAAGAGAGAGCCAGAGAAACGGTTTAACGGTCTGAGATGGATCACCCGATCCGTCTCGGATTTTCTCACTCACTGAGCGATCGTGCCTTCTCTCGAAAAGCGAAAGCCTAAGAGGATGTCTGAGAAGCAGAAAAGCTCTCAAAACGATAGTCTGTCAATAACAATATACGCGACAGCGTTTGAGAGCCATGACACCATCGTATCCGAGTCAGTTGAGTCAAGATCAGTGGGACTTGCTATCGAGT
>JBBRPT010000011.1:0-99866 GCA_038227635.1 Leptolyngbyales cyanobacterium | reverse complement strand
TTGCCTTCTTCTGATTGACCATGCTTGACCACATCATCACTCCCACAACTGGGGCAAAGAACAGGTTCGAGAACCATCGGAGAAATTGGTTAAAAACGGCTCCTCCATTATTCCTGATTCCACAGGTCTAGAACATTACCCCCGAAGGGTTGGTCGTAAAGGATGTCAAAGGATTGACAACTACTAAAGCTTCTCCACCTCTGAATTATCCATTGATTAAGCTGTTTGTCCAGGGAACCAGAATTGCTGCCATTGACCGTTGAGTTCCAGCACCTTCAAGAGTGCCAAGGCGCAACTTCCCTGCGGTCGCCAACTTCGTTCCTTGCGCTTTTGTCTTTGTCCAACCACTTGATCCACCGCCTTTTCGACTCGTCCACTGCCAAGAGACTTGCGAACTTGACGACGCTGTTCGTAGTCAATGATTTCATGGGCGTGTTTTTCCAGATAGCCGATCAGTTCTTGCCATTTCTCACGATTGCGAGGGTGGACGGATTGGTGGAGGTACTCCAGTGCGGCTTGCGTGTGTCTGTGCCATAGTTCAGCAAACAAGTGTTTGAGATGCTTGATTTTTTCTATTTTGGTGCAGGCAATCATGGACATAAGATCTCGCACCTTCTTACTTAAGTGTTGTGATGTGGTGAGAGAGAAATCGAAGTCCGTCCGTGGTGAGATGATGAGGGGCGAGGAATGCGGGGGAGTACAGACGAATTCTGGCTCGTCAAGGAGTCTCTGGATGATGCAGCTACCGATAGTCACTCCTGCTCCCCTCGTTGCTCTTCACGCAGCAGCTTTTCGTGACCTGTTCAGCGATGAACGGGCATACGAGAACTTCCAGACCTACTTGACAGGGATAATTGTTTTAGACAACAAAAACCTGAGCAACATCAGTCGCTGTACTTTGGAAAGCGCGGACAAGACAAATCTCTCACGATTTTTGAGCAAGTCACCGTGGCAGACAGAGGCGATGGGATGCACCCTACGAGGAGTCTGTCTTATTTTTCTCTCTTGATACCACAACGCTCAAGTAAATAACTTTGAGGACTGCCTGTTCTCATCACCTACCCTTCTCCCAAAATTGGGAGGAGAATCGGATTCTTACTCCCCCCTTTGGGCATTAACAAATCTCGTTTCTTAGCGGGTTTTGTCATTAGAACTCCATGGGGACGAATGTTGATCATCTACAGCGATGATGAAACTATCCGAGTCTGAGGACACCCGACAGCTACAACAAAGTATTGATTAATTGTTGACTAGCAAATTGCTAGAAATTAATTCATCGCTGCTATTACCAAAGACGAAACTAATGTGATCAGTATCGCAAACGTTTTCTAGAATCAGATCATCACAGGTTCGTTGAATCAAGCCTGTCAGAACTTGACCCGGACCGATTTCAATCACGCGTTTGACTCCTTCGATCGCCAGCCTCAGCGAAATTTCGCGCCACCGAACTAGACCCGTCATCTGCTGCATTAAGTCCGATTTCAATCCAGCGGCATCGGTTTTTGGAATCGGATCAACATTGGAGATCACAGGCATCTGAGCCGACTCAAAGGGCACTGCCTCTAACACTTGACGAAACGCTGCTGCCGCATCAGCAACCACAGGAGAATGAAACGCACCGCTCACTTTCAGCGGAACGACTCGGCGAATTTTAACCTGAGCCAGTATTGTGTCTACTGCATCAGCTAGCCCCGAAATCACGACTTGACCCGGATGATTATCATTCGCGAGAACCACATTCGGAGTTTGCTGAATTTGTGCCTCTAGCTGAGCACGATCGACTCCAATCAATGCCATCATTACGCCTGTGCTCACCCGATCCATAAGTGCAGCCCGTTTTTTGATCAGCCGCAGCCCAACCTCAAAGCTAAATACTTCAGCCGTATAAAGCGCCACATATTCTCCCAAGCTGTGACCTGCCACAAAATCTGGTCGCTCTCCCTGTTCTTTAATTAAGTCTGCCAGAATTGCCGAAATAACATATAAACAAGGTTGAGTATAGAGTGTTCGAGAGAGCCGCTCTTCTTGAAGGCACAGGTCTAATACTGACCACCCTAAGATGTATTCGGCTTGTTGCAATCTGGTTTTTGCCATTGGAATGTCGAGTAAATCAGTTCCCATCCCCAACGTTTGAGAACCTTGTCCTGGAAAGACCCATGCTGTTTTTGTCAAGGTAGCCTCCCTGCCATAGCAGTGCAGTTGAATCAGTGCGAACCGCCTCAATAATGCTGAACGGAGAACGAGATGAAAGAACGTTTGTGACCGACAATCCTGCTGTGGTGAACAGCGATCGATATTGTGCGTCTGTCCGCTCGTAACCGCCCGATGACATAATCAGCGCTTCGATGTCTACGATTTTGCCCAGTGCGGGGGTGTTCCTGGGTGGAATCACCATTTCGACGACTAGCAGTTTTGCGGTGCTGTGCATTGCCTGACGGCAGTGGCTCAAGACTTTACCAGCGTCCTCGTCATTCCAGTCGTGAATAAAATTCTTGAGGATGTAGATATCTCCGCCTGGGGGTAACGATTGAAACACATCGCCAATGATCAGTTCACAGCGATCGAGAACTCCCTGATCGGTCAGCAAAGTTTTAGCTAGTTCAACCCCAGGCTCAAGGTCGAAGAAAAGACCCTGTGCAGCAGAATTCGCCTTTAAGATCTGTGCCAGCAAGTTTCCATAACCGCCCGGAATTCCTACCTCAATGATCGTGCCAAATTTAGAAAAATCATAGTTAGCAAGAATGCTTGTATCAATAGTTTCTAGCAAACTCACCATACTGCGATCGAAGGTCTGAGCCAGGTCAGGATGTTGGGCAAAGTAATCCAAAAACTCCATACCATAGAGGCGGTTAAACGCAGGCTGCCCAGTTTTGACACTGTACAGAATCTCGCCCCAGGTTCGCCAGTGCCACGATTCCCCTGCAACGATCGCATAGTCTCGCAGTGATCCAGGCACATCACTTTGCAGGGTCGCCGCACGAGCAGTGAGTTCAAAATCACCGATTTCGGTTTCGGCAAAAATGCCCATACTTGCCAGTGATCGTAGGAGACGATAGAGCGATCGAGGATGGGTTTGAGTTGCTTCGGCAAGAACTGGAATGCTTTTTGCGCCTTCTACCAACAAATCAGCAATGCCCAGCTTGGCTGCTACATGAATGGCTTGTGATACTCGATAAGCATTTGCCATTTGCAACATTACCACTTGGGGCGGCATCGCGGGGGCATTTGATGAACCGAGTTCTGCCTGATTTTCAGGTTTTTCTGACTTTGCTACAACCATTGTTTCAACTTATTTTAAGTAGTTGCCGTTTCTCAGACGAGGAACAAATCGAGTTCTGCTCTTTTCATCCCTCATTCAGCCCCTTGTTCAGTTACAGAATTGTCGTTATCAGTGAGAAAAGGCAGCAGATGGATCGCTATTATGTGACTGTTGTGCTTGAAATGCTCCATCGATTCCTGCCATCAAATCGATTACATCTTTGAGGATCATCACGATATGCTGATACTGCTGAATACTTTGTTCGCAAAGCGTCGAACCCTGACGTTCTTGAAGCCATCTCTGGCAGATTTGCCGCCCTCCTAGTGAATAGTTCCAAACCGCAGAGGAAACGCCTTCAAAATACTGAGTCTGATTGATCCAAACTAGCCCTTTGTCGGTTTTTTGATCGGGGGTGGTGTAGCGGATTGCTTCTATAAGGTTGCTGCCGACGATCGGATACTGTACCAGCACAAACGATCGAGTTTGATGAAATTCCTGTAAAGGAGAACGAAAGGTTTTAGTTGCAATGTCGCTAATTTTTCGATGGAGCCGCGCATGAGCTTTTGAGGAAGCTGGTTTAGAAAGGGTACGGTCTAATCGATTCATTGGCACTGCATCAGTTCGTTGAGGACGACGGAAAAACTCTCGACCTTCAACACGGGGAGTGACTTTGAGTAAAGACTGCATCATAGTTGGGTGAATGAGGGATACCAGTTTTTGTAGAGCGACTAAAGTTATGGCTTAGTTTTACATGTTGCAATCGTCCATGTGTCTAGTAGATGCCTTAAAGCTGTAGAAGTTGTGTCTATGTTATGAATGTTTTTCAATTAGATCTATTACAACTTCTGTGATTCTATTCAGTAGCAATACACACTTATGTAAGTTCTACTATCAAACGAGCGCCTGCACGGTCTACATTTTTCAGTTTATAACTATAGTTGTCTTTGATGCTTGTACGGTGCTTTCTTTTATGAGAAAATTCACCCATTCATTCTATTGGTTTTTACGACTTGTGATTGCTATCAAAAGTGTTGTTGAATCCATTGAAGAATTTGATTGCAAATTGGTTATGCTGCGCGATGTTGAGATATTCTCATCTTATGAACGTCATTATTGCTTCAGGAAATCAAATCCATTGCCATCACTTGCAGGAATTTGGTGTGCAAAAGAAGCCTTTTGCCAAGCGATCGCTGACTTTCCTGAGTTTCCACCTTGCTCATGGGTAGACTTTGAAGTACGTCATAACTTAAGCGGTCGCCCCTGGATTTGGCTAAACGATGCTCTAACTGATTCGTGTCAAGAACAAGGACTTGCGATCGATCTTTCGATCAGCCATTCAGGTCTGTTTGCTGCTGCCAGTGTGTTGCTGTACTCGGTTGACTGCGATCAATCTGAAGCCTGGAAAACGCTTCAAAATTTATCGTCTTCAGGTTAAAGTCCCAGAAATCCCCCAAAAAAATCCCCCAAATTCCTTTGAAAAAGGGGGACTCTGGATTTATTTTTGACTCCTTCAAGGAGATATGAAGAAACTGCTCTCATCGTCTACTGAACAACACCTTTACGACGGTGACGCTTAAGCCAGCCGCCCAGTAGACCTAATCCTGCAAGCCCTATCACATTGCTAGATTCAGGAACTCTTTTCGCATCGGCTCGGAAAACTCGCTCACTACCATCTGATAGCAAAGCGCTGAACGCAACCTGCCCTTTGTCATTTAAGCCTTTATCGATGATGATGAGATCCTTGACTAGCAATCCGTTCAGGAAGTCGCCAACTGCAATCACCTTATCGGCGATCGGGTTTGCTCCTGTAAAAATTCCTTTGCCGCCTTTGTCGAGTTCAGCCAGGAAAGCAACGACCCCCTTGTTATTGATCGCTGGGTCAGAATTAAAGAAGCTAAACGCTCCACTCGTATCTGCGATCGTCTTCAAGCCCTGACCATCGCCAGTAAAAACGCCCCGCTCACCATTCAGCAACTCTCCCACAAATGACACAGTTCCTTGATCGTTGATCGCAGAGGAACTGAACCCTTTGAACAGAGTGCTGGTGTCTGCGATCGTCTTAAATTTGCCGCTATCATCGCTGACGAATACACCGCTTTTGCCAGTATTCAAGCTAGCTGAGAAGGCAATTTTACCCGAATTGTTAATCGAGGGAACGGTGTAAATCGTAAACGGACCATCTCCGCCAACGGTGTCAACTCCAGGAGTAAAGGAACTGAAGAGTCCCAAAGTGCTGACAACGGGTGCGATCTTGCCATCGCGACTCGTAAAGATACCAGACTGATTGGCACCAAAATTGGCAAAGAAGGCAACCTCTCCAGCATTGTTGATATCGCTGGCACCAAAAAAGTTGAATTTTCCAGTGGTGTTGTCGGCGATCGTGGTGACTGTGCCGCCCGTACTCTCGTAGATGCCGCTCCGAAGCAAAGTCACTGTCGGGTTTGGAGGAGGTGGACTATTCGGGTCAATGTTGGGTAGCTCGACCAGGTTTCCTGTGAAAGTTGACGTGCCTGTATCGTTTAGAGAAGAGTAGAACGTCACATTGTAAGGACCGTTGGGGTCTGAAAGCGGCAACGGGTCTCCCCCCTTTCCGACAGAAACCGCGATCGGAGGTGCTTGAGGTGACGCGAACGTTTCAAACGCGACCAGTCCTTGATCGTTGATTGCCGGATTGCGGAAAATACGGAAGGGGGAATTGCTGCTATCACTGATCTGTGTAAAATTGAAACTCGCTGCCTGGGCAGGCAGACCCACCGATACACTCAGCAGAATGATCGCACAACCGAAATAGGACTTTTGTAAGCCAGAACTCAGCCTCATAAAGTTTTCCTTGGCAAGAATCACTACTGATGCTATATGAAACACTAAAGATTCTGTTATGCACTCTGAACAGTCTTCATTAAATCTTCATCAAAAAATTCAGTTCCGCAAAAGTACTGAGTAATATTCTTTGGCTTGCCAACTCAAGTAAGTGATTCTATTTACCTTGCCTGGTTTACTGATTCAACCCATCATCAAGCGATCAGTATTTTCTCAGAAGATATTTAAAAAATAAAAAGAGGCTTAACCAGGGTAAGCCTCTATAAGAATATTTGAGACGGATCAACTGTCATGCTGAACGGCGCGATCGCCCCATTCAGCATCTCGATCAAGTGCCTCAACCCCTAGATTTTTCGTTGCACTCGCTCCCCGCAGGATGACAAGCTGATGTTTCAAACATTCTCTAAGGGGGAAGTAAGTTTTCATAACCATCGCTCTAAATCGCTTGTTCTACCACCTTAGAGCGCGGTGTTTCTGAATTGTGAGTGCGGAAGAGTTACATTGAGCAGCACTGAGATAGGGTTCTACGATCGTACCGTTTCTAAAGAAATAGGTTGCTCGACTGCCCCCTCAACTAAGATCTGGTCGTCAAACTCGTAAGATTGAGAGTCTGAAGCCCTAGCAAATTCGCGAACTTTGCGATCGTACCACTGGCGATATCGCAGCGAGAGGAGATCGGGTCTGACAGTGCATTTCCAATCACCGTAGCCGTTTTCGTGCCAGTCGGTTTGTGCCCTGAGAATCGGCAAATCTTCATCTAAAATCTGGTTTGCTTTGCGTCGCAGTTGCCAACTGACGAGCGGATTCCAGGTTAGCCAATCTCTTGCTTCAAAGACAAACAGGCGAGTTTTCGTTTCGGTCAGTGGCACAAAGTAATCGCTTGCGATCAATCGCCATCCGGGTTTGGGTTCGATCGCGACTTTAACTAAACAAGGCGGCTCAAAGGAATAGACAAAATCGTTGTAGTCTTCTCCATCTGCATTTTTGACCATCATACTCAACCCATGCTCATATTCTTGCAAGGTGACTTCGAGCGATCGTAGATAATCTCGCTGCTTTTTACTCGCGATCGACTTGGTATGTAGGAACGGAAAGTGAGCAAAATCCAGACCGCCCGCAATCATCAGCTTGTGGGGAATCTCTTGTTCTCGAACAATGACTTCATGCACCCAACCTGGTTCAGTTGTGCCTTCTGGCAGACGCAGAGGAGGAGCTAGTTCTGGATCTCCAGCAAACACCCAAACTACGCCTAATTGCTCTTCTGTAGGGTAAGCAAAGCGGCACCTGGCACTCTTGGGTAGCTTTCCTTCTTCTAAACAAGGAATTTTTTCACATTGTCCTCCTGCTCCAAACTGCCACCCGTGATAGGCACACTCAACTTTTCCATCTTTGATTTTGCCTAACGAAAGGGGTACTCCTTGGTGTGGGCACGAGTCATGCAGACAGATCACTTTCCCAGTTTTGTCTCTAAACATGACGAGCGGTTCGCCGAGCAGCAATGTGCTGTAAGGTTTATCAGCAGAAACATCGCCAGAGAGAACCAGTGGATACCAATAGTTTTTCAAAAATTCCATGAAAGACCTCGAAGATTGTCGCTGTTGAGAATGGTGTTGTTGAAAATCTAGATCTGCTTGAGTTCGGCTTGCAAGCTTTCTTGCACTCTGGATGGTTGGAGAACAGGCGCGATCGCACTGCGGTCTGGGGTTACTGTCCAGTCATATTGCCGAAGGAGCGTAGCCAGAAAAACCTTCATTTCTAATTTGGCTAACTCTAACCCGATGCAGGTATGCGAACCTCCTCCAAAACCGACCAGCGAAAAAGGATAGCGTTTGTCTTCTTCACGCGGTGGCGCAAAGCGATCGGGATCGAAGCGATTGGGGTCGGGATAAATTTCTGGCATTCGATGGGTGATCATGGGCGAGATGTCTACCATCCAACCTGCGGGAATGCGATATCCAGCATATTCAACGTCTTTGATCACGCCGCGAGCCATTCCAAAAACAGGCGGGTAAAGCCGTTCTGCTTCTTTGAGAACATTGGTCATTTGGGTGAGCTTGTTGAGATGAGAGAGCGAGAGCGGAGCATCGCCGACGACAGTTGCCAATTCATCCCGCAAGCGATCGCGCCATTCTGGATGAGCACTCAACTCAAACAACACCCAGCTCATTAGCATGGCTGGGTTGTCTTGTCCGGCGAGTAGCAACATCAAGGATTGGTTGGTGACTTCGGTGTCGTTGAGATGATTGCCGTCTTCATCGGTTGCTACAAGCAACATACCCAGGACATCTTGGCAGGTTTGTAAGTCGCCTTGCTGTCGTCGTGCTGCGATTTTGCTGCTTACAAATGCCAGCAGCTTTCGACGAGCTTGCTGAGATTTGCCATGCAGCGTTTGGGGAATATCGAGCTTAACTTTGCCCCGTAAGCCGCGCATCATTTCTCGGAACCATTGGCTAGTTTGCTGAATTTCAGCGTCTGTTTCGGTGCCCAGAAACAACCGACTAGCTACGATCGTGGCAAATTTGCCAAACTCATCGATTAGAGGAATGGTGCTTTGCTGTTTCCAATCGTTTAACAGATCGTCCGTCACGTATTGAATAGTATCGAAGTAGTGAGCGATCGCGCGTCCATGCAATGCTGGAAACATCAATCGTTTGGTGGCACGATGTTCTTGTCCATCTTGGAGGAGAATACCCCGACCAATCAGGGGTTCTAGAAAGCGCCACCCCAAGCGTGTAGAAAAGTGATCTGCCTGGTCACTCATCACCATGCGGTTTGCTTCTGGTCCCATCAGGTAAGCAAACTTACGTCCAGCAATGCTGCTTTTAAAAATAGGACCATAGCGCTCAAATCGTCGCCAGTAGAACAATTCATCATCTGCAAACAGTTCTTTAGACTCCCCACCAAAGGGTCGCCCAAAACTTCCAGGCATTTCATCTGCCGACTTAAGACGCTGTAAGACTTGAACAACCATCAAAAAACCTCCCGTGAAAATTTTGAATTACGAATTTTGAATTTTGAATGATGAGTTTGGATTCTGAGCTTTCTTCTCTTAATTCCTAATTCAACATTTAAAGTTACGCGATGTGCGACTTTCCTAAAACACCCGCAAAGACTGCCCTCACCCTCGCCCGCAGGAGCTACGGTGTACACATAAGTTGATCGATCTTGTCATGGCTGAGGTCTCTCGCCCCCTAAATCCCCCATTCTGGGGGGCTTTGAGACAAAATGAGGGTTTAGAGGTCAAGCCATTGATCGGGTTCAAAGTCCCCCATTTTTGATGAGTCACTGCGTTGGGCAGGTTCCCCGACTTAAAGCAAGTGACGTAGGGGATTTAGGGGGCTGAAGCCGACTCAAACGAAGCTATAAGGACTTGTGGGTACACGGTAGCCCGCAGGAGAGGGAACAAGATTTCTAGCGCCCCTCTCCCGCAGGAGAGGGGTTGGGGGTGAGGGCAAATTAGTTGCACATCGCGTAAAATTCATAATTATTCAAGTTTGCTTGCTTCGATAATGCTGTTGGCGGTCTGGGTTGGGATGATGCGCGTTATTTTGTAGCCTGCGGCTGATAGAAGCGATCGGTATTGGGCTTCTGTGCGTTCGTAGCCTCCGGGAGTGGTTAGAAGTGACTCTAGATCGACAAATTTGCCGACAAAGGGATCGTTTCCGGGGGGCATAACCATTTCGACTAGCAGCACTTTGCCGCCGTCTACCATTGCTTCTCGACAGTTTTGTAGAATTTTGATGGCTCGCTCGTCGTCCCAGTTGTGAATCACAAACATGAGAACGTAGGCATCTCCCCCTTTGGGAACTGAATTGAGGCAGTGTCCTTCTAATAATTCGCAGCGATCGCTGACCCCGGATGCGGCAATCACAGGTTTTGCGCCATCGATCACAAACGGCAAATCGTACAATACGCCTTGCATTGTAGGATTTGCCGTGAGCAAGGGAATCAGCGTATTGCCATAGCCGCCTAGAACCGCAACATCAATGACTTTGCGAATGCTAGAGAAATCATAATTTGCAATCAGTGCTGCCGAAGCTCTGGCAGAAATACTGGTTTTTGAGGGTCCGTGTGTTCGAGCAAAGTCGGGATTTTGTAAACAGTAGTCGTACAATTCCATGCCGTGAATTTGGTCAAATGCCGCTTGTCCGGTTTGCACACTTTCTAACAACTGCCCCCAAACTTGCCAGTGCCAATCCTCGCCCAGCACTTTTACCATCGAACCGATCGCATCGGGAATATCCTGTCGCAAAAACTCCGCTGTGGGAGTCAAGTGAAAGCGTCCTTCTTCGTCTTCGGCAAAGACTCCAACACTGGCGAGCGATCGTAAGATGCGATAGAGTGACGGTGCGTGAGTTTCGGTTGCGAGAGCGAGTTCCTCGGTGGTCTTGGGGGCATCGGCTAATAAGTCAGCAATACCCAGAACTGCGGCGACGTAGAGAGTGCGAGATATCCTCAATCCCCCAATCATTTGCAGCATTGCCACTTGAGGAGGCAAATCTGGCATTACTTTAGGCTTGTCTGGTCTTGTAGTAGCTACCATTATTTTCTAGGTTCTCTAGATATATAGGAGTATTGCAGATGTTAGAGTTAACGCATTCACTCCAGCGTTGTTGATAATGAAATCAATGACAGCTTTAATCAGCCCGTCTCATGTAATTCACTTCGTAAAGTACGGGTTCAGATTCAGCAATTTGAGTGATTGCTGGCATATGTGCCGTCGCTTCTGGAGCTCTAAAAATTGCCTTAAAGTCATCAACGCTTTTCCATTGTGCATAGTTTGTCACTCGCGTTCCGTCCAAACTCTTATGAACGTTCGCTGAAATGAAACCAGGAAGTTTACACATTACCTCTTCAGTAGCGTCTACGAGTAAATCAACCAGGCGTTGCTGATTTTCGGGTGCAACCTTGAACACATTAATGAGCGTGACAAGTTCTTGATCTTGGGCGATCGTCGTCACTACTCGGTCACTTGTGGCTGGGGCATTTGTGGTGCTTGCAATTGTGGCAGTCATAAAAGTTTCTCCAGGTGGACAAGAGAGGACTATGTGCTTGCAATTAAGTTCAGTTACATCAGCATCTTAACTGCGTTATTTCCGCCTTCTGGCTGCTTGTAAGCCTGATTCTACTAGAGACAACTCAAAGAACGTGTAGAGGTTAAGTCTATGTTTTGTATAAATTATGAATTATGAGTTATGAATTATGAATTATGAATTGCGGAGGTTGGTTTGTTGATTCAAAATTAATTGAGTTGTTTTCGGAACTGACGGGTGCTAATCGTTAATAGGACGATCGCAAAGATTATTAAGGCTAATGCGTGTATCCAAAGCACTCCTAAATCTGAACCTTTGAGGAGAATACCGCGCACGATCGCGATGTAGTGTCGCATTGGATTGAGTAACGATATGGTGCGGAAGAATGGCGGCATACTTTCGACAGGAGCGATCGCGCCAGACGTTTCGACCATTGGCATATTAATGAAGAAAGCTGTTAGAAGAACTTGTTGCTGCTGTTGATAAATGGTTCCTAATAAAGCGCCGATGCTGATGCTGACAAAAAGATAGCAAGCAGAGAGTGTCATGAACAGCAGAAAGTTGCCCTGAAAAGGTACGCCAAAAATGACTCGTCCTAACGTTAATGCCAGCAAAACATCTCCTAGCAGCAGGAAAAATAATGGCACCACTTTCGCCAGCAAAATTTCCCAAGCTGCCGCAGGTGTCATCAGAAGCTGTTCTATGGTGCCAACATCTTTTTCTTTGACGACCGCGATCGCAGAAGTAATCGTACCAATTAGAGTCAGCACTAAACCCATCACACCGGGAATAAAAAACCAGCTACTCGTCAAACCGGGATTGTAGAGGAACAGCACTTGAGACTGCACAGGCAGCTTAGTTTGTGTAGTCTTGAGACGACGATTGTACTGTAGAACAATTTGCGAAAGATAGCTATTTGCAATGCCTGCGGTATTCGCATTCACCGCATCAATTAGAACCTGAATTTCAGCGTTGCCTGCTGCCAACCTGCGAGGGAACTCTGGCGGAATAATTACCCCCACATTTAATTTCCCTGTTTCCACCTGCCGACCAAGTTCTGTCTCACTAAGTGGAGGAGATTGAGCCGTAAAAATGCCATTTTCGGTTAGAGCAGAAATTAATTCTCGACTTTCATAAACATTCGCATAATCAATTACACCCAACCTCAAATTACGTACATCAGGATTGAGTGCCGATCCATAAAGAACGAGCTGCACGATCGGGGGAATAATCAACAAAAAAATTAGTTGTTTATTCCGCAAAATCTGCCGAATCTCCTTTAAAGCAAGCGCGAAAAAAGGCGTGTTGGAAAAATTAAACATGGATTAATTTTGAATTGGGATGGCTAATCAGGAAATAGAAATTGTAAATCTTGAGGTTTGAATCTTTCTGATCTTGAATTCAAAATTTTTCCTAGTCTTTGAGTTGCATTTGGGCGAGTCCACTGCGGGAAACATTGAAGAAGAAAAGTCCCAAGATAACCAGCATGATGAGGTTGAGCCAAACGCCAGCCCAGCCTGTGCCGCGTACAAAGGCATCGCGAGTGATGTCAATGAAATAACGGGCGGGAACTACGTTGGGCACCAAAGATAGAGGGAAAGGAATGTTGTTTAACGGATAAATGAAACCAGATAGCAATAGAGATGTGATGAAACCGATTAGAGAAACACCCTGCACGGCTTCTGCTTGACTGTCGGCTTTGACACCGAGCATTAAGCCAAACAAGATGCTGTCTGCTAGAAAAATTAGAGTTCCTAGTAGTAATGGCGTAGGATCACCTGCAAAACTGAGATGGAAGATTAAAGCACCGAGTGACATGATAGTGATCGCTTCAAAAATCGCGATCGCCCAGTAGGCTAACCCTTTGCCGATCAGCAGTTCTACAGCACTAATATCGGAGGTGTAAACCTGCAAAATTGTGCCTTTTTCTCGCTCTCGAACCATCGCGATCGCAGCCAGTAGCGAGGGGAAAATCCACAGCACAACACCAAAGGTTCCGGGCACAATGTAGAGAGATTCTAATCGACCCGGATTAAACCAGAGTCGAGTCCGAGCGGTGACAGTGTTGGTTTTGGGAATTAACCCTTGGTCTTGCATGAAGAACGTTGTGACCGATTCAATTCCGGCGCGAATGACTCGTGCATTGTTGACATCGGCTGCGTCTACTAACACTTGTAGGGTGGTAGGCGTGCCTGCTCTCACTTGACTACTAAACTCTGGCGGAATGATCACGGCGGCTTTGGCAATGCCTTGATCGATCGCATCTCGTGCTGGGTTGCCCCCAAACCATTCTCGTGGCGTGAATTGATTAGTTGCATACAGCCGTTCAATGTAGCTGCGGCTGAGGTTACTATGATCAAAATCCTGAACGACCACAGGAATATCTTTGCTCTCTAACCGCACTGCGAATCCAAAAATTAATAGCGTAATGAATGGCAGGAGAAATGCTAGGGCGAGTGTCAGGCGATCGCGTCGGAATTGAACAAGTTCTTTTCTGCATTGAGCGAAAATGCGGGTCATAGGAATTATGAATTATAAATTATGAATTGGGATGTTTGGGGTTTATTTAATCACTCCCGTCCTTCGACGATTCTGATAAAGGTATCTTCCAGGGAGAAAGGAATGGGGCGCAGCGAATGTAGAGTTAGGTGGTGAGAAGTGAGTAAAGAGCGTAGAAAATTAAGTTCTTGATCAGGATTATCGAGAACGACGTGTAAGCGATCGGCGAAAATAGAAATACGCCAGGGGTCGAAGTGGCGCTTGAGCAGGTTGGAGGCAAATTGAGGACGATCAACGACAACTTCTAAGAGTTGCCCTGGTTGAGCGGCTTTTAGTTGGCTGGGGGAACCTTCCGCCGCAATTTCTCCAGCAACCATGAAGCTGAGACGATTACATTGTTCGGCTTCTTCTAAATAATGAGTCGTGACTAAAATGGCGGTGCCGTTGCGGGCAAAGTCATTGATCAGTTTCCAAAATTGTCGTCGTGCAACCGGATCAACTCCCGATGTGGGTTCATCGAGAAATAGAATATCAGGCTCATGCAAAACAGACGCACCAAATGCAACTCGTTGTTTCCATCCTCCTGGCAACTGTCCTGTAAGCATGGTTTCTTGTCCGACTAGCCCACAGGTTGCAAGTACCCAGTCAATCTTTTCGCGGCGCAACTTCGACGGCACACCATAAACACCGCTATAGAATTCTAAATTTTGCACGATCGTCAAATCATCGTAAAGCGTAAATTTCTGACTCATGTAGCCAATCCGTCGGCGCAAATCGGCGCTTCGCAGATTGTCCGTTTCACCGCCTAAAGAAACCCTGCCACTACTCGCCTCCAGCAAGCCACACAGCATTTTGATCGTAGTGGTTTTTCCAGCTCCATTTGCACCCAGCAAGCCAAAAATTTCACCATAACGAACCTGCAAATTAACATTCCTAACTGCCTGAAACCCACCAAAAGCACGACTCAAATTTTCAGCAGAAATGGCAATGGGATTAGTGATTTTGCATTTTGAATCACTAATTCTTAATTCAAAATTATTAATTGCGTTGTTACCGCTCCGCGATCGGGGAAAGGGAAAAAATTGCGGGCTGGCTCCTTGTTGGCGGAGGCGAGCGACGAAGACGTTTTCTAGGGTGGGTTCGGCGGGGTCGAGTTGAGGATCGGGGAGGTGGTGCTGTTGCAGAAGCTTTCGGAGTTGGGCTTCGCCTCGCTGCAAATGGGGAACGAGTACGTCTAAGCGATCGCCAAAGACTTGCACGTCCGCAATCTCTTCAATCTGGGTACTGGCTTCTGTTAAAACTTGTTCGGTAGCTTCGAGTTGCGGGGTTCGCACTTCCAGACGGTGCAATCCCAAACTGACGCGCAGTTCTGCTGGAGTGCCAATTTGCTGAATCTGTCCGTCATACATTAGCGCTACCCGATGACAGCGCTCGGCTTCGTCTAGATAAGGCGTAGCGACAACGATCGTCCTCCCCTCAGCAGACAGTTCCGCCAACACATCCCAAAATTCTCGGCGAGACACGGGATCAACGCCCGTTGTTGGCTCATCTAGCAGCAAAACTTGGGGTTGAGCAATCAAGGCACAGCAGAGCGAAAGCTTTTGTTTCATGCCGCCCGAAAGCTGCCCTGCTAAGCGATCGCTAAACTGAACAAGATTCATCAATTGCAGATATTGGTTGCGTCGCTGCTGAAACACCTCCTCTGGCACTTGGCGCAACCCTGCCACATAGCGCAAATTTTCATCAATGCTGAGATCGAGATAGAGTGAGAATTGCTGCGTCAAATACCCCGTGACCGGACGAGCCTCTCGCGGCGATCGCTGCAAGATATAAACCTCTCCAGCCGTGGCTTCCATCACCCCACTCAGAATATGAAACGTGGTGGTTTTGCCTGCTCCATCGGGTCCAATTAAGCCAAACAATTCGCCTTGCTGTACCGTAAAATCAATACCCCGGACAGCAGCTATGTTGCCATACTGTTTGTGCAACCCTTTGACAGCGATCGCATTAGGCAAAACCAGCTCAGGCGTGAGAACAGAAAGAGACGCAGTTGAAGACGGCTGGTGCATAGAATCTAATACCATTTTGGGTCGTTGTGAATTAGCGCTAACGAGCTTCCTTCAGAACAATTTCGGCATCTGCGGGCATTCCTTGTTTCGCGCAGGGCAACCCCTCAGCCGAATATGGATCAGCCGGATTATTGCAGCCCGCCGGATTTTCGACACTAATTCGCACACCCACCACTTGCTTAACGCGGTCTTTCTGGAAGTAAATATTTTCGGGTGTAAAGGAAGCTTGGGAATCGATCGCAATCACTTTGCCTGGAAGCGGTTTGTCAGGTGCAGAATCCAGATGCACTCGCACCTGTTGCCCCACGCGCACATCGCCAATGTCACCTTGAGGCAGAAATCCGCGTAGATAAACCGTTTGGGGGTCGATTAATGTGATTAGTTTCGCCTGACTATCGACGACTGCACCCGGTTCAACGCTGCGTGCCGTCACAATGCCATCAAGCGGACTGGTTACATTCAAATCTTGTTGAGAATCTTTGAGCTGAGTTTCAATTTGCTTTCTAGATGCCACTGCATCTTGCACTTTCGCTTCTGCCGCTTTTAACTGTGAAACTGCAACACTGAGTTGGGCTTGGCTCTGTTCTCGCTTCTGAAGCAGGGCGGTCAACTGCGTATTGCGAATCGTCGGATTCAATCCACTTGTTTTGGTTTGCGTCAACCCACCTTCTGCTGCGCCTAACTGCTGACGAGCAGCTTCCACGCCTGCCAGTTTAGCTTGGTAAACCGCTTGCGCCGTAGAGAAAGTGGTCTCTGCCTGATCAAACTGCTGTTGATTAATTGCGCCTTCCTTCAACAACGAAGCATAGCGATCGCGATTCAAAGCTGCCAGTTTTTGTTCAGCATCACCTTGTTTTGCTTCAGCTTCGACTTGTGCAAGTTGCGCTTTGGCAGCAGCCACCTGCGATTGTGATTGGTAGACGCGCCCCTGAGTATCCCCTTGCGACTGTTGCACATTCAACTGAGCTTCCTGGATTTGGCTGTCGATCTCAGCGATCGCGCTTTGTGCCCGTACAATTCCTGATCGAGCTTGCTCTGCTTCCTGCTGAACACTCAACACCCGCGCAACTGCCCCGCGCAACTGATCCTGTAGTAACTGATCGTTACTGTTATCTAGCGTGACTAACACCTGTCCTTTTTGAACGGCTGCTCCTTCGCGAACAGATACCGCCTGCACCCGCCCCGATCGCTTCACTCCAATCCCCGTTTCATACACTTCAATGCGCCCGCTTAAACGCAATATATTGTTTGCAGGATGGTAAAGCGTTCGCCAAATCCCCAAGCTAACGCCGCCTAACACGAGGGCGATCGGCAATAGCAATAGCACCTTGGGTGGGCGTTTGGATTTGGTAGGCTTGAGCGGCAAATCTTGGGGAGTATCCACGGAACCAGGAAGCGTTTGGGTCATAAGTAAACCTCAAGGCACAAAAAATTAGAATCGGGATGGAAATCAATGCGTGAAAGCATCAAAAATTTTACGGAATGGGAAGGAATCATGAATTGTGAATCGAGGGAAATGAGTGGAGGAAGGTATTGGGGTTTGTTAGAACTTTGACAGTGGGTGTCTTTCCTCTGTCTTTCCCTGTTTTTATTGAGTGTGGCAGGAGGCTTCTGTGTCAGTTTGTATGTTGTGACACGCACTGAATTTTACAGAAGATTGGGCTGCAAACGTGTAGAGGTTAGGGCTATTTTGTGTCTAACTTGGTAGCTAGAGAGGCAATCCCTATGGGAGAACTGCTTTGCGTGATCAGAGATCAGGGTGGGGTCGGGGGCATCTCAGGCTGTGTTGGTAACAGTAAGCTTCGGTACACACTCATACGGGTGGTCAAACAGACTTGATTGAGAGAGTCTGCAAGGCGTTGATTGGCTTGATAATAATAGTTGATTAATGTTTTCTGCTCAGCATTAAACTGCCAGGTGTGACCTAGATTACGATATTGAACAATCGTGGCTCTTAACTGGGTTGCCCAAGTTGGATCGGTTGCGTTCCACCAGTCTTGAAGACACCTTTTGTCGTCTTCTAAGTCAAAATTTTCTTGGAGTTTTGGGAGTTGCACCTTGAGATGTTGCAAGTCAGGCACTAGGGCAGGTGCAACCTTCATTGCACAATTGAGTGCCGAGATTAGTGTGTGAACTAGAGACTGCGGTCGCGGAGGTGGCGCTTCTAAATCGGTTTCTACTTCAAGCTCACAGTTGTAGTTAGTTAGGGACAGCAGTCGGGTTAGCAGTCGATCGAGCTTTAACTCATCGCTAATTTCTAGCGTGGCTTTCAAAGCTCCATTGTTGTCTAGTCTGTGAGATAGCGGATGTGAACACGGGTCTAGAAACTGACTCAGTTCTAACTCAAAATATAGTGCCCGCATTGCAACCGTGTCGTTTGCACTAGAAACCGTCGCCGTTTTCTGAGCCAGCCAACTTAAAACTTCATGCAGATTTGCCGCTTCGGCAAAATTCTCAATCTTCTGTTGCATTAGCTGAAGTAGCAGATCGGGATTGGGCAACAGCTCGATCGTCAGTAGAAAGACCTGATGCCAGCGTTGGTTTGTAATTTGCTCAACCAGCTTTTGAAGCCGTGTTTCTTGCACTAAAGCATTCGCAGTGGTCGCAATTTCTCGTGCTGCAAGATATTCCTGAACAATGCAGTGGGGAAATGAATAAATGCCTCTGGCTCTCTCGACCAGAAGCCCGTGTTGCGCTTCAATCGATTTGAGAATCGCTTCACCATCGAGAGCTTGATTGCTTGGCGTCACACTAACGTGCGTAGAGTTTTGAGCAACATGATAACGACAGCCACTCATTAACTGTTCTAGCTCTTGTTGGTGAAAGAAGTAATCACCCTGCTCAAATTTAGTGAGGGCAATGTGGCTTAGTAAGTCTTTTTTGTGACTCAGAGAAAGCGGCGTGTCGAGGAGGTGACGATCGATATGTCTGCTAGCATCCCAGGTTTTGAGCAACACTTGTAGTACCTCTTTATAGAGGGTCGATCTTTGCTCTGGAAACGCTCCACGCTCTTCAAAAATTAGACACAGCAGCGTCAGCAAAATTGGACTGGTTGCCAATTCTGAAAGAGGAGGGTTTGTCCGCAGCGCTCGCAGAAAATGGTGAGGCAGAGTCGCATCTTTGGCAGCGAACCACTTTTGAGCAAAGCTGGCAATTTGAGACTCATCAAAATCTGCGATTTCGACTTCAGTGAACTGTTCAAAGATATATTCTGGAGCCGCAATCCGACAGGTGATCACAAAACGATTGGCGTGAAATTGAGCTACAAACTGCCGCACTGCTCGTAAAACGGATGAGCGATCGTGCCCTTTCACCTCGTCTAATCCATCGAGCAGCAGCAATGCTCTACCCTGAATTAGCGCGTCTGAAGCACCTTGAGCTATGTCCAGGTTGATTACGGCTAACTGATGGATCGCATAGTTCAGCAGGTCTACTTGGGAGGCAGATTCGGCAAAGTCTTTGAGAGAAATGAAGATGGGCACACGATCGGCGAGAAAAGTTCCAGCAATACATTGTGTGGCAATCTGCTTTAAGAACGTGGTTTTTCCGGCTCCGGGCTTGCCCAAAATCATCAGCTTTGAATATTGCTCAACAGTTTGCAGCCCTGGCAGAGGCTTTTGAAAAGCTCGACTCAGGTTGGGGCGATCGTGGTTAGTAATTGCATGGGCTTCGATCAGATTAGAAAGGTTTAGTCGTCGCCGACTACTGATCTTTTCTAGCAGCTTGACCTCGGTATAAATTTCACTCAGCTTTCTGGGTTGAGACATATCTAACACGCGCAAACTACCGCACTGCTGCTGAATGCTGGTTTGGATCTGTTGCCGCAAGGCTCGGATCGGGTCAAGCTGTGAGGATTGCCACGACGCAACAAACTCAGACTTAACAATATTGTAGGGACGATCTCTATCTCTATCGTCGCTCAATTCTTTTTCTAGCTCCTCTGGGTCAAGTTCAACCGCTTCGGTCAAGTCTGCAATTTCGTGCCAGGGAAGTTTGAGAGTTTGACAGATTTTGTGAAAGTTTTCACGTCCGATCGATTTCCCAGCAAAAAAATTTTGCACGGTGGCGCGCGAGATTTCTAATTCAGCCGCTAAGTCGATCTTGGTGGCGAATACCATGACGGCTCGGTTGGCTCGACGGATACCTGTGGATGATGCTCTTAGCGATCTGCTTGCTTTGACTACCATAACTTCCCCCCCCGATTTAGCATGAACCTCTGCGGAGCAAGTTAACTTTCTTAAGACTGCTTCAACGCTCTACTCAAGTCTTATCTAATATCAAACAGTTTGCCTAAAAACCTCAAGATTTAATGTTCGCAGCATTACAAAATCATCCTAGAACAGAAATTCCTCTAAAAGAATAAGCTTTAAAGATTACTCGTAGCTTAGACACAAAATCTACAACTTTAATGCTTTGCTTAGACACACGAGAAGTAATGGTGTGAGAGAGTGAAGTGAACAAGTTGATAGAGCGGTTCCTATAAGTTATATCAACAGCAACAGGCATAAAGCTTACCTGTATCGATTCATACGTTCAAATGTTAACGTCGTAAAGGTGTTTATCTCCCTCAATTTTCACGTTAGTTTGATTTAGCCATAGACTCCAGTGAGTTCGCTGAATCCTCTAAGCTCCCTAACAGCAATCATTTGAGAAATTCAAGCTGACTAGAAGCTGACATCCATCCTCAACTGATTCACTTGACTCTAAATTGACTCTAAATAAGACAGTGGCTCCGAAAGCAGATTCGGTTTTAGGTTTAATCGTCGTAAGTCCAAAAATGCTTTATCAAAAAATCGCTCACTCTATTTTGACTAGATTTTGATAGCTATTAGGTTGTGATTGAGCCTTTCTAATCAGTCTTATCGATCCTTCACCGTAATCTTTTTGTTTTTCATAATTTGCGTCCTTTGAATGTGCTTATTTATTCAGTACTTCTACGACCCATACACTGAGTTCTGGAGGAAACCTCTTCAGTTCTCAAAGTAAAATTGTTACTCCAACTGAGACTGTTCGCTCTGTATCCCATCGATTCACCTGCACAATGCTCACACTAAATCGACTGCAAACTCTATTCACGAACAAGCACTTTAGTCAGTTATCAACCTTACTGGCTACCGGGCGCTTTGACCCCGTTAAAGCTCAACCCTTCAGTCGCTTGCAAACCTTACTGACGGCTGGGCATTTTGTTGTGTCAGCCGAGCTAACGCCTCCGCGTCACTACAAAACCGAAGCTTTTATTACCAATGCCGAAAAGATTGCTGATCACATTGACATTGTGCAGATTAATGACAATCCGATGGCACAAGCGCGACTATCGACGCTGGTAGCGGCTCAACTGATGCAGCGATCGAGCTTAGAATCTGTGGTTCAACTCACCCTGCGTCATCGCAATCGCATCGCCCTGCAAAGTGACCTACTCGGACTTGCCGCTCTAGACATTCGCAATGTGATGGTGTTGGGAGGGTATCCCTGTTCGGTCGGCAGCGAGCCGGATGCCAAAGATGCCACCGACATCACCACCGTTGATGCGATCGCGGCGTTAAACCGTCTCACCACTCAAGGGCAGCTTTTTAACGGTCAAGCCATTACACCGCCGCCAGATTTTTATCTGGGCGCGATCGCCACGTCTGCCGTCACAGATTTGGAGGAGAGTATGGCACAACTGACCGCCAAAATTGAGGCTGGGGCTAAATACATTCAGCTTCAGGCAACGTTTGAGGTGGCGGAAACTGAGCGATGGATGGCGGAAGTGCGGGCGAGAGGCTTACACAATCGAGCGCATTTTCTATCCGCTATCTATCCGTTTAGTTGTTTGAAGTCGCTAGAGAGATTCAGTCAGATTCCGGGATTGAGAATTCCAGACCCTTTGATAGCGCGGTTGTCTCGTCACGATAGTCGAGCAGAAAGCCTGAAAGCCAATTTTGAACTTATAGAAGGCATTCGAGCGATCGAGGGAATTTGCGGGTTACATCTGCGTGCGATTCCGCCTAAAGACTGGCTTCCCAAAATTTCTGAACGCCTCCGAACTCCACCGCAGCGCGTCGCGATTGGTTGACTCAACACCCAACATTCATCATCCATTCGAGGGTAAAGCATGACCATTTATCAAACCGAAATGAAGCGAGTCGTCGTCACCGGAATTGGAGTCATTGCACCACTGGGAATTGGCAAAGAACAATTTTGGAAAAATGCGATTCGGGGACAGTCTTATCTTGTAGCTGATCCCGAAATGGCAGCAATGGGAATCAAGAGTAAAGTTCTGTGCCGCATTGATGACTTTAATCTGGCAGACTACTGTGATGGAGACGAATTTGAACATCTGCATGAACAAGATCGCGTGGTTCAAATTGGGGTCGTTTCTGGCTCAATGGCGATCGCAGATTCCGGTCTCGATTTGACGCAAGAAGACCCCGAATCGGTGGGCATTATCTTCTCTTCGGCAATCGGAGGCACACCTTATATTCAAAAGATTTTTGAATTGCTCAGCGATCGTGGTCGGCAACCGATTCGACACATGCCTGTGGGCGAAAATTTCTACAACGCCGGCATGTTCAACTATTCAGCAGCGCTGCTGGCTCAGAAACATGGGTTTGAAGGAGCCTGTACGTCGCTCTCGACGGGCTGCACGGCGGGGTTAGATGCTTTGGGATTAAGTGTTGAAATGATTCGGTCAGGAGAAGCAAAAGTGATGTTAGCCGGGGCAACCGAAGCACCCTTAACTAGCTTGACGTATGCCACTTTAGACGTGATTGGCTCACTGTCTGTCACCGATTGCGACGCTGAGAAAGCATCTCGTCCGTTTGATGCCAAGCGCGGCGGATTTGTGATTAGCGAAGCAGCAGCCGTTTTGGTATTAGAAGAACTTGACCACGCTCTAGCACGCGGCGCACATATCTATGCAGAAGCGATCGCTTACTCCAGTGTCAGCAATGCGTTCCACATGACCGATTTACCCGATCACGGCATTCCAATGGCAATGGTCGTAGAACAGGCACTCGCGCAGGGCAATGTGCAGCCAGAAGAGATCGATTACATCAACGCTCACGGCAGTTCTACGCCTCAAAATGACTTGTTTGAAACCAATGCTTACAAGAAAGTTTTGGGCGATCACGCTTACGACATTCCGATTAGTTCGACCAAATCGATGATCGGACATTCGCTCTCGTCTGCAAGTTTGGTCGGAGTCGTCGCCACTCTGGGAGCAATGGAACTCTCCATGATTCACCCGACTGCGAATTATGAATTTCCTGATCCTTTATGCGATTTGGACTATGTTCCCAATCAAGCACGATCGCAAGCAGTCGGAACGGCAATGCTAACCGCGAGCGGCTTTGGTGGCATTCACTCCGCAGCAATTTTCCGCAAGTATGGAGGTAACGCATGAATTATGGCGATCGTCCCAGTCAGCGAGTCGTGATTACGGGAATTGGCATTGTCAACCCGGCTGGTATTGGTAAAGCAGATTTTTGGCAGAACATTTCGACTGGAAACTCTGCAATCCGACGCATTACGCGCTTTGATGCCAGTGAATTTCCGACTCAGGTGGCAGGTGAAATTCTCGACTTTGAGCCAGCCGACTATGTGCCCAAACGACTTGTAATCAAAACTGATCGCTTTACTCACTATGCGTTAGCGGCGGCTGAACTAGCCATTCAAGATGCTGAGTTAAATCTTGAACAAGAAGACTCGTATCGAGTAGGGGTTTGGTTTGGCAACAATGCAGGCGGCTGGGACATTGCTGAACGCGGCTTTTATGAGCTTTACAATGATGGTGCCGCGATGGTGAATCCGTGGCAAGCAACTGCCTGGTTCCCGACAGCGGCTCAGGGATTTGTCACTATTCGCTATGGGATTCGCGGCTACAGCAAAAGCTTTGTGTGCGATCGTGCCAGTGGTGCCAGCGGCTTATATTTTGGGGTCAAGTCGATTCTGCAAGGACACAACGATGTCGTACTAACCGGGGGATCAGAAGCGCCGATTACGCGATTTGGCATGACCTGCTATTACGAAACTGGGGAACTGAGTAGCGAAACCAATCCCGATCACGCTTACCAACCCTTCGATCGCCAGCGCACAGGCATTGTCTTAGGCGAAGGCAGCACTGTTCTAGTCTTGGAGTCGTTAGAACACGCCCAGCGCAGAGGCGCAAAGATTTACGGCGAAATTTTGTCAGGCTGTGCCACCACCGATCGCGCACCCGATGCTGGCAAAGCGTTAGAACGCGCCATGCACGAATCTTTGCAAGAGGCAGGAATTGCACCTTCGGCGGTAGATCTGCTGCTTGCAGAAGGCTGCGGCACCCAAGTCAGCGATCGGGTTGAAGCCCAAGCGATCGCCGCCGTATTTGGCGAAGAAGCCCCCCAAGTGCCCGTCAGCGTCCCCAAAGCCTTGTTCGGTCACTTATACGGAGCCAGTTGCGCTACAGAAGTCGCCTGTGGACTCTTAGCAATGGAAACCGGAAAGCTGCCCGTCATGCAATCGATCAATTGCTCTGATCCCGGTTGTCACCTCAATTTTGTGACTCAACCTAGCGAACGATCGGTGTCTCACATCATGGTCAATTCCCGCGCCAGAGAAGCGGCAAACTTCTCATTCGTTGTGGGAAGGACAGAGAATTAGGAATTTTATTGGATCAAGAATTGCTGGAAACCTAGCTAGTTCATTCTAATAGTTCAGAATTCAAAATTAATCACTGCGGAGCTTAAACATGAGTATGGACACATTAAAAGAGATCTTGTTGGAGTTGGGGATTGATGAGTCGGATATTAGTGAGACGGCTCTGTTGCGGAAGGATCTGCAACTTGACTCGACTGAAACAGTTCAGATTGCCTTGGAACTTAAGCGACGATTGGGGGTGAGTGTCAAACTCGAAGCTCGACAAGACATGACGCTGGGACAAATTTGTGACCTGGTAATGCAAGCAATGACACTCAAACCTGCTTGATCAAAGCAATGCTCAAACATTAATGCTCACAAAAGTATGAACATTGGCATTGACCTTGAATCAATTAGCAGAATTGGCAGGTTGACCGATCGCTACGATCGAGACACTCTGAGCTTGTTGTTCACCCCTTTTGAACTGGATCAGTGTCAGTCTGTAACGTGTTCCGATCTCTATTATGCTCTCTGCTTTTGTGTGAAAGAAGCGGTGGGAAAAGCGCTAGGAACAGGACTTGCAGATATCGACTGGAATGAGATTGAAACCACCATCACATCGTCTCGCTTGACTATCCAGCTTTACAGATCGGCTCAACGTCAAGCGATCGCCCAAGGCATTCAACATTGGCTGGCAACTTGGTGCTGTTGGGATGACTATGTGCTGGTTCACGTCCTCACTTACTCGCCAACGCTAGGGAGATAGTCGCATGGATAGCAGTTGCGAACGGCTGCCCGAAATCTTTAACATTGCAGCCTATTTTATTGAAGGCAGTTTGTCACGAGGGCACAGTGAACGAATCGCGTTCTATTACCGCGATGAAACCTACACCTACCGCACCGTTCGCAGTGATGTGCGACGGACTTCTACCCTACTCACCGAGTTAGGGTTAAAACGAGAAGACCGAATCGCCATCTTGCTCCCCGATACTCCAGAGTTTGTGTTTGCCTTTTGGGGGGCAATCTGGGCAGGGGCAGTTCCGGTGCCGATCAACACAGCTTACTCGATCGAGGATATCAAATACATCCTTCAAAACTGTCGAGCTAAGATGCTGCTCACCTCCCAAGAGTGGCACGAAAAACTAGATTCTCTAGAGTCTGAATTTCTGCAAGATGTCTTGCTGGTGGATGGAGAAACGCCGTTACGATCGCGCCTCGATCAAGTCACTGAAGAAGCCACCCCCACCCGAACGTCTCCCAGTGAGCCTGCGTTCTGGCTTTATACATCCGGGAGTACGGGTCGCCCAAAAGGGGTGATTCACCTCCACAGTAGCATGGTCGTTTCGGCTCAATACTATGGGAAAGA
Source organism: Leptolyngbyales cyanobacterium (assembly GCA_038227635.1). Taxonomy (GTDB): domain Bacteria; phylum Cyanobacteriota; class Cyanobacteriia; order Leptolyngbyales; family Leptolyngbyaceae; genus Phormidesmis_A. The sequence continues at coordinate 74,225 of JBBRPT010000011.1, read as the reverse complement.
TATCGTCGGGTTACACGAAAACGACATCACTTATTCGATCGCTAAAATGCCGTTTGCTTACGGCTTGGGAAATACTCTTTACATGACAATGGCAGTTGGAGCAGCATCCGTTTTATCTGACGCGGCGAATGCATTTGACATCATTGCTGACCTGCATCGATATCAGCCAACCGTCTTGTTTGGGGTGCCTTCCACCTACGCCAGCATTCTCTCAGTCAAAGAGATCTCTCCCCTCGAAACAACTCGCTTACGGCTCTGTCTTTCTGCTGCTGAGCAACTCCCCAAAACCATTTGGAAAAACTGGCTTGAGACTTATGGCTATGAGATTTGCGAAGGCATCGGCACCACCGAGTTACTGCACATTTTTCTCTCAAACCGACCCGGAGAATGTCAACCAGGAAGCTCTGGGTTTCCGGTGCCGGGATACGAAGTAGAAATCATTGATGACCAAGGCTATCCGGTAGCGATCGGTGAAATTGGCACGCTGCAAGTTACTGGCAAAAGCTTGATGCTGGGCTACTGGAACCGCATTGATGACACCCGCAAAGTGATATACGGCAACAGTATTCGCACGGGGGATCAGTATCGCTGCGATCCAGAAGGGTTTTTCTGGTTTATGGGTCGCAAAGATGACTTGTTCAAAATCAATGGGCAGTGGGCATCTCCCTTTGAGATTGAGGAAGTTTTACTGCAACACGAGAGCATTTTGGATGTAGCGATCGTGCCTCAAACCGATGAGCAAGATGTGTTGCCCTATGTGGTTGCGTTTGTTACGCTCAAAAGCAGCTTTACTGCCTCGCCAGAGCTAGAAGACGGAATTCGGAGATTTGCCAAGTCTCGGTTGCCCCACTGCAAAGCGCCTAAAGCGATTCACTTTCTGGAAAAGTTGCCCCGCACGCCCACAGGCAAAATTCACCGCAAAGCGCTGACCACAACCAAAACTCCTGCTCCGATGCGGCTGGTTTAACGTGAATTCGAGCAACAAAAAGCTTGAAGCTTTCAGTTAATTACAGGGAGATTGCTCCCACTGTTCACCCTACTCATTAAATTTTGACGCTATGACTACGCAACAACTTAGACGACTGGTAACCAGTGCAAAAGATGTACCCACGATCGAGGATCGCGGCGGAGAAATCCATGTTTTGATCTCACCAACGAGTGTGCAGTCGAACCACTTGATCATGGGAACAGCAACGGTTCCAGTCGGAGGGAAAGTCATTCGTCATGCTCATCCTCACGGAGAAGAGTGCTTCTATGTTTTACAGGGCAAAGGACAAATCACAATCGACGGGATCGGGGTGATGCCCTTTCAGCCTGGAGAAGCTGTTCTAACTCCCCAGGGAACTGTGCATTCGATCGAGAACACGGGCGATGAAGAAATCCGAGTGGTGTTTGCGGCAGGACCTCTCGCCCCATCTCCCAAGGACGGACACATTCTGCACGAATGACGAGAAATTGTCCTACCCCAACAAGCGAGGTCATCACTCATCGATAGTCCTGTTTTGTCCACTCCCCATCCCCATTTCCCCACTATTTGGAGCCTAAAACCATGAAGAACATGATGAAAGAAGCCCCCGGTGTTGCTCAAAGCTTCTTTGATTTGGCAAAGTCTGTCAAACAATATTCGCCTCTTGATGAGAAGACCAATGAACTAATTCTCTTAGGAATTTTCACGGCGGCTCGTGGTTTACGAGGAATCGATACCCACGTCGAACGAGCAATGAATGAAGGAGCCACCAAAGAAGAAATTATTTCAGCGATTTTGCTGGCACTTCCGATCATTGGCATTACTGACACGAACATGGCACTAGATCAAACTGTGAACGCGATCGACACCGTTGAAACTCGCCTTGCTACGTCTCGGAAGGAGGTTGCCAGTGTCGCGATTGGTTGATCTCAGCGTTTTGGTGGAAAACTCTCCTTCCGAGCCGCTCAAAATGAAGGCAGAGCGATTAGATCATGTTCAGGGAGCCAAACAGTTTTGTGCCGAAGTCGAAGCTCGCAATGCTGCCAAGCAACCTGCTGATCCACGTCGATTGTATCCCGACGATTTTCCCGATGCGGCATTCATTACGCTGGATACGGTGACGCTTCCAACTCACATGGGCACTCACATTGATGCACCCATTCACTATGGTGCCGAGTGTGAAGGGCAGCCCGCCAAATCTGTGCATGAGTTGCCCTTAGAATGGTTCTTTGCGCCCGGTGTGCGGCTTGATTTGCGCCACAAACAAGCGGGAGCATTCATCACCGTTGAAGATCTTCAAGTTGCTCTCGATGCGACTGGGCACAAGCTGCAACCCCTGGATATCGTTTTGCTCTGGACGGGCACCGATCGTCTCTGGGGCAAACGAGAATATTTCTCCGACGCGCCTGGAATGAGCCGTGAAGCCACAGCCTGGTTAACAGAGCAAGGCATCAAAGTGATTGGCATCGACACTTACGGCTTTGATCGTCCCTTCGTCACGATGTTAGAAGATTTTTGGCGCACAGGCGATCGCGGTTGTCTATGGCCTGCCCACTTCTATGGTCGCGAATCTGAATACATCCAGATCGAGCGTTTAGCCAATCTCGATCAACTCCCAGACACTGGATTTCAAGTCGCTTGCTTTCCCCTAAAAGTCAAAGGGCTAGATGCGAGTTGGGTAAGAGCGGTGGGAGTTGTTTGAAATTAGGAATTTTGAATTAGGAATTTTGAATTGTGGATTGTGGGTTGGAAGATTTAATTTCTCACAGTCCAGATTAAGAACTCAAGCTCCCTAGTTCAAAATTCAAAATTCATCATTATTTTGGAGGTTTTTGTAATGGCTGGTTATACCCAAAACTCGATCGTGATTCTGCGAGATTTTGATACGGTGTTTGATTTGACGAACACGATCGAACTGTGGACTGAATTGTTTACTGAATACTCGAAGGCGGAAGTGTTGGAGCGTCATGGTAATGAAGTAATTTTTAGTCTTACGACATTTCCGGAGGGAGAACGTCCTGCTCGGACGTGGACTTCGCGCCGCATTATCGATAAACCGGGACGGCAAGCAACAGCAGAACGGATTGAAAAAGCCTTTCCTTTTAAAGATATGAAGATTCACTGGACTTATGAGGAATTGCCGCAAGGGGTAGGAGTCGTGATGACTTGGATGCAAACCTTTGAAGTGCATGATGAATGCAAATGGACAACCGAACAAATGGAGTCTTTTTTGAACCGCAATACTCGAACCCAAATGCAAGCTATTAAGCAGAAAGTTGAAGCTTGGTCAGCCTCTTTCAAACCGTTGGAGGCGATCGCTGTCTAGCAATCAGAGTTGTTGAAGTTGGTTTGCACGGAATTGATCTGAAACTACTAAGGAGAAGGAACCCTATGTATCAGTTAACCACCGATCTCGTCGCGTATCATGAAGTCTTTTTACCCGGTCGGAAAGATGCGCTGGTGATCTTGCAAAATCTCCTGGCTGCCCAGATTATTTCCGACTATGTGATGTATCAAGATGGAGATGAGGTGAGAATTGCCGGAAATGCGCTGGCAAATGTCACCGTCACCCCTGACACGGTTGAAATGAATTATCTGGGTCAAAAACAATCAAAAGCGGTTCGTGATCCCCTCAAGCAAGTAGAAGCATTGTTGGCAGAGTTGCCCGTTGAAAACTGGACAGCTTATGGCTATGTCAGTTTTGATGTTTCTCGCTTCTACTATCCTTACTCAAAGTCGATCGAGCAACCGATCGTGCAATTCATGGTGCCTGAAACCGAAATTTATAGCACTCCCAGGGGTGTTTATGTTCGCAGTCTCAAGTCGCCAGAAAAAGTCCAGAAAGCATTGTCAGCTAGTACAAAACTGCCGGACTATACTGCAACACCGCCCGTCGTTGATTTTGCTGATCATGAGCAATACAAAACTCAGGTCAGCAAGCTAGTGGCAGCGATTCAAGGCGGCGAATTGCAGAAAGCGATCGTGTCTCGCTCTGTCAAGGTCAAGGGCGACATGGATGTTCTGGGAACCTATGCTTTGGGCGCTCGCAGCAACAATGCTGCTCGTTCTTACTGCATGAAAATTGGAGATGTGAGTGCGGTTGGCTTTAGTCCAGAAATCTTTATGGAAGTCAGTGCAAATGGGTTTGTTGTCACCAATCCCCTCGCCGGAACTCGCCCCCGCGACCAAGATTCCGCAACCGACACTCAGCTCCACGATGAGTTATTTTCAGATGCCAAAGAAGTCAAAGAACACGCGCTTTCTGTACTCCTAGCACAAGCCGAAATTGGCTCAGTCTGTGTTCCTGAAACCGTACAGATTTTCGACTTCATGGAAGTGAAGAAGTATCGTACCGTACAGCATCTTTCGTCACGAGTCGGCGGTCAACTCAAGCCCGACAAAACCCTCTGGGATGCCATGAAAGTATTGTTCCCCGGCATTACTGTATCAGGCATCGACAAAAACAGTGCCCTGGAATGGATCAACCGTCTAGAAGAAGAGCCACGCGGCATTTATGCAGGCGCGATCGGTTGGGTCAACAGCAAAGGTGAAACCGATCTCGCGATCGCGATTCGTTCAGTGTACCAGTATGGCGATTCTGTCCATCTCAATGCTGGCGCAGGCATCATCGCCGAATCTGTTCCCGAAAACGAGTACACCGAATCAGTCAACAAAATGAACACCATGCTCTCCAACCTAGTCATGAAATCAGAATAATTAGGAATTTTGAATTTTGAATGACGAGCCGTAGATTTGTTGAGTCCAAACTCATAATTCAAAATTTTTAATTCAACATTCATCGTTCAAATTTCCCTCTACTCCTATGCCATCTATTCAATGCAACGGGTTAGAAACTCACTATGTCGCTCCTTGGGGATTGCCAACGTCTGAAGCTGATCAGGTGGTTTTGCTGGTACATGGGGCAGGAGGTAGCAGTCGGCACTGGGAACCGATGCTCAAAGCTTGGTTTGAACAGCCCCTTCCAGAACATTTTTTTCCGGTGGCGATCGACCTACCCGGACACGGTAGCTCTGGTGGGGTTGTTCTAGATTCTGCGGCGGCGATCGCAGACTTTCTGCATCTGTTTCTCAATGGGCTTCAAATCAAGCAGCCTGTTTGCTATGTAGGGCATTCGGCGGGAGGCTTGCTAGGGCTTCAGTTTACACTGAACTATCCCGATCTCGTCGATCGTATGATGTTGATTGCTACGTCTGCTTGCATTCAGCTTCATCCCGATTTTCTGCATCAAGCGGTTACCGGAGCTTGGGATTATTCTGCACTTGAGCAAAGCTTTGCCCCAGACATACCCGAAGACGTAAAGAAACTGGTGCTGAATGAGTTTCAATATCTGCGGCTGCCTTCAGATGCTCAAGACTTCATGGACTTAAGTAATCTTGATCTTCGTCCTGTGTTGTCTTATCTGAAGATGCCCATTTCTATTGTGACCGGGGATGATGATGTGATCATTTCCCCCCGCAAATCTAAACTTTTGCAGCGCGATCTCCCAGAGGCAGACTTGGTGATTGTTCCGGGAGGAGGTCACTATGTGCAGGTGGAGCAGGCAGCGATCGTGACAACTGTATTAACCAAGTTTTTGCAGACCTCGCAGTTAGCAGTTTGTTCAGCATGAACCGCTAAAACTCTTATTATTTCTCTGCTCCCTTTTATCTCCCCGATTCGGGTAAAGATTGAAAACTGCGAGCCTGAGCAAGTTGAGCCAACAGACGTTGGGATCAGAAACTGCAACCCCTGCTTTTTGATCCCCGTCTTTTCTTCGTTGAATGTATCTATTTAGGAGACGCTGATTATGCAGAGCTTAACGCTGATGCAATTAGTCGAGGCTAAAGAACACAACGCACTTTTGAATGTTTATCAAGATTATCCGATCGACACGATCGCCGAAGTTGCCCACTTCCTGCGCGACCAGGATCTCTACAAAGTTGCGCTTCCCCTATATCACTATCTATTGCAGCGTCAGGAGATTTCAGACTTCTATTATGGTATCGGTCAATGTTACGGCAAAGCTTATCAATATCAGGAAGCACACACTTACTTACAACGAGCCTTTGAATTACAATGCGATCGCACGGAAGGCACAAATTATTACGCTTATATCTTAGAAAGAAACTTTCAAATGGATCAGGCAGAGAAATGGTATCAGAAAGCTCTGACTAATGGTTATGCAGATGATCTTTGGACGCTTTCTCACTATGCTTATTTTCTAGAGAAATATCACAAACTAGATGTCGCAGAACAAACTTATCAGGAAGTTTTGCAACGCAATCCAACATATACCTGGGCAATGAAGCGGTATGCCTTATTTCTGCTGAACCAGAACCAGCCCGATCGCTCTCTCGAATTAATGCAAGCAGCGATCGCTCAATATCCCAAAAATCCGTTTGTGCAACTCAACTACCTCGAATATCTGATCCTGCGAGGCGACGGTGATGGGTATGCAGAACATCTACGATCGCTGGATTATCCGCAGCTTGTTCTGCCGTTTCAAACCTTGATTGATCTATTTAATTACTTCTGGCACTATTTGCTGCCCAAACAATCCAATTCAGAAAAACTCACAGCTTATCAGCAGAAAGTCCAACTGTTAAAAGATAGCATTCATCGAGACTTTGACGATCTGAATCAACTGCTTGTGGCAAACAACGGAGACTCAGACACTTGGCAACAGATGACCCAACTGCTAGTGAAGTAATTTGCCAAGTTCTGCTGACAAGAATTGTTCTAGAAATCAATCATGAATCAAACAAAGACTTTCACCCACAGTCCTCAAGTGAACGTGTTAACAATGCTACGGCTCGGTCTATTTCAAATGGGACTGAGTATGATGTCTATTTTGACATTGGGCGTGCTGAACCGAATTATGATTCAAGAATTAGCCATCCCTGCGACGATCGTTGCAGGTTTGTTGGCAATTCCCTTGTTTGTTTCCCCCGTCCGCATCTGGTTCGGTCAGCGCTCTGATGCTAAGCGACTCTTGGGTTATCATCGCACGGGGTATGTATGGGTGGGTGCGTTTGTGTTGACAATCGCCGCCTTTGTTGCAGTACAGGTAATGTGGCAACTCGGTAATGTTGTAGAAACTGCGGGTCGCTGGATTTGGACAACCGAATCGATTGCCTGGATCGGGTTTTTGGCTCTTGTGTTCGTGATCTACGGTTTAGCAGTGAGTGCAAGCTCTACGACCTTTACTGCTTTGCTAGTCGATATCTCCGAAGAAGCCAACCGCTCCAAACTTGTCGGGATTGTTTGGTCAATGCTGATGATCGGCGTGATTGTCGGAGCCATTCTCAGCGGTAGTTTGTTAGGACAACTAGTGACAGACTCAGCGATCGTAACCTTGCAGTCGTCAGTGAACAGACTGTTTATCATCGTTCCAGCGGTTGTGTTTGGACTATCAATACTAGCAACATTTGGTGTCGAGAATAAATATTCCAAATATGCTGCTCGTTCTACAGTGGCAGACCGAGAAGACGGAATTACCCTCAGTCATGCTTGGACAATCTTGACGGCTAATCGACAAACACTGCAATTTTTTACCTTTCTAGTCGTGATGACGATCAGCTTATTTATGATTGATCCTATTATGGAACCCTACGGAGGTCAGGTTTTTGGGCTATCCGTTTCCGAAAGCACGAAGCTCAATGCTTTTGTCGGCATTGGAACACTGATCAGTCTGAGTGCAACAGGCTTTTTAGTAGTGCCTCGCTTAGGAAAGCGCAGAACTGCTAAATTAGGCTGCCTACTCGTTGCTCTGTGTGTTGTGTTGATTGGTCTAGCAGGATTTACAGCAAATCCGCAGTGGCTACGAGTCTCACTATTCTTGTTTGGTTTGGCGAATGGTGTAGTGACTACAGGCACCGTCACCTTGATGATGAATCTCACAGCCGTTGAAACCGCAGGAACCTTTATAGGCGCTTGGGGACTCGGACAAGCAACCGCCAGAGGGATAGCAGTTGTGACAGGCGGTGTTGTTTTAGACGTGGGTAAAAGCCTGTTTACTAACATAGTATTGGCTTATGGACTGGTGTTTGTCTTGCAAGCGGTGGGAATGGTGTTTGCGGTGTGGGTGTTGAGCCGCTTGAATGTGACAGAGTTTCATACTCAGGTGGCGATCGCCTCTGTCTTAGAAAGTGAATTAGATTAATCACACACTCAGGCAACTCCATAGCCTTCTCTTGGCTTCAATCGACTGATCGGCTGCAACAAATCCTGCTCAATTTCAGTACGCACAGCAGAGGTTAAATAAGGCACATTATTCAAGCAGTCTGCAAACAAACAAGAGGCATCGTAATACTGCTTTAATTTTTGCTGCTGCTGCTGATTAAATTGCCAGTTGTGACCGATATCTCGGCATGAAATCATTGCCATTCTCAACTTTTCAGTCCAAGCCTCTCCGTGTTCGTTCCACCAGATATTAAAAGCTTGCGGTTCGTGCGCTTGTTTTGGTAGTTGTGCTTTGATTCGCTGTAGTGTTTCCGCTAAGTTTGTAGTCTTGGCAGAGTCAACGTTGTGCACACGGGCGATCGCTCGACTTAAAACACGAGACAGTGCTCCCATGGGTTCAGGGATGGTTGTAATTTGCCCGGTCAAAGTCAGAATACGATCGAGCGCTAGATCCAAAGTGAGATCGGGATCAAGTTGTCGGGTCAGATTGCTTTCTAGAGTACGAGACAAATCTAGCAAACGATCGAGATTGAGAATGCGAGCAACCTCTAAATCAAAGTAGAAGGCACGAACCACCAAAGGCGGCTGATTTGTCTCAACGCAAGTCGATTTTTGCTGGAGCCACAGCAAACATTGTTGCACCTGAGCGTCTTGATCAATCAAATGTTGGAGTCGCTGCTTCATCAGTCTCAGCAACACCTCAGGCTGGGGCAACATGCCTGAGGTCAGCAAAAAGACTTCTCGCCATCGGGGATCGACCAAGTGCTTGACCAACTTCTTCAGCGAGGCTTCAAGACTTTGAGGTGTTGCAGAACTCACCAGTTCTCGTGCAGCAAAATACTCCTGAAAGCTGAGGTGAGAAAACGAGTAGATGCCCCGCGCCCGCTCGACTAACAGACCATGTTGTGCCTCGATCGACTTCAGCACCGCTTGGCTATCAAATTGCGGACTATTTGAGTGAGTTTCTGCTTCAGATAAGTGACTGAGATAATTGCTAATCTGCTGCTCTAGTTCACTTTGCTGAAAGAAATAGTCACTTCGACTAAAGGTTAGCCATGCGATCCGACTCAGCAAGGCTTCTTTATGCCGTAGCGACAGAGTTTGATAGATTTGCTCCCGCTCAATGTTGCGTTTGCTGTCCCATTTTTTGAGCAGAATCTCTAATCCTTCTTTATAGAGTTCACATCGATTGAGAGGAGACTCGCCACAATCTTGAAATATCAGGCACAGCAAAGTCAGCAAAAGCGGATTGGTCGCTAGCTCACGAATAGGACGATTGATGGGCAGTTGTAGTTTCTCAATCACTCGATCGCCCATTGCAGGATCTTTGTTGGCAAACCAGTAACGAACAAAAGCAGAAATTTGTTCGTTGTCAAAATCTGCGACCTCGACTTCGGTAAATTTCTCAAATGTGTAGTCTTGAGTTGCAAGGCGGCAAGTCATCACAAACTGGTTGAGTGGAAACTGCATTGAAAAGCGCTGTACTTCTTGCACAACTCGCTTGATGTCCTGCTCTTTCACTTCATCTAGTCCGTCTAGCAGCACTAACATTCTCCCTTGTTGCAGAAGTTGCTGAGTTGCTCTCGGAGCTGAAATTCTATAACCTCTTATCTGCTGATGAATGTGATCGAATAGACTCGATCGTTCAGGTATCTCTGCAAAATCTTTGAGTGAAATAAATATGGGCACTCGTTTTGCTTGAAACTCACCCAAACTACATTGCAGCGCTAAATATTTGAGAAAGGTTGTTTTACCTACGCCAGGTCGCCCCAACACAATGAGCTTGTCAAATTGAGCCACGGCTTCTAGCCCATCAACCCGCTTGCCGCTAAGAAATGTTAGCGGCAAGCGGTCAGACAAATCTTCTGGAAGAGTTTTGATCAGTTCGTCTAGCGTAACTCGTCGTCGCCCACTAATTCTTTCCAGAATATTCAAATGCGTGTAGATGTCTTTGAGAGCCATCGGCTGAGACATATCGAGTACGCGAATCGTGCTGCATTGTGCCTGAATGCTTGTTTGCCCTTGCTGACGTACTAATTGCACTAACGCTTCAATATCATCAGTATCGGCAGGTTCGCTACTAGCATTGCTAGTTTCATGACCCGTCAGAGTTTCGCGCGCCAGTTCAGCTTCCAGATTAGAAATGTCTGCGATCGCGCGCCAGTCTAGCCCTAACCGTTGACAGATTTGATGAAAATTTTCTCGCCCGATCAGTCGCCCTGAGAAGAATTTTTGCAGGGTAGAACGAGAAATTTCTAGCTCTTCTGCAAGGTCTGCTTTGCGAGCGAATACTAGGACGGCTTTGTTGGCTTTGATGATCCCGATCGCCGATGCTTGGAGCGATCGTCCCAGTCCGACTCGTTCTGTCATAGATTTCGCCCTGTAATTTCTTCTGCTGCGATCTCGAACATCGCTCAATTCACGATTCAAAGTGAACTATCGCTGCTAATTGAACTCAACATTAACTTGCCTACAGTCAGACTTTTTACAGTTTCAGAGTCCAGTAATCTGTCTCTTCTAAAGAGCTTTAACTAGAACTTTATTGGGCGTTGCTGAATGCAGATATGAATTGCCCTCACCCCCAACCCCTCTCCCGCAGGAGAGGAGCGCTAGAAATCTTGTTCCCTCTCCTGCGGGAGAGAGCTAGGGTGAGGGCAAAATCTGTGTTTTATAGATCAATTCAGCAACGCCCTTTATTGAGCAGTTTGAATTCGTTTCGCTAATTTTTGGGTCAGAGTATTTTCATCCACAAATTTAGCTCCAGGTTATAACTGAAGAACTAGAGACGCAAGAACTGTACCTTTACAAATTGATTTATCAGGAAACTTTGCGGATTTGGAGCATTTCAGCACAGCAACAAAAACTGTGCCAGCGATAAAGACATCTGTTCGCCAGCTTAGGAGAACACATTCAACCCAATAGTTAACCGAATTGCGATATCAAGCTTCTTGCGATATCAAGCTTCTTTTCAAAGACTAGTTATGTGTGGTTCCATCATGTCACTCCCTTATTAAAGGACTCACCTGCTCTTCAGCAAAGATAGATAACAAATCAAAATGATTTCATCTTCTCTCTGCAAAGGAATTGGAACCTTTTAGTCACTTGCCCATGTAAAAGCATAGAAAACAATAACTCGTTTGCTTTGCAACAAACTAGTCTTCAACGAGCCTCACTAATCAAATCTGGTTGAAATAAACGAGTTAATTGTCTATGTATAATAAATCAAATCTGAAGCGCATCTGTCTCTACCTAAAGGCAGATACATGCAATTAAAACCTACTTACTTAGTGTTTGCTTATACGACTTTAAAGTTGAAACTAAGGGGATCAACGACTAATATAAAGGTTCTGTAAAGATACTGTTTTTAGCCTAAACTTCTTATGAAGTGAAGACGGTGGAACTCTACAAACGAACCACAAGCTGCATGATTGCATTTTTTCTTTCAAAATACCTTTGTACCCTTGTAATTTAGTCATCATAGTTTCCACGGTCACTTTTGTTATTAGACTCGATGCATCAAAATTCAGATTTATAGCCAGATAGCATCAATTTGAAAGACAAGTATTTCAAGCAAATTAAAAGATTTGCCCTCCAACCTTCACAATTCACAATTCAAGCCTTCCCCCGATGTCTTGCTTTCGCCTTTTGATGCATCAATCGTCTTTTTTCAGCCAGTTTAGCTTCCTCGTCTGCCTTCGATCGTTGCTTTGCTTCCTTTTTGTGCTGTTCAAGTTCTTGCTGCATAACAATTTGGGCCATTGTAGAACTTCCTCGAACAGCCATCTCTTTCGCAACTTGTCGCGATCGTCGCTTTGGGTTAATCCCTTTTGTTTCTATGAGATTTAGGGCGATCGAAGCACGAGTTTGATGAATTAAAGCTGAAGCACAATTGTTGACGAAGGCTAAAACTTCAATGTCACTTGGCTCTGCACCAAATAAATGCCGCCCTGCCTTCAGGGAACCATTTTCGTCAAATTCGATCACCCCTTCCCAAAATTGACCATTGAAAAAGACGGTCAGCTTCATGACTTTTCTTGCTCAATGATTGTCTGCAAAATCAGTGAGAAACGACTGTTACGCTTCTATCGCACTCTACTAAGAGGATGTCTTAAAAGGTGGCTGAGAGAGCTGAAACTTATATTCTTTCGTCAAGGCACAACATCTGAAACGCTGATTCCACTGTGGATGAAACGTAGTTCAGTAGACTTCTCAGACATCCTCTAACAGTTACTATCTTATCTTTTCTGTTTACGCAAGTAACGCAATGTGCGACTAAGTTCTAAAAAGGAAAGTCCCACCGGATAATACTAGAAGTACAACCTATCTAGCTTGAGTGGGACTCATGTTTTCTATTGAAGAGTTTATCATCGCTGTTTTTTGCTGTGTGGACGGCTTGCTTAAGGATCTGACAAGGACAACGGATTCGCCAAAAAGGCTTTGCTCCCGCTTTAGCTGATAGTGAGGTGATCACGATGGAATTGGTAGCAGAGTATCAGGGCATTGATGCAGATCAAGCCATTTGGCACTACTTCCGTCAGCACTGGATAGGACTGTTTTCAGGCTTGAGCAGTCGTTCTGCTTTTGTGTGACAGGCAGCATGCCTATTTCCTGACTATGAATTTGCTAATCCGCACAGATAATGTGTGCTAGCAGGAAGCCATATTCTAATGCTGCACTAGTAGGGCATTATAGCTATTACCAGATCGCCAAAGACGGGAGCATCAGTGAAGATTAGCTTTTTCAAAAATGGCAATGCTCATGCCAAATGACTCACTAGTAGTCAGTCAAGGCTATTTTGAGGGGTAGCTAGAGCCTGTAGTTTCTGTGTAGAGGCTGTTTTCAAGAAAATCTATCCCTCAATTTAAGGTTAACAGTCTACTAGGTTGAGGAGATGCAATAGCTATCATCTGGAGATTCTTGTTGAAGTCTTGATTCATCTAGCAAACTTCTCACAGGATGACCGGATTTCGCTCTAGTGATCCACACAATCTTTATCTTTGCATTGCTTACTGAGGGACGCCTTGCCTCTTCCTCCATTACTGGCAAATTTCACGTCGCATCATCTAACTATTCCAGGAAGAAAGTGATATTTTCATACTATTCACTTTGAAGTGGCAGAAACCTTCTATGGACGAAAGCCAAGCTGTATGTTCAGATGCTGACTCACAAGCCTTTGATGAAGTGGTGTTGAGCGATCGCGCCTTCGACACTGACCCATCCCAAATCCTGATTGAATCGTCAGACCCTCACAAGCTGCGGTTTCGCCTCTGTTAGATGACAATGAACATGGCGGGGTGGAATGATCACTACCTCGCTAAGGTTTTGTCTCAGACCTCTGCACCTTCTCGCAAATTGTGAAGAAACGTATGCGTAACCCCTACCCCTTTGACCCGCTCAATGCCGCGGAATCCCATCCCGTTGACATACATTTTGAGGCATTCCCGCTTCATGGCATCGCTATACCCTAGATGGGGTTGATAGCCTTCAATAAACTGCCGTCGGCAATCTGGGCAGAGGTGATTTTGTTTACCGCGTCGATGTCCATCTTTACAGGTGTTTGTCGATCCTACATTCGGGGCATTGCATCCGCTGTCCTCCCAACATCACCCCTTAATTATGCAACGCCAGAACTTCCACACCGTTAGACCAAAGCTGAATTTCGCAGAAACTCTAGCAGTTCACGATTGACTGTCTGAGGTGCCTCTTGCTGAATCCAGTGACCGCAGTGAGGAACTAGCTTAATCTTGTGAGGCGCTTGAATCAGAGAATCTAAGCTGTCGGCAAGCTTATAGCTCAAAATTGAATCTTCCTCACCCCAAAGCACTAGAGTCGGGATTGTAATGGGATCGGGCGATCGCCACCAGTCTCGCACCCAATGTAGCGACGAAAAGAGTTGACGATAGTAGTTAATCGCAGCAGACAATGCACCCGGTTTATTCAGGGCAGCTTGATAAAGTTGAGCGTGCTCTTCGGTAAACGCTCCCTTGCGAACCGCTTGCTCTAGAAACATACTTCTGACAAAGTTTTCCAAGTTTTGCTGAATCAGCAGTTCTGGCAAACCAGGAACCTGAAACGCCAATACATACCAGCTTCGGCGCAGTTGATCGAAATTGCTGAGCATCTCACGCACAAATCGCTGCGGGTGAGGAGTGCTCAATAGTGCCAAACGATCGAGACACTGCGGAAATTTTTGAGCAACATTCCAAGCGATCGCGCCGCCCCAATCATGCCCGACAATGTGAGCACGGCGATATCCTAAGTTCTCAATTAAGCTGCAAATATCACGACTCAGGGTGTCCAAGTCATAGCCAGTGCTCGGCTTTTCGGACTCGTTATAGCCCCGTAAATCAGGTACGACTACTTTAAAGTGACGCGCTAATGCCGGAATCTGATAGCGCCATGAATACCAAAATTCAGGAAACCCATGCAGCAACAGCACTAAGTCTCCTTCTCCTTGCGTCACATAGTGCAAACGAATGCGATTGGCTTCAATGAAGTGATGCTGCCATTCGGAGTCAGGAACGGTCATAGATGAAGTCAGAGCAGTCACGAAGTTCACGATGGGCTTATGCCAAGGGACATTGACTGCTGAAAGGAATGACCCTGACATCCAGATTATCACTAGACGTTTCAATCCTGTTGGATTTGCAAAAGCTGACAGTCGAGGGAAACCAGCTTTCTAAACCTGAGTGAGAACCTAGAGCAGGTTGTTAAAGCCTAGTGAAAACTCTGCGCTGGAACCGCAGGGCGGTAGTCAGAAGGCTTGATGTGAAACTTGACTAAATTAGCCAGTTCTTGAAGTTGGCTGATAGCTTCAGCCCCTTCGAGCTTCATCAACTCTCGATCGTCACGCATCTCCGTCCAGGTGATTCCATAATCCGACACCAAAAAGCGGATTAGGTGGCTGTCTCCCAAACTCACCATAAACGAAGCGCTATTCATCTGACCGCCGCAGGTATAGCAGGAAGCCAGATAACCTCGATTCTCCAACACGATCGCCATCGCCTGAAGGTTCATCACAAGGTCTTGTACAAACTGTCGGTGTTGTTCTGCAAGTCTTAAGAACACAATCGTCCTCCAATCACCACACCTAATTCTAAGCCCTTTATTAAGATTAAAACGATTTACTCTAAAGTATCGAGGCATCTTTCGAGAAAGATACTCCGAGAATTTTATAAAAACACCCCACGGTGCACCCCCATCCTAACGAATAACGCGACGTTACAAAGTATCGCTGGTCACAGGATGGCTCAGACCTCTAAAGTCTTCGGCTTTTTTAGAATTGTAAATGTAGTGCAATTTTATAGCGGTAAGGTTGTAATGACAACTTTATCGTTCTAAAGTTCCTGCTCAATCATTCAACTTGCCACCAGCCAAACAGAGGACCCACAAACCGGATTATGACCCATGCTGCTACCAGGCTGACAATGCCGATCCAAGCGCCTGTCGAAGACCAGCTTACAAACTTCTGCGATTGGGTCTTAGTAACGGGTAGCCAGGGGAAGATGTTAGGCTCTTTGCCATAATCTTCTCCCAGAGATTCTTTACGACGCTTTGCTTCTCCCATTGTTTTCTGCTCTGAGTTGAAAGGTTTGTCTTGATGATAGCGCTTCTGGTTTCTCGATTTTCAATCCTGAGAATGAATGCTAGAAGGCTAATCGTGCCAGCCTGTCCCTGGTAGATTTGTAAATAAGCTGGAATCTAGATAGTTAATTCGCGCTAGAGGGCTGAGAGCTGCCACGACTTGATTACCATAGCTGCGGTGAATCACCCGACTGTCTAGAAGTGCCACAACGCCTTGACACTCACGAACTGGAGCGATCGCTCGCTGCAACTCACTCAGCGCTTCTGGAAACAAATAGAGCCGAAACCAATCTTGTCGCAGCTTTTTGTAATAGGCAACCCGTTTAGCAACCAGCGGATTTTCTAACGAGGGGATGGGCAGCGTTGCGATCGCCAATAAGCGGGGAGCAGGCAGCACACTCTGATGCTCGCGCCAAAATTCCCAGCCCGTCACTAAGATGCCGTTGTCGTCAAGACAGGTGCGCTCAACTTGAACTCTAGAGCCAAATTCAGATGCCAACACGGTTCCCACTTGGGCTTTGAGAGGCGTATCTCCGATCAAAATTACCGATAGCCCTTGTATAGCAGCGCTGGCACTCAGGAGCGATCGCAGTTCTTGCAGCAATTCTCCTTGAAATTGCGGCGTGTTGGGCATCGGAATGCCGTCAGGCTGATAAAGCTGAATCAGATCATCCTGACGATCGAGGGAAAATTTCAAACAGGTGAGATCTTGACTTAACCCTAATTTTTGCCGATAGGTCGTTGCATCTGAGTCGAGATCCAGCGCTCCACCGATAAAAACAGTCGGCTGCTGCGACCAGACAGACGTTAATCTCGATGCAACTTCGATCGGGGCACAGTGGAGAGAAAACTGCCCCAGCGAACGAGCGATCGTCGCCCAAATAAGCTGTTCCTCAGATTGAACTCGCTCGAAGAAAGCACTCCAGCGATCGGGCAGAGAGGGAGGCAGAGTCTGAGCCAGGGAATCGAGAATATCTTGTTCAGGCTGCTCGATTAAATAACAGTCGTAAGGATTGGCGGGATGATGAAAAATTGCCTTGGTGAGTTGCACTCGTGCGTCCCGAATCGCTTCAATCTGTTCAGGGCACGCCAACATCAAATCATTCCAGTCTGACGGCTGTAAATCGATCGTGAGTTGATGACGCACCCAGCTTTCAAGGTCATCTACGCCATCGATAATAGTTGGAATATCGGTTGGGAACCGACCTTCACCCTTAAGTCGATCGCTTAACCAGGCTTCTGGAGTTGTGAGCAAAATGCCATCAAAATCAGGACTGACCCAGCGATCGCCTGTGCGAATTGGCTTGGGCGTGTCGATCCACTGCCGCAAACGCGGAATCTCGACCATCAGCAAGCGCTGCTGAACCGATTCAAGAACCACCACAATCACTGACCCTTGCCACATCAAAATCGGCACAAGATAGCTGAGGCGATAGCGCCCATGATAGCCAGACGGTGCCCCAGTTTGAATCAGCGCACTGCGACCAATCCGTAGGGCACGCGCCACTAATCGCGCCATCGTTAAATGGTGTGACCAATAGGGTTCGCCCTGCTCTCGCAGAAAGGCGCGGAGTTGCTGATGAACTTCTACCTCAATCACAAGCTTGAACTCAAGTCGTACTAGATGACCATTCTGACATACCCATAAAAACCCCTGCGGAGATTAATCTGACCGCAGGGGAAGATAAGGGATGAGAGGTGGATGAAGAGGTTAGGATCGTGGATTAAATACAATCGGTCATTGCAAAGTGGGTTTGCCCTCACTCCCAGCTTAGGAGAAGAGCTATGCGAGAGCTTCGCCCCAATTCGTGAGGAAGGCGAAGATCTCGACATTAATAAATCCGCATTCCTTAGCGTCTGCGGCTACCGAAGCTCGATCGTCCACTGCCAAACGAGCTAGGACGGTTGACGCGGCTAGGAGTAGAGCCTGTAGAGCGGCGTAGATTGCTAGAGCCGTAGCCCGAACCCGTGGGGCGACTATTTCCGATCGAGGGGCGGCTGACGCTGGGGCTGCCATAAGACGGAGTGTTGATGCGCCCGGTAGAGCGGAAGACTGTGCGATTTTGCACGGCAGCAGGAGGAGCCTGATATCGCTGCTGATAGCGATCGACTGCCTGACCATAGTTGCTGCCATAGCCCCCAAACCCAACTAGAGGGCGACCCGATTGATAGATCGGCGGAACGTAGTATTGAGGACGAAAGAGGAGACTGCCGATCGCTTGACCCGCTATCCCTCCTGCTACCGCTCCAGCAAATGGACTCCAAAAACTTGGCTCTTGACGGACAATTCTCGTTTCTGTTTCTCCCGTTTGAGGGTTCGTCACATTCTCAGCAACATTGTGAACATATTCGATTTTGAAATCTTCTGGAATGTGCAGCGATGCCTGACCGTTCTCAACTTTGAGATAGTTTTTTTGTCCCGCTTTCACTTCCTCCGGGGTTAACTGAGCCAGCGGCAAATTCTGGGTACGGAACGAGGAGGGAGTTCCAGGCTGGGTGTTGAGCAACAGAGCGGTATATTCACCATCGGCATCGTTATAGGTGACTTGCTGAACCGGATATTGCCCATCAGGAAGGCGAGTCTGCTCAGTACGAGTGTTAGCAGGACGGCTCTGCCCATTGGTCTGCGAGTCGCCTAAAGAGGGAGACCCACAAGAAACAGTTGTGAGACATAGGGCAGCAGACATTGAGAGTAATAAAAGTCGGCGGAACATAGATTTAAATAAAGAAGTGAATAGTGGAGAGGGCATTCTAAAAATTCGTTATAAGGGAATCAATTCTGGAAAAAACTCTAGAAGCTGATCGGGTTCAAGCTCTTCACCCAATCGCGCCGGGGAGAAATGAACCTGAACTGCCTGCAAGCGTTCTTGATAGTGCAAATTGATGATTGACTTTAATCCTGCCTCTAATGCACGGATGCTCGCCAGATCGGTCTCCAGGTCAGGAACTTCTCCTTCTGCGGCGATCGTAATCATTACAATCAAATTCTGAGTCACGGGCAACGAAAGGGGATCAACGGGTTGCCCAGACGCATCTGCTAAATCGGGTGCACTCAAATAGCGTTGAGCAGAGTCTGTAAACAGCTCATTCACGTAGTCTCCGGCTTCACCTTCACTCCAAAATACGTCGCCTTCATTGCCAGCAGATTGCCAGTAGGTTTGATATTGCAGGAGGCTTTGGCAAATTTCGACCAGCCCTTCGCCCAAAGCCTGCATATCACCTTCTGCCTCAACTGCCTGCCGCGCTGACTGATTGAGCACTCCCAGCAACGGAGCGGCTTCTTTACCCGCTAGATGGATAAATAAGCGACAGACGACAAATCGAGTTTTGCCAGTAAATTGATTAAACCGATCGCGCAGTGAACTCATCTTTAGCCCGACCCTTTACTTATTTCAAGAGGGATTCATCTATTCTAGTTAGCTCTACAGAGGATGAACTCTATCGAAAGAGTAGCCACCCGGACAGCCACTCCGCAATTAACGCGATCTCGTTCCCTCTATCTGGTTTATGATCGCAACGTCTTGAAGCATGAATCTTCTGACATACGCCCCCCATCAATCCAGCTCTTCAAAACTGAAGGTGATTTCTCTCCATGACGTTCTCTCAAGTTAAGCAATTTTTATTGGGTAAGACGCTACCAACCAGTGCCCACGACGAAGAACGGTTAACCAAAGCTGCCGCCCTAGCTGTCCTCTCTTCAGATGCGCTCTCATCGGTTGCTTATGCGACTCAAGAAACCTTAATCGTTCTGGTTGCAGCAGGGTCGGGGACAGGCATCTTAGGGTTTTCGGTGCCGATCGCCGTTGCGATCGTGGTGCTCTTGGTTCTAGTCACGCTGTCTTATCGTCAGACTATTCGTGCCTATCCTAAAGGAGGCGGCTCTTATATAGTCGCCCGTGGCAACTTGGGGCTGCTGCCCGGTTTGATCGCAGGTGCCTCGCTGATGATTGACTATATTCTCACAGTAGCGGTCAGCGTCTCAGCCGGAATCGATAACTTTGTGTCTGCTGTTCCTTTTTTGCGTCCGTTCACGGTGGAGTTGTGTCTGGTCGCTATCTTTTTGCTGATGTTGGCAAACTTGCGAGGCGTAAAAGAGTCAGGACGCATTTTTATGGTACCGACTTACGCCTTTATTGCCAGCATTTTTGTGTTGATTGGGGTTGGAATGGTTAATCAAGTGACAGGGCACCTCACCCCGATCCCACCTGCTGAGACGGTGCATAAAGTCACTGAGCAACTGAGTTTGTTTCTGATTTTGAGAGCGTTTGCTGCGGGTTGTACGGCGTTGACAGGGGTCGAAGCGATCTCAGATGGAGTGCTGGCATTTAAGCCGCCAGAGTGGATTAATGCCCGTCAGACGCTCCTCTATTTAGGCGTTATCCTGGGTTTGATGTTCTTAGGCATCACCTATCTCGCTCACATCTATCAGTTGGTGCCGAGCGAGTCAGAAACGGTTTTGTCGCTGCTGAGTCGGCAGATTTTTGGCATTTCGCCCCTCTATTACTTCCTAATTTTGTTTGCGACTCCGGCAATTTTGTTGTTGGCAGCAAACACGAGTTATGCAGACTTTCCGCGTCTCTGCTACTTCTTAGCACGAGATGGATTTTTGCCTCGGCAGTTGGCGCTATTGGGCGATCGCCTCGTCTACTCCAACGGGATTTTACTGCTTAGTATTTGTGCCGCCGTGCTGATCGTGATGTTTCGAGGCGACACAACTGCGATTATTCCTCTGTATGCGGTCGGAGTGTTTACCTCCTTTACCCTGTCTCAAGCAGGAATGGTCGTCCATTGGTACAAAGGCAAAGAGCGCGGCTGGCAAGCTAGTGCGGTGATGAATGGGCTAGGAGCTTTGGCAACGGCAGTTGTGCTGGTCATTGTAGTTTGGACGAAGTTTGCGATCGGAGCGTGGGTCGTCGTGCTAGCGATTCCGCTTTTGGTATGGCTGTTTATGAGCATCCGCAAGCACTATCAATACGTGGCAAATCGTCTCAGCATTCAAGAATTTGCACCCCGAAGCTATATGGCACGCCCTAAGGGTGCACTCGCAACCCATCCGGCGATCGTCATTGTCGGTCAGCTTCACAGAGGCACCGTCGAGGCGTTAGACTATGCTCGAAGTATTGGGGATGAGGTCGTTGCAGTTCATGTAGACACCGGCTCGACCAATCGCGAGAAACTGCAAACTCGATGGCAGGAGTTAGAGTCCGATATCGATCTCCATATTTTAGAGTCGCCCTATCGATCAGTTATTACGCCTATCCTACAGTTTGTCAGCGACTTTGAAGGTCAGCATCCTGACGTGCTATCTACGATTATCATTCCTGCCTTTGTACCCCGTCGTTGGTGGGAAAGCATCTTGCACAACCAGACGACTTTATTTCTCAAGGCAGCCCTGCGAACGAAGAAAAGCCGAGTCGTGACCACGGTGCGCTATTATCTGTAGTCTGCTTCACCACTGCACTAGACATTGCAAGAGAGACAAATTTTAGGTCTTGAAGAAAAACTCATGGACGCAAATTCTACTGATCCGGCAAGACAACTAGATGTAATGAGAGAACAAATCTCTAGCAGCCTCGAAAAAGCGCAAACGCAAAAGAATCTCCTCAAGCGCAACAGTACTCGATACACGACAGCCAACATTGTCCTCAGTGCGATCGCCGGAGTGTTAGCTGGAACAGCCGGAACAGTTGGTAAAGCCGATAGCTGGAAACCAATCTGTCTGCTGTCTGCTGCTTGCTCGTTCGGTGCTACAGTGACTGCAAAATTTCAAACGGCTGAACAGTTGACTGAGGCAAGTGAATGTGTTGGACAGCTTAAGGCACTCAGAATTGAGACGATCGCCCACAATTACGATTTAGAGCGCGTTAGCGAAAAGTACAGGCAGATCCTTTCAGGGTTCTCAACGGTCGATGTTTGAGTGAAAAAGCCGTCGGCGACTATCCAGAAATCTGACTCGTGCCCATAAAAGATGCCTGTTCTTACTCACGTTAACCCTGGGTGAAAGCCTTTTACAAACTCGATCGCAGTCTCTAAGGATGGAGGCTTGAAGCTTTGAATCTGATTCAGCGCATTCAGCACTTGATCAGACTGAGAGGTCGCGATCGGACGTTTGCCAAACTTGGGATTGTGATAGAGCGTCAGCCGTTGATTATCAGAATTGACCAGGATCGTTTTGGTTGGGGCTTGAAAAAATGTCATCTTTTTGAGCGCGATCGGAATTGACTGCAACAGCTTAACGGTGCTGACTTGCTGCACTTGCTGACTTAACAGAGTTACAAGTTGCTGAAACCGCTGAATTTTGCCAGCATCGTGGCTGAGCTTCTGCGTTGGGATTTTGTGCAGCAGATCTATCAACGTCTGTTGAGTCATCCTGTTATCCTCAAACGGAAAAATCGCCATATAAGCCGCTATAAATAGCTGCTCATCGCGTTCTAGCCGAAACGTTAACGTGGTGCGGCGCAAGTTGACTTCGATCTCAGGGGGAGGCGCTAAAAAGCCGCATTGTTGAGCCACCTGCTGATAAGTGACCGCCAAAGCGCAGTTTGCATGTGTGTTGAGTCGAGCGTCGATCACCACCTCCACGATCGGAGGGGTCTCGTTAAAATATTCCTGACAACTGTCGGTTGCAAACGTATAAATTTGACTCTGATCCCCATTCTGGCTGAGATCGATCCAGCGACAGGTTGCTCCCGCCGTTTTGATACCAAAGGGTGACACGCCATAAAGCTTGATGCCAGTCATAGTGGAGCCACTAAGGTCGGCTCCTGACCAATCGGCGTTTGCTAAATTAGCACGAGTTAAATCGACATGAACCAGCGTGGCATTGAGTAGGGTGGCATAGCTTAAATCGGCTCCTGTTAAGTTAGCACCACTGAGTTTTGCGCCCGTTAAATCAGCCCATCGGAGATTGGCACCACTGAGATCAGCCCATCGGAGGTTAGCACCCGACAAGTTTGCTCCTTGAAGATTGGCACGACCGAGGTTGGTTTGTCGAAGCTCGGCATGGCTGAGATCAACGCTCGTCAGATCGGCGCTGCTAAGATCGCTGCTGGTCAAGTTGGCTTGCTCTAGATTTGCCTCGGTGAGACTGGCATGACGCAGATCGGCTCGGCTCAGGTTTGCTTGGCTGAGGTTGGCATAGCGCAGTTTGGCATCTTGTAGATTAGCATTGCTGAGATTGGCTCCCCGAAGGTCAGCCCCGCTTAGATCCGATCGCGTCAACTCTGCCTTCATTAACTCCGCTTGCGTGAGCTTAGCTTCTCGAAGATCAGCCATTGTCAGGTTGGCAACATTCAAAACTGCGCTGTTAAGTTTGGCTTTTCTGAGGTTAGCACCGTTGAGTTTGGCTGTGCTGAGGGTTGCCTGACTCAGGTCAGCTTGGCTCAGATTTGTTCCTGCAAGATTGGCAGTGCTTAGATCAGAACGGCTGAGATTTGCGCCGCTGAGATTTGCGCCGCTGAGGTTGATCTCTCTTAAATTCAGAGCAGAAAACTCTCGTGTCCCAGCGGCATATTGTTCTAGAACTCCCTCAGCTTTCATTTACAGTTTCTGTCTAATATCCCCTCAATTGGGGAGCGGCTTGGTGTTAGCGTACCCAGATTTAGAGCAGAATTAGCCTTGAAAGATTGCACACAAGGTTGGGATAGATAGTCATGAAAATTGGGATTGTGGGTCTCGGTCTGATTGGGGGATCGCTGGGGTTAGATTTACGATCGCTAGGTCATCAAGTTTTGGGAGTCAGTCGTCAAGAACGAACGTGTGAGATTGCTGTAGCGAGAGGTGCAGCCGATGAAGCCGTCACAGATTTAGCCCTGTTGGCAGACACAGATGTGATTTTCATTTGCACTCCCCTGGCACACATCCAGACAACCGTTTCTCAGCTGGTTCCCTATATTTCTTCAGAAACAATATTAACAGACGTTGGGTCGGTGAAAGCCTTGATCGTTCGAGACATCTCCCCTCTATGGCATAACTTTGTGGGAGGGCACCCAATGGCAGGAACTGCCGAAAGTGGCATCGAAGCAGCACAACATGGTCTGTTCGCGGGGAATCCTTATGTGTTAACGCCGACCGAGACAACGCCCTCAGAGGGGGTTGCATTGGTCGAATCGATCATTCGTCCGCTGCAAGTGCGACTTTATCACTGTCAGCCAGACGAGCACGATCGAGCCGTTGCCTGGATTTCTCACCTACCTGTGATGGTGAGTGCCAGTCTGATCACTGCCTGTCTAGACGATGCTGATCCCGCGAGTCTTAAACTCGCTCAGTTACTGGCTAGTTCTGGGTTTCGAGATACCAGCCGAGTGGGTGGCGGCAACCCTGAACTAGGATTGATGATGGCGCGATATAACCGCGAAGAAGTGCTGCGATCGCTCCGAGTCTATCGAGAAACGCTGGATCAGATGATTCACACGATCGACCAGCAAGATTGGGCGGCTCTTGAAGAAACCCTTCAACAGACGCAGGCAGCCCGACCCAAATTTGTGACGTAGCTCAGGCTCTGCTAACCGTTAGACTTTCAGGCTTTGCCGGATTGCCATACAACGTCACCCCACGCTGGTTAGCTTCAAGGTGACGGACAATCTTATAAACCGCCTCAACTTGGTCAGGGGCACCCGCCTTAAGCGCTAATGTGCCCACCGGAAGCGGTGTATTTTCTGCTTGCAAAATCTGCACGACACTACGCTGCAAATCTAGAATTGCGGCTGCCGCTTTTTTGCCTGCTTCAACTCCGGGCTGGTGATAGGCATTGACGTTGATAAGAAACCCATAAAACCCAACTGCCCGTTCGTAGAGGGCAATGAGCGCACCGACATTGTGAGCATTGGCTTCGGGGATCGTCACGGTGATGGAGTCACGGTGATTTTCATAAAGTGCCTGACGAGTGCCCTGAAGTAGACCCGACAGATAATCGCCAGAGGTGACTCCTGGCTCAACGTCGATCGAGCGCCCTGTTCGATCGTGCAGCACTTCAACAAAGGTCAAGAAAAAATTAGGTACGCCTTCTCGCAGTTGTTGAACGTAGGCGTGTTGGTCGGTTGACCCCTTATTGCCATAAACCGCGATCCCCTGGTAGACCGTGTTGCCGTCTAGATCTTTTTCTTTGCCTAACGACTCCATCACGAGTTGTTGAAGATAACGGCTAAACAGCAGCAGACTATCTTTGTAAGGCAACACGACCATATCTTTCTCACCTCTGCCGTTGCCCGCAAAATACCAGGCTAATGCCAATAGCGCAGCAGGATTAGTCTTAATTTCGGGCAGGCGGGTGGCAGCATCCATTTCTTTTGCGCCTGCTAGCATTGCCTGAATATCAACGCCTTGTAGGGCGGCGGGCACTAACCCTACTGCTGAAAATTCGGAAGTCCGTCCGCCTACCCAGTCGTGCATGGGAAACGTTGCTAACCAGCCTTGAGAGTGAGCAATCTGATCTAAATTGCTGCCTCTGCCTGTGATTGCGACAGCTTGTTTGCTGAAGTCTAGGTTGCGATCGCGATAAGCATGTTGAACTTCGATCATGCCGCTGCGGGGTTCTGGGGTGCCGCCCGATTTTGAGATGACTAAAACGAGCGTGCTGCTGAGTCGATCGCCAATTCGTGCCAGCACCCGATCAATCCCTGCGGGATCGGTGTTGTCGATGAAGTGAATTGCCATCGGCGGAAAATCAGGAGACAGTGCCTCAGCGACAAACTCAGGTCCTAATGCAGAGCCACCAATGCCGATCGACAAAATATCCGTAAATCGCTCAGCTTGGATCGGGCGGATCTCACCAGCGTGAATCTTTTGAACAAACGACTCAATGTCGGCGATCGTTTGAATGATGTCTTGCTTAAACGCTTCGTTAGGAGCTAAGTCTGGGTCGCGGAGCCAATAATGTCCAACCATGCGGTTTTCGTCAGGGTTGGCGATCGCTCCAGATTCTAGCGCCGCCATTTCCTTAAATGCCCTGTCAAACTTAGGTTTTAGCTGCTGAACAAAGTCATCATCAAACCGCATCCGACTGACATCAAGATAGAAACCTAAGCCTGCATGGTAGTAGAGCCAGTCTTGATAGCGTTGCCAGAGTGCAGCCGAGTCCATAAAATTCTTTGCCCTTTTTGAGGTCGCCACAACACAGTGTATAGGGGCTAGTGACTCTGAGCGAAGAACTTAAGGGAGAAATTTAAGAATGATGCAGGAAAACGAGGATTGGTAGCCGTTGTTAGGAAGCGTTTGGGAGAGAAACACCAATTTTTTCGCCTGTAGCGTTAAATATTTGGTTTCGGTAAAATTCGTAAAAATTTAATAATTTGTCCAGTGATTTCAATGCTGATTAAATAGGTGTCGAACGTAAAGCGGTAGAGAATTCCACTAGACCCAAGGGTTTGGAATTCGTGCAGGTCTTGAAGCTGACTAGTTTCAAAAAACTCACCGAAGACAAATTGCTGAATTCGCTGAAAGGCAGATGCCTCCAGGCTTTTGAGGTCTAACAAAAAGGTGCGATCGTAGCGGACTTCAAGCCGCGACGCGAGGAATAACCCTCCCATTGATCCTGCTCGGTTGGTCTTCATAGGGCGCGTGAGGAAGACTGGATCAGAGGCAGCAAGCGTAGAGCGTCGTCACGGGTCAGGGTATCTCCGGGGCGGTGAGTGTACTGTGAGGCTTCTACCGCTTTGAGCATATAAAGATCGTGATAGAGCGTTTCTAGCTCCGTCCAGAGGCTTTCTAGCTCCTGATCAGAGAGAGTGTCAATGAGATGATGGGCACGGCTGCGAAACAGATTCATGCAGAAAGCCTCCTGAAGCCACGATCGCCAAGTCTGATAGCTTGAGAGTGCCCAATTATTAGGAGAATATCGCAGTCGAAAAAGATTGCAAGCGTTACCATGGCTGCAGATTGTGCCTCTCGGTGCGGTACGATTCGAGTAAATTCTCCTATCCCTCACTGCGGTTGCCCGTTTATGGTTGGTTATCTCGTTTCGCTAATCGTGTTCACGGCAGTTTATGCCCTGTTTAGTTTGGGGCTAAATCTGCACTGGGGCTTCACTGGGCTAATCAACTTTGGGCACGCAGCCTTTTTAGCGCTCGGAGCTTATACCACGGTGCTGCTGAGTCTGGCAGGGGTGCCGATGATTTTTGCAGTGCTGATTGGGGGAGCGGTGGCAGCGCTGCTCGGCTTGTTGATTGGCTTTTCAACGCTGCGACTGCGAGAAGATTATCTGGCGATCGTGACGATCGGGGTGTCTGAAGTCGTTCGTTTAGTCGCGTTGAATGAGGAATGGCTGACTCGTGGTTCGTTTGGCGTACAGGGTTATTTGCTGCCTCTCGCAGGTCTGACTCGACCGACCATTCTGACTCGATGGGGCATGATTGCGGTGATCACCGTGATTTCAGGCTTAGCATTTCGGAGTCTCTGGAAATGGGCACAGCAGCAAACAAAGCGGGTGGAGCGATCACTGCTTGCCAAGAATGCTCTGATTCTGGGCGCTTATTCTGCCTCGCTTGCACTTTTTTTGTATGGCATTAGCGCTGTCTTTCATGGGTTAAAAGTCGCGAACGCCCTACCCGCATGGTTACAAGGGCTCTTGCTAGTCGGGTTGCTGACAGCAATCGGCTGGCTTTATCGAGGGCTTGTTCGCCGCCTGCTTCCCAAACTGCCTGCTTGGGAAGCAGGAGCGGTTTTGCTGTCTACGATCGCGCTTTCAGTTTTCGGATTTTGTCTCTACGTCGTGAGTGCGATCGCGCTTTATAATTACAGTGAAAATCCGGCTCGAAATGGGCTAATGTTCTTATCGGTCATTGTTCTAGCGGTGACGTTTTGGGCGTTAGAGCGACTGGTACGATCGCCGTGGGGACGGGTGCTAAAAGCCATTCGAGAAGATGAACAGGTTGCCAAAGCCTTAGGTAAAAATGTCTTTGCCTACAAACTTCAATCGTTTATGCTGGGCGGGTTTATTGCTGGAATTGCAGGGGCGTTTCTCGCATGGCAACTCAGCACCATCTATCCCAGAAGTTTTGAGACTGATCTGACCTTCAATGCCTGGACGATCGTCGTACTAGGCGGAGCCGGGAGCAATGGCGGAACGTTGTTAGGAGCGGCAATTTTTTGGGGATACACGACGCTGACCCGATCGCTGGATCAGTTCGTACCTTTGGCGGCTGATCAAATTGGAGCGCTGCGAATCATGCTAATCGGGTTACTGCTGATTTTGCTCATGATCTGGCGACCCCAGGGAATCTTGGGCAACAAAGACGAACTGACCTTAGGACGGTAACATCACCTTCATCCTTTTGAAGGATGGAATTAAAGTCATCTGCTTCTATTCCTGGATAGAGAAGCATCGCACAAGGATTTTATAATGGCAAACCTTCTAGAGACGGCTGCACAGGCAGGATCATTCAAAACGCTATTAGCCGCCGTTGAGAAATCAGGACTGAAACAGATCCTGGAAAGCGCCGGACCGTATACCATTCTGGCACCCACGGATGAGGCGTTTGAGAAGATGCCAGACGAGCTACGGCACAATGTACTGGATGATCCTGAAAAATTTAAGCGGGTGGTAGCCTACCACGTTGTGTCTGGAGATGTGAGATCGGACGACCTTGCCCAAATCACTGAAGCTCCCAGCTTTGAGGGATCAATTATCGCGGTTGAGCAAAAGGATGGCGGTATTAAGGTTAATGATGCCTCGGTGACTCAAATGGACATTTTGACCGATAACGGCGTGATTCACGTGATTGATGCGGTGTTGGTGCCTACCCTGCTAGAAGCAGAATAAGTCTTTGAGAGTTGCTAGTTGAAGGGGAAAGCTTGAAAGCTGTGAGAAACTGCTGGGCTGCATCTCTTCACGTCATTGAAATACGAGCAATCCATAAATAAACTCTCAAACCGATCGCAGCTTGGGAATTTATTTATATTGGTAAACTTATTTTCGCTCTGGGTGCGCCGAAACTTCTTGCGAAAGAGTCGGCGTTCCCAACCGATTTATCGTTGCGATAAATCGATAGAGCCGCCCCAAATCTTTCTGGTTAAACTGCAACACTAGCCGAGGCAACTCAGAGGTCTCGTCCTGAGCTTCTTGAGGCAGTGCCTTGCCTTTTTCGATCGTCCCTTTCACCAAAATATCGGCAAAGCTCTCGTTTAAAAGCGCCACACTTTCATCTGTCAAGTCAGACTTCAGCCGAACTACCAACTGGTCACCCACATAACGACTAGAGTGATAGACCCGATAGAAGCTAGAGATTGCATCACACGCAACATCTAAATCCTCTGTAATGGTGTACAGGCTAGGGTCATCGGAACTGATTAGCCCTCGTTTCAGCAATTGCTTGTCTACATACTCTGCCCAATCGTGCCAATAGCTGCCACCGGGCTTATCAATTAACACGAGCGGCACAGGAGCCGATTTGCCCGTCTGCGTCAGCGTCAAGCACTCAAACGCTTCATCCTGTGTGCCAAACCCGCCTGGAAACAGGGCTAAAGCATCACTCTCTCTCAAAAAGAAAACTTTGCGCGTGAAAAAATACTTAAATGGAACCAGTTTAGGATCGCCCTCAATAAACGGATTCGCACCCTGCTCAAAGGGAAGCTGAATGTTTAGCCCAAACGATTGATCTGCCCCGGCTCCCTCATTTCCAGCCTGCATAATGCCACCTCCTGCCCCAGTGATCACCATATAGCCCTGAGCCGTGACGCAGCGCGCAAAGTCCCGTGCCATCTGATACTCCTCAGTGTCAGGAGAAATTCGAGCAGAGCCGAAGATGGCAATTTTGCGGATGTGACGATAGGGATAAAAGGTACTAAACGCCCGCTCCATATCCTGTAGAGAAGCGTTGAGAATCTTCCAATCGAGCCGATCGATGTCGTCTCCCGCCATTCGCACAATCAATGCCAGCGCTTGAGCAATTAGCTCTCCGTGTCGCAAGTTGGGCAACTGCTGAAATAAATCGTTGACCGTTGTCTGAAGCGACTCGATTGCCTGAACTGTACGATCGGATGCCATAACACTCTTCCAAACTGGGGGTGGCTATCTATTCTACTCAAGATCTTGGGGTAGAAGAAATCTATAAAGACAGTAAAAAACGCCTCTTTGCATCAAAGCTGAGGCGTTATCAGCATACTACCCGTGAGCCATCAGACCTGTACACCCTGCCTTTGTTAAGGGTGTACATTCTAAGATGACAAGTCACCGAGAACCTAAAAATCAGTGGATGTAGCAATTCGCTTTGCAAAGCGAATAAGTAATGAGGTGGATCAGAATCTAGACTTAGAGATGCTTTTCAAGCGTGTTAGAGAGGGTTGTCTTAGGTACGGCTCCTACAACCATATCGACGCGTTGCCCCCCCTTAAAGATCATTAGTGTAGGAATGCTGCGAATACCATACTTGCTAGCGACACCAGGGTTGTCATCGGTGTTGACCTTGACGACCTTGACTTTGCCCTCAAACTGAGCTGCAATTTCATCGACGACGGGTGCCACCATTCGGCAGGGTCCGCACCAGGGTGCCCAAAAATCGACCAAAACCGGAACTTCGCTCTCAAGCACTTCCTGATCAAATGTAGAATCTGTAACTTGTGCGGCTGCTGACATGCCTGAAAATCCTTGCCTATACTCATTCGACGAAATTCTACCATACCAAAACCGGCAGACTTTCATCGCAGTGCATACATAATTAGATACAATCCGCTCTCTCTTCCAGGAGTGAGCATTTTCACTCATGCAGATTTGTCGTCAAAGATCGCATATTGTGATGACTTAAATGAGTTAGACTCCATAGCCTTTAAAAGGAACCGCCTAAACCGAAGTTCAGGCGGAGTGTGGTGTGAGGAGTGAACGGAAACTTTCGTCTCCGCTTCATCTATTGTAGACGACGGATTTGTAATTACCAGGAGATGGTCAAGAGACTGAAAAGACTCTTAAGAATTCATTCAGACTTGTGGCAATTCAAATTCTATTTTCCCATTCCTAACTGTTGAGCTTTTTGGTAAACTTTGCCTTCTGTTAGCAGCGAGGGAGCAATCACGACTTCGACCTGCTGCATCTCTTTAATGTCTTTTGCACCCAGAGTGCCCATGCTGGTTTGCAGAGAGCCTAAGAAATTATGGGTGCCGTCATCAAGCTGAGCCGGACCGCGCAGAATTTGTTGCAGGGTGCCTGTGGTGCCCACCCGAATGCGAGTGCCTCTAGGTAGAACGGGACTAGGGGTTGCCATGCCCCAGTGAAAGCCACGTCCGGGAGCTTCTTGTGCTCTGGCAAATGGAGAGCCAATCATCACGCCATCGGCTCCACAAGCGATGCACTTGCAGATGTCTCCGCCAGTGATTAAGCCGCCATCTGCAATGATGGGGACATAATTTCCAGTTTCGCGATGATAGTCGTCACGAGCGGCAGCACAGTCAGCGATCGCTGTTGCTTGGGGCACTCCTACACCCAAAACCCCGCGAGACGTACACGCGGCTCCTGGACCGATTCCGACTAGCACTCCTGCCGCGCCTGCTTTCATTAAATTCAAGGCAACTTCATAGGTGACGCAGTTTCCTAAAATCACTGGAATCGGCATTTC
Organism: Leptolyngbyales cyanobacterium; assembly: GCA_038227635.1. Taxonomy (GTDB): domain Bacteria; phylum Cyanobacteriota; class Cyanobacteriia; order Leptolyngbyales; family Leptolyngbyaceae; genus Phormidesmis_A. Next base: position 42,950 of record JBBRPT010000011.1, on the reverse strand, counting down.
TTGACAGAATTGAGCTAAATCCAGGGATGTAATCGAGTTGGGTGCGAGGTGAGCCGTTGAAACGACGGTGGCTTGAACAAAAAACAGATCGGCTCCAGCTTTAGCGACGACTTGACCAAACTGAATGGCTCCTGCGGGAGTCGCGCTAACGGCTACGATTCCGCCCTGTTGCTTAATTTCTTTAACTCGCCGCTCAATCAATTCAGGTTTGATCGGCTCTAGATAGAGTCGCTGCATTAGGGTCACAAACTCATCTTTTCCGACCGCAGCGATTTCATCCAAAATCGGGTCGGGATTTTCGTAGCGGGTTTGCACGCCTTCAAGGTTAAGAACGCCCAGTGCACCTAGCTCTGACAGCAAGACTGCCATTTTGACATCAACTACACCATCCATTGCACTGGCAATAATGGGAATTTCACGCTCAATGCCGCCGATCGTCCAGCGCGTATCTGCCAATTTTGGATCGAGGGTTCGCTGTCCGGGAGCGAGTGCAATTTCGTCAATGCCATAAGCTCGGCGGGCGGTTTTGCCCCTGCCAATTTGAATATCCACGCTTCATCTCCCAAGACTATTTGAAATAGGGTATCAAATTTAAATAGGCAATGGCTTTAAGAGATTTAGAGAGAGAAGACTTTAAGCGAAGGATGGAACGGTAATTTCGTCCCCTCGATCGCTGGAGACACTGATAGGATGAAGACAGATAAGGAAAGCCGTAACGACTTCAAACTATGACTCTGGCAAATCTGCGCGACCTTTATCAACAGGTCATTTTAGAACGCTACAAAAAGCCAAAACATCGGGGCGTAACTGCTCCAGTGCATCGTCTACAACGAGGGCATAATCCTTCATGCGGTGACACGATCGAGCTAACCGTGCAGCTTAATGAGGCGGGCGATCGTATTGAAGATGTCAAGTTTGAGGGCGAAGGATGTGCGATCGCGATGGCATCGGCTGATTTGATGGCAGAGGCAATGCGCGGCAAAAGCACCGACGAAGCGTTAGAAATGGTGCAGCGCTTTCAGAACATGATGCAGGGTAATGCAGAATTTCCCACTGAGCAGCGAAAGCTGAATGTGATGCAGGGCGTGTCTCAGTTCCCAGTCCGCATTAAATGTGCGACGTTAACCTGGCATACTCTAAAAGCGGCGCTCGAATCGCCAAACGAGCCGCAGCCCGTCGGATTTGTCAGCAACGAATAATTTTAACGGGCGCGCAAGCACTTCTATTCATCCCTCATCCTTACTATGTTTGAACCTGCACAACTTTTAACCGATGCCCAATGGTCAGGAATTCTGACGATCGTGGTGGGAATTTTAGCCGTGCTGGGGTTTGTCCTGAAGTGGGGATTTCGCTTTCGATTAGTGGGAGTTACGGCGTTTATGGGGGTTCTCACAGCGGGAATTTTTGCCCTCAGTTTGGCAATTTACACCCGTCCAAACGTTCCTGGTGCAGTCCACTATTCGCGAATTTTTGACACGGCTTCGTCTCAAGTTGTGATTGTGGTGCCTCCAACGGTGACAGAGCCGCAAGTCGAGGCTACGTTGCGTCAGGCGGCGATCGACCTCTATTCACCGGGTCGCATGACTCAGGGAGAACCGCGTCTGACCATTCGCTTGAGAACCAATGTGCACCCAGAACCCGGTGTGTCTGAGCCACTCTATCTAGGTGAAATCCAGCGATCGCTCGCCGTTCGTGAAGATGCAGACGAGAGTCTCAAACTCTATCGAGAAAATTTCGCTAAGCTACCGCAATCTGTTTCTTAGAGTGGCTCTAGCTTGATCGCACCTTGACGAAGAACCTTCCATCCGTCGGTACTCCACTTAACGACAGTGGAGGGCATTCCAGACCCCGTTTGATCATCCAATCCTAAGCGACTAATCTCAGACGGAAACAGAGTCAGCACTTCTGGAAATTCCACTGCGATCGCAGACATGGTTTGCAGGGCGGGCTGTCCTGATCGATTGGCGCTGGTGGTGGCTAAAGCGCCTGTCTCGGCTAGAATTGCGCGCGCAACAGGGTGATTGGGAACTCGGATTCCGATCGTAGTGGGGTTAGTGGGATTCATCGCTGAAGGGACACGATCACTAGCCGGAAGCACAAGCGTCAACGCCCCTGGTAAATAGCGTTCAGCTAATTGTTGCCAGATTTGCCGCTCTGTCTCAGTGCATGTGATGTATTGCCAAACGTCAGAGATCTGGGCTGCCATCAAGATTAGAGGCTTGTCTAAGCTGCGCTGTTTGAGGGTGAAGATCAAATCGGCTCGATCGGGTCTAGCGGCTAATGCGGGAACGGTATCGGTCGAAAAGCCAGCTAATTTCTGACTAGAGAGAACGCCGTTGACCAAGGCTTGAAAAGAGACTTGAGACATTTGAACGAAAAAGAGGTGAATTGCGATCGAGATTACACTGTGCAGGCTTCAGGAGTGCGATCGATAAACGAAGGGGCAAAAATTCTGAATCGCGCTAGATCCCACCCGAAATTTCGTGAATCGAGAGATGGGCACCATTTAGAGCAGAGTCATTACGCGCCTGCCATTTGAGAAACTGCCCTTTGGTAAGATTGTCAGCGAAGACTCCAACTCTCAGGCTAATTCTCGTGCCAACAGGAAGCATGAGAGTGGTGCAGCCCGAAAAGCTAAACCCTGAATCTTGGAGATTTCCAGACGGGGAGAGCGTCACCACGCTTTGTCCTAACCGTAATTCGTGCGTCGCAATTCCAGGGTTGACAGGCAGATTAGGAGGAATGCGAATCACGATCGCGCCCATCACATCAATAGTGGCGTTGGCATCGCTGGCTTGAATGCCCCCCTGAACATAGGTTGAGCCACACACAATAAATCGTCCGGTTCGCCCGATCGTGACTTCTCCAACATTAGGATCTAGCAGCAAGACTTTTGAACCAACGCTATTGCTGATCACGGTAGTTAACCCAATGATGTTGAGTCGGGTGACTTTGCCTGCGATCGGATTAAACCACTGTGGCGGCTGAAGAATCGCATATTCTCCCCAAGCGGGGATCGTGGCTTCGTTTGGGCTTCCAACGTCTGTCAATGTTGTCCTCTCGTTTTTGCCGATACAGCGTCATTCAGTTTAGCTGTTGGCTCCAAAAACGGTTGAGTTCTACAAAAGAATTCCTCGGCACAGCAAGGCTAGTCATCGCTGAATGCAAACCGTCAACCTGCGGGTTTGCCGCTCTTTGGGTTTCAGTTGCGCTGCCGTCCCGTTTTGGCACGCAACATCCAGGTCATAGGGAATCGTCGTGCAAGGCTCCATCACCAACACATAATAATCACGCCAACCTCCATAGCTTTGAAATACCCAAATGTAAGGAAAATCAGCCGTGTCAAACGTCATCAATAGCGCAGTTCCCGATCGAGGATTGCGAATCCCACACTCGCCTTTCGCCAAATCGGAACTGTAGAAGAACTCTTGGGATTTTGACGATCGAGGCAGAATTTGCCGCAGATCAATTTCTTGCCCATCGGCGGCAAAGGCTTTGGGAAATTGAGTTTTTTGAGCGCGTCCGATCAGAGTGCTAAACTCTAGCGTGACTGGCTCGATCAAGCAATCGGGCATCAGAATCTCGTCTCCGGCTTCGATGACGATCGCGGCGTGTTGCTTAAACAAAAACGGAATCGTCTCATCAGATTTGTTGTGAAACTGAAACTCAATATGAGCTTGTGTGTCGTCTAATCGGATCGTCTTCTCAATACTTACTGGCACCGTTTCACAAAATCGCGCCATTTTAATGCTATGGCGCGTCGTCTCGACTACGTTCCACGCCTGTGACCAGAGTTCGCCGTGATCGACTAGATGCCGATTTTGAAACAATCCTTCCCCATCGTTGGGAAACATCTCATCCCACCCGCCTGACCAATGCTCGTCAAACGAAGCGCCAACTGGGAGCGATCGTGTCTGGCTGGGATCATAACCTGGTGGATGCCAGAGCCACTCGCGCCCCGTTTTTTGGTCTACCAACTGATCAATCCGTCCGCCCAAGTCAGGGCGAAGGGTCAATTTGAGTTCAGAGTTTTCCAATATGGTAGTCATCGTCGTTCCCGCGTTCAGAAATTGAGCACAAACTCCTGTCTATACTCTTTCCCCTTACGCTATCGGTGACGCTGCGATCGCGATATATATCGCTAGGAAGAATTCTAAACGCTGACTTGCACTTGCAGATCTATTACTCTCACGGCAAAGGTCGGAATGCTCACGGTTTCATCGTCAAAGCACTGTCCAGTTTGCAGATTAAAGTTTTGTTTATAGATTGGAGAAGCCACTTTGGGAACGCCCTTGCGATCGCCCACAATTCCCCGTGACAGCACAAAGGCATTGCTAAACGGATCGTAGTTGCTCAACCCATAGATCTCGGTGCCGTCGCCGACCCGAAAGATCGCAACTTGCTGACCTTCAACCAACGCGCATACGCCTGTGTTTGGCAGAATCTGCTCGATCGTGCAAACGGTGACCCATTGACTGGTTGACTGTTGAATCGGGAAGGCTTGAATCATAGAAATGAGCGTGTAAGTGGGTTCGTTAAGGCTAGTTTTTAAGCGGACAAGAAGTCGCTTCTTAAGACCGATCGCGGGTTGCAACCAGTTCTTTTTCGTGGTCAAACGCCGGACGTTTTTGCCCCCGTTCTGCAACCTGCATCAGACTGGGATCGGGTTGGTCAGAGTTGACAAAGTGCCGGAATCGCATCAGCTTTGTGGGATCAGCGATCGTCGTTTTCCATTCACACGCATAAGTCTCAACCTGATGCGCCATCTCTGCCTCTAACTCAGCGCAGATGCCGAGTGAATCGTCGATCACAACTTGCTTGAGATAATCGATGCCGCCTTCGAGTTTGTTGAGCCAAGTTGCCGTCCGCTCTAAGCGGTTTGCAGTGCGAATGTAGAACATTAAGAAGCGATCGATGTATTTAATTAGCGTTTCTTTGTCGATGTCTTCAGCAATCAGTTGAGCGTGTTGTGGTCGAATGCCACCGTTGCCGCAAACGTAGAGATTCCAGCCGTTTTCAGTGGCGATAATGCCAAAGTCTTTGCTTTGGGCTTCGGCACATTCGCGCGTGCAGCCAGACACCGCAGACTTCAATTTATGGGGGGCGCGTAAGCCCCGATAGCGCAATTCGACCTCGATCGCCAAGGATGTCGAATCTTGCACCCCAAATCTGCACCAAGTACTACCGACGCAGGACTTGACCGTTCTCAACGCTTTGCCGTAGGCGTGTCCTGACTCGAATCCGGCATCGACTAATCGCGTCCAGATTAAGGGCAGTTGATCGACACGCGCTCCTAATAAATCGATGCGCTGTCCACCTGTGATTTTGGTGTAGAGTCCAAAGTCTCTCGCGACTTCGCCCAATACAATCAGCATATCAGGTGTGATCTCGCCCCCCGGGGTGCGAGGAATTACCGAATAAGTGCCGTCTTTTTGAATGTTGGCAAGAAAGGCATCATTCGTGTCTTGCAGTCCCACATGAGACGGATTCAGAACATAGTCATTCCAGGCAGAGGCGAGAATTGAGCCGATCGCAGGCTTACAAATTTCGCAGCCTTTTCCCTGTCCATGAACCGCAAGCAGATTTTCAAACGTCTCGATTCGCTGAGTCCGAATTAGATGGTAGAGTTCTTGCCGAGAATAGGCGAAGTGTTCGCAGAGATGATTTTTCACCTCGACTCCGGCTTTTTTCAACTCATCTTTTAGCAGATCGGTGACGAGCGGAACGCAGCCCCCACAGCCTGTTCCGGCTTGCGTGCATTTCTTGACGCTGGTGATATCCGTCAATCCCTGATCTTGAATTGCGCTGCAAATTTGTCCTTTAGTGACGCTGTTGCACGAGCAAATCTGGGCAGTGTCGGGCAGACTTTCAACCCCCATTGCAAAGCTCGATTTGCCTTCACGAGGCGGCAGCAGCAGATCTTCGGGGTGAGGCGGCAACACGATTTGATTTTGCATCAGTTGCAGCAGATTGCCGTAGGCAGAGGCATCGCCGACTAAAATACCACCGAGCAGTCGATCGCCCGATTCACTAACAACGATTTTTTTATAAATGCCCTGAATTGAGTCAATGATCGCGAACTCTTTTGCACCTGACGTTTTGCTAAACGCATCGCCAAAACTGGCAACATCCACACCCAGCAGTTTTAGCTTAGTGGACATATCTGCACCCGTAAAGGAATTGCTATTGGCATCACATATATTATCAGCCGCAACCGCCGCCATTGTGTAACCGGGAGCTACTAGCCCATAAATTCGATTATCGTAAAGGGCACACTCTCCGATCGCATAGATAGCAGGATCTGAAGTCTGACAGTGATCATTAATCACAATGCCGCCGCGATCGCCGACAGCTAAACCACAATCTCTGGCGATTTCATCACGAGGACGAATGCCTGCAGAAAAGACAATCATATCGGTTTGCAGTTCGTCACCATCGGCAAACTGCAGGGTAGTGACTCTGCCATTTTCACTGACGATCGCCGTGGTCGATTTGCTGGCGTGGACTGTGACTCCCAACGCTTCAATCTTATTTTTAAGAACGGTTCCGCCTGCATCGTCTACTTGCACAGGCATCAAGCGAGGCGCAAATTCAACCACATGGGTTTTTAATCCCATATTCTGCAAGGCGTTGGCGCATTCTAGCCCTAACAATCCGCCGCCGATCACGACCCCTACTTTAGCGGTTTTGGCATGAGCCGCCATCGCTTCAAGATCGTCGATCGTGCGATAAACAAAGGTTCCCTGCGTGTCTTTTCCAGGGATGGGCGGCACAAATGGATACGATCCGGTTGCAATCACCACGTTGTCGTAGTCAATCATAATCCCGTTCGCAGAAGTCACCGTTTTGAAATCGCGATCGATGCGAACTGCCTTATCGCCAACGTAAATCTGAATGTTGTGATCTTGATAAAGTCCGGGTTTAACGAGCGTCAGATCGGCGGCGGTTTTACCTGAAAAGAAACCGCTAAGATTGACCCGATCGTAAGCAACACGAGGCTCTTCACAGAAGGTGACAAGTTGCCAATCGTCGATCGCTTTTTTGGCAATCATCTGCTCTAAAAATTTGTGACCCACCATGCCATTGCCGATGACAACCAACGTCTTCTTAGTCATTATCAAAGATTCTCTGTAGCGCCATTCCTTGCTAGACTACGCGCAACTTGTGCGTATGACTAGAGCGAGATTGTAGTGTTAGATACAAAAGTATCTAAAGCTATGCGCTCTTTGTGTGATTCCGATTCTAGTTCCGCATTGGGGTTTGAGATTTAAGATTTTCTTTTTATCTTGAGACTCAAAAGGCTTTCGTCATGCCGGGGCAGTTTTGATTCAAATAACGCGATCTGAACTAATTTGCCCTCATCCCACCCCTTCTCCCCAAAGAGAAAGGCTTTCAGACAGTTCCGGTTCCCTCTCCTGCGGGAGAGGGCTAGGGTGAGGGCAGTCTTTGCAGGCGTTTCAGGGAAGTCGCACATTGCATTGAACAGCAAAATACATCCGTAATTTCCGTTTTACATTTGTGACCCATTGCCTGTAGACTCCTCTGGTTTGTTTCAGAAAGTCTTGCATGATTGCTTCTCAATTGACCCGTGATTTATGTTGTCGCTTTTGGCTGCACAAATTTGCTAGTAGCGTTTTTCTATTATCGTTAAGCTTGCCTGCCTGTGCGACCCAAGATCCCTTTGTGATTCCTTCTGTTTTAGCGCCCTCAGTGCAGCAGTCCACGCCTTTACCTCAGCAAGTGCAAGTGTTGAGATGGGCAATTATCGGGCAAGAAAGCGGAGCAAACTTTCAACGCGTAAATCGACATTCAGGAGCATTGGGTTATGCCCAAGTGATGCCTAACAATCTCGCTGTCTGGTCACAAGAGGCATTGGGCTATGCAGTTTCCCGTCAAGAGTTCCTCGACAATCCTGCTCTTCAGGTTGCCATTATTGACTACAAACTCAACCAATATTGGCAGCGATCGCTGTTAGCAAGTGGCGGCAACGAAGCATTAGCGATTATGCGCGTCGCCTCGTGGTGGTATAGCGGTAAACCCGATCGATATACTTCGACGCGATCGCAGTTTTATAACGGGCATCGCTACCCCAGCGTTGCGGCATACAGTCGCTCTGTGCTGCGACGCTATCGCGATCTGTTGGATGGCACTGAAAATGCAGCAACGCGCCCAGATACCGTTGTTTCTCCACAGGGCGGTTGATCGGGTTCTGTCGCAAAAAGAATCAACCTGGCTCCTAAATACGCTGTCCCGGCGACTAGGCAACCTGTCGGTTGACCTCCCCGTGCTGCCGAAAGCCGAAGCGAAGTCTGTGATCGTAGACTCAACCGGGGTCAACTACCCCACCCACAAGGGGATGGGGCTTGTAATTCAAATTCCCATTTCTGGGCAGACCACAATAGGCGGATTGACTGCCGCCCTTCTTACTCAGTCCCCTACGGAGGGAAACCCTCCTTCAGGGCTGAGCGCTAAGTTTGAGATAATCGGCACGAATATTCACCGCTGCGTTTTTATCGGCATGGCATTCATACCCACACTTCTTGCAGCGAAACTGAGCCTGAGACGGGCGATTTCCTCGCTCAATGTGTCCACATTGGCTACATTTCTGCGAGGTGTAGCGCGGGTCAACAAACCCCACGGCTACGCCTCTCGCTTCGGCTTTGTAAGTGACGAATGCCTGGAACTGAGCAAAGCTCCATCCATGCAGTCTGCGTCGCCCCGCCTTTCGCATCTTGGCTCTACCGCGAATGTTCGTGAGGTCTTCAAATACCAGTGTTGCGCCACTTCTGACAGACCGAGCCAAGCGCTTACTCAGCACATGGTCACAGTCTTTGCGGAACCGTCTCTGTCTGCCCGACAACTTTTTCAGATGTCGTTTGGCAGATTTTGTGCCTTTGCTTTGAAGCCGACGACGCAACTCAAATGTTCGATCTTCTATCTCCTTCCAATGGTCAGACCCGTAATGATTTCCTCGACTATCGACCGCCGGAGAGACGATGCCCAGATCGACCCCCACAAATTCATCGGTTGCAATCGTTTCTGAGGTTTCAACCTCCATGACGACGTGCAGCCACCAACGCCCCTTTCTGTCTTGCAGCAAGTCTGCACTGGTGTTTTTCCAGGTCAGATATTGACGGTAATATTCAGCCACGTCAAAGGACAGTTTGATTCGTCCTTGGAGACTAAGAATCGTCACTTCGCTGCGGTCAAACCAGACCGTGTAAGACCGAGCATCGTAGCGAATGGGGCAGCGCTTCGAGGTGGGGCAATTAACCGTCTTGCCTTTCTTCTTGAGGGTCTTGGCAGATTTCAAAGCCTCGGTTGCTTTGACTCGTGCTGCACAGACCAATTGAGAAGGAAGTCCAGTCTCAGCGCGATGGTCGTAGTAGGTCGCTTTGTGCAGTTCTACGCCGTTTGCCAAGTCGTTTTCCCATCCATGCTTGCACACAGCATTGAACGACCAGGTGTATTGATCAATCGTTTGAGTCAGCACACTAGCCGTTGCGATGTCGGGTTTGAGTTGGATGCGAATCGTTCTTTGCATACAGATATACTACCATCATATATGGCTAGAGTTATCTGTTTGATGCAGAGATTAAGTGCGAGTCTGCGGAGTATCGAACCCCTTGACCCGCGCACCTATCCCTCCCAACCACAAGGGGATTGGGTTTCCCGGTGACAAAATGAAAGGGGCGATGGACAAGCACCGTTGGATTCTCGAAACCATTAAACGCTCTCAGAGCGTCAAAGCGCTTTGTCCTGCTACCGAAACGCTGGGTCGTCGATCGGACTTGGGGTTGGCTCAACTGGTCGCGGCGTTTATCTAAAGACTTTGGATTCTTGGCAGAAACCTCAAAAACTTCTCCCAAGCTGACAACCGGGGAATACAAAGGGTGAGGGCGCATTGTGGCGAAGTAAGTATACGAACACCAAAAATAATGTGTCGCCACTCAAATAGAGAAGGAGAAGACACGGTGAGCAAGGGGTATAGGGATAGGCGTTCTCACCTGACCTTTGGGCGGTTTTTGCCACATAACCAGAAACTCTGCTTCTCCATTATCCCCTTCACAGCAATACCTTCACCTCTACATCTCCTAGAGTATATATTTTCTTGTCGAAAAATCTTTTGAATGGATTCTCCCTTGATATAACTAAGCCAACTTCTCGACTACCTCTTGGCTTACCATGACGATATATTTACCTCCTGAAATACCAGAAGCCGTCGATCAGCCCCCAGCCATCATTTCCACCCAAAAATCTGCCCTCCCCAGCGATTTAGCGAGTCATGCTTCAGGGATTATTGAACCGAACTCGATCGCCCCCCCGGAAAGCTTTTCTCCTGAATTCTTACCACTCAAACGCTCAGTCTCGCTCCCTGAACCAGGGGCTGTTCAGACACATCTCCTCACTCCTCAATTAACGGAGTCAAGTCTCAAGTCAGAATCAGAAAACGAAGCGGACGATGCTCTGGCTCAAGTTGCTTCTGTTTCGCAATTTTCAGATGTGCAGCCGACAGATTGGGCGTTTCAAGCATTGCAGTCTCTCGTCGAACGCTACGGTTGTCTCGAAGGCTACCCCGATCGCTCGTTTCGAGGCAACCGGGCGCTGACTCGCTATGAATTTGCGGCTGGATTAAACGCTTGCCTGAGCCGAGTTAATGAACTGGTTAGCGCTAGCACGTCCGATCTCATCCAAAAAAGCGACCTGATCACGCTGCAAAGACTGCAAGAAGAATTTTCTGCCGAACTTGCGACGCTGCGTGGACGGGTTGATACCCTCGAAGCTCGCACCACCACTTTAGAGAAACAGCAGTTTTCGACTACTACTGTTTTGCGAGGACAGTCTATTTTTGCGATCGCGGCGGCGGCTGGCGGCGATCCTCCTGGTCGTGGAGAAAAGCATCCGATCTTCGTCAACCTGACCCAACTGCAACTCGCGTCGTCTTTTTCAGGTAGAGACTTGCTACGAGTCGGGCTTGCCACCGGAAATGCCGCCAATGAGGGCTTTGCTAACTTTCGATCGCTTAACACTAATATGGCGCTGTTGTCTTATCAAACCGACCAGCAAAGCCAATTTGAACTGAATGCACTAGATTATCGATTTGCTGTGGGTGAGCGCATCGTCCTTACCCTTCAGCCTGTGGGGTTTAGCCTGAATAGTGTTTTGAGTGCCAACTCGTCTTACACCGATGCTGGGACAGGAGCCGTTTCTCGATTTGCAGCCCTTAATCCTGTGTTTAGAATTGGCAATGTGGATGCAGGAGCTGGGTTTGACTGGTTGCTGTCTGACAAATGGCGACTGCAATTTGCTTATGGCACCCGAAACACGAACAATCCAGGCGCAGGCTTGTTTGGGTCAGACCATCGTGTCATGGGGATGCAGGTCTTGCTAAAACCAAACCCGTCGATCGTCGCAGGGTTAGCCTATGTCAATGCCTATGCGAGAGATGGTCAGCTAGACACCTTAACTGGCAGCAATAACGCGGATATCTCAGGTGGATTTAATGAACGAACCACAATTCATGCGCTGAGTGCAACCTTGCGCTGGCGACTGTCGCCAAAGGTGACACTGGGAGCCTGGGGCGGCGCGATCGTTGCGCTTTCTCGCCAATCAGATGCGGCTACACTGACGAGTACCTATCTGGTATCTCTAGGGATTGATGATCCATTTCGTCGCCAAGGTGATCAACTGGCTTTTCTAGTAGGTCAACCCCCCAAACTGAACATTGGATTTGACATTGAGCGAGCCGACGACGGCAACTCTCTCCATTTTGAGACTTTTTATCGCTTTCGAGTCAGCGATCGTATCTCCATCAGTCCTGGTTTCTTTTATGTGACCAATGCGGGTCATATTACCGAAAACAACGATATCTTCGTCGGTACTATTCGCACCACGTTTAATTTTTAGATCTCTGAGTTAGAAACTCGCTGCTATTTACTTAACTGAAGGAGCATTCGTATGAACTGGCTGCTGCAACCGTTGAAAAACCGTCGTGTGATCTACATTGTTTGCCTGGAGTTATCAAGCTTGGGTATGGCAGCCTCGATCGCATTACTGCAATCTCCCTCAGTCGCTCAACCCATTACCAGGGCTACCGTCGTCGAGATTCTCGACAGCGACCAGGTCTTTATTCAAGACAAAAAAGCTGGAAAGAAGGCAGTTGGGCAGCTTAACCAGCAGGTGCGAACAGCATTGGCTAGAGCACAACTCGACTTTACCGAACGCGGAGCGGGGGTTCGTCTGGCTCAAGCATCTTCGCTGATTGTGGGTGATACCTGTATTCGGCTGCAAAAGGGTGAAGTGTTGATCGCAGGCAATACGGGCAAAGTCGGATGTGTGGGCAAAATCATTGCGACACCTCGTGGCACGGTTTATTTAATGAAGCTTAACGAGGCAAACCAGGGGCTGATTCTCGTTCTCGAAGGGCGCGTAGACGTTGCTAATTCTGACACACCCAATGCAAAACCTGTTTCAGTTGGGGCAGGGCAGGGGGTTACAATCAGTCCATCAGGAGAGGTCGGGGCGGTGCAATCGTTCAGTCAACCTCAGGTGCAAAATGCCGCAGGTTCTCTTTTAGCAGACTTTCGATCGAGCCTCCCCGGACTAGCCAAGTTTGCCTTTTTGGGTGAGGCTCTGAGAGGATTTGACGACTTTGATGCTCAGAAAGGAAGAACCGCTACTAACATCCAAGGAACCACCGTTCAAGGATTTTTTAGCCGGACGGGTCAAAACACAGGCACATTTACCCCTGCAACTACGTTCACGCCCTTTCCGGGTGCCCCCGTCATTCCTGCTGGAACGCGAATTCCGATCACGGTGGACTTCAAAGCGGGCACAATTACATTTAGCAGCATTCCATTGCAGCCTGTTGCAAATTCAGTGGGTTTAAGCGGTAACCAAGCATCAGGGACGGTCGTTTATCCCAACGGTCAGGTGATTCAAGTTCGGGCATTCAGCAATGGGGTCGTTCCTCCTAATCCGAGTACCTTTCCGGGTTCAATCACGCCTGGACAGATCAAAGATCGATAGCAAAACAAAACGTTCCTCGGCAACTCAGTCGTTAAACCTCACGCTATAATGATAGATGTCACGGGGCTGTAACGGTTTCGACAGGTTGGCGAACGTCACAACGTGATTCAGGTCGAGAGCGAGTCCACTCTCGTAAATCTAGGCTCAAAACACAGTACATGCGAACAACATTGTACCCTTCGCTCGTAAAGCAGTCACTGCCTAAAAACCCCTAGTGGTTCGAGCGTCTACGATTTGACACCGTTAAGAATCGTAGAACAACCCCAACGGTTGCTTTAGTCGATCGCCTCAAGTCGGTTTGCTAGCTAAGACAATACTTGAGAATCCTCCCGTTCGGGATAATGAACGGTTCCCGCTTTGAGGACTAGAAAAGCTAAACCTGTGAATGAGCGGTGTGCTAATACCCAATTTGGACACGGGTTCGACTCCCGTCAGCTCCACTAAACGCCAAAAAAGGAGAGTTCTAAAGCGGAACCCTCCTTTTTTATTGAATCTCTCAAACCGTGTTTAACCAGTGGCTTCATAACTGTGACTGAGCGGCTAAAAGTGCGCAATTTGCAAATGAGTTGCCCATCTTTTCGGAAGCTCAAGGTACTTCACTATAGTGGTTCCAAGTTTTTTAGCGTTCATTGCTCTCGCGGAGAATCGTAATGCGTATCCCCCGTCGTTGCAGATAACGGTGAATGTGACCACTGCTACAGCGTCACCAAAAGCCTGATTCGGGTCGATCGTGTGGGCAGTCGCGACAGCGAAACGATGCAGGAGATTCTCAGATCTATCAGGTCTCTGACGGAGGATGCCGCAGAGTTCTACCAACGGATTCGCGACCATTAGCAGATTGAGAATCGGGCGCACTGGATCAAAGAGAGGGTGTTGAGAGAAGATGCAGTTCCGATATGTTCAGAACATGCGCCAGAGAACAGGGCGATCCTGCGAACGGTAGCGGTCAATCTGCTGCGATTGAATAGCTTTGACTCGATTACGAGAGGAATTCGGGCAGTGGCACATGACCTCTATCGTCTATTGCCCTTTTTTCAATAAACTAGCCATGGCTCACAAGATGGGGGTTGAGGGGCGAATTTATAGCATCGTTCAGCAACGCCTTTTATGGTCACAACCACAATCTGAGGCTTACTTAAAATCTTCTGTTAGCCGCACATCCAGAATTTGCCCCGGTTGAATCGTGGCAGACTTGGGAGCTGTCGCATAGGTCACTGCTGCCCCTGCGGCTGCTCCTCCAACCACATTGCCGCCCGAAAGTCCGCCTAAGATGGCACCTGCCAATGCCCCAATGCCAGAATTGCGAATCAGACGATTGTCAGCCACCTTTCGGGTACCTCCTAAGACATCTGATTGAGCAGCGATCGCTACATTCTGCCCTTGAAGTAAAATTGCCTGAGCGACAAAGCGACTGCCGCCGCCACTGTTCTCAAATTTTCCTAAAACCTCGGTGCCTTCTGAGGCAATTAATCGACCAGACCGATCACGCAAATCGCTCTGCAACAGCAAGACTTCTTGCCGCGACTCAGACGACAGTGGCAATGCCTGAGTGCCGGGGTATCGCAAGCTCAACACCGTGCCAGCCGGAAGCAGCGCAGAATTGTAGCTGATCAGACTGGGAGATTGAGACGGAGATCGCTCCCTCCCAGGCGGTGCTGGCAGAGGTTGACCAAACTCGATCATATTGGAGTGACCTGATCGCATCGGCTGACCAAACTCGATCGTGGTCGCTTGAGATTTGACAGACTGACGGTCTGCTACTAAATTCGGTGCAGGCGGCTGTAGCGGTGGCGACCCAGGAGGGCTTGGCGTGGCGACGCTGCTAGGAGGCAACTCAAAGGGGATTGGCGACACTCTGCTGCCCAACGGCGGAACGCTCACAGTCGGCGTACTTTGAACATTGGGAGCCGTAACCGGAGGCAGCGAATCTGGAATCGCTAAACTCGGATTAATCTCTGGAAGTTGCAGGCTCGGTGCTGGCTTTTGAGCCACTCTAGCCGCGGGCTTAACAGCGAGAGTTTGAGGAGGCGAACTCGAAATCGCTGGAGTTGGTTTGGTGACCGTCTGTTCGGGATTTGGCGCAATCCCCGGTGGAAAATTTTCGGGCGCTGGCGGAGTGGGAAGATTGGCGACTTTAGAAGAGGCTGATTCAGCAACTACTAACGGAACTGTGGTTGGAGGCGGATTGGTTAAAACCGGAGCCGGAGCCACAGGAGGCGGCACTACAATATCAATCGGTTTGTCTGAAACGGGAGCGATCGCTCGACCGCTTTGGCGAGGTTCACTAGCTCCTGTCCCCCTAGGCGACGTGCCAGGAGGATATTGAATCGCAGGGGATGACAGTTGTGCTGCCGGAACTGGCGGAAGACTTGGAATCGCGGTGGGTGGGTTCGTCAATGCTTGAGCAATCAGAGGACGCAACACCCAGCGATCGCTAGACGGCTCTGCATCGCCGACTCGCTGAAGTTGGGCTTGCCCTCGCATGAGAGTCGTGTCGGGTGAAAGCTCTAGCACAATGCGCGCCAGCCCTGGCTTTACCTGCGAGACGCGCACTTGCCGCACTGCGCCTTCATAGGTTTGTTGTCTTTGCACATCCCCCACTTCTGTGTCGGGCAAGTCTAAAACAATGCGGGCAGGGCGCGCCATCAAAAAATATCGAGGTTTGACCCCATCTTTGAGGATGATTTCTAGCTGGTTTGCGGTTGGGTCATATTGCCATGCCTTGAGAGGGGCTGCCCCAACGGGTGCCGAAGTGCCCAGACAAAAGGCAAGGGGAACTAAATAGAAGACATGGTTGCCCAACCCGTTGTGCGCTTTTTTCTTCATGGTGACGTGACAGCTTTCAACAAACCTGGTTCATAGGATAATGCCAAGTGTTGAGTTTGAAACAATTTTCTGAATTTTCTCAACCTGATCTGAGTAAGCTTGCTCGTCCAAAACGGGGGTTGCACTGTCCATATCGATCGCGGCATCTAGATCAATCCACGATCGACACCCGCCATACTCAGTCCGATAAGCAATAATTTGCGGCATCGGCAGTTTAGACACTCGCAGCAGCAAGACATAAAGCGGCGATTTAGGCTTCCACTGAAAGCGCTCTGCGGCGAACTGCGAATTCCAGATGTGAAATGGCAAAAGAGCGTCTAAAATCGCTGCATCGCTGACTTGAAAGATGTGGGTAATGTCGGCTACTGAGCTAACTTGCACCTGGTCGGGGTGCCATCCTGTCGAGACAGACTGCACTTGAGATTGGTAGTCATCTTTCAACAAATGTGGTTGCTGATGCTCATAGGTGGGGTAGAGCAACACCTGAGTCTGAGCGATCGTGAAGCGGTTTTTCTGTTCTCGAATGCCGCCTTTTCTCAGCAATACGATCGTGCGTCCGTTTTCGAGCGCATTTACCGCGATCGCCCATTCTTTTAGCGCATGGCGCAGATCTGCCATCTCTTTCAAATCCTAGAGTTTGATGTTTGAGAAAAACTCTGAACACACCATAAAGAAAGGGAATAAAATGCCTACTAGCCCAATCCAACCGCCAAACTGTCCCAAAATAATGAAAAGCCCCTTGGTGGCTCCGACCGGACGATCGTGAGACATTGCCAAAAATCGGGAACTGGCACTAATCAACAATGCCCCGCCTAACCCTAACGGGACGCTGATTAAAAACCATGTTTTCAGTCGATCGCCCGGATTGATCAACGCCACAGCGGGAAAAAAGATAAAACTGACCAACTCCACAGTTACCCACAAACCCAACGCGGTGAATAGGTCTTTGCGCTGCAGCTCGTCAAAGGAAAAGTGATTCATGGTGAGATGCTAGCTCTGATAAACGGCTTTGGGCAACGATACAGGATTGAGAGCGAGTCTTGATCAATTCGCCGATCGATGAATCTTTAGGTTTTCTCAACCTAAACCAGGAAAAACGCCATGCTAATTTAATTAGCATAAAGAGAGCGCTGATGGGCTGTGCTGTTTTACACAGAGTCAAATTTAGCCTCAGCGATCGCACCCTTTCAGGAGACAACTATTATGACGACTCACGATTTATTGACGCTGGCTTTGATGCTGTCTCCCGGTATTCTACTATCGGTGCTGATCATGGCAAGCTTTGCAGCCGGGGGATGAAGACGGGACGAAGGAGAAAGGATGAAGACTCATCCTCTCTCTTTGAGTCCGATTTCTTGGAGTCTTTGTTGCAGGTACGCGCCTGCGGTAGTCGGAGGAAAGGTTGCGTGACCTCCGGTTTTAATCACGCAGTTGGCTAAGGGCGTGAGATCAGCGTCGGGTCTAGGATGGACAAAATAGGGCATTGAAAAGCGACGGGTGCGATCGTTATCAGGATTCGTGACTCGATGCGTTGTGCTTTTGAGTAAGCCATTCGTAATCTGCTGCAACATATCGCCGCTATCGACAATAATCTGCCCTTCAACTGCATGAATGGGTCGCCAAGTGCCGTCTCGCTGCAAAAGCTCTAGCCCTTCTGCGGTGGCTTCACAGAGGAGTGTAATTAGATTGATGTCTTCGTGGGGAGCTGATCGTAAACTTGCAGGATCTGCCTCGATCGAGACGGGCGGATAGTGAATGACTCGCAAAATCGTGTCCCCGTCGATCGTCAGATCACGCAGCAGCGTTCTAGGTTCTCCTAAATACAGCGCACAGGCTTCTAATAAACTGACAGCACACGTTTCTAATTGGGCATACAGATCGCTCATCACGGGCTGAAATTGCGCGACCTCGACGGGGCTTAAATTCGGCAAGTGGGAGTCTCTGCCAACGTGCCAAAATTCTTTAAGATCTGGGACGGGATGATCTTTGGCGTGTTCTCGACCAAAACGCGTAAAGCCTCTCTGCCCATTGAGTTGAGGATTTTCATAGCGTCGCTTTACCGCTTCGGGTAACTCAAAAAAAGTTTGAGCCACCTGATAAGCAGACTGAATCAGAACCGAGTCAACGCCATGATTGACCACCGCAAAGAATCCGGTGTCTTCTAAAGCGGCTCCGATCGCTGACACAAACTCCTGCTGCCGCTGGGGTGAGTCAGAGATAAAATCGTGTAAATCAACGACAGGAATGGTTTGTAAAAGCATCATTAAAGCATTAAGGCTGGAGCATCATAGCGAATATTGGCTTGCTTCATACGTTCGAGGGCTTCACCTAAGCGATCGCACTCCGCGATCAAGCTGATTCGCACATAGCCTTCGCCGCCTGCCCCAAACGCATTGCCCGGAGTCAACACCACCCCTGTTTTTTGCAACACCGACAGCGCAAAATCGGTTGAGCCGACTCCTAGCGGACAAGGAATCCATAAATACATGGTCGCTTGAGTTTTAGGAATCGACCAACCAAGTTTCCCAAGTCCTTCGATCAAATAGTCACGACGAGTGCGATAGCGATCTTGCACTTCAGTTAAGTATTTGTCAGGCAATTGCAGGGCTGTTTCTGCTGCCGTTTGCAGTGCCGCAAAAATTCCGTAATCTAAATTTGTTTTTAGCGTTCTCAACCCTTGAATAATGTGGCGGTTTCCTACTACAAATCCGACTCGCCAACCTGCCATGTTGTAGGTTTTAGACAGCGTGTGAAACTCAACGCCAATATCTTTCGCCCCCGGAATTTCTAACAAACTGGTGGGCTGATAACCATCAAATGCCAATTCTGCATACGCCTGGTCATGCACCAACATGATTTGATAATGACGGGCAAACGCGACGATTTCCTCAAAAAATTCACGGGGGGCTGTGGCAGTCGTGGGGTTACTTGGATAGTTGAAATAAAGAATTTTGGCACGCTCAGCGATGCGATCGGGAATCGCCGCCAGATCAATCAACCAATCTTGCTCAGCTTTAAGAATCAGCGGGTATAACTCGGCTCCGGCAATTAATGGACCTCGAAAATGAGGTGGATAGGCAGGACTCGGCACTAGCACCAAATCACCTGGATTGATATAAGCCAGTGCTAAGTGGGTTAACCCTTCTTTAGAGCCAAGCAGCGGCAGCGCTTCGCCATCGGGGTCAAGGGTCACGCCATAGCGACGGTGATACCAATCGGTGATAGCACGGCGAAAGCTAGCAGTGCCCTCAAACGGAGGATAGCCGTGATTTTTAGGATTTTTAAGCGCTTCAGTAGCGGCTTCAACGATCGGCAAAGGGGTCGCCCCATCGGGGTTTCCCATTCCTAAATCGATTAAGTCAACCCCCTGCGCTCGTGCATTGGCTTTTAGCTCGTCTAGACGCGCAAACACGTAGGGGGGCAACGTTCGCAGACGATCGGCAGGGGTAATCCAGCTTAGGCTCATGTCGCAATCTCTCTGGCGAAGGGGAGGAATTTAAGGGATGAGATTTAGGGTTTGAGTTGGATATTCTACCTCAAAACTCTCCTCATTCCTCAAATTGTGACAAGGTGCCGTAGTAGACACCATCGCCGCCATCAGTTGAGTCGGAGCCACCTTAAACGGTAAGCGGTGAATATCAGACGAGTCAGCACAGGCAATCTCGGCAGCGTGTTGCAGGTTGGCGATCGAGACTTCTGCCAAGCCCAGATCCATCAAAGTCTGCGGTAACCCAATCTCGCCGTAAAACTTTAGAAGCTGCTGCCGCGAAGTCGTTGCTAACCGATTTCCTTGAATCATTTCTTCTAATCGAAGCTGCACCAAAATGCCGAAAGCAACTTTCTCACCGTGCAACGTACCATGACTTTCGAGCAAGTGAGTCAACCCGTTATGGACGGCATGAGCCGCAACCGTTCGGCACTGTGCGCCGCCGATGCCGCCAATCACGCCTGCCATCAAAACGGTGGCATCGACGACTTCTCGCCAAGCTTCGCCTCCGGGATCTTGCAGCGCGATCGCCGACTTCTGAAACAAAATATCGCGCAACACTCGCGCTTGCTGAACCGCCGCAATCAAAAAAGTCTTGTCTGACTGACCGCTGCTGACGGAAGCTTCATACCACTTGGCGATCGCGTCTCCAATGCCTGCCACTAAGGTTCGTCGAGATGCAGTGGCTACTAAGTCGTAGTCCAACACTAATAAGTCAGGACATCGCGCCAAGCTGACATCGTAGAGAAATGCACCCGCGTCTGAATAGATGTTAGAGAGGGCTGTCCAAGCTGCACAGGTCGCCCCCGATGTGGGAATAGTCACGATCGGAAGTCTGCACTGATAAGCCAGCAGCTTTGCTGCATCCAACGCTTTGCCACCACCAGCCCCGATAATCAAGTCAGCTTGATGCATGGCAACGGCTTGCTTGAGAGAGACTAGCGCAGACTCGCTGCAATTAACCCCATAGGATGCCTGAGCGATCGTGCAGTTTTGTGCCGTCAGCACAGGCTCAAGACGAGGCTGAATCACCTGTAGCGTGTGATCGCCGCCTACCAACAACGGACGAGAACCCAATCGAGCGATCGCTTCACCGACCTGTTCTAGCGCACCTGTGCCTCGAATCACTTGAGCAGGTGCGATCGACAAAGAAATCAAAGAATCAGTTTGAGTAACCATTTCAGCCAATCAATCAAAAACTGAGTGAGAATTTAAGAGCCTTTCAGCTCGTTTACTCAGCTTAACGTTAGAAACGATTCCTCGGCTTGGGCGCGATCGTGCGTGGACAAAAAGCATGAACTGAGCCTTCTTGTTTTTCGATGATTTGCGATTGCACTGATGATCGCTGATGCTAAGTTTGAACTGTGAATCTTCGCTTCTATATCGATCCAGAAACGGGCTTGCCTCACATTTATAGGCATGAGGTTTCTAAGGTTGAAGTGAAAGAGGCGATGTGGAAACCAGGAGAGGATCGTTCAGGACGAGATGATTCTCTCATCGCTATTGGTCAGACTCAAACGGGGCGATATTTGCGAGTAATCTACGTTCCAGATGCAGGCACAGACGGCATCTTTTTGATCACCGCCTATGAACTGATTGGTAAACCTTTAACCGCCTATCGACGCAGGAAGCGCAGGAAGTAATCATGACTCAGAATCAATTTCCTCAAGGATGGGATCAGAAAAGAGTCAAGCAGGTCATCGCTCACTATGAGGGACAAACCGAGGATGAAGCGCTTATGGAGGACGAATCTGCTTTGGAGAATCCAGATGAGACGATCATGGTGATTCCAACGGGTTTGGTTGAGACGGTGCGAGAATTGATTGCTAAACATCAGTCGTAACGTCGATCGCAGCCACTAAAAAATCCGGCAGCGTTTTGGTTTGTCAAACCCTACCGGATTGATTGCAATGGAAGTCAAACCGCTACTCTACGGCTGGTTTCGTCCCAGTCATGCCCATGATCTCATACCCAGCATCGACATAAATCACTTGCCCCGTGATGCCGCTCGACAAGTCGCTACACAAAAACGCCGCCGTATTGCCGACCTCGATTTGAGTCACCGTCCGTTTGAGGGGAGCCACCGCTTCAACGTGATGGATCATGTCCAGGATGCCGCCCACCGCCGACGAAGCCAATGTCCGAATCGGACCTGCCGAGATCGCATTCACCCGAATGTTTTGTGCCCCCATCTCATAGGCGAGATATCGCACGTTCATCTCTAACGCTGCTTTTGCAATGCCCATCACATTGTAGTTAGGAATCACCTTCACACCGCCTAAATAGGTCAGTGTCACGATGCTGCCGCCATCGGTCATCAGAGGCTTTGCGGCTCCAGCCAGCTTGATCAGCGAATAGGCGCTAATGTCTAGAGCGGTGTTGAACCCCGATCGACTCGTTTTGCTAAAGTCGCCCGACAGATCATCTTTACTCGCAAACGCTAAACAGTGAATGAGAATGTCTAACCGCTCCCACTGATCGCGCACCGTATCGAACGTAGACTGAACCTGGTCATCGTCCTGAACATTCAACGGCAAAAAGAGACTCGGCTGTAGAGGGTTCACCAACTCCGCGACCTTTTTCTCCATTTTCCCCCGTTCATCGGGCAAATAGGTAATGCCGAGAGTTGCTCCTGCCTTGTGCAACTGTTGAGCAATGCCCCACGCGATCGACTTATTATTGGCGATCCCAGTCACTAGGGCGTTTTTTCCAGTCAAATTCAACATAGACGTTCATTTCAATAGCATCTATAAGACTACCGTGTGACGGCTGACGAGTGAACGACAAATAGCGCGATCGCATCTCAGTCGATCGCTGTGACGGTTCTGTTGAGCGTCTGTGACCAACTTGACATGACTTTGACACTCCTCGTTCACCAACCAGTAAAGGTGCTCAATTATGATCACGCTAATATTGTTGGTAGGTAAGAGAACAATGAGGTGTGTCAAGCGATCGCTACAAATTTTTCTCAGTCTCTACGTTCTCTACTTAGCAAAAACCGCGATGGGGATCAACATCTCCGATCGATACTCGGCTCCAGCATTTGTCAAGTCTCCTGTCAAAGCATTTATTCATTAGTGATCAAGAGAAGCGGGTACGATAGGGCATATATTCCCTGAAGTCTGCGGTTTTCTAGATTAGGCATGACCCTCGACCCCAACTCGCTTCCCCCTTCGCCCGACTCATCGACTTCCCACTCCCATAACAGGTTAGAAACGGGCACATCCGATCATTCGGCGATTTCTAATCCGCCTTCTAAAGCTGAGATTTCAAGAGAGAGAAATGCCTCTGCCTTTCCAGGAGTGGGCATTTCTCCTAGCGACACGTCTAGGTTGTCCGCCATTCGCCCCGCGATTTCTCTGATCGTGCTCGTCGCGATCGCCATTGTGATCATCGGGCTATTTGCTAATAGTTTTTGGCTGGTGTTATCCGGCTCGATCGTCGCGTTGCTGTTGTCATTGCGTATCCTGTTTCCGGTACTGCAACCGATTTTGGCAGAACTCGGTGCTGGACAAGAACAATCGGTTTTCATCGCCTCAGCAGGATTGACGCTAGCCGTGATTGGCTTACTCAAAGTCGTGGGGTTTGGAGACACCCTGATGATTTGGTATAAGCAACTCGACTGGAACGCGATCGGGGCACTAGGCGAAGTCTTTGGGGCATTAGGGCAAATCTTGATCGCGATTTTGGCGGTGTATATCGCATGGCGACAATACATCATTTCTAAAGATCTGACGATTCAACAAAACACGATCACTCAGCAACAAACGATTGATACCTACTTCCAGGGCATTTCAGATCTGGTTCTCGATGAAGAAGGCTTGCTCGAAGATTGGCCTCAAGAACGCGCGATCGCCGAAGGTCGCACTGCCGCTATTCTCAGCAGCGTGGATGGAGCAGGCAAAGCCAAGATCCTGAGATTTCTCTCTCGTGCCAAACTACTGACCCCTTTAAAGCGCGATCGCCGATTAGGACGCGCCATTCTCGACGGCTCTGGTGGCTATGCAGAAGATCGCAGTCATGGCACACGAGTCATTGATGTGGGCGTGATGTTAGCGGCTTCTGACCTATCGGGCACCGATCTGCGCTGGACGGATTTAAGTGAGGCAAATTTGATTCGGGCAAACCTCGATCGCTGCGATTTAGTTAAATCCAATTTTGCGAGAACTATTTTGTTTAGCGCCAGCCTCCGAGGAGCAGACTTCAATGGGCTGCGTCTCTTCTATGGCACTGCCGAAACTGCCTCACCCCGCAGCCGCACTGAGCCACCCAACTATAAAACAGGTGCCCACACGGGAGCCGTCGTCGAAAATGCCGATTTCACCGACGCTGAAGATATGTCCCCAGAACAGCACTACTATTGCTGTGCTTGGGGCGGCTCAAAAACGAGGGCAACCATTCCCGGCGGGTGCGAAGGCATTCCTAATAAGCTGGGACGCTAATCACAGGTGGATTACATCTCCCGTTTCTGCCGATCGCTGTGCCGCATCTGCCATTCTCAGCGTACACAAACTGTCTTCTGGCGTGACATATAAGGGGATGCCGTCTATTAAACAATCCAGTACAGCAGTGGTGTCTTTAGCAAAAATGCCGCGACGACCTGCGACCTCGATCGGGTGACCGCCTTCCTGATTAATCATTACGCCGCCATCGCCATCAAAGATCAGTCCTCCAGTTTCGCCCTGCACTTCAAACTTGCGCTCTGGCTGCCAAACCGCCTCGCCTTTGCCATACACCACTTCAGCAATCAGTCCGCTTTTAAACCGAAGCTGAGCTACACAAACACAAGCCGAATAATAGCTAGAATCAGGCGTTGACTTCCAATATCGGTTTTGACAACTCACCGTAGCAACCTCACCAAACGCGTCGGTCAGACGATGGAGACGAGACAACGCTCCGATCAACGGAAAGCCAAATAACTCAGGCTGATACGTCCACTTTTGCGGAGCCGGATTTTGAGGAGTCATCGTGACATATCTGGCGTAGAAAGGAGTGCCAATTTGGGGCAATGCGTTGATTAACGCTTGATGCACTCCGCCCAACAACTCAATGTGCTCGACGTGCAGCAATAAATTACGAGACTTGGCTAGGGCGATCGCGGCTTCCGCTTCTTTAAGCGTGAGCGAGAGGGGATATTCGACAACGACGTGCTTTCCGGCTGAGAGAGCTGCTTGGGCGATCGTGCCATGATCCCGATTAACGCTAGACACAATCACTAAATCAATGTGAGAGTTTTCGACCAACTCAGTCCAAGCATTAAACGATTGAGTCTGATAAAGGTGACCAAACTCTTGAGTTTTTTCTGGTATATGCCCAGCAACCCCAATCAACTTGGCTCTAGAATCTGCATTTATTGTTTCAGCCCGCATTTTAGCTGCATACCCCGTGCCCACTAACCCAACTCGAATGGGGAGACTGACCGAAAAAGAAGAAGTCATGATGCTTAGAGAATAAGAGCCACTGATCAATCTATCCTAAATGAATCCCTCTACTTCATCCATAGAGTCGCTGCAAAGAAAGCCCAAGGCTACAAAGATGATCGGTTGTTATCAGGAACGATCGCACAAAATGGTTGAACTCAAATCCAAAATCTCTCCGTTTATCGAGTAGTTTACTCAACGTTACAGAGGGGAAAAATCAATTTTTATGACTGGGTTTGTTACGAGTTAAACAGGTAACGGGTAGGTCTATTCGCCCTGTCATCGTCAATATTCTCGTCCTGTGTTAGCGTTAATAACGAGATTTATCTTCGGTTTTGAATTCGTTGAATAGACGTTTCTCCGAATGTAGCTCCCCCACTTTTTAATTCTGGAGAAACGCTATGTCACTCTATGTTGGCAATCTATCTTACGATGTCAAGGAAAATGATTTAACTCAAGCGTTTGCTGAGTATGGAAGCGTAAAGCGGGTTCAATTGCCGACCGATCGTGAAACGGGTCGGATGCGTGGGTTTGCCTTTGTTGAAATGGGAACCGATGCAGAAGAAACGGCAGCGATCGAAGCTCTCGATGGCTCTGCATGGATGGGTCGTGATCTCAAGGTCAACAAAGCCAGACCTCGTGAGGAAAGAGGAGGATCTTCGGGCGGCAACTGGTCAAACGATAATCGCTCTTCTCGTCGATATTAAGCCTTAACTCACTCTGCATTGTTTACGAAGGGTGGGCAAAGCGTCTACCCTTCCCGTTTTTCTTGTAAGATTTTTGAGGCGGAGTGAACTTAGCGATCGGACTCAAATTGCACAGCGATGGAATATCCCGAAGACCTGAAGTATCTTGACACTCACGAATATGTGCGGCTTGAAGGCGAGATTGCCACCGTGGGCATCAGCGCCTTTGCGATCAACCAACTCGGCGACATTGTCTTTTTAGAATTGCCCGACGTGGGCACTGCGGTCGAAAAAGGAGAAAGCTTTGGCACGATCGAATCGGTTAAAGCGGTAGAAGATCTAAAGTCTCCGGTGACGGGCACTGTGATTGAGAGCAATGCCGCAATGGTTGACGCACCCGAACAGCTTGCAGACGATCCTTACCTTGAAGGCTGGCTGCTCAAAGTCAGGGTGAATGATTTTGACGATCTAGATGATGCACTCACGGCGGCTGAATATCGCGAACAGGTAGAAGGCGATTAGAGAATTTCGAGTTTGTTGCCCAACTTCATCGTACTTTTACACTCGGTCTCGTTGCGATCGAGTTAATTGTTGCAGAATATTTACAGGCAGCTTACTCTCTCTAAAAACTCTCCTATGTCAGAGCTTATTACTCAAAGGCAATCAACGGCTGAATCGAGTCGCGATGATCACGACGAAACTACTGAGTCTGAACGCAATTTTGCGAATGGGTCTGGTTCTTCTCGCAACGGCTCAATGACCGACTCGTTTGCTCATCCCGATCGCTTTCTCGATCGTCATATCGGACCGAGAGATCTCGACGTTCAGCAAATGCTGAAAACTCTGGGATTGTCTTCTTTAAATGCCTTGATTGACTACGCAGTTCCCGCCGGAATTCGGATCAAACGTCCGTTGCAGTTAGGGGAAAGTCGGGGTGAATATGAGCTATTGGCAGACCTGAAAGCGATCGCCCAAAAGAATCAAATTTTTCGCTCCTTCATCGGCATGGGCTATCACAACTGCATCACGCCTCCGGTGATTCAGCGTAACATTCTTGAAAATCCGGGCTGGTATACGCAATACACGCCCTATCAGCCCGAAATCGCTCAGGGTCGTCTAGAAGCGTTGCTCAACTTTCAGACGATGGTGATTGACCTGACCAGGCTAGAAATTGCGAATGCGTCGCTGTTGGATGAAGGCACAGCAGCGGCTGAGGCAATGGCGATGAGCTACGGATTGTGCAAAACGGGCGCAAAAGCCTTTTGGGTTTCAGAAGCGTGTCACCCTCAAACGATCGACGTGATTCGCACACGGGCATTGCCGTTGGACATCGACGTGATCGTCGGGGATCACCGCACCTTTGACTTCGAGACGGCTGTGTTTGGGGCATTGCTGCAATATCCAGCAAGCGATGGCGCGATTTATGACTACCAGGAATTTGTCGATCGTGCCCACACCGCAGGCGCATTAGTCACCGTCGCGGCTGATCTGCTTAGTCTCACCCTTCTCAAACCCCCCGGAGAGTTTGGGGCAGACATCGCCGTGGGCAACACTCAACGGTTTGGGGTGCCGCTGGGCTATGGGGGACCTCACGCCGCATACTTTGCGACTAAAGAAGCTTACAAACGTCAAATTCCCGGTCGATTAGTGGGAGTCTCAAAAGATGTCAACGGGCAGCCTGCCCTGCGACTTGCTCTGCAAACTCGTGAGCAACATATCCGTCGAGACAAAGCGACCAGTAATATCTGCACAGCACAAGTCCTATTAGCCATCATCGCCGGAATGTATGCTGTCTATCACGGCGCTCAAGGACTCAAACTGATTGCAGAACGCATCCACAAAATGACCGCGACCTTAGCTGGCGAACTGCAAAAACTTGGCTATACGCTTGGTTCAGAGCCATTCTTCGACACCCTGCGAATCGAAGTCGGAGACAAGCAAACTGAGATTTTAGATCGCGCGATCGCCCATCAAATCAATTTACGCAAGATTGGAGACGATGCGATCGGAGTGGCGATCGACGAAACCACCTCAAAGCAAGACCTCCTCGACTTATTGGAAATCTTCTCCGGTCACTCTGTCTCTGTCCTCTGTATTCCTTCCTCTGTTCTGCCTCTATCCCTCTCCCGCACCACTCCTTACCTCACTCATCCCATCTTCACCCGTTATCACTCCGAGACCGAACTGCTGCGCTATATGTATCGCCTCCAGTCAAAAGATTTATCGCTGACGACAGCGATGATTCCTCTTGGCTCATGCACGATGAAGCTCAACAGCACGTCTGAAATGGTGCCCGTCACTTGGGCTGAGTTTGGACAGATTCACCCCTTTGCACCCGTTGAGCAAACTCAGGGATATCAACTTCTGTTTCAACAGCTAGAAGACTGGCTGGCGGAAATCACCGGGTTTGCAGGCATCTCGCTTCAGCCAAACGCAGGCTCTCAGGGCGAATACACTGGGCTGCTCGTCATTCGGCAATATCATCAGCAGCGCGACGAAGGGCATCGCAATGTTTGTTTAATTCCCCAATCGGCTCACGGCACAAATCCCGCTAGCGCAGTCATGGCAGGCATGAAAGTCGTGCCCGTTGCCTGTGACACCGATGGCAATATTGACATTGCTGATTTGAAGTCAAAAGCCGAAAAACACCAAAGCAACTTAGCGGCGCTGATGGTGACCTATCCATCGACTCATGGTGTGTTTGAAGAGGGCATCCAGGAGATTTGCACGATCGTCCATCACCACGGCGGGCAAGTCTATATGGATGGCGCAAATCTCAACGCCCAAGTTGGTCTGTGCCGTCCGGGTGACTTTGGGGCTGATGTCTGTCATCTGAACCTACACAAAACCTTCTGCATTCCTCACGGGGGCGGCGGTCCGGGGATGGGTCCGATCGGAGTCGCTTCTCACCTCGTGCCGTTTTTACCCGGTCATTCCGTGATTCCTCCTCATGCTAAGAATCGGGACGCGATCGGAGCCGTTTCTGCTGCGCCGTGGGGCAGTTCGAGCATTTTGCCGATCTCGTGGATGTATATTGCGCTCATGGGTGGAACGGGCTTGACCAAAGCCACTGAGGTGGCGATTCTCAACGCCAACTACATTGCAAAACGGCTAGAAAATCACTATCCCGTTCTCTATAAAGGCAAAAATGGCTGGGTGGCGCACGAGTGCATTCTCGACTTGCGTCAGTTCAAAAAGACTGCCGAAATCGAAGTCGATGACATCGCCAAACGGCTAATTGACTATGGGTTTCATCCGCCTACGGTGTCTTGGCCTGTGGCAGGAACGGTGATGGTTGAACCCACCGAGAGCGAATCGAAAGCAGAACTCGATCGCTTCTGTGATGCCATGATTGCGATTCGAGAAGAGATTCGGGAAATCGAGGAAGGGAACGTCGATCGAGACAATAATCTCCTCAAAAATGCCCCTCACACTGCCGCAGATTTAACGGCTGACGAGTGGGGTCGTCCCTATTCTCGCCAACGCGCCGCCTACCCGACTGCTTGGACGCGAGAGAATAAATTTTGGGCAACCACCGGACGAATTGATAACGCCTATGGCGATCGTAATCTCGTCTGTTCTTGTCTACCGATGGAGGCTTACGAGAGTTAAGAGTAGTTTGAGTCGATCGGCGGTGGGGTGTCGATCAACCAAGCGTGATGGCTGATTCATCTAGGACGAGAACAGTAAGTTTTCCCTACCGTAGAAGCGAAAAATTTGCGGCTTGTTTAGGATAATTACTCAAACAGAGAAGTTGACCTGTGAAAAATCGGTATAGAACCTAGAAACAAGGGAGTTATGCCGATTATATGCAGGATAATTCCCCTCAAAGATCTCTCAGTCCTGTTTTGGATGAGAATGAATTCAGAAATATATAGTTGTATTGATTCTTATTCGATCCTTCAAAATTGAAATAAGCAAAAGGCATATGTCATCCTAACTAAACTTATATCTACATACACCTAATAAACAGAAAATAAAGTTGAGATAGAACATAACCGATCAAGACCAAAATCGATCAAAAACGTTCATGGGTAATGGAGTGATTAGTCTAAAAAAATTTCCGAATATTTAAATTGATATAGATAGACTAATCAGGTAAATATCAAATTTCTGACTAAAGAGGCGATCGATCGACAACTATGGATCTGACACAACGTATTTTGAGCTACAACTTTGAAGCAGACGAGTTGGACGAAGTGGCTGAACTTGCTTCTGCCGATGAATTGTTTGCTGTGTTGAACCAGCTACTGCAATCAAGCAATGCAGATGAAGTGGGCATCACCCTGGGATTCATCCGAGATTTTATGATTATGGATGTTAGCCAGGAGCGGCAGCGAATACGAGATCAATATCCTGAGTCATCCCTAGTCAAGACGATCGAAAAGCTTCTCTTCTGCCCCAATCATTTCACTCGACACCAAGCAGGCTATACCTTAGGAAAAACCTGTAGTTATGGCAGTGTAGATGCTATTACACAAGCAGTTCATCATTTCCGAGATACCGATCCCATTTTCTTAAAATGGTTGATGGGGGAGCTACATTGGTTAGGTGGAGAATCATTTGGGGATTGTGTCATATTCATGGCTGAAAGTCCTGTCTATGCAACAAGATGGGCTTCGATTCCTATGCTATGTGGGTTCATCGATGAGTCTAATAGTGAGTTGTATCAGTTCAGATTAGAGCGATTCGAGCGATTACGGAATGACCCGAATCTTTGGGTACGGCAAGAAGCCGAATATGAGTACCAGGAGCAGGTTATTTCTAGAGAGCTTTATATTCTAGACAAAGCGTTAATTCGCGAACAACGGAAGATATTACGCGAGCAGCGACGAACTCTAAGTAATAAAATGAAGCGTCTACATCAGCAGCGAAAGAGCTTATCCGAACAGAGATTCCAATACTCAAGGAGAGAATACGAACCAGCAATTACATTTTTTGCTGTTCAGTCTGCGTTTTGCTATCACCTCAGTCAGCAAAAGGCTATTGACTATTCGATCGGAGAGCTAGAAGCCTTCATCGACAAATATGTTGCTACCAAAGGGCAAGAGGCAGACGCAATCTAGACAAGTCCCCGCAACCTCAGACATTATTGATCGCGGAAGCAGTGTAAGTGAGAGCGATCGCTAAATATGCAGCATCACCCACAAAAAATAAGTGGCTGAGCGCAGGTAAAGATAAAAAGCTTTCACCATGCCTCAAGAACTCTAAAATCTGCTTGATAATTATTCTGTCGACTTGCGAACCTTACCAGCACTCAGCCGCTACATCCGCGATCGTGTCTTCGCTGAAGCTGTAGTCTTCTACGTTGTCATCTCTGCTGGATGTGCAGGTGCGATCGCGGTTCAGTTGACTAGCCATCATCAAGAGTTGATTGAGGTTACCTCATAGATCTCGCTTTTTAAGTGTGAGATTGCATCGCTTGCATTGTATTGAGCAGAAGCGCGATCAATCCTATTCCGATCACTTCTATAAGCCTCGGCTGTTCGCACAGTTGTGCCTAAGCCGCTAATACACCAACTACAGGATTCGTTAACAGTCCTAATCCGGCGATCCCTGCGGGGAGACAGTTGATGACATAAAGCCAGAGTAGAGTCACGATCGCTACCCTATAAGCAGCCCTTCAGAAAATTTGCGAAACAGACCCACCTCGAATTAGAGCTTGATTAATGACTCAGTTTCAACAACCTGCTAAAGGGCTTTTTGAGATCCACTAAACTGGGATCGCTTGGGGTTGAGGTTTGACTGATCGAGCTAGCTCTCGCAGCATCGTGACAGTCGTGCCAAAATCAACACAAGCATCCGTCACGCTTTGCCCGTAGGTGAGTTGACTTAAATCGGCTGGAATTGACTGACTGCCAGCAACGAGGTGACTTTCGATCATCACGCCCATGCAGTGACGAGAGCCGTTTGCAACTTGTTCAGCGATCGACTGAAGCACAATCACTTGGCGGTTGTGATCTTTGCTGCTGTTGCCGTGACTGCAATCGACCATCAACGGAGCCGAAATGCCCTGCTTTATGAGTTGGCTAATGGCTTCTTCCAGGTCAGCCGCTCCATAGTTGGTTCCCCCTTTGCCGCCTCGCAGAATGATATGACAATCAGGGTTGCCCGTCGTGCCAACAATGCTAGCTAACCCTTGGGCGTTGATTCCTAAGAAATGGTGACGATGATTTGCGGCGAGAATCGCATGAATTGCGGTTAACAGATTGCCGTCAGTACTGTTCTTAAAGCCTACAGGCATTGATAACCCAGATGCCATTTCTCGGTGAGTTTGGCTCTCGGTAGTGCGGGCACCGATCGCGCTCCAGCTAATCACATCGGCAATGTATTGCGGAATAATCGGATCGAGCAACTCGGTCGCGCTGGGCATTCCTAGATGGGCGAGATCGATTAACAGTTTGCGAGCCATCCGCAACCCTGTATTGATGTCATAGCTCTCATCTAAGTGAGGATCGTTGATGAGTCCTTTCCAACCTGTGGTGGTGCGGGGCTTCTCAAAATAGACGCGCATCACGATCTCTAGGCGATCGGACAATTCGCGGCGCAGGTGCGTCAGCTTCTGCCCATATTCGTAGGCAGCGTCTACATCATGAATTGAGCAAGGTCCGACGACGACAAGTAAGCGATCGTCTTCGCGGTTGAGAATCTTGCGAATGCGATCGCGGGTTGTGGCAACGAGCGCAGCAGCGGTCTCGGTTAAGGGAATTTCTTCTTTTAGGGCTGTTGGAGCCATTAATGTTCTGGTCTCAACAACGTGCAGGTCATGGGTCTTATGCATCGAGTCAATCATCCAACAGAAATCGGTGAGCGCCATTTAGGGCTGAGGGAAATTCAATCGCCTTAAACAGTATATCAGGGCACGATCGCTCGTTGGTAATCCTGATCATCTTTTGTCGATCAGGAGTTGCCTGAAATTGAAGCGGTGACTCGATCGATCTGTAACGCCTTGACCGCACAGAGCCTGAACGCTAATCAGGATAACTGTCGATATTTAGGCACGATCGCAGTGAGAAAACCGGATAAAACCTTTAATTTCGGAAGTTGTGCGGTTTCCAAGCGACATAGTTTTTCTATAGAGTGTGTTAACCTGCTGGAGAAAAATCTAAGCGGTAGAAATAATAGTTAGACAGACGCAGTAAACATGACTTCAGGAGAGTACTGTAAATGGAAAAATCAGATCAAATTGAAACTCTTAAGCAGGAGAATGAAAATTTAAAGAGGCGGAACGAAGAACTTCAACAAAAAATCAACGCCATTGAGTTTAAGCAAACTAATAACGAGTTAGAACAACTCCGCAAAAAGGTTGCGATTGAAGAAATGGCTACCGAAGCTCGCAAAAAGCTTTTTGCTGGAGTAATTGCACTTGGTACCGCTATTGGTATTGCCTCGGTTGCAGGTATCTTGAAAATGTACGATACAGCCGTTAGCGCCATTGAGAAAAAACTACAAGAGCCTGAAACATTCAGCCGTATTGAAAAACAGGTGACTGATCAGGCAAAAAAGGAAGTACCTGCTCAAGTAGTTAATGACGTTTCCAAAAATCTGATTGAAGATTTTAAGAAAGATAAGAAATTCCAGCAAGATTTAACTGATGCGGTATCTGACAAGATGCTTAAGGATACAGAGTTCTCCGGCAAGATTTATGCAATTGCTAGTAGTGCTGCAAATAGCTCAATACAAGATGTTGCACAGCAAGCACCAAATTCTGCATTTTCTAATGCCGCCGATAAAGTTCTCAGTCAGAAAAAATATTTTGTTGTGGCAGCGTCTTCTACAGATTCTAATAGTTTGAGTAATTTGATTAACCAAGTAAATAATTTAGGCTTAAAGCTTCAAATGTGTCCACCTAAGCAGGGAAATAGACGTTCAGTTCTACTTGTTACAAACACCTCATCAATAGAGTTAACAATTGATGCAGCGAAAACGGTTGAGAATAAAGCAAGAAATATTGATTCTACAGCGTATATATTACCCACAGAACCAGCAGATAATGTTTTTTTCAATCCAGAAAAGTGTAAATAGCCTAACTATTCATAGTCTGTTCAACAATTCGGTTGGAGCGGATAGTTAAAAGTTTCTCGTCTATTGTTAGAAGCAATTTACTGCTGCTCAAGCGCATCGTTAGCTGGCTTGTGTTGTCGGTGGGGCGTAGACGCAAGGTTACTTGTTTGTTGCCCAGTGCTGGTTGACGTTATCGCAATAACCTTGAGTTGAGGTTCAACGTGATTAGTGGACTGAACAGGATCAAACGAATGTCGCTAATTTTTCATTGCAGTACGCCACGTCTTTGTTTCCAGATGAAGAGGCTGGTTAGGGGTGTTTAATCCGGGTAATCTGGTAAGCGCCGATTTTCCAGGAGCGACAGGAATAAAACGTCGTCCTGCTGTTGTTTCGTCTTCTGCAACCTATCATGCCATTCGTCCAGATATCATTGTTGGTCTGATTACTTCCCAAACGAAGGGGTTGGGTGTGACAGATTATGCGCTTCAGGACTGGGCGGCGTTAGGGTTACGAGTTGCATCAATATTTCGGAGTTTTATTGTCACGCTTCCACCGTCTGCCAACAGTGTGCGGATTGGTCAGTTGTCACGGGATTGGAACACAGTCTGCGTTTGCGTGAAAACAGCATTTGCTCAGTTAGATGATCCCTCGTCCCATCAGGCAACCGCCCCGTAGCGATCGCGCTACATCAAATTGATGGAGCGGCGATTTGAGAACTTCGCGCTTCGTTTCGGTGATATCTGTCGCCGCTCATCTTAGTTAATGTTATTCAATGACTTGATGGAGTTTTGTCAGAAGACGATCGAGCAACAGGCTCTCTCGATCGATAACTGTCATCATGCCCATCTAACGAACCATCCACAGGTACGACGGCTGGAGAGTGAGGAGGCGATTTGCGAACGCGACCTGCTGCTGACTTGATGACGACATAGAGAACCGGGACGATAAATAAGCTGAGGATGGTTGCGATACACATTCCTCCAACGATCGCCGTTCCTAATGATTGTCGGGCTGCGGCTCCGGGACCAGTGGCTAACACGAGGGGCATTGCGCCAGCCACAGTTGCGATCGCAGTCATGAGAATAGGTCGTAGCCGTTCTCGACAGGCTTCTGTTACCGATTGGGCGATCGTTTCACCGTGTTCTCGCTGTTGGTTGGCAAATTCTACAATTAGAATCGCGTTTTTACTTGCCATCCCAATCAACATCACAAATCCGATTTGGGTGTAGACATCGTTTGCCGTACCGCGTAAAAGAACGGCTGCCAGCGCCCCCAAAATTGCTAGAGGCACGGTGAGCATGATGATCAGCGGGTCAATGAAGCTTTCATATTGGGCTGATAGCGTCAGAAAGACGAAGATAATTCCTAGCGCGAAGATGAAAAGCGCGGCACCGCCTGACTGAAGTTCTTCGAGCGAGAGTCCTGACCAC
Source organism: Leptolyngbyales cyanobacterium (assembly GCA_038227635.1). Classification (GTDB taxonomy): domain Bacteria; phylum Cyanobacteriota; class Cyanobacteriia; order Leptolyngbyales; family Leptolyngbyaceae; genus Phormidesmis_A. The sequence goes on along the minus strand of JBBRPT010000011.1, from coordinate 8,068 downwards.
TCGTAGCCAAAGCCTCTGGGCAGCGTTTCTTGAGCGACCTTTTGCATCGCGGTGATTGCCTGACCCGAACTTGAGCCAGGGGCAGCAGATCCGTTGATTTCGATCGATCGGAACAGGTTGTAGTGCGTGATGATTGAGGGACCGTTTACCTGAGTGATTTTTACCAGGTTGCTCAACGGAATCATTTTCCCAGGTTGTGTCCCGTTAGCGGCACTGCGAACATAGAGCCGCTTAATGTCATCGGGGTTTGACCGAAACTGACTATCAGCCTGCACGTAGACTCGATAGGCGCGATCGAACTGGTTAAAGTCGTTCACGTAAGTCGATCCTAAAAAGATTTGCAGCGTGCTGAAGATGTCTTGCATAGAGACTTGCAGTTGGCTTGCCCGCACCCGATCAACCTCGACCGAAATCTGAGGCGTGTTGGCGTTAAAGTTAGGTCGCAGCCCGGTCAAAGCAGGACTTTGAGGCGATGGATAGGTGGTGGCTCGACCGATAAATTTGCCCAGGGTTTCACCCAGAGCGGCAAAGCCAAGCCCTGTGCGGTCTTGCAGATGAAACTCAAATCCGCCAACGCTGCCGATGCCCGGAATGGCAGGTAAGTTAAGCGGCAAGACAACCGCCTCTTGAATCGATGCCAGTTTGGGAAATAAGCCAAACGGTTTGGGGAAGAATCCGCCGATGATCGCTTTTAAGGATTGGTCGGCTCCCGTTCGTTCGTCCCACGGTCTGAGGGTGGCAAAAATTAGACCATTGTTTGGAGTCGCTCCGCTAAAGCTAAAGCCGCCGATCGCAAAGATATTTGAGATTTCTGGCTGCTGCTTGAGAATCGCCTCGGCTTTTTCTAACACACGTTCGGTATAGTCGAGCGAGACTCCTTCAGGTGCTTGAACAACGGTGATAAACACCCCCTGATCTTCATCGGGAATGAAAGCTTTAGGGACAAAGTTATAGACAAAGTAGGTCAGCACTAACGCGAGTGAGAAGACTGTTATCACCAGCCCTTTGCGCCGAATCACGCTGCCAACTGATCGACTATAGCTTTCGCGAGTGTGGTCGATCGCCCAGTTAATGCGATTAAAGAACCAGTTGTTGGGGGTTTGCCCTTGTCTGAGCAGCAGAGCCGACAACATGGGAGTGAATGTGATGGCATTAAACGTGGATACTGTAATTGAGAAGGCGATCGTCAACGCAAACTGGCGATAAAGCTGTCCGGTTGTGCCTGGAAAGAACGCTACAGGAACAAACACCGTCACCAACACAACCGATGTGGCAACGACGGCACTAAACAGCGTATTCATTGAGGCGATCGCGGCTTCAACGGGTCGCAACCCCTCGTCTTGAATGCGACGGGTGATATCTTCAACAATGACGATCGCATCATCGACAACGAGACCCGTTGCTAAGGTTAATCCAAATAACGTCAACGTGTTAATCGAGAAGTTGAGCAGTTTGACGAAAATAAAGGTGCCGATGAGCGCGACTGGAATTGCGATCGCGGCAATCAGCGCCGATCTCCAGTTCTGTAAAAATAGGAAAATCACCCCGATCACGAGCGCGATCGCTAAAATCAGCGAGGTGATGACTTCTCTAGTGCCTGCTTCGATAAAGGTGGTAGTGTCAAACGCGATCGCGTAGCGCATCCCTGGTGGAAAACTCCCACCGAGGAGGCGAATCTCTTCTTTAATGGCTTTTGCAACGTCGAGAGCATTGCTGCCAAATTGCTGGTTAATGCCAATGCCAACACCCCGGTGAGTGACTCGATCGTTCGGCGTGAATCGCAATACCGATCCATAGTTCTCGGCTCCTAACTCAGCCCGACCGACATCACTCAGTTTGATCAGCGTTCCAGTAGAGGTGGTTTTGATGACGACATTGCTAAACTCTTCGGCATCTTTGAGTCGCCCTTGAGCCGTGACTGCATATTGATATTGCTGCCCGGGCTGGGCGGGTGGCTGTCCGATTTGTCCGGCTCCGACTTGGATGTTTTGCTGCTGAAGGGCAGTGACGACATCTTGAGGCGTGAGCGATCGACTCGCCAATCGTTCGGGGTCGAGCCAGAGTCGCATTGCATATTTGCGTTCTCCAAAAATCTGCACGCCGCCTACGCCTTTGACTCGCTTGACCGCATCGGAGATATAGAGATCAGCGTAGTTGCTGAGATAGATGTCATCGTAGAGATCTTTTCCGGTTTTCTCATCACGATCGGAATATAGCCCGATCGCTAACAAAAAGTTGTTGTTGGCTTTGGTCACCTGCACGCCTGTTTGGGTCACAGGTCCCGGTAAGCGTGACTGCACGGTTGAGACGCGGTTTTGCACATCGACGGCTGCCAGATCTTGATCGCGTCCTAAATCGAACGTTAGCGCGATGTTGCTGGTTCCGGTGCTGGCACTGGTGGATTTGATGTATTTCACCCCGTTAATGCCGTTCAATTCCCGCTCTAGAAGATCGGTGACGGTCGATTCCACTACTTCAGCGTTTGCGCCCACATAGTTTGAGGTGACGTTCACTTGGGGCGGCGCAAGGTCGGGATATTGAGCGATCGCCAAGGTCGGAATGCAGGCGATCCCCAACAGTGTGATCACGATCGAGCAAACGGTCGCAAACACGGGACGTTGAATGAAGAAATTAGAAATCGACAGAATCATACAGACTCGTAGGGGGTGAAGGGTGAGAGATTCTAGGATCTATCTGCAAATTCAATTAGCTTCGTTGAGAGCGGTTGAGATCCCCCTTAATCCCCCCTTAAAAAGGGGGACTCTAGATAATCTCCCCCTTTTTAAGGGGGTTGGGGGGATCTCCTACGGGTTACAGATCCGCCTCAGTCAATCTATAAGTTCAGACTTTATTAGGGGCTTCTGCGATCGGGGCGCAGTTTTGCAGTTGCAGAATGCCCGATGTGATGATGCGATCGCTGGCGCTCACTCCTTCTAAGACTTCTTGATCGTTGCCAACGATTTTGCCTAACTTGATGGGTTTTTGAGCCGCTACCAATTGGTCTGGCTCGACGGTTGCAGCTTTGCCTCCGGGTGCAGCCGCAGGTGCCGCACATCCTGATTCTTTAAAAGGAGCGGCGACAAACAGAAAGTCTCTGCCTCCGAGTCGAGAAATGGCTGAGGTTGGCACTAATATGCCCGGACTGTTGGACCAGATGACTCTGGCGCGCACAAACTGCGAGGAGCGCAAGTTACCCGGATTGTCGAAGGTGGCTTTTGCCTGCACCGATTGAGAAGCCGCATCGACATTGGGTGCAACAAACGAAATTCGCCCTGTCTGCACTTCTCGATTTTGGTCATTTACTAGCTTGACGGGTAGCCCAACTCTCAGAGCCGATGCTCGCTCTAGCGGAACCTGAAGCTGAATTTCTAGCCGCTGATTTTGAGTCACACTCATTAACTGAGAAGTCGGACTCACGCCATCGCCCACTTTGATTGGGATATCTCCGATCGTGCCCGTAAAGGGAGCCGTTACGGTGTAGTTTTGCAGTTGAGCTTGCCCTTCAGAAATGTTTGCCTGGGATTGTTCTAACGTCCGTTGGTTTTTTATGACACCCATTTGAGTGCGATTGATCACCGATCGCTGTGCCTGAATATCTGCTTCAGCTTTTCGCAGTTCGGCTTGAGCCGTTCGCAGTGCATTTAATCGTTGATCTAAGACCTGTCTGCTAGAAGCCCCTTGATTGGTCAGATCTTGATAGCGAGCATATTCTTGTTGACTTAGCTGAACATTGGCGGCGGCGGCGGCACGTTGCGCTTCGAGCGATCGCAGGGTGTCTCCTGCGTTAGTGACATCAGCCTGAGCCGACTCAATATCAGCGCTGGCAGTTTGGGCGGCAGCAACGCGGCTGGCAACTTGGGCACGCTGTTCGGCAGCATCGATTTGCAGGAGCGGCTGACCTGCGGTGACGCGATCGCCCGCTTTGACATAGATCGCAGCTACCTGACCAGACACTCGCGGTTGCAGGGTGACTGACTGACGTGAATCTAAACTAGCCGCATAGTCAGAGCTATCGGCGATCGTGGCGGTTTTGGGGTTAGACAGCGGGACGGGAGTTGGGGGTGTCTTCATCTGACCCGCCATCATCATCGGCAAGATAACTCGACTAAACACGATCCAGCCGACTCCGCCCAACAGTGCCAGGGCAATCAGTGCCGGGATCAAATATCGCCGCCAGCGAGGAGGACGCGGTTTTTCTGGAAGCTGATTGGAGTCTTGTGGAGGGATTGGGTCTACGATCGTAGACCGACCAACTGAATTTCGATTGATGTTTTCGCCACTCATGAATCTCCAACCTGTTAAATGAAGAGTTAAGCCGGGGAGCGATCGTGTAAAAGATGGTTTAAGTTGCTAAATTGATTTACCTGAATAATTAAAAGTTCATACCTACTATATCTTAGTGAACAGATTACTACGGATACGAATAGTCAGCCTTCTTCCTTTTGGCGGAGTTCGAGTGGGGTTGTTGGGTGTGGGCATGAAGCGTTGAGTGTGGGACTCGAACGATCGGGCTTTAATCTCGAAACTTGGAGCCTGGAACTTAAACGATCGAGCTTTAATCTCGGAACTTGGAGCTTGGAACTCGAATGATCGGGCTTTAATCTCGGAACTTGCAGCTTGGAACTCGAACGAACACGCAGTGAAGCGGAGCTATCGAGCTTCAAGCTCGAAAAGCGGGTTAACCTGATCGCTTTCCCTTTCCCTAGAGTAGGCTAGTGGTGCTTCTCTAGATGCTTTTGGACACTGCGATGACACTTGACCCGTTTTCCTCTGCGATCGCCCTAGAAATTAGCAAGATTGTCATCAAAAGTGTCTGGGAAGGCGGAGGTAAAGCGGCGGCTTGGATGGGGGGAGGCTTGAACGATGCGAAGAAAACTCTCATCTTCCGGGCTGGTGAGAAGTATGTCGAGAATTATTCGACTCGTCACGGCATTCTCAAAGTGTTGGGGATGCGAGAACCTGTGTCACTAGAGAGCGTGTATGCAGCCGTGCAGTTTTTAGACGATCGAGCCTTACAAAGATTCGAGTCAGTGCAAGCGCTTGAAGAAACCTATCGACTCGCGGCAGGTCGCAGCTTTCAGGGAAAAGATTGCCCCAAGCAAGAAGGGTTAAAGGTCGCGAACGATAAGCAATATTTGATGGTGTTAGGCGGACCCGGAGCCGGGAAATCGACGTTTTTGCGACGCATGGGCTTAGAAGCGTTGAAAGGCAACAAAGGAACCTATCAATCGGGCTACATTCCGGTGTTTGTTGACCTGAAAGTGTTTAACAAAGGGGAGATCAACATTGAAAAGACCATCGCCGAAGAGTTTCGCATCTGTGGCTTCCCGTCGCCCGAAGAATCGACGCAGAAACTTTTGCAGCAAGGCAAGCTTTTAGTCTTGCTCGATGGCTTAGACGAAGTGGCAACCGATCGCATGAATGAGGCAATCAGCCAGATTCAAAACTTTGTCGATGCTCATAAGCAAAACCGCTATATTGCGTCGTGTCGGGTCGCGGCTTATCGTCATAGCTTTCGGCTGTTTACCGATGTGGCGATGGCAGATTTTGATGATGCTCAGATCAAACAGTTTATTGACAACTGGTTTCGTCGAGAACCCGACATCGCTGAGGACTGCTGGCAAAAGTTAAATAGCGACGAACACACGGCTGCTAAAGAACTGACGCAAACTCCGTTGCTGCTGACGTTGGTTTGTTTGCTGTATGAGCGATCGCGCAAATTTCCGACGAACCGATCAACGCTTTATGAACGGGCGCTGCGAGTGTTGCTCGAAGAATGGGCAGCCGAAAAGGGCATTCCGCAAGACGACCTCTATAAAGGGCTAGACACCAAGCGCAAAGAGATGATGCTGGCAGAAATCGCCCATGATGGCTTTCAGCAAAATCGACTGTTTTCAACTCGTCGCGAAATTGCTGACCAAATTGAGCAACTGCTCAGAGAAATATTGCCTGATGAGAAAGGCGTAAACGGATCGACAGTGCTGCGAACTATTGAAGTGCAGCACGGCATCTTGGTCGAACGAGCAGACGGGATTTACTCGTTTTCGCATTTGACCTTGCAAGAATATTTGACAGCGCAACATATTGATGACCAGCGACAGATTGAGACGTTGGTGACGAAACACCTGACCGAGAGCCGTTGGAAGGATGTTTTTATTTTAGTTGCAGGATTGACGCGCGGCGGGGCTGACGAACTCCTATTGCTGATGGAGAAAAAAGCTCAGACTTACCTCAACACCCCAAGGTTAAAAGCGTTGGTCGGGTGGGCAGACCAAGCAACGGCAGGATCAGCAGGAAACTTTAAGCCTGCGGCTAAACGGACGGTCGCGGTCTTTCTTGCGCTTGACCTCGATCTCGCCCTTGCTCTCGATCTCGACCTCGCACGTGCACGTGCCCGCGCGCTCGCACGTGCTCGTGCTCGTGCACGTGCCCGCGACACCGATCTCACCCGCGATATCGACCTCACCCTCGCCCTTGACCTCGCCCGCTCCCTTGACCTCGCGCTTGACCTCGATCTCGCCCTCGCCCTCGCTCTCGACCTCACTTTTGAGAGAATAAAAATCTTTAAATCTGTAAACTTTGTTGTGCTAGTCGCTCGACTAAAAGCCCTAAAAGCTCATACTCCCGATAACAATCAACCTGTTGAAGTCCGCCGAACCTTTCGCAATAAAGTTCTGCAAACTTGGTACAACGCCCTCAATCTGAGTTCGGAATTAGTCAATTTATCTAAAGCAGAAACTAAAGATTTAGAGAACTATCTCTATGCAAACTGGCTGATAGTGCAGTGCAGACAAGCCGCTGTGCGAGTGTCGCCCACAACCTGGGCAGGCATTGAAGACCGAATGGTGACTGTGAGAGAGTAGCCGACCCCTCTATACTGTTAGACAAACAGATTGATCAGCGGACAATGATGATTCAAACAACCTATACAGATGCCACCAACGACTTCGGCAGCGTCTACGAACAAGCGATCGCTCACCGTGAAGCGATCGAGATTACCCGCGAAGGCTCCGAGAGCGTTTCGGTCATCCCCACTGCCGAACTAGAAAGCATCAAAGAAACCGCTTACTTATTCCAGTCTCCCGAAAATGCTGCACGTCTACTCGCAGCGATCGAACGTGCCAAAGCCCGAACCTTTGAACCTCGAACCGTTGCAGATTTGCGCCAGGAGTTTGGGCTTGACGAAGAAGTGTAAACGGCAACCGCATCGATTTCCTTCAAGCTCGATATCACTACAGCGATCGTTGAGTAGCGCCCTATTCTTCATCGATCGAGTCATCACGATCGTCCCCTCCAAAATACTTTTGATTCACTCCTTGTTCGGCAAGATTTCTCGCTGCGATTCTGTCCCGCCCCGGAATAAAATTCGGGGCTAGCCTTGCGAAGTCCATTGAAATGGACTAAATGCTTCAAACCCTCTTCCAGTCCCTTTAGTGGACTTCGCACTGTTAGACCGTGATTTTTAATCACGGGCGGATGAGCAACGCAGCGAAGAGTTTGAAGCCACACCCTAACCTTTGAGGAATGGTTACTCTTCATCGATCGAGTCATCCCCGATCGTCCCATCCAAAATGCTTTTAATTAGCTCATTAACGGTAACACCCCGCTTTTGGGCAATATACTCCAGCATTTTTTCAACCTTCGGCTTTTCCTCTCGAAGCTGAAGACCAATCAAATTAGCTGCTTGAGTTGACTTGCTGGAATTATTCAGCCAAGCCATGATGCGAAGCCAGTCGTCATCATGTTCGCCCAAAGGCGGTAGCGTCATCCTCTTTGTCATTAGTTACACAAGTCTCTCAGAGATGCTGTAAGTTGATCGGCTGATGCTGTTTCTACACAAATTGATTCTGTACGTCTAAAGGTGGTAATATTCAAACAAGCGAAAAGCCAGTGCGTCCCGTGGAAAGTTCAGCACTGGCTCAAGCTCCAAACTCAATGGAGACACTCATTATTATGCCCTATCGAGACCGCCTCAATAGGTGGTTAGTCGTGCGTTTGCTTCCCAATATGCAGCGCATCGTCGTCGCTCGTTGTCGCAACGGCTCTGATGCTGATGGCTATTTACGCA
>JBBRPT010000010.1:0-105636 GCA_038227635.1 Leptolyngbyales cyanobacterium | reverse complement strand
TTGAAAGCTGGTGACAAGACTCGAACTTGCGACCGGCTGATTACAAATCAGCTGCTCTACCAACTGAGCTACACCAGCAGTGTCATTAATATATCAGATCCCGTCCAAGACCCTACAAGATCATGAAGTTGGGCGATATTTTAGACATGTGAACTTGGGTTCAATCGGCTGGCTCAGATTCTTCGCAATTTGGTGAGCAATTTCGACGGTATAAACTCACTGTAGTTTAGACAGCAACTTGTTCGTTGAGCTAACTATGTGAGCTGCTCTCGTAGCGTTGAATGCTTACACTCAATCTTTTGTGCCAGCTAGATGTTTCTAAATACTACTCTCGGATTCAGCAAGGCATCAGTTTGTCTAGAACACGACCTCTTGATGCTTGAATCAAAGGAACCTACCAAATTCTTCGGCTGCTCTTTTAAAGATTCACCAAACTTCTGTAACGCTCTACTTGCTCAATCTTTCTCTGTCACAGGAGTAGTTATACCTGTCATTCTTAATGAACAAGCAGCCAGCCATAGGTTAAAACGCTTAACCCTGCAACTCCAACGATCGCGTCTTGCTGCTCGTTCCACAAGCGACGGATTCCGCTCAACAAATAGGCAAAAGACTCGCGGCGCGATTGACTCAAATCGGTCATCAAGTCTTTGACTCTGGCGTTGACTTCAGCGATTGACATGTCGCCTCGCTGATAAGCTGCCTCTAATTCGTCTAGCTTCCGCCAGTAATCGCGAGTTGCCTCCATCAAATCGGGAACCATTGCTAAAACTCTTTTTTGTGAAGTTATATGTTGTAATGTAACGCATTCTTCACAGTGAGAGGTCTGTAATTGGTCAGAGTGTCATGGAGTTGTTGCATTCCGATAGAGGGATTTCATCTCAGCAAACCAGCGTTGACGAGATTGATCCCACGCATAAAACATGTGCCCACCTTGATAGTTTGTCAGTTTGAGATTGGGTCTGATCTCAGGATCAAGTTTCATCAAATCAGCTAAGTGATTGGAGGCAAAATAGGGCGTGACGAGATCAAACAGTCCGTGGGTGATGTAAACCTGCATATAGGGGTTGAGCGTCATTCCGACTCGCAGATCATCGATCGAGCCGAGGTCTAATTCCCCTTTTAAGTCAAACTTCCACGCCTTAAAGACTTCGAGATTGAGCAGGTGATACGACAAATCAGTTTCAACGCCTAAGGTGTCGCGCAGTTGGCTGTTGATGGCTCCAGTAAACAGGCGATCGAGTCCGTCGAGGGTTGGGTCGATGCCTTGATAAGTGGTGCGATCAGGGAAAGGGTCGATCGCCGTAATTGATGCATCATAGAGTCCGACGATGCGCTGCTGGTCACGGAGAAGTTCTCTCGCGAATACGTCAATGCCGACTCGTCCGGCTTGTCTCTCGATCAGGGCAAGCGGTAAGCCAATCAAATCGGCTAACTGCTGGTAGACGGTGTGACGCTCATCGGGTGTGCTGTGATCACCGATCGCCAGAAACGGGATCAGCGTTCTGCGGGCAAAATGCTCTGCGGCAGCGGTTTGAGCAGACAAATCTCCGGGTTCGCCCACCCACTGAGCGCGACCGTGGTGAGCTGCCGCTGCCGCCAAAGAAGGCAGTAGTGTCGCCCAAGAGGTCAGCGTGTAGTCGGTTCCGCCCAGCAAACTAAACTCTAAAGCTGGAGAAATCAAAATTGCACCTGAAAGCCCAACGCCAAAATCTTGCTGGAGCTTTCGGGCAAGCCTTGCGACTCGAAACCCGCCATAGCTTTCACCTGCGATGAACACCGGAGACAGCCAGCGTTTGTGGCGAGACAGAAACCGTTGAATAAATTCGCCGAGTGAGTTTAAGTCTCGATCGACTTCCCAAAAATCAGTTTCTTTGGGCGGATTCGGCTCTTGATTAGACTTTTCGCTAGATTTATCCGACAAGTCTTTGTCTTTGGGTAAGATGCGGCTGAAGCCAGTTCCGATCGGGTCGATAAACACGAGATCGGTGAAGCTCAACCAGCTTTCAAGATTATCGACTAACCGAACAGGTGGTTTGGGCAACTTGCCATTCTCACCAAACTGGATGCGCTTGGGACCTAACGCACCCATGTGCAAATAAGCTGATGCGGCTCCGGGTCCACCATTAAACACAAAGGTAATCGGACGGGTTGATAAGTCATCGATCTCTGCGAGATAGGCGACGTGAAACAGTTCAGCGATCGGCTTTTCTTGATCAAACAGGGTCTGCCACTCAGCAAGGGCAGTGTAGCGAATCAGTTGATCAGAGAGCGAGAGGGAGTGTTGGGTTTGACTCGATTTGCGGGGGATAGATGAACTAGACGTATCAGACATATCAGAATCCCGTGAGAGACGTAGCCTCCTGAATTCTATCAAAACTGCACTTAGAGATGTCTCAACGCCCAGACCAACGCAAAACGACGACTTCTTCGCGCAACTGTTCTTTAGTTGCCGTTGCTAATCGAGTCCGAAATAGGTCGATGCTGATGACTTCATAGCCAAGCGATTTGGCAATATCCGCCAACAGGGTTCCTGTGCGAATCATGACGCGGAGATAGGACGCTTGATCGCCCACCACATAGGCAAGCTGGGCACCCGGACGCAAGATGTGCCGCAAATCTGCCAGATGTCTTGCCATGCCGCCAAAATAAAGCCGCGTCGCTCTGGCATACATGCGCTCAAAGCCACTCGTTTTGCCGAGTTCAATGCGTTTGGCTTCGATCTCGTTGGCGATGCGCTGAATTTCGACGTGATCAGCAACCCAGCGATCGTCATCATCGGTTTTGTAGACATTGCGAGAATTCGATCGCATCAATCCTTTTTTGAGGGTTCGCAGCTCTGATTTGTCGTTGATAAATCCTAAAATCACCGATTCTAACCGAGTCGTGCGCGTGTAGTCTTTCTCATTGGGGTAAGGCGGAGAGGTGATCACGACATCGATCGAGTTGGGTTTTAAAACGTGAATGAGTTGGCGAGAATCGGCGTGATGCACGATCGCGGGTGCACTCGGCAGAGTCTTGAGATGGCGCAGATCATGAGCGATCGTCTCGATGCCTTCTAGCCAAGAATCAACCACTTGAGCATCGGGTTTGGCTTTGCTAACGCCCACTTCTGGACCAAAGTGCAGATTACTAATTGAGAATACTAACGCTTTTGCCAATGCCAACCGTTCGTGATGATAGTAAGGCGACTCGGAGTGCTGTTGAATGTGATCTAAAAGCACCAATGATTTGTGGAGCGGCAAAGGACTAATCGAGTTTTTGAGCAGCAGTTTAAAGCGATCGTCGGACAGAGTTTGCAGAGGGTCGTCGGCTCGATCGAGAATTGTCTCAGTCGCTTCAGCAATCTGATGGGCATGGCGCAGCAACTCATCAGGGTCAACGCTCCAATCGAGTTTCACCGTTCCGGCAAACCATGCCATCGGGTTTGCCTCAACGCCCACACTGGGAACGCCGCGCTTTTTGCATTCAACAACGGTTGTGCCCGTCCCACAAAATGGGTCGAGAACTTGCTGCGATTCATCAACCCCAAACTTCTCTAGATAATCCTGCACTAGATGCGGTGGAAACGACAAAATAAACCGGTACCAACCGTGGGCGATTTTGTCTTCAACACGAAGGTGATTGAGTTCTGAATTGCTGGACTCTAGCTTGAGATGGGGAATGAGCGGCTGGATATATTGCAAGGGAACGGCGGCAGTTTTGGCAAAAGTAGCACTGGCATTCTACTGAGAGTGATGGTCTGGGTGCAAGAGATGGAGGGCACAATCGCCGCCTATCACTTAAGCAGCAACACGCAAGCACGTTCTATCAGCTACTCAGTATGATGCGAACGAGTCTCTTTATTTCACTGCATTTTACGTTATGAACTTCTCAATCACAGCCCATCAGACAGTTAGTTCAGGTCGATCGTCAAACCTACCCCAGAAATTATTTCTAGCTCTAATGTTGGGGTCGCTGTCAGACATCTCGTTTCTAAGCGGTGTCGCGGTTGCAAAACCCGTTCAGTCGTCAACACTCGCAGCCGAGCAGAAATTAGAGCGGATGTTTTCTTCAGACATTAAAGCCACTCTCAATGCTTGTGCAAAACAGGGAGGGGTCAATCTAGCTGCAGGAGCCGATCGAGATGGCTCGATTATCTGCGGTAACGGCTGGCGCAAGTCTTCAGTCAAGTTCACAAACTATGTCAATACGGTGACAGATTTTGAAACTGCTGGTCTTCTTCTAGGGTTTCGAGCGGGGGTGAAATCGAATCCTAACGTCAAACCTGAGATGCTCACTACTTGGGTGAACACTCCCGAGAAACAGGGAAAATTCCGACAATTCGTGCAGAAGCTGATCTTGGACGAAAATGCTAAAGCAGGGTTTTTATCGAAAGGCTCTACCCAATCTGCAAGCTTTTTGACAGATCGAGTTTTGCAACGATCGCTGCCATTTCTCCAAAGCCCCACCAAGTTTGAGAATCTGACCGGGACATCAGACGAGTACAACGTCATCGCTGAAAATTTTTGTACAGCCCCTGGAATGAGCACTACGCAAGCCAAAAAACTTGCCTCGACCCTCGACTCTGTGCAAATGTTTGCAGTCTGCTATCAAGAAGCTGGGATAGTAGACTTAGTTACTCAAGAATTGAGTCGTTCGCAGGGTGCTAAACGCTAGAACTGCGATGAGCTTTGATAGTGGCGACATATAGCCGAAATGTACCGGGAGTAAATTTGGGATTGAGTGCCCCGTCATACTCAAATTTACTCAGCATCAGTTGCAGCGATCGCAGGTGTTGAGCGGCGATCGGGCTTGCATCCTTTAGCGTTATGTCGCAAGCGCGTATAATTGGCACATTGACGATAATTTCAACGATGAACTATCGAAACCACATCACGATCGAACCCAACAAACGCGGTGGTAAGCCTTGCATACGTGGTTTGAGAATTACGGTTTATGAAGTGCTTGAGTACCTAGCTTCCGAGATGACCGAAGCAGAGATTCTCGACGATTTTCCTGATCTGACGCGAGAAGATTTAAAAGCCTGCATTGCTTATGCTGCTGACCGTGAGCGTCGGTTTATGACCTCGCCCTTATCCGCGTGAGATTACTGTTTGATGAAAACCTGTCGCCCAAGTTGTCGAGCCGCTTGAATGATCTTTTTCCAGATTCACTTCACGTTCGAGACGTGGGCATGAAGGCAATGATCGACCCAATCGTTTGGGATTATGCAAAAGACAATGACCTGATGATTGTCTCGAAAGACGCAGATATGCACGACCTGAGCTTAGTATTTGGGAACCCACCAAAAGTTATTTGGCTTTGCCTTGGAAACTGTTCGACATTACAAGTTGAAAATTTGCTGCGTCGAGATTTTGACGCAATCAGACTATTCTATGAAGACGATAATTTATCGCTTCTGGCTTTATCGTAGTGCACCGTTGGCTTCGGATTTTTCCAACGTTTTGTCCAATTGTTTCAAGAAGCTGAGATTACAGATATCCTTACTCAAGAGTGAGCCACTCAAAGAAGGCTAAACGCTAGAGCCGCGATAAGCCTTGACGGTTGCGACGTATAAACGAAATGTGCCGGGAGTAAATTTGGGATTGAGTGCCCCGTCATACTCAAATTTACTCAGCATCAGTTGCAGCGATCGCAGGTGTTGAGCGGCGATCGGGCTGGCATCCTTCAGCGTTTTTGCCCGAAATGCCGGAACCAATTCTGCAAACGGAACCGTGACCGTGATCCATTCATCTGCCACGGTGTCAAATGAGTAGGTGTAGGCGATGCTGTCCCACGTCTCATCGTCACGGGCGATGAATTTGTAGCGGTTGCCATCTCCTTTGACTCGCAGTTCAATTCCGTCGTAGTCTGAGAGATTAGCAGGTGGCTCAAAATTGCGAGTCCGAACCGAGGCAAACCCACCCGAATTTTCAGTCGAGACATTGCCCGTAAACAGCGCTGCCCGATCGATCTGCTGAAACGAACTGGCGCTCACGCCGCCCATCACGACATCATCTAAGGCTCCCCACAGATTAATCGTGCCCGACGGATTGCTAAAGTCAAACAAGTCCGACGAATTGCCGATCGGCTGAGAGGGCGTGCTACCTTGAACCATTTTCTGAAGCCAGCTTACAAAAGGAATCACCTCAAAGTATGCCAGGGTTTGCACAAATCGACCTGCATCCCATTGAGCCATTTGCTTATCCTCGCAGAACTAAACGATCTTCAGCTTAACGAATCTAGCGATCGGGCGATGATTTTCTACTGCAAAACTGCGTTAATCTCCAGATGCAGAGTGTGACAAAACAGCATGGGATTTCAGCCGCCAGGATTCGGTCAAAAATTTATTCAAACTTCGTTGGGCACGATCGCCTATTGCACGCCAGTTGGGGCACCGTGGACGATCAACGACTCACAGCCAACGATCGTATTTCTTCACAGTTTTGGGGGCGGCTCGTCTGCCTATGAATGGTCAAAAGTGTATGCGGCATTTGCCGATACGCATCGCATCATTGCGCCCGATCTGATTGGCTGGGGCAACTCTGCCCATCCAGCGCGAGATTATCGAGTTGAAGATTATTTGGTTACGATCGCCGAGCTGATTCAGCAAGTCTCATCGTCGCCTGTGACGGTGGTGGCATCGTCGCTGACGGGTGCGATCGTAATCCGTCTCGCGGTGCAAAAACCAGAGCTTTTCCAGTCACTTTATCTTGTCTGCCCATCGGGATTTGACGATTTTGGACAAGGGGCAGGGCGACGAATTCCCCTACAAATCATCAATACGCCGATTTTGGATCGCTTTATCTATACGATCGGGGCAACGAATGAGATTGCCGTTCGTAACTTTTTAGAGCAGTTTTTGTTTGCCGATCGAACGCGCATCACCGATGAAATGGTTGCCGCTTATTTAGACTCTGCCCAACAGCCCAATGCAGAATATTCTGCACTAGCATTTTTGCGAGGCGATCTCTATTTTGATTTGTCGTTATATTTGTCTCAGTTGACAGTGCCCACGTCGATTTTGTGGGGCGAGTCAGCGCAGTTTACTAATGAAGCCTTAGGGCGACGATTAGCGCAACTCAACCCGCAGGCAGTCAATGAATTTCAGGTTTTGCCCCAAGCAGGAGTGCTGGCACATCTCGAACAGCCAGGAGTCGTGACGGGATTGTTGGGACGTTGGTTAACGAGCTTTAGCTGACCTCGCAGGAGAAATGCCCCTACGAGATTGCCCGATTGCTACTTGGTCGGCTGAGTCGCACGGTTAGGAAACGGCGCATCTACAAAGCCAAGCTCTAGGAGTTGTTGATAGGATTTTTGACCCAAATCGCGAGTCGGCTGTTGACTGCCGATAATCTGAACGAGGAGAGGCACCGCTAGTTCTGGCTGATTTTGTGCTCGATGCACGAGTGCCAGTTGGTAAGTAGACTGGTCACGCATCTGAGCCGCTTCGAGGGCTTTTTTACGCTGGCTGTCTGCCACTCGATTATCGATACCAGAAAAGCTGGTTGCCAATTGTTGATAGAAATTGGAAAGCTGGTTAAACACTTGGCGCGCTTCTTGCAGCTTTTTGGTTGCTAACGGATAATTTTGACTACTAACGGCTTTGTTTGCCTCATTCATTAGCCGTTGCCCACCCTGAGCGCTGAGGATGCTATCGTTTTGAGCACGAATCGAATCGTTGTCGGTTTGAATAGTGCCAGGAGGGGGCGAAGGTGCAGGAGTTTGGGCACCTACGGCTCTGGTCAAAGTTAAACTTGCCAGAACTGATAGCGAAATCAATCCTGGGAGATAAAGGCGGCGAACAGTTCCAGCAGGTACCATGAATGACCTTTTATAGTGACAGAAAGAAGATAAGTTTAGACTCTGGTTATCTTATCACTAGGCGACTCTTTCACAGTACGATCGCCACCAATGACAATAATCCAGCAACCTAAAATCCTATGATTGGAACTGTCTATGACGAAACTCTTTTCAATAAGTTCCGATTAACTTAACTTTCAACCAGACTGATGAGGTATCTATGACTAACCCATCTAACGTGCCGCCTGCTCAAAGCCCTGCGAATGCCAGTGTCTCTGAAGAAAACCGGGGCAAGATTCTCCAGCGGGGAGGCGAAGAGTTGCTGTTAGAAAAGGTGGACGATCGCTTCACAGTCCATGCCGGATCGGGGCAGCAAGCTAGAGACTTGGCAAATCAATTTCCGGCAACGATCGCTCCCGGCACCGCTCCGCCGGAGTTGACAGAATTTGTGGTCGATCCTGCCCAAAAAGACCAGGTGTTAAGCGACGTTCGTCAAGATACCAACGTTGAATACGCCAGTCATGTCTATCAGGTCAAAGACAATCCAGCCTCGCGCATTTATCTGACCAACCAAATCACAATTCAGTTTACGCCGACGGTCAATGCCGAGACGATCGCCGCTATCACATCAGAGTTGGGGTTAAGACAGGTGAAGCCGATCGTGGGAGTCAGCAATGCCTTTGTGTTTGAACTCACGTCTGCTGCCAAAGAGAATCCGATGAAGATCACTAATCGGCTGATCGCCCGCACCGATGTGATGACGGCAGAACCCAACGTAATCGTCAAAACCCAATCGCACTATCGCCCCAAAGATCCGCTTTATGCAAAACAGTGGCACCTCAATCACACCGGAGGAGCCGGATTAGCGTCAGGTTCTCACGTATTTGCCGAGCAAGCCTGGGATGTGACGCGGGGCAGTCGCTCGATCGTAGTTGCGGTCATGGACGATGGTATGGATCTCAATCATCCCGATTTTCAAGGAGTCGGTAAGATTGTCGCTCCCAGAGACTTTAAAGGCGATGATTTTGACCCAGACCCCGATGAAGCCGGAGAAGATCACGGCACTTCCTGTGCTGGAGTCGCCATCGCTGAAGAAAATGGCTTTGGAGTGGTGGGGGCGGCTCCGGGCTGTGCGCTGATGCCCATCCGGACAACGGGCTTCTTGGATGATGAAGCGATCGAGGCTCTGTTTGGCTGGGCAATGACCAAAGGCGCGGCGGTGATCTCCTGTAGCTGGGGTCCGAGTGCCGTTTATTTTCCGCTATCGCTGCGGCAACGGGCGGCTCTGACTCGTGCTGCCACTGAAGGACGCAACGGTAAAGGCTGTGTGATTCTGTTTGCGGCTGGAAATGCCAACCGCCCGACTAATGGAACGATTAACGAGTCGGGCTGGGAGCGCAACGCAATCAGTGGTGCAACGCAATGGTTAGGCGGATTCACCGTCCATCCCGATGTGCTGGCGATTTCTGCCTGCACGAGTCTGAGCAAAAAAGCTGCCTATAGCAATTGGGGTGGAGAGATTGCGGTGTGTGCGCCGAGCAATAATGCGCCGCCCGGAGTGGGACTGCCCGACCTGGGCTATGTGGCAACGCCGCCGCAAATCAAGGTTCAGCTTCAGGGATTGGGGGTGTTTACGACTGATCGGGTCGGCGCGGCTGGGTATGATGCCAGTAGCTTCACGTCAGATTTTGGCGGCACGTCGAGCGCAACGCCTCTCGTCGCTGGGGTCGCAGCATTAGTGCTGTCGGCAAATCCTGATCTGACGGCTCAAGACGTGCGCCAAATTTTGCAGCAAACTGCCGATAAAATTGTTGATGCTGATGCCGACCCCCAGTTGGGTTTACGCAAAGGCACCTACGAGTCAAATGGACGCTGTGATTGGTTTGGCTATGGCAAAGTCAACGCGGCAAAGGCAGTTCAGGCAGCCGTTCAACGACAAGCAATGGTTGCGGCATCATCGCGATCGATTCCTGTGCAAAACAATGTGAGTGTTGCGATTCCTGACAACAATCCTCAAGGAGTCGTGAGCGTGATTCAAATCGCAGACAGTGCGACGGTGCGCGATGTTCAGGTAGCGCTGGATATTGATCACACGTATTTAGGTGATTTAGAAGTGAGTTTAGTGTCGCCTTCTGGCAGTGTAGTGATGCTGCAAGGTCGCACATTAGGACGAAGAACAAAATTGCAAATAATCTACTCGCTGCAAACTACGCCAACGCTGAGAAAGTTTTTAGGACAACCGACTCAAGGACGCTGGCAGCTACGAGTTGTAGACTCGATCGCTAATGATACAGGAATGCTAAATTGGTGGAAATTAACGCTAGGCGCTTAAAGACAGTGTTTCCGAACCTCTTTAAGCTCTATTGCGATTGTAGGAAATTGGTCGGGGAATACCGCCTGCTGAAGTCGTGTAGTTAGCACGAGAGATCGGAGATGCCGTCCTGCAATGGGAAAATTTCTAGACTATGGCGATCGTACCAGATGCTAACTTACTCAATATCTTAGTTAATGGTGCTCCTCGTGATGAGCAGGTTTCTATCAAACAGAAGTTGAGTATTTTAGAGGAAACAAATTTTAAGACAATATTTAGTATGTCGTCTTTAAACTCAAACAATAATAGCTGGGCTGAAACTCAGGGCATCCGTTTTGAAATTTCACTACCAGAGCAGCCAATTCATCTTCCTAAGCATGGAGAATAGATTATTGTCCAATTGAAAGGTCTTATTACAAATACAACAAAAATTCCTTATCGCTTTGACCTACAGTTTTTTTTGCCAGACTTACTAGATTCAAAAGGAAATTTATTCAAGGGAGGCGTGAATCAGAACATAAAAACTGAGGTTCAAGAAACAGATATTCCTCTAATTATGCCAGGTGAAACATTGGAATTCTTTATAGACAATAAATTAAGATGGTACAACCAAAACTGTCTTATATTTTCAGGGAAAGCATTTTATGGAGGATTTTGGACTTTTACTTATATTAGCCCGGGCGACTATAAAATTAGGTTTAGGTATGGAAACTCACTAGAGAAGAGAGAGGTTCTTCTATCTAAAAATAATAGTCCGGCGAGAAGGCAAGAAATTGGGCAACTTTGGATAGGAGAAGCTACAACATCGTTTGTGGACTTAAAGCTTAATTAAAGCGATTTGGGTTTTTATCCTCATACTGCAACGAGATTGGACAAGGTTTTGCAACTCGACTCACGGCTGCGTCTAAATCTAAATAGCACAAAGCAGTAGGATGAGGAATAAAGCTAAGCGGTGAAGTGATGGCTAGTGAAACGCGGACTGAGACAGATAGCATGGGCGCGATCGCTGTCCAAAACGATCGCTATTGGGGCGCACAGACGCAGCGATCGCTAATGTATTTTGCGATCGGGCACGACACGATGCCCAGAGAACTTATTCGGGCATTTGGTATTCTCAAACGAGCCGCTGCGACCGTCAATCAAACCTTGGGCAAACTTCCAGATGACATAGCCCATCTGATCATTCAAGCGGCTGACGAAGTGATTGCCGGACAGTTAGATGATCATTTTCCGTTGAGCGTATGGCAAACAGGGAGCGGCACTCAAACGAATATGAATGCCAATGAGGTGATTTCTAATCGCGCGATCGAGCTTGCAAACGGCATGTTAGGCAGTAAATCTCCCGTTCATCCCAACGATCACGTTAACATGTCACAATCATCTAATGATACGTTTCCAACCGCGATGCACATTGCAGCTTCAGAAGTAATCTGTCAGCGTCTAATTCCGACCGTGAAGACATTGCGCGATGCGTTGTCCATCAAATCAAATGAGTTTGAAGACATCATTAAAATCGGTCGAACTCATTTAATGGATGCCGTTCCGCTCACTCTAGGTCAAGAATTTTCTGGCTATGTCGCCCAACTCGATCAGAGCTTACAGCGCATCCAAGCGACCCTGCCCGAACTGTATGAGTTAGCGATCGGAGGCACCGCTGTCGGCACAGGTCTCAACACCCATCCTGAATTTGCAGACCGAGCGGCAGCAGAAATCGCTCAAATCACTGGGCTACCATTTGTCAGTGCGTCCAATAAATTTGCATCCTTGGCAGCCCATGACGCGATCGTGGCAACCAGCGGCACACTCAAAACGCTGGCGTGTAGCTTGATGAAAATCGCCAATGATCTGCGCTGGATGGGTTCCGGTCCGCGCTGTGGATTGGCAGAATTGATCCTTCCTGCCAACGAGCCAGGGTCGTCAATCATGCCCGGAAAGGTCAACCCAACGCAGTGCGAAGCGATGACGATGGTATGTGTGCAGGTGATGGGCAACGATGCCGCGATCGGGTTCGCCGGAAGTCAAGGCAACTTTGAACTCAACGTCTTCAAACCCGTTATGGTTCACAATCTTTTACATTCGATTCGGTTGTTATCAGATTCGTGCAATTCGTTTACCGAACACATGGTTGTGTGTATTCAACCCAATCGTGATCGCATTGACTATTTTCTGAATAATTCATTAATGTTAGTGACGGCGTTGAATCCGAAAATTGGGTATGATGCCTCGGCTCAAGTCGCCAAAAAAGCTTATCAAGACAACACTACTCTAAGAGTAGCTTGCGTCGAGTTGGGCTACTTGACGGGCGAAGAATTTGACTCGATCGTGCGACCAGACCACATGATCAGCCCTCAATAAAAATCTGGGTCATTCCCAAAGTGGATGCAAGAATGAAAACCAGAAGGGGCGATCGAGAAACATATTGATTGGGTGATGTGCATCCGCTTTAATAATCGCCATGAATTTGGACGGGCAGTTTGACTTTATTGATCCCCGTGTCTAGAACACGACCATTTGGTGCTATGCTCATACAAATTTATTCTATAAGATATAGAGTTTTGTGAAAAAAGCTGGAGTAATAACCGCGACGGCACTGCTCTGCGCTACTTACTTAAGCATTGCACTGGTTAACTTGGGTCTCAACAAGTTTCACTATATTCTTTCAGGAGGCAAAAAATTTGCGACTTTTCCTGATTTTGCGAGTCAAATTGGGATTGGCGGCAGTTATTTAGCGCTCGCAATTCTCTATCTTGTATGGTTTTCAGGCACCGATCGCCGCGCTAGATCTTCAACGTTTGGTGAGATTCTAAAAAAGACTGCCGCTTTCTGGGTAATTGCGTTGATTGCCTATCCGCTAGGCAATGACGTTTATCTTTATCTGCACTCAGGCTTGATGAATCTGAGTGGTGTTAATCCCTTTATCACTCGTGCAGGATTGTTTTTGTCTGAGTTATCACCTTTTGTCGATTGGGGACAAACTTCGACTTACGGTCCCGTTTCACAGTTTTTGTTTACGGTATCAGCAGCGATTCTCTCAATTCATCCGATTCTGGCGATTTACACGTTCAAGGTTTTTTGTCTGATATTGCATCTTCTAAACGGTTATTTAGTGTGGCAATTGTTGCTGCCTGATGCAGAAACCCCACAGTTTAATCGAGACAAGATTGCGATCGCTTACCTCGTTAACCCGCTTTTGCTGATGGAGCAGGTCGGCTCGGCTCACATTGATGTGTTGATCTCAACGAGCGCGATCGTGCTGGCGACCAGTTTAATAAGACAGCGCTATTGGTTTTCAATTACAGCTTTGTGGGGTGGGTTTCTCTCAAAAACGATTCCGTTGATTTGGGTGCCCTTGGTCGCCATTTTTCTAGTTCGACAACGCCGATGGAATCTGCTGCTGAATGCGAGTCTTGCCTCACTGGGCGTGATCTTGGTGTTGAGTGCCTCAGAACTTCCGGGGCTAAATGCCTGGAGTAGCTTGCTCAACCCCGGGGTGGTGGGTCAGTTTCAAGCATCGCTGCATTCGATCGCTCGATTTGGACTCGACCTCGTGCGGATTTTTGTCCCAGGCTCAATTGGAGTGAGTCAGCAGCAAATTATTCTTCTAATGCTGACTCGCCTCACGTTGCTGTGGTTTGCTGGGTTTTATGCTCTGACTGCGTGGCGTGCGTGTCGCCAGCAGAATTATTCAGATCACGATTTGATTGAAGATATGGGCTGGGTGACGTTGGTGTTGTTGCTGTTTGCAACCCCGTGGTTGATGCCTTGGTATGCTTCGATCGTGTTGACTATTGCCGCTCTGATTCCCAGAGCTAGACTGTTTGGGTTAACGAGTCTCGCATTTGGGCTGTCGAGTAGCGCTCAATATTTGCTGCAAGGACACAGCAGCCTAAAGGGTCTGGTGTCGATCGGAATTCCGGTGCTGGTCTTGTTTTTAGGATCAAGGATATTGAAAATGAACCCGATTGAAGAGATCAAACTGCCGCAGCGATCGCAGGAGCAGCTTTTGTTAGAGGACGGACAGAAGTCAGAAAATAAGGAGTCAGGAGTTACACGATCGACTTGAGGCGCATTTTAGATATCTTCTAAGATTTACGCAGCGCCCCAAAGGGGACTTTTTGAGTGACTTCTAACGTGGCTCCATGGATTTCTTTTTGAGCGAATAGATAATCTTTGTTTTGCCAAAGAGGAATGAACGGAATATCTTGAGCGAGAATATCTTGCAGTTCAGCAAAGAGTTTTTTGCGGACTGCGGGATCTAGCTCTTGGCGACTACGATCAATTAACTTGTTGACTCGATCGCTGTAATAAAATGACCCTTGAGAAAAGCTTTGACCTTCTTCACAGCCCGTTTTAGCGCTTCCTTTAGAACACTCTAGAAACGGATAGATATAGTTATCGGCATCTAAAAAATCGGGAGTCCAATCTAATAGAAATATTGGATACACGCCTTTGTCCAAATTCTTATAAGCCGTGGTTGATTCAATACTATTCAGTTCGATTTTCATCAAGCCACCGAGTTTTTTTTGCACAAGTGCTTTGAGCGTCAACGCCGCCATTTGGTCATTACCGAGATTAGAGCGATACCAAAACTCGATCGTCAGCGGATTTTGCATCGAGTAGCCTGCTTTTTGCAGTAGTTTTGTCGCTCTGCTGACGCTGCGATCGCCATAGGTTTCAAAAACAGGTTTCTGCACCGCTAAATTCGCTGGAATTAAGCTATAAAGTGGCTCGATTTGTCCTTGAAAAACGCGATTTTGCAATAGGGATCGATCCATCATGGCGGCGATCGCTTGTCGCACTTCTAGCTTATCAAGGGGTGGTGATTTGAGATTCAGCGTTAGATAGTCAATGCCGCTCCCAGACTCCTCAATAATTTGCCAGCCCGCACTCGCCTTTTTGTCTTGCAGCGCCCGAATTTGGTCTAGGGAAAGACTTTGATAAGCTACGTCGATCGCTCCCGTCCGAAAGGCGTTAAACAGATTGGCAGGACTGGAGAAAAACTGAATATCAATGCCTTTATTAGCAGGTTTCTTGCCCCAATATTGGTCAAACGCTTCTAGCTGCATGGAGTCAGTGCCATATCTCACTAACTTATAAGCGCCTGTGCCCACAAATTGGTCTGCTTTAAATGACCCTTCTTTAATCTCATAAGCATTGGGCGACACTGCACACGCACCCGAAAATGCCAGCAATGACGGGAATGCGGCAAATGGTTTTTTGAGTTTAATGATTAGCTCGTCATCACTAGAAGGTACGATCGTGCCAACGCTATCAGAAATCAAAAACGAAGGAGCGCCACCATTCTGAATGAATCGCTGGAGCGAAAACGCCATTGCTTTGGCATTAAACGCTGTCCCATCATGAAAGACAACGCCACGACGCAACGGAATCTTATAGGTTAATCCATCTGCGCTGACGATCGGCAGGGCAGTTGCCAGTTGAGGTTCTAACTCACTGGTGCCGAGCTTGTAAGTGTAGAGACGATCGCCTAAGTTGTAGAGTAGATTGCCAGAAAAAATACTGTAAGCATCTGCGGGATCGATCGTGCTGACCGTTGCGGTGGTACCGATCGTAATTCGTCCACTGTTGAGATTGGATGAATCGGGGGTAGAGCGATTGCAACTCACTGCCAAAATGCAGCACAGACAGAATAACATCAACGATTTGAGGCGCTGCCACAACTTGCTCAGCATAAGACGGGCTTCTGAAATTAAGGTATAGCTAGTCTATATCAGTTGCAAAGTATTGGGGACGAAAAACAGCCTGACCGAGTGAAGGCGATCGCAGGCAGCAATTTCACTCGCGTTCACTTGAAAGGCTTTAGTTTTGACGTGAACATTCAATAGTCGCCTTTGACTGAAGAGGGTGAGCGACAAATACCTACGTCGCCGTTCGCAGGCTAATTTTAAAGAGCAATTGAACTTCCTGACTGGATCAGTGAAGATGTATATCACGATTCGCGCTACTACAATTCCAATCTAATTAATCATCCCTTTAACCAATGGTGATGATTTTCGATTGATT
This sequence comes from Leptolyngbyales cyanobacterium, assembly GCA_038227635.1. GTDB lineage: Bacteria > Cyanobacteriota > Cyanobacteriia > Leptolyngbyales > Leptolyngbyaceae > Phormidesmis_A. The sequence goes on along the minus strand of JBBRPT010000010.1, from coordinate 89,519 downwards.
CTACAGATTCAGTATCTGCATTTTGCAAAAAGCTTGCTAGACCGTACTCACTTTGCTAAGTTCGACACGGCCACCCTCAAATACCTGCACCGTTAGCTGATAGCCTTCCATCAGCGACATTCCGACAAGTGGCTCTGAATCAGCTTCATCAACTGGGATTGTCAGAAGAACTTCATCCCAAACCAAAGTTGCTTCATAGACATTGAAAACGCATTCACTCCCATCTCCGAGAACCGCTCGTCCTCGTCTCTTCCATCGCAGATTTAACCGAGCAATCAAATCTGGAGGCAGTGAAAGCCAACCGTTGAAACCTGTGTCCACAATCGCATCTTGCGTGTAAATCTTCCCATCAGAGCCACAGACCGAAAGCGAAATAATCGGTTCAAAATCTGCATTCACAATTCCAGTAATCATGCAGATCTCTTTGTGCGTCCGCCAAATCGACGAACATGACGAGAGCCAATGCGGACGATCCAGATTTGCGCGTCTGGATGATGAGCTTCAAGGCGATCGCAGGCGGCAATTTCACTGGCATCTACTTCAAAGGCTCCGGTTTCGATGTCGATCGCCACAATTTTTCCATGATGATCTGCTTCGACTTGCGATCTAATCTGAGACTCATAAATCTCATCGCCTCGTCGAGCAAATTCCTCTTTGCTGTAGCGCGGCTGCCGGACTGTCATCGGTTTTACCTCGGTTTTACCATCTCTTACAATTTTAGTCAGGGTTCTGATGTGGCGATCGGATAGTCAGAATTTGACTGAAAAGGGTGGGCGGTAAATACCTCACCGTTCGCAGGCTAATTTCAAAGAGCGAGCGAGCTACCCGACTGGATCGGTGAAAACGTGTCTCACGATGCGCGTTACTACAATTCCAATCTAGTCAACCATCCCTTTAGCCGATGGTGATTGGTTTCAACCCCATAAATCTCTAGAAATGTCATTTAAGTGTTCATAATTGTGACCTTTATTATCACGTTGCACAGGAGAGCCAGCATTCTGTTGTGAAAGGATCAATTCTGACCAATTATTGATGCTTCTATCAGAAATCCAATGTTCAAATTCGTGTAGAGAGCGGACAATCGGCGGCATATTTAATCTCATGCGGGAGCAATAACTGGTTTGCTTAACCATCTCTTCAAACCCTGTGGATGCAGCAACACTGTCATAGAAAGTTAGGATTAGAGGAATCACTGGTTTGTCGTAGAGATTGAAAGCTTCTACTGTTACGCTGATTTGCTCAAATGCAGAATGAATGCGACACCAAAGATCGGCAAGTTTATCAGCCTGAAAATATGCACTTGTATCGGAAGACATAACACTACTTTTGCATTCCACTACAATGTACGCACTTGAAGTTTCAATGAGAAAGTCAGCACGCTTATCTTTACTAGAGCTAGGATTTTTGACTTCAGGAATTCTCTTAAAAGAGTTAGGACAGATAAGGGGGAATAGTACATTTTCAAGATAATCTTCAAATGCACGACTCAACAGGGGTTCTAATTTACTCTGGGACACAAGATCCTTCACCTGATTCCAACATGATTCTGTAAGAGAAAAAGGATCTGGCAAACAGAATTCCTCATTGCTCAATTCAACAAAGGGAATTTCTAGGAAATGATTGTAGAAAAGTGGCTGATAAAAACCAGGAACATTATTGAGAGTTTGATTAACCCTTCTACGAAATGAAATCTCAACTTGGGTAGAAAAAGGGGCGCTGTTTCGTTTAACAAACACTTTTAAGTTCTCTGGGGTAATACCGAATTCTTGAAGTTGTCGCTCTATATTGGGAAGCTGAGAGAGATTGCAAAATCCTCTTCTTTCGGAAAATTGGTCAAACAGGATTAAACAGGCTAAGAATTGCCTGAAGTAATTTTTTGGGCTTAATCCTACGTGGTCTAAGAAGGTATCTGAAAATTCTTTGTTGGAGCGGTTGTTTAATAACTCAACTAGTTTAATCGCTCGTTTTATACGGGAGGATCGGCTTCCGAAACCTGCATTCTGGAAGGCTACTAGACGTTGTACAAATAAACTAGCTATATGATCACTAATCACTTCTAGATTTAAAATACTACTTAGGTTTAGTGACCAGTTACGTACTGTTTTCTCGTTGTCAATTTCCCATTTTAGTATAAAGCTTAATAAAACTTTTACTTCCTCCTCAAGAATGTGCTTGTCTGAAATAGTATGTCCATCCCAGTTATGATAAGCATTAATTAAATCGTTAAATGCTTGAACACTAATATTCTCATGCCGATGGGAATTACCTGCACTAGCCAGTAACATGAGACGGACTGCATAATTACGCTCGATGTTACCATACAGCCAATCTAGGGAACTTGAGTATTTCACTTCCCGCTTTTGCCAGCATCTCTCCGTTCCAATCCGCAGAACGGATGTTGAATTGTAGCGGCGAACAAACTCACGTAATTCAGAGAAACTTTTGAAATCCATTTATGATGTCAGAGATTTTTTGAAGTTGTACACGAAGCTTCAATATACAGTTTGAACTACGAATACTCATCATCAGGCAGTCTGAAACGTCTTTGGTTCAGAATAGATTGACCTTCGGCTTGCCAAGCCTCCAAACACATTTCAACCACTTCTTCGATGTGTGAATCGCCTCTTCACGAGTTCTGTTAGTGCGTTAGACCCAGAACTTAGGCTAGATTTAGTTGGTTGCTCTAGATCGCAGTTTCAATGACTTGACGACCTACGATCGGACTCCCTATCCTCAGCGTCACAAAACGATACACTAGATTCTCATCGTGCCAGGAGCGACCTCATGAGACATCTCACTCAGACCGTTGTAATCGGTGGCAGCATTGCCGGACTGTTGACCGCACGAGTCTTATCTGATTTCTGTGACTCTGTGATTGTGGTCGAACGCGATCGCTTCCCTGACCATCCCGAAAACCGCAGAGGAGTTCCTCAGTCGCCTCAACCCCATGTTTTATTCACCAAAGGCTATCGAATTTTAGAAGAGTTGTTTCCGGGTATTGGAGATGATTTAACTAAGGCGGGTGCGGTGGCGATCGACTGGGCGCGTGAGTTTCATTATTTCAACGAGGGAGCCTGGAATTGCCGCACAGACGAGCCGACAGACATTGCTTCTTTCACCTGTTCGCGTCCTTTACTAGAGTGGGCGATTCGTCAAAGATTGGCTGGGCTTTCTGCCGTGAAATTTGTCGATCGCCATCGCGTTACCGGGCTATTGGCACAAAATGGACAGGTTACAGGAGTCGGATTAGAATCGTTAGCGGGAAAGGCGCGATCGCAACTTTCGGCTTCGTTGGTAGTCGATGCGAGTGGTCGTGGATCTGCGGCTCCTCAATGGTTAGAGAAGGCAGGATTTCAAGCGCCTGCTGAGACGGTGGTGAATCCGTTTTTGGGCTATGCGACTCGCCGCTATCGGGTGCCCAAAGACGTTGCAGCCGATTGGAAGGTAATGCTGATTTCTCAACAGCCGCCCGACTCAACTCGACTCGGCTATCTAGCCACCATAGAGGACGGACAGTGGATCGCAACGTTAGGCGGGTATGGACACGACTTTCCGGCGATCGACGAGACAGGTTTTTTAGAGTTTGCCCGCAGTCTTCCGAGTCCAGAATTTTATGACGCGATTAGCGCCGCCGAACCTATGTCGCCGATCTACGCCCATCGTGCAACAGCAAATCGTTGGCGGCATTATGAGAAAACAAAGCTTCCTGATGGGTTTGTGGCGCTAGGCGATTCAGTTTGCGCGTTGTGCCCAGTGTATGGGCAGGGCATGACGATTAGCGCTTTGTCTGCGCTCGTGCTGCGAGAGTGGCTGACGATTGGTAAGGGACGCTCTATTGACTTTCAGCGCAAGCTTGCTCAGAGCAATCGCTTCCCGTGGATGCTGGCAGTTGGGCAGGATTCGCGCTTTTTAACAACGGCGGGGCGATTGAAATCTAGTTGGATTGGGAATCTGTTGAGTGGATATATTAAACAATTGATCAAACAGACTAGCGTGAATGCAGAGATGAATACACTGTTTATAGAAATAGCACATCTGATCAAATCACCTGCAACATTTTATCATCCGAGCATTATATTTCAGGTGATCAAGATGATGAACGCGAAAGATATCGCTATACCGAAATAGAATGATAGAGCCAACAAATTTCATGCAGCGTCCGTGCAATTTTGCCCCGTAGAGACGTTTCGGTGGAACGTCTCCACACTATCGGGTAAACACATAACCCATTGCATTGATTCGTGGATGAATTCTATGCCACGCAAATTTATTTTGAATGCGTGTAGATTATCGGTCATGGCGGAAGCAATGAGACGTTTCACCGAAACGTCTCTACGGGGTTGGTGATGTGAATGTGGTGGATTTTGACGTGGTACACAATGCCACGATCGCAACCAACATCAGACAATCTGAAGTGTCTTGGGTTCAGGGATAGATTTACCCTCTGCTTGCCAAGCTTCCAAACTATTCACACTCAATTGACAAATTCTGGAATCGTCACCAGGAAAAGCTGATCGTACAGCAATGTTTGCCTCCCAAGTTTAAGAAGCGAGTTTGCTCCAAGAGAGATAAGGCAGATTTGCAGCGGTGGCGCGAGTCCGATCGCCCTGAGCAACCAGTTGACCACACGCATCCCAAGTGCCTGCCATCAGCATCATACGAGAGCCTTCGCCCATTGAAATTGGGGCACTAAAATCACCGCACTTCACTTGCATCGCTTCTAGATCTACCGCAATCTCAACGTTAGAATCGGCTGTCACCATTTCTTGCAAGCGCTTGGTTGTCGCAGCATCCGCCATCACACAGGGAATGCCCATCACAACGCAGTTACCAAAAAAGATCTCGGCAAAGCTTTCACCGACGATCGCTCCAATGCCCCACTTCGCGATCGCTTGGGGAGCGTGTTCGCGACTGGAGCCACACCCAAAATTATCATTGACTACAAGAACCTTGGCTCCCCGATACTGGGACTGATCAAACGGGTGTTGACCCTTGGCTTGTGCCCGATCGTCCGCAAACACATCGGCTCCTAGCCCATCAAATGTGACGCACTTCAAAAATCGAGCGGGAATGATCCGATCGGTATCGATGTCGTTGCCCACTAAAGGAATTCCGCGTCCTGAGACTGTTTTGACTTCACTGACCATTTTCACTCGTTGCTTCAGTTTGCTTATTTTCTCACATCAAATGAACCCACGACGCAAATAGATGATGGATTCACCCGATGCCGTAGAGACGTTTCACCGAAACGTCTCATTGCTTCCGCCATGACCGATAATCTACCCGCACTCAAGGTCATCCCAACAAAAAAAAGGAGATAGACCAAACTATCCCCCTTTAAAGCTTATGGAACGATCGGAGATCTTCTAAAAGATCCGCCTATCGAAATTAGTAGCGATATCCGCCGCTGTTGCCGCCGCTGTTGCTGTTGCTGCCCGGTTTGTGAACGATAAAGCTCATCACCTGACATTGTTTGATGTTGTCAAACGCAACGACGCGGATATAGCAGTGCGAATACTCAGAGCGGCACTGTTGCACTTCGTTTAGGACTTCTTGAGGGCTGGTTGCGTTAAACAACGGCAACTTCCACATCGTCCAGTAATAGGTTTCGGGTTCAGACGTTTCGTTAAACTCGATGCAAGGGAAATAGCCCTGATCGATCGTGTACTGAATCTGACGCGCAATTTGAGCATCGGTCAGCGCAGGAAGGTACGAAAAAGTCTCGTAACGGCGCTCTTTAGGCAGAGTTTTCATGGATTTCCTCGATCAAAAGGTTTGAGTCTTTAAAGTTAAGGCGACTCGTCGTAAGCTTCTTCAGAGTCGGAAGACTCCGACGAGTCAGGAGAAGAACTGGAAGTCGTCGAATTGAATTGCGTGATTCGTTCTAACTGCTGGCGGCGCTGCTCCATGTTGGCTTGCTGAACCGTTGATCGCAGCATCTCTGGCAAAAACTCAGCGATTTCGTTGGCGAGATGTTCTCTCACTGTCAAAATGCGGAATGCAAGATCCTGCCGCTCTTGAAAGAGTGCCTGCAAATAAGCTTCACCGTCCTGAATCTTTTCTCGAGCAGAGAATTGATGCAGCCAATAGGCTCGCTTAGGTTCAGTTTCATCCAACTGGGAGATCACCACTCGCACTGCCTGATAAGTCAGGTAGCTGGTTAGAGTCTTGGTCGTATCTTTCGCAATTCGCTTGAGATCCATGAGCGAAGTAGTTTAGGGTTTGGATTTTAGATTAAACGTTAACGCTAAAATCTAAAACCCAACATTCAAACAGGGCATCAAACGGTATCGACTGCCTCAAACTCAAACTTGATTTCCTTCCACATCTCACAAGCAGCTGCCAATTCAGGAGACCAACGGCACGCTTCACGAATGATGTCGCCGCCTTCACGCATGAGGTCACGACCTTCGTTACGAGCCTGCACGCACGCTTCAAGAGCGACGCGGTTCGCGGTTGCACCTGGTGCATTCCCCCAAGGGTGTCCAAGGGTTCCGCCACCAAATTGCAGGACAGAATCATCGCCAAAGATGTCCACCAACGCAGGCATATGCCATACGTGAATACCACCTGAAGCAACTGCCATCACACCCGGCATCGAAGCCCAATCTTGGGTGAAGTAGATACCACGAGACGGATCGCGCTCAATGTAGTTCTCACGCAGCAAGTCGATGAAACCCAAGGTGATCGCTTTATCGCCTTCGAGCTTACCGACAACGGTTCCGGTGTGAATGTGGTCGCCACCAGACATCCGCAGACACTTCGCCAAGACGCGGAAGTGAATCCCGTGATTCTTCTGACGGTCAATCACGGCGTGCATGGCGCGGTGAATGTGCAGCAGGACTCCGTTATCGCGGCACCAGTGCGCCAGCGTGGTGTTGGCGGTAAAGCCAGCCGTTAAGAAGTCGTGCATGATGATGGGCATTTCGAGTTCTTTGGCGTACTCAGCCCGCTTCAGCATTTCTTCGCACGTTGCAGCCGTACAGTTCAGGTAGTGACCTTTGATTTCTCCGGTTTCTGCCTGAGACTTGTGGATCGCGTCTGCCACAAACAGGAAGCGATCGCGCCAGCGTTGGAACGGTTGGGAGTTGATGTTTTCGTCGTCTTTGGTGAAGTCCAAACCACCGCGCAAACATTCGTAAACCGCACGTCCGTAGTTTTTAGCCGACAGACCAAGCTTCGGCTTGATGGTGCAACCCAGCATGGGGCGACCATATTTGTTGATCTTGTCACGCTCAACCTGAATGCCGTGAGGAGGTCCTTGGAAAGTCTTCAAATAAGCGACGGGGATGCGAAGGTCTTCTAGACGCAGCGCTTTCAGAGCTTTAAAGCCAAACACGTTGCCGACAAGTGAGGTCAGCAGGTTGGTGACAGAGCCTTCTTCAAACAAATCTAGCGGATACGCGATGTAGGCGATGAACTGGCTATCTTCACCTTTAACAGGCTCGATATCGTAGCAGCGCCCTTTGTAGCGATCGAGGTCGGTCAGCAGGTCTGTCCACACGGTCGTCCAGGTTCCCGTGGAGGATTCTGCGGCAACTGCGGCTGCGGCTTCTTCGGGGGGAACGCCAGGTTGAGGAGTGACCCGGAACGCTGCCAAAATATCCGTATCTTTAGGCGTGTAGTCTGGGGTGTAGTAGGTTAAACGGTAATCTTGAACCCCAGCTTTATACCCGGCTTTAGCCTGGGTTTTGGTTTGAGCGTACGACATATCTCCCTTCCTGTTTAAATCGTCAAATCTTTCTCAGCAAGCAGCACCAACAGCGTCCAGACAATCTGCCTGACCCACGTTTGGTCGTCAATTATGTACCTTACACCGATGAGGGATCGACTTTTCACATTTGAGTCCAAACTTTGGAATCAAATTTAAGCGGTGCCTCATCAAGGAGGTTAATGACTCGTTCTTAAGGATAATATCAGGATTTTGATAAGCATTACTTGAGGAATTCTGTAGCGTTAAATAAACGTTCATTATCAATTGCATCGTTAATTGTCGCTTTGTAAGGAGATGTTAAGTGAGGGGGTTAGGAATTGTCTTGTAGAATCTCTGAGGTGGAAACTGTGATGGTCAAGCGTGGAACCCACTGAAGATCAGTATCTCGTGCTGAATGCCCTCGAAACATTAGGTTTCATTGAAAGAAGGCTCTATGATCCAGAAATCGGTGTTTGGTGTATCGAAACTGCTAGCCCTGTTTTAGCGATCGCCTTTGTTTTAGCCGATGGTGAGATTGTTCCTATTTACTGGCTGCAAGACCCATGAGAGAACCCACCGACCTTGAAAAGCAGCAGTATGCCAGACTGAGAGAACTTCTTGACGTATCTCATCAACGTTATCTTGAAGCGGGCGGTGACCCTGACAAGACGCACAGTGGTTTGCCTGGACATGACTATTTGAGCGATATCGAACGAGTCGAGATGGTGACCTTGATGCGGCAGCTTGCCGGAATTCAAATTTCGGGAGAGCAGGCACATTATCAGGGACGATCGTGGCAGATTCAATCTCCCTCCGAAATTCAGCCGTTGTCATAATGCTCTAGATTTTGCTGAGACGTGGCTGTGAGATGATAGCTAGAACGCTATCCCGTCCGCCGAGCTTTTAACGTGAAAACGATGCCGCCGTCTTTACTAAAAGTCTTTCAGAGCCGCAAGATGATGGCTCTGATGCTTTTAGGCTTTTCCTCTGGTCTGCCGTTTTACTTGACGAGCAAAGATCCTCTTCAAGCTTGGCTCACTAAGGAAGGAGTAGAGCTCAAGGTGATTGCCGCCTTTAGTATTGCTGCCGTTCCCTACTCGCTAAAGTTTCTCTGGTCGCCGTTGCTCGATCGCTTCGTCCCTCCTTTTTTGGGTCGGCGACGGGGTTGGCTAGTCGTGACTCAACTTTTGCTGATTCTGACGATCGGGCTGATGGCAATTCAAGACCCCACTCACCTGAATCAATTTGCGGTGAATTCGACAGACCTGTGTCGCGATGCCACTTGGCTCAAAGGCATGTGCGAATTTTGGGAAACGTTTAGGTCGCTGTCTGCCAGTCCTTTTTTCTTAGCTGCGTTTGTCGTCGCCTTTTTTAGTGCCAGTCAAGATATCGTTGTCGATGCCTACCGAACTGATGTTTTGTCGGAGCCAGAACGGGGGGCAGGGGCTTCTCTGTTTTTGCTGGGGTATCGATCGGCGATTTTGGTGACGGGGGCGCTCACGTTTCAGCTAGCAGGGTGGATGCCTTGGAAGTGGGTCTATCTGATCATGGCGTTGCTGATGACGATCGGGTTAATCACGTCGTTGTTTGCCCCAGAGCCAACCGTTCAAGTGCGTCCGCCTCAAACGCTGAGAGAATCAGTAGTTTTGCCTTTTCAAGAATTTTTTCAGCGCAATGGTTCCCGGCAAGCGGTGCTGATTTTGGTGTTTATCGTCATCTATAAGCTGGGCGATTCTCTATTGAGAAACGTGGCAACGCCCTTTTTGCTCAACAAAGGGCTGAACTTCAGTCCTGATGATCTGGCTACCCCGAAAGCGCTCGCCATTGCAGCCATTATTGTTGGAACGTTGGCAGGAGGCGCGATCATGACCAAGATTGGGGTGAATCGATCGCTGTGGATTTTTGCAGTTTTGCAGGCGATCGGCAATCTCTCATATGTGCTGCTGGCGATCGTCGGCAAAAATTATTGGCTGATGGTGTTTGCGCTGAATGTGGAGAACTTTACCGCAGGCTTGGAAGCCGCCGCGTTTGTTGCCTTTTTGATGAGTCTCTGCAACGCTGGCTTATCGGCAACTCAATATGCACTGCTCTCGAGTTTGGCAGCCTTTAGTCGAGATATTTTAGTTGCGCCTGCGGGTCAATGGGCAAATGCAATGGGCTGGACGCTCTTTTTTCTCATGACAGCAGTGTTGGCGCTTCCTGGTTTGGTGTTGTTGCCCTTCTTTGCCCCTTGGAATGCTGAGTCTTCGGCTTCAAACGAGCTTTAACTTTTTCCAGCATAGGGGGTCAAGAGCGGTAGGATTAGATTAGAGATTTTTAACAAATCTTGAGCTAATTTTTTAGAAAAATCCCTTCATTGCGGTCGCCCGTCCTATGGCTTTTCTTCGTCAGTATGTTGCCCCTCTGCTGGTGGTGCTGGTTTTCTTAGTTGCGTTGGTGGCAGTCAGTGCCCGCATCTTTCTTCCCTCTGATATGGCAGCTCCGGCTCCGATCGAAGAAGTCAATCCGACTAGCGACAAAGCTCAGGCTCCTGACTCTCACTCTGTAGCTGGGTTGCCTCCTGCGCTGTCTGCTCTCATTAAAGGCTTGCCTGACGATCTCGCCCCATCCGAAAAGCTTTAATTTAGCGGCTTGTGTCTGATCAGCTATCGTCTGATTATCGACTGCGAGTAGGCTCGACTCTAGATAGAGCACTGCTGGTGAAATTTATGCAGCGTACTTATCAAGAGCTTTATCCAGCTAATGACTTTGCTCATCTGGCAGTGACGATCGAGCAATATTTCTCAAGCCAAACGCCGATCTGGTGGGTTGAATTTGGTGATGGTATTGCGGCTGGAGGTCTGCCTTCTTCGCGTCTGGTGCAGCAGTCAATCGCGGGTTTGTGGCTAGGCAACGCCATCGATCAAGTGAGCGGCGATCGCCATGCCCACATTTTTCTGCTGTACGTCATGCCGAGTCATCGACGCAGAGGCATCGGCTCAGCGCTCGTGCATCATGCTGAAAATTGGGCGAGAGAGAGAGGCGATCGACAAATTGGCTTACAAGTCTTTACATCCAACCAGCCTGCTCTTCAGCTATACCAAACATTGGGCTACCAAACTCAATCACTGTGGATGGTCAAGCCATTGAAATTACGATAATTTTTGAATTCAAAATTCTCTAGTCATCTGGTGCGGTAAAGTTACTAGATATGTATAGCGATGATGATCTGACCGTCTTAGATATCGACGTTGATTTAGCCGACCCGCTAGATCAAATTCCTGCGATCGAAGATGAGTCAGAAGCCCAAAAGCCTAACCCTGATTTGATGCTGGCAATCCTCGGCTCGCAGGATGTGCAGCAGAGAATGATGGCGACGCGAGCCTTTTGTGAACTGCAAGACGATCGGGCAATTCCCCATTTAATTCGTCTGTTGAGCGATGATTGCCCATTAGTGCGGGTGAGTGCTGCCTATGCGTTGGGACGCAACCCTAGCAAAGATGCAGTCGAGCCACTGGTTAAGCAGTATGACGAAGATTGGAACGGCTATGTGCGGAAAGGTGTCGTTTGGGCGCTGGGAAACTGTCACGATCGCTGCGCTCTGACAACGCTAATCACGGCAGTCAGAAAGGACATTCCAGCCGTTCGGCTGTGGGCAGCCAGTGCGCTGGCACAGATGACCTCGGTGGGTTATGACGTGGTGGTAGCGGCAGTACCGCCGTTAATTGAGGCATTGAGACAAGACCCAGTCGCGGCAATTCGCAGTAATGCGGCTTGGGCGTTGGGTCAACTCTGTCGAGAGCTACCGTCAAACGTGATTTATGCCACGGCGATCGATGCTCTCATTGAGTCGTTTGCTGAAGACTCAGATGTGGGTGTGCGCGAAGATGCAAAATCGGCGATGCTCAAAGTAGGTGATACTCGCGGATTGCAGGTGATCGAAGAGTTAGAGCAAGAAGGACTTCCGTGGGAGCGCAGTCGAGAAGCTTGGAGTTGAAGACCTTAAGCAAACGCGCCGAGACGCTGCTTGATATACACATCTTTAGCCATTGGATTCTTGGTATTTGGAGTTTCTTTAAAGTCAAAGACATTGGTTGCTTTTAATAGCTTTCCAAGTTGTTTATGACCATAACTTTTAGGGTTAAAATTTGGGCAAAGTTTCTTAATCTGTGCTCCAAGCGTTCCTACGTGCGCCCAACCGTCGCTGCCGACGATCGCGGCATAAGCATCCTTCAAAAGCTTCAATAACTTCTTGTCGATTTTCAAGCTTTGCTGACTTGCACTCGTTGTCGTAGAAGCAGCGGTTTTAGATGCGTTCTGTGCGTCTTTTGAGGTTTGCTTATTTTCGTGGGACAGGATTGAAGCAAAAGGATCGGGTACGAATGCGTTCTGTGCGTCTTTTGAGGTTTGCTTGTTTCCGGTAGGCAGATCAGATGTAGAACTCTTCAGGGGCTTGAATGGGTCAGTGTAAATAAACTGGTCGCAAGCACTCACAAAAGCCTCTGGCGTTTTTGGCTCACCAAATCCATACACCACCAGCCCCGATTCTCGAATGCGACTGGCTAGACGAGTGAAATCACTATCGCTAGAAACAATGCAAAACCCGTCGAAGTTGCGCGTGTAGAGCAAATCCATCGCGTCGATAATCAGAGCGTTGTCGATCGAATTTTTGCCCGTCGTATATCGAAACTGCTGAATCGGTTGAATCGCGAGCTTGTTGAGTTTATCTTTCCAGGCTGCGAGTTGCCCGTTTGTCCAGTCTCCATAAATTCGCTTAACGTGGGCGGTTCCATATTGGGTCACTGCCTGCAAAAGCGTCTCAATCACCTCAGCACTCGCATTTTCTGCATCAATCAACACCGCAAGCCGTTTGCTCTTAGACGACATATTACTGTCCATTTGTGTGCCCAATCGCCAACCCAATAACTACCAGTCTATAAATACCCACAAGCTGACCTCAATTACGGGTCAGATATCTTTTTATCGGTTTCTGTTAAAAATTAGAGCAAAGTGGCAAGACTAAGGGGGTGTCATTTTTCCATGTCTTGCTGAACGCCTAAAACAGAAGCTACTGTCGGCGATCGGCTTTTCCCCATCTTTGCGAAGGAGTTCGTTATTAATGGAATACACAATTCCAGAGCTTGATCCCATTAGCCGCCAGTTGATGAGTTTAGAGCGTCCCCAAAAGACCAAAATGCTGGTGGTCGATGATGAGCCAGACAACCTCGATTTGCTCTATCGCACCTTCCGACGAGATTTTCAGGTTCTTAAAGCTGAAAGTGGGATGCAAGCGTTAGAAATTTTGTCTGCTGAGGGAGAGGTCGCGGTGATCATCTCGGATCAACGGATGCCCGAAATGAAAGGGACTGAATTTTTGAGCCGCACAGTGCCCAAGTTTCCTGACACCATGCGGATTATTCTTACTGGCTTCACGGACGTTGAAGACCTGGTTGAGGCAATCAATTCTGGGCAGGTTTACAAATACATTACCAAACCTTGGGACCCTAACGAGCTAAAAGCGGTTGTGCAACGAGCAGCCGAGACCTATGAACTGTTGAAACAACGAACCGAAGAACTGCGGCGATCGCAGGCTCAAACCGCGTTACTCTCAACCATTATTCATATCGCTCAAACCGCTTCTAGTTTAGAAAGCACGTTAGCATCGATCGCGACGGCGGTGGGCAAAAACTTTTTAGCCGATGGCTGCATTTTGCAACTCGTCGAGAAAGAAACGTTTACAGATTACGGCAGCTACAGTGCCACCGAGCCTCTAGAAAATTGGCTAGAGAAAGACTCAATGGTGAGAGAGGCGATCGCGTCTCAAAAAATTCAGGTGTCTGTCAACGTTCCTACCGATGCCAGTTTGTCTAACGCTCCTCATTACAGTAGTTCTGGAATTCAGGCGCACTTGATTGTTCCGGTGGCGCTGCGAGGTTCACTGTTGGCGGTGCTGTCTCTACAGTGGAAGCAGCCTTGCACCCTCAGAGAAGATGAACTCTTGCTCCTACATCTTTCTGCTCAACAGGTCGCCTTGGTATTAACGTGCAACCGTCAGTCGCCTGTGATGGCATAGGGATTGTTGATTAATACGATTTAGCAATGCCAAGCCAAAAAGGAGGTCTTTAAAATCTAGAATTTTAAAGACCTCCTTTTCTAGTGGGTCTTCAGTCCAAAATCGGCAACCCAAAATCGGATGAATTCTGACCAAATCCAAGCCTTGTTTGATCGCATCGCACCTGTTTATGACGAGCTAAATACGGTTCTCAGCTTCGGGCAACACCGCATCTGGAAACAAATGGCAGTTAAGTGGAGCGGTGCTAAACCTGGAGACAGGTGTCTCGATCTCTGCTGCGGCAGTGGTGACATTGCTCAAATGTTAGCCGAAAAAGTGGGCAAAACAGGACAGGTTTACGGCGTTGATTTTTCTCCGGCTCAGTTAGCGGTGGCTAGCGATCGAGCAAATCGCCGCTGTCTTAAGCCCACCATTCAATGGGTTAAATCGGATGTTTTGACGTTGCCCTTTTCTGACAATCACTTCGATTGCGTCACAATGGGCTATGGTCTGCGAAACGTGACCGACATTCTGCTCAGTTTGAAAGAAATCCATCGCGTCTTGAAGCCAGGTGCAAAAGCCGCCATTCTCGATATGCATCGTCCGAGTAATGGATTAGTGCGATCGTTCCAGACGTGGTATCTCGACGAAGTGGTGGTTCCGGCGGCTCATCGGCTAGGCTTCACTGAAGAATATGCCTACATCGCGCCCAGTCTCGACAAATTTCCGACAGGTGCAAAACAAGTTAGTCTAGCTACCCAAGCTGGATTCGCATCTGCCACACACTACCTCACTGCCGGGGGTACGATGGGAGTGTTAGTCGTTATGAAAGAATGACGAATCTCTCTACACTTTGGCTCTTTGTCGCTCCTCCGATCGTGGGTGGGGTCATTGGATATTTCACCAATGATGTCGCGATCAAAATGTTGTTTCGTCCCTATCGTGCGCTCTATCTCGGCAAACAGCGTATCCCGTTTACGCCGGGTCTGATTCCTCGCAATCAAGAACGTCTAGCCAAGCGGATTTCTGACACGATTATGGGGTCGCTGCTGACTCCTGATGAGCTGCAAAAGTTAGCGCGGCGATTGCTGCAAACTGAGAGAGTGCAGAGTGCGCTGCTGTGGCTTTTAAAACTGGCGCTTGAGCAACTCGAGTCTGACAAAGAGCAGAAGACCGCCAAAATTGTGGCAAACATTCTGCGAGATTTGTTTGGGCAGTCGTTGCCCCGATTGTTAAAGGTGTTGGCACGGCGCGAAGACTTTTTAGAGGAGCAGCTTAACCAGATCTTTGATCAGGTGATTCTAGAGTTTCAACTCAGCGATGACCAGTCTGGCAAGTTGGCAGACTGGGTGACTCAAGTGGTCGCACCGCCCGATCGAATTCGTCAAGTGTTGATTGATTTTTTGACCGATCGCAATATTCAAGTCATTGATGAAGGCTTTCGAGAAAAAACGAGCGGAACCTATTGGGTCGTCGCCAATCTTTTTGGTGTTCGTAATTCTCTGGTGCGACTGAGAACCTTCTGTTTAGATGAAAAAGAAGCGTGCAACACGGTTTTGGCTGAGTTGGTGTTCTCGCTGGGCGTGAAATCTCGCTTAAAAGAATGGCTGCAAAACCTGTCGCTGCAAGACCTGCCTGTTTCGACGGTCAGACAACTCCGCAAAACCATGCGCGAAAGTGTCCGCAATTATCTGCAAGCTCGAGGGGCTGATGTGTTGCAGGGCTTGAGTGAGTCGGTTGATTGGGAAAATGTGGCATCAGTGGTTTTGGCTCGTCTGCAAACGTCGGAGGCGGTAACTGGCTCCTTGGAAGTGATCAGTCAGGAGTTGGCGTTGATTTTAGAGCGATATCTGGAGCGAGATCTCGAAAATATTGTGGCTCAAGCCATCCCAATTTTGAATATTGATCAGGTGATTGTCGATCGAGTCAAAGCCACGTCTCCCGCAGATTTAGAAAACGCCATTAATGGAATTGTCAAAAGCGAACTGCAAGCGATCGTCAACTTGGGCGGCATTTTAGGTTTCGTAATTGGTCTACTCCAGTCTGCGGTTTTGCTGATTCGCTGATTTGAGACTTTATTAAGCTGCAATTTTCTAAGAGGATGTTTGAAAAGGAGTCGTTGATGCCATGATCTGCCCGTGATTGAACATCACGGTCTAACGGTGCGAAGTCCACTCAAGGGACTGGGACAGGAATTGAGGCATTCAGTCCGTCGAAACGGACTTCGCAAGGCTAGCCCGGAATTCTATTCACGAGCGAGACGCAATCGTCCCGAAGAGACTTTCCATACGTCTCAAACATCCTCTTAAAGTGCATAGAACTCTCTAGCGATCGTCAGACAACACACTCAACAAGACGCGAATTCGATGCGAATCAACCTGTGATAGTCTGAACATCACATTTACTGGTTCCTGCTGTCGAGTTGCAGGCGAACTTCGATGACTATTCGCGCTGTTCCACTGACGATCGCTCGCCAACTACCCGCAAGATTTTGGCTAGGGTTAAGCTTGGCGTTTGCTGCTCTCTATGGCGGATTGGCTTTGCAAGAAGCATTCTCTAGTGAGTATGTCATTCAGGATGATGCGCGAGTCTACCTGATTTGGATGCAGCGATTTCTCGACTCGGAACTCTTTTCACACGACTTGATGGCGGACTATTTTCAGTCGGTGACTCCGTGGGGCTTAGGGTCACTCTATCGCCTTATGGCAACCGTGGGAATCACTCCGTTAGTTTTGAGCAAATTGCTGCCATTGCCTCTGAGCTTACTCGTTGGTTGGTATGGATATCGGTTAACTGTGCAGTTGTTTCCAAGTCCGATCGCTGGTTTTTTCAGCAGTCTAATCTTGCTGCAAAGCTGCTGGCAGCGAGACGATATCGCCTCTGCATCGCCGCGATCGTTTTGGGAATTATTGCTGGTCGCATCCCTCTATTATCTAGCGAGAAAGAATTGGATTCCGTTAGCGATTACAGTTTTAATAATGGGCTTTTTTTGTCCGTTGGCAGCCGTGTTGATCAGTTTATTTCTTGGGCTGCGGTGGCTGTGGTTTGTGATGAATGTTATCCAAGTTAATCACGTTAACAATCCCAAACGTGTTTGGATGCGATCGACGATCGTCACTTATCTATTTCCAAAATCATTGCGTCCAGAATTGGGAATATTGGGACTAGCGATCGTCACATTGCTCCCATATGTATTTAGTCAATCGGAATTTGCGCCTACGGTAACGGCAACTCAAGCCCGATTAATGCCTGAGTTCTTGCCAGGAGGACGACTGCCGTTTTTCTTTCCTGGCTTCTTTGGCTATTGGTTTGATGGCACTGATAGCGGCATTCAAATTACATTCAATCCCCCGTTGATTGCGATCGGGCTTCTCCTCCCGTGGTTGCTAAAATTTCGTCCACAGATTTCGCTGCTTAAAGAACTGCGATCGGAGTGGATACTTCTGCCGCAGTTGGCATTCTCAGGAGTCGTGGGATTTTTTATCGCCCATGCAATGTTTGCCAAATTGCATTTTCCCAGTCGCTACACTACTCATAGTTGGCGCGTTGCGATGGCAGTCTCAGCCGGAATTGTGTTGGCGATCGGGTTACAGTCTCTAATGAATTGGAGCCAGCGATCAGGCATTTCGACCAACATAGTACGAGGCACAGTCACACTATTTGCAATTGCAGCCACTCTCTATCCTCATCTCGTCTGGAAAGATTTTCCCAGCACCAGCTATGTCACGGGCGAAAACCCTGAGCTTTATCGGTTTTTGCAATCCACGCCAAAATCAAGCATGACGGCATATTTAGGACTTGACGGTAGTAACCTGCCGATGTTTGGTCAGCGTCCCACCCTCACCGCGCAGGAATATGCAGTGCCGTTTCACTTAGGCTACTATCGTCAAATTCGTCAACGGATGCTTGATTTGTTACACGCTCAATACAGCTCCGATTTGTCGTCCGCCAAGACATTGATTCAGCACTATCACGTTGATTACTGGTTGCTTGATCGAGCCGCGTTTGAGCCGAGCTATCTCAAAAGTTATCGCTGGTTTCGGTTGTTTGAACCTGAAACTGGAGCTGCGATCGCTACTCTCAAAGCTGGAAAATCAGGCGCGATCGCTCAAATCGTTCCTCAATGCCGCATTACAACAGCAGGCGGAGTCACAATCCTAGATGCTCAGTGCATTCTCAAACATTCATCTCTAAAATAAGAGTTGACGTGACCTAAATTGTGAGATTGAGCCTTGTGACCACTGCTGCGTCTTCTCCAAGTTCTAATCAGACGATTGAGCTGACTCCGAGCTACACGATTCCGATCGTGCTGGGCTTATCTGCCGTGCCCCTGCTGTTTGTGCAAATCTGGGTGAGTTTGGCGATCGCCCTATTTAGTCTGTTTTTGCTGATTCAGACGGTGATGCTGCGTCTGCGGTTTACCGAGACAGATTTGGATATCTATCGAGGCGAAACGTTGATTCGTCGCTTTCCCTTTCGAGAGTGGCAAAACTGGGAAATCTTTTGGTCGCCTGTGCCGATTTTGTTCTATTTCAAAGAGATTAAAAGCATTCACTTCTTGCCGATTATTTTTGATCCCAAGACGTTGCGAACTTGTTTAGAACAGCGATTTCCCAAAAACCAAAACGCTGACACCTGATTTCCTGTAAAGTACAAACGCGATTCACTCCCTAATCTTTAATCCCTAGACTGAACGTTCTATGAATTCTGACGAACTGCCGACCCAAGTGCCTGATGTGATCGAAGACATACCATTCGATGCGGATGTGGTGCAACTTGCTGACTTGGCTGAAGAAAAGCCGATCTTGGAGCCAGAAATCGAGACTCCAACGCAGAAGATTGCCGACTTAACTCAGCAAGAACAGTCACTCAAAGCAGAAATCGCTTCACTGCAAACGGTGCGGGATCAGTTGAAAGAACAGACTCTAGACGCTCAGGCTTCTCTGGGGCGGCTTGTGCAAGACAGCTTAGGTGACTTAGAATATCGTCGGCAAACGCTGCAAATTGCGGTTGAACAATTAGAACGTCGTCAAGAACGCATTCGCAATGAGATGCGAACCACCTTTGCTGGAACCTCGCAGGACATTGCCATTCGAGTGCAGAGCTTTAAAGATTATTTGGTGGGCAGTTTGCAAGATCTGGCACTTGCAGCCGAACAATTGCAGTTAGAAAAACCTCAGCCGCCTGAAAGAACGGTAGCACCGATCGTAGACGACAAACCTCAAAAGCCGTCGAATCCAAGATTTGCCGAACAGAGTTTTCAAGAGCAAACCAGAAAGATTCGCAGTCTCATCGATCAGTTTCGCAATCAGCCTGACTATTACGGGTCAGTGTGGCAACTGCGTCGCACCTTTGAGCCGACTCACGCTGAGCGAGTCTCTAACTGGTTTTTCACCCAAGGCGGGCGTGGAGCGATTCGCACGATGGGGTCTCGGCTACAAAATATTCTCATCTCATCGGCGGTGATTTCGATTTTGTATCAGATCTACGGCGATCGTCTCCGTACCCTGATTCTCGCAAACTCTCCCGAACGTTTAGGAGAATGGCGACGCGGACTGCAAGATTGTCTGGGGGTCTCTCGCAGTGATTTTGGCTCCGATCGAGGCTTAACTCTATTTGAGACTCCAGAGCCGTTGGCAATGAAAGCTGATCGGTTAGTCAAAGATGGGTTGCTTCCGCTCATCGTCATCGACGAAACCGAAGAGATGATTAGTTTAGCGATGCTGCAATTTCCGATGTGGTTAGCATTTGCGCCCAATCCTCAGCAGATGCAGCAGCAAAATTATTATTACTAGAGATTATTGCAGCGTCGGCAGACGTGCTGAAATCTGTTTGTCATCAGGTCGGCAAGGCGATCGAGCTTTAGACTCGTTTGCTCAAACTTAGCGGCGATCGCCTCTTTTGATTTCTAAATACCATTAGTGAGCGTATCAATCTCTTTCGATAGCTCAAAGGTGGCTTAGGCAATTTGCTTTAATCCTTAGTGGATTCCGGGTGCTGATTTGGATCGTAGGATCGTCTCTTTCAGAGCTATTAGTGGGTATGGAAATTTGTCTCGATCGTCGCCCCAATTCCGTTCAACCATTCAATCAGGCAAGGACTGATAGATAATAGGTTTTCATCCCTCATCCCTTATTCTCCTCATGCTTCCTTGGTATATCAATAACGAACTCCTCCTGATCCTGGCTTATTTGCTGGGTTCGATTCCGACGGGCTATTTAGCAGGACGGCTACTCAAAGGTATTGATATTCGAGAGGAAGGATCAGGTTCGATCGGGGCAACCAACGTGTTACGGACATTAGGAAAAGCACCCGCGATCGTCGTTTTATTGATCGATGTGCTTAAGGGATTTTTGGCGATCGCAGCCGTGAATGTTGCGTTCACTCGCCTCCCCGGATGGCTTTATTACACCAAAGTCCTAGACGTAAATCTTGCCCACTGGCAGCCCTGGATGATCACTCTGGCTGGATTGCTGGCGCTGTTGGGACACAGCAAACCAATCTGGCTCAATTTCAAAGGCGGCAAGTCAGTCGCAACCAGCATCGGCGTGCTTTTAGCAATGGATTGGCGGATCGGATTGAGCACGATCTCCGTATTCGCACTCAGCATCGCCCTTAGTCGCATCGTGTCTCTTAGCTCGATCATCGGAGCGATCAGCGTCACGGCATTCATGATCGCGTTTCATCAGCCGTTGCCCTATTGTTTGTTTGCGATCGCGGGCGGCGTTTATGTAATTTGGCTACACCGCACCAATATTCAACGCCTACTAGCTGGAACAGAGCCTCGTCTCGGACAAAAACTTCCTGAACAGCCAGAAAGAAACGTAGGCTAGCAGAAATTGCAAAATTGAAATTATTGCTTTGGCTGCGGAGTGATTTGAAGTTCGACTCTGCCCCCGTTGACTGCGACCTGCTGATCGTCAAGCTTGCCCGACGCTCTCGGACCTGAGAGGCTAAACGGCGGATTTTCTTGCCGATAGTTCACGTCGCCTGTTGCCTCAAATTGCTGCGTATTAATGAACCAGAGCACTCGATCGGCATCTAATTTCGACTGATTTTTTTGTCCGACTCCCCGGACGTTTCCTATCAGATCGACCGTGTTTTTCTGCAAATCCATCTCTCCCTGATTGGCGTTTAAGGTAACTTGCTGAGGCGGATTGACAATCGTGATTGGCTGGCTAGAAGCAAGAGTTTGGGCATCCAGATTCCAGAGCAGACTATTACTGCTAACCTGCACCCCTTTTTCTTTTGAGTCAAGCTTGGCATTTTGCTGAAGGTTAACGGTTTTGGCTTTTAAATCTACCTCCGCTTGGTCAGCCGAACCGCGATCGGTCAACACGTTATTTTTATACTGGTCAAACTGAATGGGACGATCGCCCATTACTTTCTCTCCCTTGACATCCCACGTTAGGTGCTCTGTTCTGATCTGAAGTTCAGGCGTTTTAGATGAAGCAACAATCTGACGAAAGAGTTCTATCGTTCGAGCGCGCGTCAAAACACGTCCCTCTTGGGCTGAAAACTGCATTTGTTTATGAGTGCCCGTCACGTTATTGCGGACAAACAACACATCATCAGTGGGTTTCCACTCCAACTCGTCACCCTTTAAAGTTGTGCCATCTCGAAGATCGGTTGCCACGATCGCTCCCTTGAGCAAGATAGACTTGCCATCTCCTTTGACCTCGCCTTTTTGTGCCGCGATTTGAAATACAGGCTTGCCATCCTGATAAAGTTCACCTTTCGGATCTTCGATGACTGCGTTCTTTTGGTCTTTGCTGTAGCTGGCTTGTTTGGCTTTCATCTTCCACCAAAGCTTTCCCTTGTCGTCTGCTTGCTCAAGGGTTACATCGTTAAATGTGAGGTTGCTATCAAATCGCTGAATTTCTTTCGTGTCTTCTTTGAGTTTGTCGGCGGTTCGGTTGCGATTAAAGCAGCCGCCCGTACCCGTCAGTAAAGTAATCAGAAGTAAATTTAGGGCGATCGCGCGATTCAAACTGGGCTTTTTAATAGAAGTCAACATAGAATTAGCTAAAGCATTCATAAACATCTAGACGCGATCGAGCGACAAAATTCTCCCCTCAGCTTTCTCAATTAACAAAGAAGTAGGGGAGCAAGAAACCTTAGGTCTCCATCGCTCCCCTACCATTGGTTGAACCCTTGATTAGATCGAGTGGTCGTCATCGGAGTCATCCATGATTCCGATCCCCGATAGCGGACGGTAGGTGTAGCTGCGTGGCGTTTTTTGAATGTCTTCTTTGATGTTGTCGAGGTCGATATAGCGATCGGCAACATTAATCAAACTGTCGCTGGTCATCGACCGGAGGCTAACCACTTCAACCCGCACCCCACGATAGCTGACGGCATTGACCGCATACGCCAAGTCGCCATCACCACTCACCAACACAGCCGTATCATACGCCCCCACCAGTGACATCATATCGACTGCGATCTCGACATCCAGGTTTGCCTTTTTAGAGCCATCAGGAAGCTGCACC
Source organism: Leptolyngbyales cyanobacterium (assembly GCA_038227635.1). Classification (GTDB taxonomy): domain Bacteria; phylum Cyanobacteriota; class Cyanobacteriia; order Leptolyngbyales; family Leptolyngbyaceae; genus Phormidesmis_A. Next base: position 67,303 of record JBBRPT010000010.1, on the reverse strand, counting down.
AGATCTTTTGAGATGACCCGATAGCCGTTGCGACGCATCCACAGCAAAAAGCCCTGTTGCTTTTCGTTGGTGCGATCGACTCCAGTGTAGAAGAACGATCGCAGCAGGCGAGACCCCGCCGTTAAACGGCAGAGCAGCTTGGTGTAGTCAATTTCGATGCCCAGCTGCAGCGCTGCATAAAAGAGGTTAGATCCATCAATAAAGATGGCAACGCGACCGCGATTTTCAAGAACTTGCTCTGGCGAAAATACTGTTTCCGACTCGTTTAAATGATTCAACACGATTGATAACCTCAGTTTGTTATGAAATGTATGTGATGCCTAATCCGCATGAAATGTAGAAAAACTATGATCTTATTCCTTAAGCAGAACCTTCCTCTGGAAGCTCTAATTTTTGAAACACCGGATGCGGCTCTCCTAAGGTTTGTTGAGCCGGAAGAACGCCCCACATCTGATGGTGTGGGAAGGTGGTCGAAACATTCAGTAGACGAGTGTCACTAAAGTCAGCCGGATATCCCAACTGTTGATAAATCTTGGTACTTATCGTTGGAATGATAGGTGACAAAAGATACGCTGCTAATCGAACTGATTCTAAAACCGAGTAAAGAACTTGCTCAACTTCCGCTTGTTTTCCTTGCTTATAAAGCGTCCAGGGTGCTTGATCATCAATATATTTATTGCCCATTCTAACCAATGTCAAAATAGCTTCACAAGCGCTGCTAAACGCAAGAGCATCATAAGAGAGTGCCACTCGATCGCCTAACTCTAACCCTACCGATTTTAAGAAGTTGTCAGTCGGCACCTCCTCGCCAGATACATCAGGGACGCTACCAGCACAGTACTTCTGCGCCATTTTTAGCGTCCGGTTGAGCAAATTTCCTAAATCGTTGGCTAAGTCGGCGTTGAGAATATTAACAAAACGCACCTCATCAAACACCCCATCCCGCCCAAACTCGATTTCCTTAAGGAAATAGTAACGAACGGCATCGGCTCCGTAGCGATCAACGAGAGGTACCGGATCAATCGCATTGCCAGTACTTTTGCCTATCTTCAACCCATCGCGGATGAGGAAACCGTGACCAAAGACCCGATCGGGCAAAGACAACCCTGCCGACATCAACATTGCAGGCCAATAAACCGCATGAAATCGCAAAATATCTTTGCCAATGAGATGAATGTCGATCGACCACCACTTGGACAGCGCGTTGTCTAACGTCGGGTCACTATCGGGGTCAAGTAGGGCAGTGATATAGCCTAATAGAGCATCAAACCAAACATAGAGCGTGTGTCTAGGATTGAGGGGCACCGGGAAGCCCCAGTCTAAGTTTATCCTGGATATTGAAAAATCTCGCAAGCCTTGCCCTACAAAACTCAGCACTTCATTGCGACGGGTAGCTGGCAAAATAAAGTCGGGTTGGTCTTGATAGAGTTTTTCGAGTTTTTGCTGGTAGTTTGACAGCCGAAAGAAATAGTTTTCTTCGTCGCGCCACTCGGCTTGTTTGTTAGGGTGAATGGCACAGTAGTGGTCATCAAGAAGCTCTCGCTCTTCTTTAAACTCTTCACAAGCCACGCAATACCAGCCCTGTTGCTGACTCAGATAAATATCGCCGTTTTCCCAGACTCGTTGAAAAAACTCGTTGACGATCGCGGCGTGACGGGTGTCTGTAGTGCGAATAAAGCGATCGTAGCGAATGTTGAGTTTATTCCACAGGCTTTTGAAGCCCTCTACAACGAGATCACAGTGCTCTTGCGGCGATCGCCCTAAGCTCGCGGCGGTGCGCTCAATTTTTTGCCCATGCTCATCGCTCCCGGTGACAAACAGCACAGACTTTCCCTGCAACCGCTGAAAACGGGCCATTGCATCTGCCGCGATCGTGGGATATGCGCTGCCAATGTGAGGCAAATCGTTGACGTAGTAGAGCGGTGTCGTAATCGAAAATGTGTGCTTCTTTGCGCGTTGAGAACTCATGGATACCATCAAAATAACCCCAACTTGACTGTCATTAGCTCACCAGGGGCTTGAACTTGGCACTTTAACAGTCATTGGATCTAACTAACCAGCTTGTTAATAAATAGAGTAGCCCTACCCTTATTTGTCAACGTCTCCAATCAGTCTAACTAACAACGCTGTGTAAAATTAGGCAGACAATCTTAAATAATCGACCAGACAGTTCATAGAAACTAATCAGTTGACCTTAAACGGAGTAAAAATTGGCGCAAGCTCTATCGCTTCAGCCTAAATGAATGACCGAACTCTGTGGAAGCATAGCAAGGCAGAGAGCTAAGCAGTGAAAGCCTCAAGCTATTATTTATAACCTGAGATATTTGTTAACCTAAGTAAAGTGAGGTTAATAATTAGATTAATAACGCGATGTGCGGCTTTCTTAAAACACCCGCAAAGACTGCCCTCACCCTAGCCCTCTCCTACAGAAGAGGGAACAAAATTTCTAGCGCTCCTCTCCTGCGGGAGAGGGGGATGAGGGCAAATTAGTTGCACATCGCATTAAATAACCAGTCGTAAAAACTCTAGCTCGACCTGCATGTCTTCTGATAGTCCGCTTCAAATTTCGCGGTTGCTGCTCTCAGTAATGGGCGTTCAAATGTATTTACACCACCGCGATCGAGTCCCTCAAGCGGGTGCCACTCTCGTAGTGAGCAATCATCGCAGCTTTCTAGATGCCCCGCTGTTAATGTCGGCAATGAACCGCCCAATTCGGTTTGCTTGCCATCACTACATGGGTCAGGTACCTGTGATGCGTGAAGTGGTCACAAAATTGGGCTGCTTTCCGCTCGAAAACTCAAACCAAAGGCAGCAGAGCTTTTTTCATCAGGCGATTCAACTGTTGCAGACCCAGCAAGCCGTTGGAGTCTTTCCAGAAGGAACTGAGCCAATGGTCAACAGTCCAGCGCGCTCCGAGATGGGAGACTTCCAGCGGGGGTTTGCTCATCTGGCTCTCAAAGCGCCGGTGCAAGATTTGGCGATTTTGCCGATCGCGATCGCCGTTCAAGATGAGATGAAAAGTTCGGCGGTTCCCCTAAAGCTACTCAGTTTCTTTGACCCCTCTGAGCCACTCTTTAAGCAGGATGGTTGGCATCCACTAGTGATTTATCAGCGTGTAGATGTCCTGATAGGTCGTCCGTTTTGGATCACGCCATCCCAACGGCAAAACTACCAAGGCAAAGGGGCACGAGAGATCGTTCACCATCTGACAAGTCATTGCCATGATGAGATCAATTGCTTGCTGCTTCGGGGATGCTATTAAGAAAGTTTTAATTTAGTGTTTGCTCCATGAGTCACCCTTGTTTTCTGACACCCAAAACGCTTAAGCCCACCTGTCCACTATTTGTGTTTCTGCCCGGCATGGATGGGACAGGGCAACTTCTGCGAGCACAAACAGAAGGACTAGAAGCTGCGTTCGATGTGCGATGTCTAGCAATTTCGCCCGATGACTTGACGGGTTGGGATGAACTGGCACAGCAGGTAGTTGAGCTAATCAAGGCTGAACTAGCTGGAAACAGTTTGAGATCGGTCTATCTGTGCGGAGAATCGTTTGGGGGATGCTTGGCGATGAAGGTAGCGGTTTTAGCACCTGATCTATTCCACCGAATCATGTTAGTCAACCCTGCATCATCCTTCAATCGCAGACCCTGGATCGCTTGGGGATCACAAATTAGCCGATATTTGCCAGAGGTGGCTTATCGATTTTCGTCAGTGACGTTTTTACCGCTTCTAGCGTCATTTGATCGAATTGCAGAAGTCGATCAACAGGCATTAGTTCAGGCGGTGCGATCGGTGCCTCAAAAAACGTCAATCTGGCGAATGGCTTTACTTCACCAATTTCGGGTGCCCAGGCAGCAGTTAAGGCAGCTCACTCAACCCACACTAATCATTGCCAGTGCAGAAGATAAATTGCTGCCGTCGCTGCCAGAAGCCTATCGCTTAAAACGGGCGTTTCGCAATGCTTACGTAGTGATCCTGCCTGAAAGTGGGCACAGTTGCCTGTTAGAGTCAGGGGTCAATGTCTATAACATCATGAAAGCCCATGATTTTTTAGATGAGAATAGCATTTTGGCTCAGGTTAGCTCTGCTGCGGTGACCTGAGTGCTCGTGATCTCTCCCGCCCCAATGAAGGATACGTTTCACAGGAAGCTTTCAAACTCTGGTCGCGTTTGCAGCGTTTTGAGAATAGTTTTGATCTCTTGAGTTCGGTCTTTTTTAACAATTAAAGTCACCTTTCCATCGCGGACAATCACTGTGTCGTCTAAGCCAATCGTCACAATGAGTTCATCATCATCTGTTGAGTAAAGCAGCGCTCCATGAGTATCTAAGCCGACATGGGTTGCCAGTTCTACGTTGGAGTCATCCGCTTTTTTAAGAAGTCGCTCGATCGCAGCCCAATCGCCTAGATCATCCCAACCAAAGGTGACAGGTAGCACATAGGCGCGATCTGTTTTCTCCATCAAGGCATAGTCAATGCTCTTTTTGGGAAGCGTAGGGTAAGCAGCAACGCCCTTCTCTTCGAGTGGCCGCAAAATTTCTGGGACATGGTGACGTAGCTCCCTTAGAGCAACGTCGGCTTGAAAGACAAACATTCCGCCATTCCAGCTAAAGCGACCACTGTCTAGAAATGCTTGAGCAGTTTCGCGATCTGGTTTTTCGGTGAAGCGGTCAACGCGATAGCCAGGATACCCTGATCCATTGCCGAAAAGCCCGACTTTTTCACCTTGCTCAATATAGCCATAGCCTGTTGCTGCCTGGTTGCAGGTGATCCCTAGCGTCACGATCGCGGCTTCTTTAACCGCAAGATCGACTGCGGCAGCTAAGGTTTCCTCAAAAATCTCCTGATTGTCGATCCAGTGATCGGCGGGGAAAAACCCTATAGTCACGTTTTCGCCATAGCGTTTTGCGATCTCTAACGTGCTCCAGGCGACGGCAGGTGCCGTGTCTCGTCCTTCGGGTTCGATCAGCAAGTTTGCCAACGGCAATTCAGGCAGTTGTTCATGCACTCCTTCCGCGAGGTGAGAAGCGGTTACCACCCAAAGATTGTCCCACCCGTTGGCGATGTGGAGCAGACGATCAGCGGTTGACTGTAAGAGGCTACGATCGCTTCCATCTAGGCATAAGAACTGTTTGGGACGGTGCTTACGGCTCAAAGGCCAAAAGCGTTCTCCCTTGCCTCCAGCAAGGATAACGGGCACAAGAGGTTGGGTCATAGGAAATATTATGCTCCGTGGCACGTCAAATGAGGGCGAACTTGAAGCCAAAACCGAGCATTTGGCGGTATGAGAGGCATTCAAACAGATGCCCACTCCGTCACAATCTTAGTGAATCCTAGACTCTTAGATCTTCTGAATAGTGGCTCTTCGCGGATTCTTCTCAATTCGTCCTGTCTTTTCAAGAAAGACGATGAATTTTTGCAAAAAGTTCAGGATGCCTGAAATTGATTAGTTTGCTTTGACTGACTAGTCACGGGGTCGGGTTCAAGGGTAGAATTCCCAGAAGATTACACGGCGTAACAAATTCTTTATAAAGGTCGAACTGCGTCGTCTTCGTGGTCAAAAAAAGCTGCTTGTAGACCAGTGAGCAGCCAATTCTCTCTAGAAGACGACGGAATAGCCGAAAAGTTTAGGTTAGGATGTCGAGGAATCATTTGGGGTAGAAACAGCGATCGAGTTTAGGTGCTGGGGTTAGTTTTTAAGTGTAGGGAGTGAAGCAGTTGAAGAGTCAATCAACGTCAAGACAGCCGACTGTGCTGAAAAATCGTGAAGGTCAGTTTGCGCACACCGTTTCTGGCTCTTCGGTGCCGATTTCCTTAAAAAAACCTGCTGGGGGCATTGCGATCGCTCGCTCTCTATTTTGGGGCTTTACCTTTTTAATTGCTGCTACCGCTTCTACTACGATCGGCACCACTCTAGCATTGATTACTCCGCTCCCTGGTGCGGTTGCGCCTGCGGAAGGGCAAAAGATTTTCGGCGACTTATGGCGAAGTGGCTTCCAATATCGGGTGGGTCGCCCCGTCAATATCTTGGTCATGGGAATTGATAAAGTTCCTGGAGTGCCTGACAACTCAGAGGAGATCTTCTCAGGTCGCAGTGACACCATGCTGCTACTGCGAATCGACCCGTCTGACAACACCGTTAATTTGCTGTCGATCCCCAGAGATACTCAGGTTGAGATTCCGGGAATCGGGGTAACGAAGATCAATCAGGCAAACGCGAGTGGAGGTCCAGCGCTAGCTCGCCAAGTCGTCACCAATACAATGAACGGCATTGAGGTTGATCGCTATGTGCGCGTCAGCACTAGTGCGTTTCGCGAGTTGGTCGATGTGCTGGGCGGCGTTGAAATTTACGTGCCTGAACGGATGTCTTATGTAGATAACACTCAAAAGTTAAAAATCGATCTGGCTCAAGGCTGGCAAACGCTAAACGGCGACCAGGCAGAGCAGTTTGCACGGTTCCGTCACGATAACTTTGGTGACATCGGACGGGTTCAACGTCAGCAGACACTGATCAAGGCACTGCGATCGAAGTTGGCAAGCCCTTTAGTGTTGCCGCGAGTGCCCAGTCTAATCACGATGATGCGGAAATATGTTGACACCAACCTCAGCGCTGAAGAAATGCTGGCGTTGGTCAACTTTGGCTTGAGATTAGAGAAAGATGACTTCAAAATGGTGATGTTGCCAGGGCGGTTTAGCGCACCAGATGAGTTTACTGCCAGCTACTGGATTATGGATTCACAAGGACGCGATCGCGTTATGCAAGACTATTTCAAACTTGGTGCTGACACGTCCAGCACACCTGTCAGCGCTCCTGTCAGAATTGCGGTGCAAAACGGCTCTAGCAATCCCGACGCAGGCAATCAGTTTGTGAGCTATCTGACCGGCTTGGGATATAAGAATGTCTATCTCACCCAAGATTGGGCAGATCATCAGGATAAGACCCAGATTATTGTGCAGAAAGGCGACTTACGATCGGCAAAAACCCTACAAGGAGTCATGGGATTTGGTGGAGTCGAAGCTGCCTCGGTCGGAGACTTAGAGTCTGACTTAACCATTCGTGTGGGAGATGACTGGTTAGCTCAACAAGTGATTAAAGCTAAGAAATAAGAGAAAATAAGAAGCCCATCAAGATTCTGCATTTTTTGCCAATGCACGTATTTACCCGTCCCGCGATCGCTCCCGTAATTTCCAGAGGAATCACACCCGCTGTCTCGTTTTTCGTTCGGCTAGCTATTCTTTTAGCACTGGCTTGTCTGTTGGTGTTGGTTGCCGCTGCACCTACTGCCAATGCTCAAACCAAGACCATTAACTACACCAGCACTCAGCTTGAAAAGCGGGACTTCTCGAATGCTGATTTAGAAGGAGGGGTTTTTGTTGGAGCTGAGATGCGAGAAGCCAATTTTCAAGGGGCTAACCTAAAGAGCGCAATTTTGACCAACGGGAATCTGCTGTCAGCCAACTTAGCTGGGGCAAATCTGAAATGGGCACTAGCCGATCGTGTCACGTTTTACAAAGCAGACCTCAGCAACACGATTTTTGTTGAGGCAACCCTCTCACGCAGCATTTTAGATGAAGCAAACGTAACGGGAGCCGATTTCACCGATGCGTTGCTCGATCGCTACACGGTCAAGAAGCTCTGCGAAACGGCTTCAGGTGTCAATCCAGTCACAGGAGTTGCCACACGCGATAGTCTGGGATGTCCTTAAAGTCGGGAGCGGACCTGCACCCGCCCCACTCTGATTAAACTGCATCTGCCCAGTCTTTTGCCCAGTTGAGCGTTTGATGGACTAGATCTATCGTTGCCGCTTCGCAATAAAGCCGTAGAACAGGTTCGGTGCCACTGAACCGAATTAATAACCAACTTTGATCTACCAGTCGAAATTTATAGCCATCACCAGTTTGACAATGAATCACCGATCGTCCTGCAATCTCTTTCAAAGGCTGGGTTTGCAGTTGGGTTAGCAGCTTTGCCCGCACATCCATGCTGGCGAGTGGCAGATCCATGCGATCGTAGACTGACATGAAGCCCGTTTTTTGCCGAAGCTGGTGATATTGCTCGCCTAAGTCTTGCCCCGTTTGCACGACCGTTTCTAAGAGATAGAGTGCAGCGAGCAGCGCATCTCGTTCAGGAATGTGATGCCCGTAGCCAATGCCACCCGATTCTTCACCGCCCAAGAGAACTTGAGTCTCTAGCATTCGATCGGCGATATATTTGTATCCGATCGGGGTCTCAAACACAGGTAGGTTGTGCAGTTTGGCAACTTGAGGCATCAAGTCTGAGCCGCTCACGGTCTTGACGACTTCGCCTCGGTAACCTTTGCGGACAAAGAGATGCTCAATCAAAATGGGGATCAAGACTTGGGAACTCAGAAAATTGCCTTGTCCATCGACAGCAGCGATGCGATCGGCATCTCCATCAAACACCAATCCCACAACCGGAGCGTCACTGCGATAGTCGCGAATTGTTTGCAGCAGCTTAGACAGATAGCGCGGCAGCGGTTCAGGGGCACCGCCTTCAAATAGAGGATCGCGATCGCTGTTTAATTCCTGAATCGGCACTCCTAACAGTCTTTCTAATCCCGTTGCGGCTGCACCGTGCATAACATCGGCAAAAACCGTGAGCTTTTCTTGAGCGATCGCATCTCGAATGACATCGATATTGACCAGTGATCTCAGCCCTTCACAGTAGCTCGTCCACGGATTAAAGAGGTGTAATGAACCGGGCTTCTCAGCCGATCGTGCCACGGTTTCTGTCTGGATCAACGCTTCGATCTGCTGCGTCACGTCGGGCGGCACTGATCCCCCGAAGGCTCCTTTAACTTTCAGTCCAGAATAGCTACCGGGATTGTGACTCGCCGTAATCACTAGCGCCCCTAGGGCATTTTGCTGTTTCGCGACCCAACTAAAGGCAGGAGTCGGCGCAAAGCACTCAGACAGCATGACATCGAACCCGATCGCTCTCACCGCATCGGCTGTCGCTTGAGCAAATTCTTCTGACAAGAAGCGGCGATCGTAGCCCACGATAATGGTGTTGCTCCCAGTGGTGCTGCCATAGACCTTTGCTAGAACTTGAGCTGCAAGGGGCGCAACGAATCGGAGGCGATCGAAGGTAAAGTCAGCCGCAATCAGCCCCCGCCAGCCATCGGTGCCAAACTTGATCGGGTTAATCGTCGTCACGATCGGAGCGGGATGAACCATATGCCATAACCTCATTAAAAATCTGCGTCGTCTTAGAGTGTATCTACGATGCGGGTTTTGATCTCAGTGTCTGGCAGATGCTACTTGATAACTTAATCAATCTGAAGGTGAGAAACCCGTAAGATCACGGCTCAACTTTACGAAAGCAACATGGGCGAGAGAGCAGCTTCCGTTTGAGTCGAGTTAGCTGCCCCTGAATAAACGAAGCCTCGCTGCATATCAAGCGTGACAATCTCACCGTCCCGAATTACGGCTGTTGCATTTTTGACACCCACAATCACGGGTACCCCCAGTCGAAGACCAATGACGGCGGCGTGACTCGTGAGGCTGCTGTCTTCAGTGATGATCCCCGCCGCTTTGCGAATCGCTTCGACGTTACCGGCGCTCGTAGTAGACACCACCAGGATTTCTCCCGCGTTAAAGTGAGAAATTTCGGCTCCGATCGCCGCAACTCTAGCCCGTCCACTTACTGATCCCTGTCCGATGGCGACTCCTTTGCCGCGAATAGCCGTGACGACTTCTACCTTAATCAAGTCGGTCGAGCCTGCAACCCCCTGCAAAGTCCCAGCAGTCATCACAACTAAATCGCCTTCACACACCAGCTCTTTCTCTTGAGCGACGTTGAGAGCCGCTTGAAACGTTTGCCAGGTTGATGGCAGATCCAGAACAAGTAGAGGCTTCACTCCCCAAACAAGCTGAAGCTGTCGAGCAACATCCACATGAGGTGTGATTGCTAAAATCGGTGTAGTTGGACGAAACTTCGAGACGTTTCGGGCAGTCGCGCCTGTTTTGGTGAGCGTCATGATAGCTCCTGCACCTAGCTGATCCGAGATTCGCCCGACGGCTTGACTGATAGCATTGGGAATCGATCGTCCAGCATCTTCTGAAATACGCTTGCTCTTTTCTTTCTCAATCCGCACTGCAATTTGCGCCATTGTTGAAACGGCTTCGATCGGGTAGTTGCCAACGGCTGTCTCGTTTGAGAGCATGACCGCATCGGTGCCATCTAGAATGGCGTTTGCCACGTCAGAAATCTCAGCACGAGTCGGGCGAGGGCTATTTACCATGCTGTCTAGCATTTGGGTCGCCGTAATTACTGGGATGCCAAGGCGGTTTGCAGTAGCAATCAAGCGCTTTTGCAAGATAGGCACGTCTTCGGCAGGTAGCTCAACACCCAAATCGCCCCGTGCCACCATCACTCCATCAGAGATCGATAGGATGGCTTCCATCTGCTCGATCGCTTCGTGTTTCTCAATCTTGACAATCAACGGAACGGCTTTTCCAGCGCTAGAAATGAGTTCTTTGATTTCTAAAACGTCTTGCGGATTGCGAACAAAACTTAGCGCAACCCAATCTACGCCTTGGTCTAAACCAAAGACTAAATCTTTGCGATCCTTGTCAGTGAGCGCTTTGATCGACAGGTAAACTCCCGGAAAATTCACCCCTTTGTTGTTAGAGAGCGGTCCACCAACGACAACTCGGCAATGCAGCGATCGGTCAGCCTGATCGACCAATTCCACTTTCATTTCGACTCTGCCGTCATCTAACAAAATCGTCGCACCTGCGGGCACTTCATCAGACAGCAAGTCATACGTGACTGAGCTAGTCTCCTGATTACCGGGGATCAGACGGCTCGTAAGAGTGAAGGGATCGCCCTTTTTGAGCACGATCGAACCATTCTCAAATCGCCCCAGCCGAATCTTAGGTCCTTGTAGATCTTGTAAGATGCCGACGGGCTGGTTTAAATCGTAGGAGATTTGCCGAATCAGGCGAATACTTCGCAAATGATCATCGTGGCTGCCGTGGGAAAAATTGAGGCGTAGCGTGGTTGCTCCAGCTTCGATCAGTTCTCGCAAGACTTCTGGACTACTGGTCGCTGGACCGATCGTCGCTACAATTTTGGTTCTACGCTGGGAAGGTTGCAATTGCATGAACAGAATTCAGAAGGATTACAAAGAGTGAAGGATAATTGAGATGACAGTCAAGTTTCTAAAACAGTAGAGCAGTCAGAGTTCTGACACAGAAATGCTTTGTCTAGGTAAAGCTATGGACAAAAACGGCTGTTTTGAAGTCGATCAAATCGCTTAACCGAATCTCAGCCTTGATTAAAAAATTTATGCAAGTAGTTTAAGCGAAAGTTTGCCCTCAGCGGGCATTCTGAGAGCAGAGCTTTGCAGCCAGATGTTAATAGTCTTCAACATAGCAGCCTCAGGGATATTACCATGTTTGATTACGCTTCAGAGCAGAGTGATACCAGACTGGTTTCAACGGTTGAGACACTTCTTAAAGCAATGGGTGACTAATAATCATAGTGACTTACGGACTTTATCATCAACGATCTGCTGGAGTGTCAGCCAAATCCTTTAGTGAACGCTGTTGAGATGCCCCCAACAGGATCTCAAGCCCATAAAGACAAAGCCAGCCGACTCGATCGATTCAGTGCGATCGTGATTCGACTGGCAGAAAATTTAGAGAAGCGGTGAGCGAGCCGTTCTAACGGCGGAATAACCTAGGCAGACGAGGTGCTGAGTTAGAACGAACTGCGACTCCACCATTTAAGCGTTCGCCTGTGCCGCCATCTTTCCGATCAAGAAATGGCTTCAGGTTGATGTCACTAGAGCGTACCCCTCTCGAAGTCGTTGCGCCGTTACCTCCCAAGCCACGAATGCCTAGCAAACCGCCTAGCTGGTTGAGAATGTTACCGCCTGAACCATTTTGCCCATAGGTTAAAACGCCCTGAGTTTGTTGACCGCTATCGGCGATCGTTAGGTTTTGAAACACGCGATCGCGGGTCGCTAGGGGATCTTGTCCGGTGGGTACCGTCAACACAATGCGGCAAGACGGAACGCGATCAGTTGTGACGCAAATCGTGTTGTAGCCATTCTCAACAGCGGTCTTCATCTCCACCAAACCATCTGCTCGGTAGGATTCTAGACGACGAGCAATCTCACCACAGCGACGATCAGAACTCCAGCCTCCCCCCAAAGCACTTGGAACAGCCCAAGGATATGACTGATTGGGCTGACTTTCTGGCATATACATCACGGTGGGCTGACCGTTAGAACTTTGGCACGCAAACCGCACCCCACTCAACGGCGGATTCGGAATCGTAGAGCCAGGGATTGTGGAACCAGGAACCGGGTTTCCGCCTGTTCCTTCGGTAGGAACCACAACATCCCCAGAGGGCGACGTGGTCTGTGCGACCAGCACGCTTTGGCTGGGTGCAGCGATCGCTGCGCTACTCAGTAGCATTGCCGCACCTGTTGCTACGCCAACTTGCAAACCTGTTTTAACCTGCGATCGCAACATTGTAATGAACCTCAATTGAGTTGAATGAATAATCTAGATTGGAAAGTGAGATTGATATGAGGACAGTCGCGGCTTCTGTCTGCGCTCTGACCCCACTATCAATCTTAAAAAAACCCTGAAATCAAAAGCTTTTAGACGAATGCGTTGCTCTCGCATCCTGATTACCCTGACCACATCTTTTTCTACCAAGTTCCCAATCGATAAAGATTGCCCAACCTTGCTTCCTAACTTTTAGCTCCTGGCTTAGTTAATGGAACCTGAGCAGATCCATTAGTCACGCTTAAGGGGGCTTTACTTAAGTTCATGATTTTGCGTATCGTATACTACGCAAGGATGCAATTAAAGGAGAAAGAAATAATGTCGGCGGCAACAAAGCCCCTGACAGTTCCTAAAGAGTTGCTGGGTCCTCCTGGCGACTTCAATCCGACCCTGTTGATTTTTTGGCTCTCAGTGGTTTTAGCGGTCATTACAACGCTGGGCTACTGGTGCTGGGGTTGGGTTGATTGGTGCTGCTTCTGCCTAAATGTTCTAGCGCTTCACATGGTGGGAACCGTGATTCACGATGCCTGTCATGGGGTTGCCCATCGAAATAAAACTGTGAATGCTTTTTTGGGACACGGCAGCGCGTTTTTGCTGTGTTTCTCATATCCGGTGTTTACGCGGGTTCACATGCAGCATCACGCGAATGTGAATGATCCAGACAACGACCCTGATCATGTGGTTTCTACGATGGGTCCGCTGTGGATTATCAACGCCCGATTTATGTATCATGAGTTCTTTTTCTTCAAGCGCAAGCTGTGGCGCAAGAACGAACTTTTAGAATGGTTTCTAGCGCGGCTCTCGCTGGGGCTAGTGGTCTACCTCGCCTATTACTACGACTTCCTTGGGTATGTATTTAACTTCTGGTTTATCCCACTTGCGATCGTTGGTTTAGTTTTGGGGTTGTTCTTTGACTATTTTCCGCATCGTCCCTTTAAAGAGCGCGACCGCTGGAAAAATGCCAGAGTTTATCCCAGTCGGTGGCTCAACTGGTTGATTATGGGTCAGAACTATCACCTAATTCATCACCTGTGGCCCTCAGTGCCGTGGTACCACTATGAACGAGCTTATTTTGCAACAAAGCCACTTTTAGATGCGAAAGGAAGTCCCCAATCGATCGGGCTACTCAAAGAAGACTTTCTCGGCTTTGTCTATGACATCTTTTTAGGAATCCGATTTCACTCCAAAAAAGAGCACTCGACTGAAGAGGGTTTACCGATCGTCGAAGTGCTTCCAACAAACTCTGTCGAATAGGTGAGCAGCCTGACAGGTTAGAATCTATCTCCATGAAGAGGCTTTCCCCTTGTTGCTGCGTCAAGATCAGTCTAGAAAAACTGATTATTAATGAAGCTTGAGGGAAAATATGTTGGGATATTTGTTTGTAGTTTTGTCAACTGCGTTGAGCCTGTTAGTCGTCGATATCGTGCTGCCCGGTGTGGATATCGCATCGTTTCCATCAGCTTTGATCGCTGGAGTGGCGATCGGTCTAGTCAACGCCTTCGTGAAGCCGACTCTATCGCTGCTCACGTTGCCTGTTAACTTTTTAACGCTAGGACTATTTTCTCTGGTCGTGAACGGTATTTGCTTCTCGCTAGCGGCGGCTGTTACGCCTGGATTCGGCGTTCATGGCGTTTTGGCGTTTATCCTCGGACCTGTGATCCTGTCGTTTGCCAGCACCTTCCTCAATAAGTATTTTGCGGAACGTACTGTTGATCTCAAAACCGAAGCGTAATTTTCTGGACTCAATCAAAAGGGGCTTACTACTGTGGTAAGCCCCTTATTTTTGTCTTCACTTAACTTGGCTGTCAATCGCGCGTTCTGAGTCTCATAGGTGAAGCTGTCAGTTGAGCTAGAGTCCAATCGGGGCGAAGGCTTTTCGCGTGACGCAAGTAAGGATGATAAATTCTGACTTCTGGATCAGGTGTGTTGAAATGAATTAAGAAGCGAATGCACCGCTCTAAACTGCCTTCTACATACATTTGCTGCACATCTAGGAGAGGCACATTTGACCAGTGAGGACGTTCACGAGCGATCGCGGCTGGATAGATGGCATCCAGGTCACGAGTTGCAGAAAATGTAGCACTGATGATCTCGTCAAAATCAAGTCGATTATGAGCTTCCAGTTCATCTAGTAACTCAGTGACCGCTTCTCGAATCGCCTCGGCGCTGTTTGCCGTGACGGTTGTTGCCCCACGAACTGCTCGAACTCTCCACTGCACAGGTTTACCCCTCAGATTTTTGCTAGTTGCCAGCCGATTAATTGTATCCGCTCCTGCCTGAATCACTAGCTTACCAAGAGAGTGTGAAGGGAAGAGAGATCACCGATAAAGGGTACAGAAAGTTTTAACTCAGGCTAGAATCAGGTCAGTAAATTTGCTGACCTGAATTCCTCAAAATTGTGCCTGTTGGGGATGTGTGTCGAAGCTTTGAGATCAGTCTGCCCAGTCCGACACCCATCTTAACTAGGGGCGATATAACCACAGGGGAAGTCCGCTTGTAGACAACTCAAACTCTAGCCAATCGGCACCTGCCGCGAGTCCGGGGACCGAGTAGATTGCGTGGGCAAGACTGTTTGTTGACGTGAGACGACTGACGAGAGGTTTTTTCTCTTCAAAGGTAAAGGATTTAGTTTTTTCGGGATCGAGTCCAACGAGTTCGGCTGCCCAGCGACGAGCATCTTCTTCGGTGCCCAGACGATCGACCAATCCAAGCTCTAAAGCTTGCTGCCCTGTAAAGACGCGACCATCGGCAAAGCTTCTCACGGTGTCGGTTGTGAGATTTCGTCCTTCGGCAACTACTCCCACAAATTGAGAATAGCTGACATCGATCAGTTCTTGCAGAATGTGTTTTTCGGGGTCAGTGAGTTCACGATCGAACGCCAAAATATCTTTATAAGGTCCTGACTTGATCACCTTGAATGACACACCGACTTTCTCTAGCAAGCGCTCTAAGTTATTGCCTCGCAAGATTACGCCAATGCTGCCTGTGATGGTGCCAGGGTTTGCCATGATGTGTTGAGCACCCACGCCAATATAAACCCCACCCGATGCTGAGATATTGCCAAAACTGGCGACGATTTTGACTTTTTCTCGAAGTCGCTTGAGCGCACAATAAATCTCGTGAGAATCGGCAACAGTTCCGCCGGGGCTGTCGATTCGCAGCAGCAGAACAGGGAAGCGTTTTTCTTCGACAGATTTGAGATCCTTGAGGACACGATCGCGCGTTGCACCTGCGATCGCTCCTTTAATTTCAATGCGAGCAATTTGTTTGCGAAACCGGGACTTAAAAAGCGAAATCATGGGCAGTAAACCGACGATAAATGAAAACGGCTTGAACTTCTAGTGTGCCTTATTGAACGCACGGAAGGCGGGAAGCTGGGGATCAGAAAACCGTCCGATCGGGGCGACGGTCACGTAACATAAGTACATAATTAGATAGAACTAGCCAAGACTTTAGCCATCAATCCCCCATGCATCTCAAGCTTACCGAGTCTCGACTACCATTCGCTCCTCTGCTGCTGATTGCCCCCTTCTTTTTGTGGGGAACGGCAATGGTCGCCATGAAAGGAGTGATTCCCAATACAACACCGTTCTTTATGGCGGGTGTGCGATTGGTTCCGGCAGGTGTGTTGGTGCTGATTGCGGGTGCATTTATGGGAAGACCTCAACCCAAAGGGTGGGCAGCTTGGCTGTGGATTGCGCTGTTTGGCTTGATTGATGGGGCACTCTTTCAAGGATTTTTGGCTCAAGGCTTGATGAGAACGGGGGCAGGTCTGGGTTCTGTGATGATTGATTCTCAACCTTTGGCAGTTGCCCTACTCGCCCTGTGGCTATTTGGAGAAACGATCGGGCTTTGGGGCTGGTTGGGTTTAGCTGTCGGAGTATTGGGGATCACGCTGCTGGGACTACCGGAAGAATGGATCTGGTCGGCAGGAAATTGGGTATCGACTGCGATCGTTAACCAACAGTGGATGCTTTCAACCGATGAATCTTTCTCTAACTTCTTTCTGAATTTGTTTGATAACGGACAGTGGTTAATGCTGCTAGCTGCGTTGTCAATGGCAGTCGGGACGGTCACCGTCCGCTATGTTTGCCGTTATGCCGATCCTGTGACCGCGACGGGATGGCACATGATTTTAGGAGGCTTGCCCTTATTCGCGCTGTCTCATCAATTAGAGTCCGCGCAGTGGGTGAATTTGACGACCTCTAACTGGATGGCTCTGACTTACTCGACAATTTTTGGCAGCGCGATCGCTTACGGACTGTTCTTTTACTTCGCCTCTAGCGGTAGCTTGACGAGTCTGAGTTCCCTAACGTTTTTGACCCCCGTGTTTGCCCTTTTATTTGGCAATCTCTTTTTGTCAGAAGTGCTGAGTCCGCTTCAGTGGTTTGGGGTGTGTTTAACGTTGGTGAGCATTTATTTAATCAATCAACGAGATGTGTTGAGTGAGAAGCTGAGCCGACCTGGCTTGGAGGTAGTTTCTCTAGCTCAGGGAGACGAGAGTCAGACGGGAGAAATGAGTGAAGTCACGATCGCGTCATCCGCGATAGAGCCTGAATCTGAGCGATAAAAGAGAGATTAGGAGTTGCCGTGAAGATAGAATTCCCTGCTGCCGTTGTCCTTGGGTTTCGACTTCGCTCAGCCCGCTCGGTTATTTCCTAAGAGATGATCCTCATGCAAAAAACCCTCAGTCTTTTGAACTGAAGGCTTTCTGATTTGGTGGCGGGGCATGGATTTGAACCATGGACCTTCGGGTTATGAGCCCGACGAGCTACCAGACTGCTCTACCCCGCGTCGTTTCCAACTCATCTAATATAGCGCTAAGTTGTCGGGTTTGGCAAACTTATTTTCAAACTGAGGACAAACTCAGGCGATTAACTCGTGAAAGAGCCTGACAGAGCTAGAGAAACGGCGTAACGTGAATAGAGATGATTGCTCGATTCATTCCTTCATCCTTCGCATCGCATGGAAATTTTGATTGTTGAAGACGAAGCTGAGATCGCTCAACTGATTCAGCTTTATTTAGAAAAAGAAGGCTTCTCTTGTCGCACTTGCCGCGATGGGCTGACAGCCCTGCAGCTCTTTCAGGAGCAAAAACCCGATCTGGTCATTCTCGATTTGATGATTCCTCAATTAGATGGGTTAGAGGTTTGCGCTCGAATTCGGCAAAAACCCGGCACGAAAGATCCCTATATTTTGATGCTGACAGCAAAAGGTGAAGAACTCGATCGCATCATTGGTCTCTCAACCGGAGCCGATGACTACATGGTCAAACCCTTTAGCCCTAAAGAATTAGTTGCACGAGTCAGAGCTTTATTGAGAAGAACTCTGCGTCAAGGCGGACAGAGCCAGATTTATCGGACTCACAGCTTCTCGATCGACCTCGATCAGCGATCGGCAACCCGTCATCTCACCCCTGACAAGCCAGAACCGCTCGATTTGACAACTCTAGAGTTCGACCTGCTTGCCACTTTTATGAGCTATCCCGGTCGCGTCTGGAACCGGACTCAGTTGATTGATAAACTTTGGGGCGATAACTTCTTTGGCGATGAGCGAGTTGTCGATACGCATGTCGCGCGTCTTCGCAAAAAAGTCGAACTTGATCCCGCCAATCCTAGCTTTGTTAAAACGGTGATTGGGGTCGGCTATAAATTTGAGGATGCCAGCAATTTATGACCAAACTTGGCTTGCGGGGACGGCTCTTTTTATCGCACACGATCGTCATGTTGGTAGGCTTAAGCACACTACTAACCGTAGGCAAACTTTACTCACCGCAGCTATTTATCACCCACATTGAGAAGATTCAGATAGGGGGAGTCAACGTTCGATATTTTCGTCGTCAACTGCTCGAAGGATTTGAGTCAGCCTGGAGTCGTGGCGCGTTTTGGTCAGTGATTGTCGGTGGCACAACAGCAGGAGCGCTGAGTTACCTGGTATCTCGACGGATTGTGCAACCGTTGATTCAGCTAGAGCGAATTACGCGCAAGTTCGCGTCTGGGCATTTAGAAGAACGAGTCCCTGCCAATGAGATTCCTGAGTTAAATCGGTTGGCTGAGAGTTTTAACCACATGGCACAAGAGCTAGAGGGCGTTGAGCAGCGTCGTCGCGATTTGGTTAGTGACTTAAGCCACGAGTTGAGAACCCCGCTCACCGTCGTCGAGGGCTATCTCGAAGGGCTGGCAGATGGCACGATCGAGGCTTCGTCTGACATTTATCAGCGGCTGGCTAGAGAAACGACCCGACTGCGCCGACTGGTCAACGACCTGCAAGAATTATCTCAAGCCGAAGCGGGCTATCTTCCCATCAATGCAAAACCTCTCAATATCCGTCCTCTATTAGCGTCTCTAGTTCAACGATTTTCGGATCAGCTTCTAGAAGGCACAACGACTCTCAGCCTTGATTGCCCTATGGATTTGTCACCTGCGATCGCAGACCCCGAACGAGTCGAGCAAATCTTGGTCAATCTGATTGGCAATGCGCTGCAATATACTCCTCAAGGCACGGTGACTCTTCAAGCTTGGCAGGAGTCAGATAAGCTGTGGATTGCCGTTAAAGATACCGGACAGGGCATTTCTGCGGATGATTTGCCTCATGTGTTTGAGCGATTTTGGCGATCAGATCGATCGCGCGATCGTCACTCAGGGGGCACAGGCATCGGGTTAGCGATTTCTCGTCGCCTGGTCGAATTGCAGAAAGGCGTTATTCTGGCTGAAAGTGAACTGGGCGAGGGTAGTCGATTTCGATTTTCACTGCCGATCGCGCCACGATTCACCGCTTCGTTATGAGGCAGTCACAGGAGTGTCAAGTCAAGTTAATACAGTGAAGAGAGTTAAGTTTACGGAATTTGCCATGCTTCCTTTTCCGTTGATGGCGCTTATTATTGGCTGTCTTGTGTTAGCGGCGTTTGCGACTCTGCGCGTTTTATTTCCGGCGAGTAAACCCCTCTGTCGCAGACGAGTCAAACCCAGAAGCTAGGAGCCATCTCATGCCAGACTCAGCATCTCAGTCTTTAAAGGGTTCGGTCGTCCGGCTTGGTAGTGTAGACCTGAAAGTGGCTTATTCGCCGGGGCAGACTCCTGCGATCGTGTTCGTGCATGGGGGGTTAGGAAATCGCTTTAATTGGCGAAACCAGTGGGAGTTTTTGAGATCGCGCGATCGTGCTGTGCTCGCCTACGATCTAGCGGGGCATGGTGAATCTGGGCGCTATCGTCGCTACTCAGTGGGCAGACATCGCCGTGATTTGACTCGACTCTTGCAGCACTTCAATCTTGAGCAGCCGATTTTGTGCTGTCACAGCTATGGTGTGACGATCGGACTAGAGTGGGCAGCCCGTCACTCGACCCAAGCAATGATCGCGATCGGAGGCGGCACTCACGACCTCACCCCTTGGTGGGAAGTTCCGCTGATGAAGTTTTTTGCGGCTGGTGGGTATCAAATTTATCACTCGTCCCCAGTTCAGCAGTTGATGCAGAGACAGCCTTCAGACAACTCGATATCATCCGATTTGCCGTCACACGCGCACCCCTATGAAGCGATCGAGTCATTTTGGGGCTATGACGGGCGAAAACATACGCTGCTCTGTCCGACAGTGGTGATTACAGGAGGGCGCGATCCTGTGTTTCCGCCGATGATGGGCGATCAACTCACTCATCACCTGTTGAATAGCGTCCATTTGACGGTGCCAACTTCGGGTCACTCCGTCATGGTTGAATCGCCTAATATCGTCAATCAGGCACTTTGGCAACTGCTGCATCGAGGCGAACTTGTTGAAAGCTGGGTTGATCTAGTGGGCAATGGCTGGGTGAGCGATCGCTAATTTTCTCCAGCCGCTTTACTATTTGTGCGGAGAAATTAGGGTCGCTCCATTGCTTCGATCGCTTTCGGCACCGCAGCCGTCAATACCTCGTTTCCGGTGTCTGTCACCAGCACATCATCCTCAATGCGAATACCGATGCCGCGCCAGCGATCGGGCACTTCTGGCTGTCCTTCAAATGGCTTAAAGTCCGGTCGAATATAGATTCCCGGTTCGACCGTGACGACTTGTCCCGCCTGGAACGACTGCCAAGTTTCACCAATCTGTCGCACCCCGACATCGTGGACATCTAGCCCCAACCAGTGACCCGTCCCGTGCATAAAGAAGGGCTTATACTTCTTTTCTTTGATGATTTCTTCAATGTCTCCTTGCAGGAGTCCTAATTCCATCAGCCCTTCGACGATCGTCTTCACGGCGGCATCATGAAACAGATTCCAGGGGTTGCCAGGTTGCACTTGCTCGATCGCGTTCAGTTGGGCGGTCAAGACTAATTCATAAAGAATGCGCTGCTCGGCGGTGAATTTGCTGCCAACCGGGTAAGTGCGGGTGATATCCGAGTTGTAGTAGTCGTAAGAGCAACCCGCATCAACTAACAGAATTTCTCCATCCTGCATTTGACGACAGTTTTCGGTGTAGTGCAAAATGCAGGCGTTTGCGCCCGATGCCACGATCGAGGGATACGCCGCTCCTAAGCCACCTCTCAGCCTAAACAGCCGCTCCATCTCTGCCTGGATCTCATATTCATAGCATCCCGGCTTTCTCATCTCTAACGCCAAGTTGTGCGCCTCTGCTGCGATCGCGACCGCTTTTCGCATCTGCTCTAATTCACTCGCGCTTTTCACTTGCCGCAAGGGATGCAAAATCGGTCCTGGATCTTCAATGGCGATCGGTCCCGTGCCTTTCTTCTCATAGCTGGACATCAATCGCTGCCAGAGATTGAGAACCGTGTTGTTGAAGGTGCGATCGCGTCCCAAATGGTAATAGATACGATCGGCTTTCTCGACGTATTGCGTTAATTTCTCATCTAGTTCAGCGATCGGATAGGCTTCATCTGCCCCATATTTTTCTTTAGCAGCGTCTACTCCAATGCGATAACCTGACCAGGTTTCTTTATCGGCATCTTTGGGTCGGACAAACAGCACAAACTTGTGGGCTTCATGATGAGGGGCAAACACGGCGACCGCATCAGGTTCATCAAAGCCTGTCAGATAGAAAAAATTGCTGTCTTGCCGAAAGTTATAGGTCACATCGTTGTGCATTACCGAGGTCGGCGCACTGCGAAGAATAGCGGTGCCTGACCCGATTTTGGTCATGAACTGGTCGCGACGCTGACGATAGTCTGACTGCATAAAGAAAGAAGATTGAAGAGTGAAGAACGAAGGGCAAGAGAAATCACCCTTCCCCCTCTTTAAAACTTGTAACTTAAAACTTGAATCGCCATCCCATTTTTGGGCAAATCTGCTTTTTGAATCGAGAGGGAATCGCCGCCTTTTCGTACTGCAACCCCGCTCATCAGATTGAGAAAGGGATCGAGTCCAACTAGATCACACTGATCTTTGGCAGCCTGAGTGCGATATTGGGTCGGAATCACCAGCTTGGGATTCAGCACGCTAATCGCTTGCTTAGCCTCTTCAGGAGTATAGGCTTTTGGTCCGCCACCAACCGGGACAAACAAGACATCTGGACTTCCTAGCAGAATTTTTTGCTCAAGAGAAATGGGTGCGGCGGCTCCGCCCAAGTGAAGAACGGTTACGCCTCCCTGAGTCCATCGCCAAGCCACATTGCTGCCAAAACGTTTGCCCCCGACCCGATCGTGCTCAGCACTGATGCCCTGAATCTTGATGCCACCGACATCATAGGCTCCTGCCTCATAGAGCAAGCGAGGATTTCCGGGCACTAGCTCGATCGCCCCTTCATCCAAAAGCTGACTGCTGATCAGCACTAAATCAGCATTGACTTTTGGCATACGATATCCGGCTGTGCAGCCCAGGCTCCGAAACGGATTGACAAGAATTTTCTGTCCGCTTCCGGCAAATAAAAAGCAGGTGTGTCCTAAATATTGCACTGAGAGTGAGCCAGTCTGCGCTTGAGCAGAGTCAAACCCGGAGATCACACCCGTCCCGACTGCGGTGAGCAAGCTTGCTCCAGCAAAGTGCACAAACTGTCTTCGTTTCATAGAGTCCTCACAACGATGATTTAGAGATTAGAGATCAACAAGAATTAGGCAAGCCCTCTCATTTCTGACCACTAATTTCGTTTAAAAAGTTCCTCAGCAGTTGCTTTCCCGATGCCGTAAGCACACTTTCTGGGTGAAACTGCACCCCCTGAATGTGAGGATACTGTCGATGACGCACTCCCATGATGGTTTGGTCATCTACCCAAGCCGTGATTTCTAAGACTTCTGGACAAGACTGCCGCTCAATCACCAGACTATGATACCGAGTTGCGGTCATCGGGTTGTCGAGTCCGTTAAAAACGCCTGCATCGGTGTGATGCACCTCTGACGTTTTGCCGTGCATTAGCAGAGGTGCCGCTACGATCGTGCCTCCAAATACTTGCCCAATGCTTTGATGCCCTAAACACACGCCTAAAATTGGCATCGCTGAACCGAGTTGCCGAATCAAATCGAGCGAAATCCCCGCGTCGTCAGGTCGCCCAGGTCCGGGTGAAATCACCACTCCTGCTGGGTTTAGTTGGCGCACTTGCTCGATCGTAATTTGATCGTTTCGATAAACTTGAATATCGTCTGCAATAGGAAACTCAGCCCCTAACTCGCCCAGATATTGCACCAGGTTATAAGTGAAGCTGTCGTAGTTATCAATGACAAGAATCATTTGTAAGGGTGAGGGGTGAAGGACGAGATCTTGCTTCTATCCTCCCACACTCCTTGAGTTCTCTCAGCCTTAGTCACCAATGGAGCGCCTGGATGAAGAGAAATAGCTTAGGCAACAACAGAAATCCAGCGACTAAGAGAGCCGCGATCGACGACACCAAAACTGCCGCTGCCGCGCAATCTTTAGCGATTTTAGCGAGTTCATGATAAGACTGCTTGACGGTCAAATCGACCACGGACTCGATTGCCGTGTTGAGTAACTCCATTGCTAAGACTGCCCCGATCGTTAACCCAATCACCGACAATTCAACCACGCTGAGATGCAAAAAAACGCCCAAGCTAATTGCCAGAGCGCCCACAAAGACATGAACTCTAAAATTGCGCTGGGTTTGAAAGGCATAGCTGAGTCCCATCCAGGCATATTTGAAGCTCGTCCACAGCGTTGGAGCCACTTGCCACGCCAAATCACGAGTAGGCTTGAGAGGCACCACTTTGGCTGGACGTTTTGAAGGTTGGCTAGGAAGTTCTTGGGACATAGTTAACGGGGGACAGAATAGGCAATTAACTGCACAATGAGCGCGATAGACTCAGCAAAAAGGGCTTCTCATTTCAGTTTGTGACAAATTAGCTTAGAAGACAGTATTACAAGATTCGTTCAAAGAGATCAAATTATTCGTTCAAAGAGATCAAATTAGTTTAAGAGAGGATTGGCATGGTCAATCCGATCTCAGTCAGTAAAGCCTGCTGCTGATTCAACATTCGAGTCAAGCTCTCGTCGTCGGGATGATCCCACCCTAAAAGATGCAGCAGCCCATGTGCTGATAACCAGGCAAGCTCAGTTTGCAACGGGTGCTCTTGCTGCTGCGCTTGACGAATGGCGGTGTCGATCGAGATCACGATATCTCCTAAATACAAGGCTTCAAGCTCATCAACGGGCTGAGGAGAGTCTACTTCGAGTGCTGCAAATGCCAGCACGTCAGTCGGCTGATCTTTATGGCGATAGTGGTGATTCAGGGTTTGAATCTCACGATCGTCGGTGAACCGCAAACTTAACTCATAGGCTTCGTGAAGATGCAGAGGCAAACCGTCTTCAACATCGACCGGGTTGAGAAGCTCTAGCCAATGACGAAACCAAATCTCCCATGTTTCCGCAGAAACGAGAATCTGACCGGGATCGGCTGAAAAGCACTCTTGGACGCTGACTTCGACCTGCATGGAATCTAAACCCTAACGAGTGATATAAGCAAGCCCGACCAAGGCAGTCAGAAGCCCGGCAGTGGTCAAAGCAAAGTGGTAGATTGAAGTGCCCCGCTTGCGTACCATGTTTCGCATTGCCAGCTTAACGTAGCTCGGCTTCTTTTCTTTAGAGTCAGAGACTGGAGACTCAGCCGGAATTTCGGAGATCGGAGAGGGATTGCTCATAAAATTTGACGCATTACAACTTACAAAACAACTAAAATTGCCAACACCCCAAAGGGATGGTCACTCATCAATGTAACAATTTGCGGGCACTCTGCTCATTCGGTTCGTTATTCTTTTGCACGGGTTTCTCATGTCTCGTCTTGCCAGCACCATCGAAGCAATTCTCTATTTAAAGGCACAACCCTTGTCGATCGCTGAGATTGCAGAGGCTGCGGCGTGCGATCGTGACTCTGCCGAAGAAGGACTTTTAGAGCTAATGGCAGATTATGCTCACCGAGATGGCGCGTTAGAAATTGTGGAAACGTCCAATGGCTACGGCTTACAGCTACGAGAAGCCTTTCAACATCTCGTGCAAATTATGGTTCCGGCAGACTTGGGGATCGGTGAGTTGCGAACTCTGGCTGCGGTCGCGATTAAAGGTCCGATCGCCCAGACCGATCTAGTAGACTTGCGAGGATCGGGTGCCTATCAGCACGTTCAAGAGCTGGTCTTGCAGGGATTTGTTCGCAAACGGCGGCAGTCAGACGGGCGATCGTATTGGATTCAGGTCACCGACAAATTTCATCAATATTTTCAACTCAATCAGTTGCCTCAGGGGTTTGAGACGCTGAAAGGCAAGCCGGAAGAGTGACAATATAGCTGGTTTGAAGCTCGTTATGACGTGAATCGAAATTTTCCGATCATGTTCTGAAAGTCCCAGCGAATCGGATCAGACGGATAGTCATAGAGGACGGTGAGAACGATCATTTTTTGGCGATCGCGACTCGGAAACATTACACTGTCTCCGCAAACTTTGGCACACCACGGATAAGAGATAGCTGCCTGTCCTGCAAA
Source organism: Leptolyngbyales cyanobacterium (assembly GCA_038227635.1). GTDB lineage: Bacteria > Cyanobacteriota > Cyanobacteriia > Leptolyngbyales > Leptolyngbyaceae > Phormidesmis_A. Next base: position 41,857 of record JBBRPT010000010.1, on the reverse strand, counting down.
CGTGTAGCGTTTGGGGTCGTCTTGCCGATGGGTGAAGTTAGATTCAGCCGTGCGTTGTCTCGCCCACTCTAGTGCAGAGAGCCGATTTGGGTTGCTAAACGCACTCATCACAATCCGTCCAGCTTGATCGGTCGCTTTTGGCTGAAGTCGCAGATAGCCCCGGTTCTCTGCGCTGGTATCTAACTGATAGCTGGATGGGTAAGCAATTTTGAAGTTGAGGCGTTGGCTTTGATAGGTTTGATACTCGTTTTGACTAGCTTGAGCTTGGATAGAGGGAGCGATCGCAGCCGCATTCACAGTCAAGGGACTCAGAAAAATCAATGCCCCTGCAAAGAGACCCATCTGATTAAGTTGCCAATGAAGATCTGTCATAAACGTCATTTCAGGGACACATTTGAATCAATAGAAGCGAAATAATGACTCTTTGAGAAATCTTTTCGCGCTCTACATTCAATAAGTTCTCTAGATCTGAGTTTTGCATCTCTCTTTAGGCAACTCCCCAAATTTTGACGGTGCGATCGTCGCTGCCGCTGACTAATAACGGGCGATCGCTACTCACCGCGACTGCGGTCACTAAGCTTGAATGTCCTTGTAATAAGCAGACTTCTCGTGCCGCGTGTAAGTCCCAAATTTTGATCGTTTTGCGGCTGCCACTAATCAGATGTCTGCCCTCATTCACTGCCACCGACGCAATACTTCTCGGTCGCTTTTGAGAAGGAGTGATTATTTCCTCAGTTCTTAGACTCCACGATTTCACCACTTGCTGTTTGGTTCTAATCGTGAAACTATCTTCGTCAGCATCAATTGAAATCGCAAACACGATCGACCAGATGTTAACGCTAAATAATTCCTCACCTGCCTGCAAATCCCAAACTTTGACCACTCCATCGCGGCTGGCGCTGATCAGAATCTCTTGATCGGGACGGTAGATGAAATGACGCGTGGCGACGGCGATCGCCGTAATTCCTGCTGCGTGTCCCGTCAGGGTAGCCAGACACTCAAACAGCAAATAGGGGCTGTAATCATCTAACGCCTTTTTTGCCTCGAGTTCCGATCGCTCTTGTAGCAGCAAATACGCCACTTTCTGGACTTGAAGCGACGAGTCTTGCAATCCCTGAATCAAAAGATCTAGCCCTACGCTAGAGAGCTGTCCGTGGCGGAGTGCGGCGATGCGCTGATCTACCCGATCGCTCGCAAACCGTCGTCGAAGTCCGTCTAGCCCGCCTAACACAGCACTTCCTGCTGGAGCCGTCACCTGACCGCCCAGCACCGCGTCATTATTTTGGGGTTGGTTTGCAGGGCTGATCACAAACTCATTCTACTGTCTGCGGTTCCTAGAGCAAGTCGACGCGTTGAGTCGCTAATTTTACCGCTCTCGATCCTAATCCTGCTACCCTCAGTAAAGGCTCCTTTTCGCGTAGAGAGAAGAGAGTTCCACATCCCGCAACCCTGCAAACTATGAGTCACCCAGACAGCATTGCTCCCCACGGTGGGCAGCTAATCAATCGCATCGCCAGCCCCACCCAACAGGAAGAATTTCTCTCAAAAGCTGACCACTTGCCTAGAGTGCAGCTCGATGAACGGGCGGCTTCTGATCTAGCGCTAATTGCCATTGGTGGCTTTAGCCCATTAACGGGCTTTTTAGAAAAAGCCGACTACGATCGAGTCGTCAATGAGATGCACTTGGCGAATGGGTCGCCTTGGTCGATTCCGATCACGCTGCCTGTCGCAGAAGACGTTGCCGCGCCTCTCAAAGAAGGAAGTCTGGTGCGATTGGATGACCGTCGCGGTCGCTTTATCGGGGTGCTCGAACTCACGCAGAAATATGCTTACGACAAGGTTCACGAAGCGCTGCACGTCTACCGCACCAACGAAGAAAAACATCCGGGTGTGGCAGTGGTTTATAACCAGGGAGCCATCAATCTAGCGGGTGCGGTGTGGATGCTTCAGCGAGAGGCTCATCCTCAGTTTCCGACGTATCAGATTGACCCGATCGAGTCGCGCACTCTGTTTAGAGAAAAAGGGTGGAAGACGATCGTCGCGTTTCAGACTCGCAATCCGATTCACCGCGCTCATGAATATATTCAAAAATGTGCTCTGGAAACTGTAGACGGGCTATTTCTCCATCCGCTGGTCGGAGTCACTAAAGACGATGACATTTCGGCTGACATTCGGATGCGCTGCTACGAAATCATGCTGGAACATTACTTCCCAAAAGATCGCGTTATTCTTGCTATCAATCCCGCTGCGATGCGCTACGCCGGACCTCGTGAAGCGATCTTTCATGCTTTGATTCGCAAAAACTACGGCTGCACCCACTTCATCGTCGGACGCGATCACGCCGGGGTTGGTGACTATTACGGCACTTACGATGCCCAACACATCTTTGACGAATTTGATCCCGATGCATTGGGCATCAAGCCGATGAAGTTTGAGCACGCGTTTTACTGCAAGCGCACTCTCAGCATGGCAACGACCAAAACCAGCCCTAGCACCCCCGAAGAGCGGGTTCACCTCTCAGGCACCAAAGTTCGGGAGATGCTGCGTCGGGGTGAGCTACCACCACCAGAGTTTTCTCGCCCCGAAGTTGCGGCAGAACTCGCTAAGGCGATGAAAGTTCCTGCCCCAGTTTGGGGTGACGGAATCTAAATATATCAGGATGAAGGCTAAACGCAATGCCTTCATCCTGAGACGACAGTTTGGTAGTACAAATTAATAAAATTGGCTTTGGTCGTAATGTTATTCGAGTGGTCAACGAGTGGTCGAGAGGAAAGGATTTGCAAGACTACCAATCTGATGCGCTTCGAGTTTTTACACAGAATTTCAGAGCTTTATTCAAGAAACTAAACATCATGCAGCGTCGCGCTCAGCAGAAGTTAACAGACGAGAGACTATCTCAGAAGATAGAGCGCCGAAAGAAAGACTTCGATGCACTTCACTCTATTTCTGCAAGGCGTGAGGACGGAGTTATTTTGCCAGATGAAATCGAGAGTATCTTAGAAAGCAACACAGAGAATGAGTCAATTCAGGAAATCGAAGCAATCAAGAGTGCAATTCAAAATTTACGTCGCGACTACAAGCTTGATATCGATATGAATCAAGCGATTCATGATTACACTGGATTTAAAGTGGGACTAGAGAGAATAAAGTATGCAGGGTTGACAGCGAGTCAAGAGGAAATTAGTGAGGAGACTCAATCAGAGGAAAGTTTAGAAGAAGCCCCAGAGACGGTTCAGACAGATGATTCTGCTAGAAATGGGCAAATCCAAGTGGATGATGAACAAGTTTCTATTGAGCCTATGGAGGTTACTGCTCATTCTGAGAAGTCTACTTTGAAAAAGCCTAATTCACGTAATTAGCATTGAGTTAGAACTATGAGTACCCAAATCACGATTACTTTGCCAGACGAGGTTTATCAGCAGGCAGAGCGCTTTGCACGATTAGCAAATCGGGATGTTGCAAGTGTTTTGGCAGATACGATTCAACTTTCTATTCCGCCAATCAGAGTAAATATTCTTGATCTTGAGCCTATTTCTGATCTTTCTGATGAACAGGTGTTAGCCCTGACAGAACTACAGATGGAGCCAGAGCAAGACGATCGTTTAAGTAACTTACTTGATCGTCAGCAAGCAGGCATTCTCGTTGAAGACGAGCGACTAGAGTTACAAACTCTGATGCAAATTTATCAGGAGGAATTACTGCGAAAAGCGACCGCTCTTAGTGAGGCTGTCAAGCGGGGTTTGATTGAACCTTTGAGCCAGTGAGTCAAATTTCTGAAGAAGTTCGGATGCGGGTGAGGGCACAAGCAAATGATCAATGTGGTTACTGCCGTAGCCTTCAGAAGTATGTTTTGGGAGTTTTAGAGATAGTTCGGGCTGCGGTCAATCAGCCTATTGCGCTCCGACTTCTAGATGGCTACATGGATGTGGAAGTGCAAGCCTCATCCCCTCGTGGGTGAGGTAGTTGACAAGAGGAAACCCTAATATCAAGGGATTTAAGCTTCTTTAGAAACGCGCACCTCGCTCTTTCTTGCTAGGCTGATATCTAAGGGCTGAGGGCGAATGGTGAGAGATGAAGCGACGATCGTTTTTGCAGCAGTCGGGCTTATTACTAGCGGCATGGGGTACGAGTCAAACTGGGCTTGCGATCGTCGATCGTGCTCGTCAAGTCCTAGCACAGCCAGCCCATCGCAAGTTAGCGCTCCTCGTTGGCATTAATCAGTATCGCAGCACAGCGCTACAAGGGTGCCTCACCGATGTTAATCTGCAACGAGAGTTATTGATTCATCGATTCGGCTTTCAGCCATCCGATATTTTGACGTTGACGGATCAGCAAGCGACGCGATCGCAGATCGAAACCGCATTTATCGAGCATTTAGTCACGCCTTCAAAAGCAGGTGATGTGGTGGTGTTTCACTTTAGTGGACACGGCAGTTTGCTCAATTTGGGTATGGCAGGAGAAGACTCTCAGATGAGTTTGGTGACGATCGATAAGCCGGATGGGGATTTAATCAGCGATCGTCTCTCTGAAGACACGCTGCTCTTACTGCTCAAGTTGTTGCCGACCGACCAGGTGACGACGATTCTCGACGCTGGATTCGCTTACACAGGCGCAAATCTTCAAGGCAGTTTGCGAGTCCGATCTCAGCCCAGCCCAGCCGCAAATCAGTTGCATCAGGCAGAACTTGTATTTCAAGCACAGCGTCTTGAAGACCTCAAGCTCGATCGCTCTCAGTTAAGAGTGCAGCGGCAGGCAAAACAAATTCCGGGTGTGAGTTTAGCTGCCGCTAACTCCCATCAATTCGCCACCGAAGCGCGCTGGAATGGCTTTCACGCTGGCTTGTTCACCTATTCTTTGACCCAGCAACTTTGGCACGCGACCCCCGCTACTACTTTGCGATTTATTCTTAGCCGCACTGCTGAAGACATTGGGCAACGAACTGACCAGCCGCCTAGTTTAGAGGGGCAGAAAAGCCGTGAGCGTCCGTTAAAGCCCTATCACTTGCCTCTGTCAGCGATCGCAGCAGATGGAGTTGTCATTCGAGTCGAAGAGGATGGAAAAGCAGGGCAGCTTTGGCTGGCTGGGCTGCCCCCGCAGGTGTTAGAGCACTACGGCGTAGATTCTGTGCTGACGGTGGCAGAGATCTCTGCGCAGCTACAGGTTTATGCTCGTGATGGACTGGTTGCAAAAGCGCGTCTTGTGCCGAGTTCGCTAGATAAAACGCTGAACATTGGGCAATGCGTCCAAGAATCAATTCGGGTCATTCCTCGAAATTTTGGGCTGAGTGTGGCGTTAGACAGCAGCTTAGAGCGAATCGAACGAGTCGATGCTGTCAGTGCTTTTTCTGCAATTTCTCGCCTGTCTGCTGCCCCTGCTGGCGAACAGCCTGCCGACTATCTGTTTAGCAAAGTGCCTGCAAATACTCAAGTTGCCGCTTTGCCATCAGCCTCGATCGCTGAGTTAGTCAAGCCCTCTGGCTATGGGTTGTTTTCTCAGGGTGGCGAAATTCTTCCGAGTACAGTTGGGGAACCAGGAGAAGCTGTAAAAGTCGCCGTCAAACGCTTGGCTCCGCAATTGCAAACCCTACTGGCGACGAAGTTGTTGAGCTTGACCGGCAATGAGCGATCGTCTCGTTTAGCGGTGAGCGCCAGCCTGAAAACAACGGCTCCACAATCGCAAATTCTCATTCAGCAAAAGACCGATCGAGCGCAGGATCAATTCGATAAGACCCCGATCGTGGCAAGTGATGGCAAGATGCTCACGGTGGCGATCGGCAGTCGCCTTCACTATCGCCTTCAGAATGACAGCCAGCAGCCCATCTACTTTGTGCTAATCGGATTGGACAGTAGCGGCAGTACATTTGCGTTTCATTCAGACGACAAAACTGCCCAGCCAGGTGAGATTTCTCCTGAAGAAACTTTGACGGCGCCTGCCACATCGCCGACCTTTGAATGGGTGGTGCAGAGTCCGATCGGGCTGACCGAGACTCACCTCATCTGTAGTCGCAATCCCTTCAGTCAAACCCAAACCCTTTTAGCTGCAACTCTACGATCGTCCTCTGAGCCAGGAATCATTCGCTCCATTTCAAACCCTTTGGAGGTGGCTCAAGCCGTGCTGAAAGATCTTCATCAGGCGAGCCAATCTACCATTCCAGGACTAGCTTTGGGAGAGACTTATGCGCTAGATATGAATGTGTGGACAACGTTTCGATTTGTTTATCAAGTAGTGTGAACCTGTGGTCAAAGAGTTTTTTTTGTGGGTAGTGATCTTTATAGTGCTGGGACTGGGGTTACCTTTGATTGCCTCTGCGGATGGATCGGTTTATGAACTGCGATCGCTCCACCACCCTGATGGAATTGGCAAAGTCTATTTGGGGCGAGAAATCGCGCAGGTTATGGGGTATGAAGGGGCTAGCTGGCTAGAACGCGATCGACGAAATGGCGAGGAGCAACCTCAAAAAGTTATCAGAGACCTGAATCTCAAATCTACAGATGTTGTAGCTGACATCGGCGCTGGAACAGGCTACTTCAGCTTTAGGATTGCCGCTCATGTACCCAAGGGTAAAGTGCTCGCAGTCGATGTCCAGCCAGAAATGATCAAGATTTTGACAACGCTTCAAGCCAAGAAGCACCTATCAAACGTCGAGCCTATCTTAGGTAGTGGAACAGATGTGCACCTTCCGGCTGAGAGCGTCGATCTAGCACTGATGATCGATGCTTATCATGAGTTTGAGTATCCCAAAGAGGTGATGACCTCGATCGTCAGATCTTTAAAGCCAAAAGGCAGAGCCGCCTTGATTGAATATCGCGCTGAAAATCCTCTAATTCTAATTAAAGGACTTCACAAGATGACGCAAATGCAGGTGAAGAAAGAGATGGAAGCCGTTGGGTTAACCTACCTCGAAACCAAAAACGATTTACCACAACAGCATCTGATGATTTTTGAGAAGCAAAGCTGATACGAAAAAGCCCGTGGATGCCCGATCGAGCATCTCCACGGGCTTTCTATTCAAACAGATGAGCCTTAACGACCAATCCCAACATAGCGGAACCCAGCTTCTTCAAGCACCGCTTGATTGAGGAAGTTTCGACCGTCAATCATGATTGGGGCGTGCATTAGCTGCGCCATCTTGATATAGTCCAACGTTTGGAACTGTTGCCACTCAGTCACCAACACCAGCGCGTCACAGCTATCGGCTAGGCGCTCGGCATCCGTCTCGACAATGACATCTGACAGACCGTGACGCATTCCAGTCTGCGAGATGATCGGGTCGTAAGCTTTGACCTTAGCACCCAAGCGCGTTAAATTCTCAATCAAAGACAGCGCTGGAGCATCACGCAAGTCATCGGTGTCAGGCTTAAAGGTCAATCCCAAGAGACCGATCTTTTTGCCCTTCAAGATTTTGAGAACTTGCTGAAGTTTTTCAACGACGATTAGCTTTTGACGCTGGTTGACGCTCACCGCTGCCTTTAGAAGCTGTGCCTCAAACCCATAATCATCAGCCGTGTGAATCAATGCCGACACATCTTTCGGGAAGCAAGATCCGCCCCAGCCTAGACCCGCTTGCAGAAACTTGCTGCCGATGCGAGAGTCTAGCCCGATGCCCTTAGCCACTTGAGTCACATCTGCACCAACTCGATCGCAGATATTCGCCACTTCATTAATAAAGCTGATCTTAGTCGCGAGAAACGCATTCGCTGCATATTTGATCATCTCTGCCGAACTCAGATCTGTCACCACCATCGGCACAGGAGGCTGAGTCTTGTCTTCAGCAAATTGCCGCTCAATGATTGGAGTGTAGAGTTCTCGCATCAGCGCGGCTGCACGAGGGCTATTACCGCCTAGCACGATGCGATCGGGGTTAAATGTGTCATGAACCGCCGACCCTTCGCGCAAAAATTCTGGGTTGCTGACAACGTCAAAATCGTAGTCTTCACTCACGGTTGCCGGAATCACAGAGTCTTGAATGCCCATGCCTGCCAGTACAGGCTCAGCCACGAGACCTTTACGCTCTGCAACGCCATCAAGAACAAGCATTCTCACCCAGTCACCTGACCCGATCGGCACTGTAGATTTGTTGACGATTACCTTATAGCCACAGTTCAGGTGAGACCCAATGCCACGGGCGACCGCTTCTACGTAGCGGGTGTCGCTTTCCCCGGTCGGCAAAGCAGGCGTTCCCACGGCAATGAACAAGACTTGTCCATGCTCGACCCCGGCTGCCAAGTCAGTTGTAAAGGTCAATCGCTGTGATTGAATCGACGATTGCATAATCTCTGACAGCCCCGGTTCAAAAATCGGTGATTGTCCAGACTGCATCAACTTTACTTTGGCTTCATTGTTGTCTACACAGATCACATCGTGTCCGATATGAGCCAAACAAGCCCCAGTCACTAACCCAACATATCCTGTACCAATCACACAAACCCGCATAGAAGCTCCTCAAAATAGGGGGACAAACAAAACAGCGAACACAAACTTTGACCAATCTGCACCCAAGCGTTCCCTTAGAGATGAGCAGGGCAACTGAGGGAATCTACTGTTTAGTGGGTTGCGACCGATTCAGGCTCGGTCGGAACATGTGACCCGATGCGACTTTGAAAATCTGCGATCGTGCGCTCTAAGCCCTCCTGGAGCGGAATGGTCGGCTGCCAGCCGAGATGGGTCTTTGCACGAGTGATATCAGGTTTACGGCGACGGGGATCATCTTGGGGAAGTGGTTCAAACTTTACGTTTGCTGAAGGGTTGACCATTTTCTGGATGGCTTCAGCGAGTTGCAGAATGGTGTACTCGTCTGGATTGCCTAAATTCACAGGACCGATGAAGTCTCCATTCATTAAGCGCATCAAGCCCTCTACTAAGTCGGAGACATAGCAGAAACTGCGAGTTTGTGACCCATCGCCATAAACTGTCAGAGGCTTGTTGCGAAGCGCCTGAACGACGAGATTGCTGACGACTCGACCATCGTTCTCTAACATTCGAGGACCGTAGGTGTTGAAGATTCTGGCAACTCGAATATCCACTTCGTTTTGGCGGTGATAGTCAAATGCTAGAGTTTCTGCAACCCGCTTGCCTTCGTCATAGCAACTGCGGATGCCGATCGGGTTGACGCTCCCGCGATACTCCTCTGACTGAGGATGCACTTCTGGGTCACCATACACTTCTGAGGTCGAGGCAAGCAAGAATCGAGCATTAACTCGTTTTGCCAAACCCAGCATGTTCAGCGTTCCGATCACATTGGTTTTAATCGTCTTAACAGGATTGAACTGATAGTGAACCGGAGATGCAGGGCAAGCTAGATGATAGATTTGATCAACTTCTAACCGAATCGGCTCTGTAATATCGTGGCGGATTAACTCAAAGTAGGGGCTATCAAGCCATTGGAGAAGGTTGCGCTTGTGCCCTGTATAGAAGTTATCTAAGCAGACTACCTCGTGCCCTTCAGCCATGAGACGATCAATGAGATGGGAACCAATAAAGCCAGCACCACCAGTGACAAGAATTCGCATAGTTTCAGTAAGCTGTTAGAGTTGCAAACGGACAAGACGGGTTGGAGTCATTCTCCACTCAATGCTGGGGTAGATGATTTTCTATGTCCATGTCAAAAGTTTACCCACAAGCGAGAGTGCTGATACGCAGGGCATAGATTGGGTTTGATGACTTAATTCCTTCCGCACCCAGACTCTAGAAGGATGAACATTTTCAGTAGAACCTTAACAAAAAGCTTGCTTAAAACGAAACCCCATCTGAAAGACTTCATTAAATCTTAAAGCTGGGGCATTGACATGAATCAAAATGCAGTCTCGTAGAATCGGAAGATTTTGGGAGACTGCTAGAAACTGATTCCAGAGAGCAGGTCTAATGAGACTGGGCTACTCCTGCGTGATTCGCAGCACTGCCATGAATGCTTCTTGAGGAACGTCTACAGTTCCGATCGATTTCATGCGTTTCTTGCCCTTTGCCTGCTTTTGCAGCAGCTTTTTCTTCCGGGAAATATCGCCGCCGTAGCACTTGGCAAGCACATCTTTGCGAATGGCAGAAATGTGCTCACTGGCAATGACTTTGCTGCCGATCGCGGCTTGAATCGGAATTTTAAACTGGTGACGAGGGATCAATTCCTTCAGCTTCTCGGTTAGGGCGCGCCCGACTGCATAGGCTTTGTCTCGATGCACGATCGTTGCCAACGGATCGACCGGATCACCATTGATCATGATATCCAGCTTCACAAGGAAGTTTTCGCGGTAGCCAATGAGCTGATATTCCATGCTGGCGTAGCCGCGCGATCGAGACTTCATCAGATCAAAAAAGTCGGTTACAACTTCTGCCAGGGGCATTTCATAGATCAGCGTCGTGCGTCCTGGAGTCAGATATTTCATGTCTTTAAAGATGCCGCGCCGCGTTTGGCACAGTTCCATCAGCGTCCCAACATACGTTTCTGGCGTGATAATGTCTAGCTGAACGTAGGGTTCTTCAATCTTTTCGCGCTGCTGCGGGTCGGGCAATTTGCTGGGATTGTCAATGTAAACCACGTCTCCTTTGAGCGTCGTCACCTGATAGACAACCGAGGGCGCAGTGATGATCAAGTTCAGGTTGTATTCTCGCTCTAGCCGCTCTTGCACAATCTCCATGTGCAGCAGCCCCAAAAAGCCACACCGAAAGCCAAACCCCATGGCGCTTGACGTTTCTGGCTCATAGTTGAGGGCGGCATCATTGAGTTTGAGTCTCTCTAATGCCTCGCGCAATTCAGGGAACTGATCGGCATCGATCGGGAACATTCCACAGAAGACCATTGGTTTTGCTTCTATGTAGCCAGGTAACGCTTCGGCAGCAGGCTTATTGGCAAGGGTGATGGTATCACCTACACGGGCATCTTCGACCGCTTTGATAGAAGCTGCTAAATAGCCCACTTCACCGGCATGAAGTTCGTCAACTTTGATCTGAGTCGGAGACAAAATGCCTAACTCGTCAATGACGAACTCTTTGCCAGATGCCATCAGGCGAACTTTATCGCCCTGCTTCAACCGACCATCCATCAAACGAAAGTAGACAATAACGCCCCGATAAGCGTCATAGTAGCTATCAAAAATTAAGGCTCGCAGCGGTTGATCAACTGTATCCGCAGGCGGCGGCACGAGATGCACGATCTCTTCTAGAATTTCTGGAATGCCACGCCCTTCTTTTGCAGATGCCAAAATTGCTTTGCTGCAATCGAGTCCGACAATTTCCTCAATCTCTTGTTTGACTCGGTCAGGTTCTGCTCCCGGTAAGTCAATTTTGTTGAGAACTGGAATAATTTCCAAGTTATTCTCTAGCGCCAGATAGACATTTGCCAGGGTTTGAGCTTCGACTCCCTGAGAGGCATCAACAACGAGAAGTGCTCCTTCACAGGCTGCTAGCGATCGCGACACCTCATAGGAGAAGTCTACGTGCCCCGGCGTGTCAATTAGGTTTAGCACATATTTTTGCCCATCTTTGGCAATGTAATCCATTCGAGCAGCTTGTAGCTTGATCGTGATACCGCGTTCACGCTCCAAATCCATGTTGTCGAGGAACTGTTCTTTCATCTCCCGCGCGTCGACGGTGCCCGTCGCTTGTAAGAGACGGTCTGCCAGCGTTGATTTGCCATGGTCGATGTGGGCAATAATCGAAAAGTTGCGGATGCGGCTGACGGGAACGTCTGTCATAGACTCCAGGGTAAAAAGTGAAATGAAGAACCAGTAAAGTGAGCAAGGTGGCTTTCAACTACCCACAGGGCTGCACTATATAGATAGAGTGCTTAAATAGTTTAATCCTTTCTCAGTTTATTGTATGAACTCTGATCGTGGGCGACCTATCGTTTACGCTGTTTTGAATCTCAAGTTTTGCCCAAATTTTCAGAATTCTCAATCAGTCGGTTAAACTAGCACTTAGATTTGGGCTACACGAGACGGAATTTACCGTTTTTAATACTGATGAATGACCCAGTAATTCACTCTCACTCCTTGATCGATAAAGTAGAGCTTTCGATTCACATCGATTCAGAGCTACTTGAGCAGCTTAAGCACTTAACCAATGACCCTAGCAAAGTTGTCGAAGTGGCGATTCGGCAATGGTTAAGAAGCGAGTCCCATCGCGATGAAGAGTCTTCGCGGTTCCCCCGCAATCCTCCGGTGCCTCCTAGAGGTGAGTGGAATGACTAATTAGAGTGTCACTTTTGAGACCAACTGAGAGGTCTAAAACGGGTAGAAGCGGGTTAACGTAGAGTGAACAGGGTAGCATCGATCAGTCTTAGATCAGGGTTTGGATTCACGAGTCGATGCTGAGAGTGCACGATCGCGTTTATCCATTCTTATCTTGAATTATTTGGCTTTGATGTTTTGCTTCCAGCGTTCAGTGACATGGGTTCCTCTGTGAGTTTTTTAAGCCTTCGATCGAATGATTTTCCCTTAAACTCTGAGACTTCGGCTGATCGAGAGAGCGTTGCCGAGCTGGTAATGACTCAAGATGCCGCAGGGAATATCCTGTCGTTCTATTGGGACGATGCAGATCGTGAGGTGCAGCCTAGTCAAGCAGAGATTGGCGAATTGTTTGTACCCGTTGCAGTCTCGCCCTACCTACAGAGGATCACGAGAGTTTTAGATAGCCAAACTCCCGAACAGTTTTTCTGCCTCTCTCGCTGCCATACCGAGACGCTGCTGTTTGAGTTGTTGATGAGTCCGATTCTGCTACCGGGGGGCAAAGCCTCAATGGTAATCGTGACTGGGAGACAGTTAGCGCATAATTTGAATGATCCGATCCCAGATGATTTCCCCTCACTGGCTGAGATGCCTCCCCGCTCCGATTGCTATCAAAAACTATTAACCCAAATTTCCTGGAATATTCGGCGCACTCTAGATTTGCCCACCATTTGGCAGCAAACGGTTGACGGACTTGGCAGAGCGTTAGGTGTGAATCGATGCATCATCTGCCCTGTTGAGAGCCTGGGTTTTGAGGTTGAAGTTGTCGCAGAATATCGTCAAAAATCATTAGCATCGCTGTTAGGAAGGAAATTTTCTCTGATAGATGATCCTGCCCTTGGTCAAGCATTAGCAACGCTGAAACCGTTGAGCGCGCCAGTTCCCTTAACCGAGGGAATTGAGACGATCTGCACAACGATCGAGAATTCAGCCGACTCGCCCTTGCCCCAAACTCGGCTGATGGTGGCGACGTGCTATCAAGAGAAGCCGAACGGAGTGATTGTGCTCTATCAGTGTGATTACGCTCGATCGTGGACTCAGGCAGAAATTGAGTTTATGCAAGAATTAGCCGACCAAGTGGGGACGGCGATCGCTCATGCCTCGTTGTTTGCTGAGAGTCAAAATTTGGCGATCGAGCTTCAGCGAGTCAACGGCAATCTGATGCAAAAGCATCGCGAACTCGAAGAAGCCCGTCACCAAGCAGAAGAAGCGTCTCGCCTCAAAAGTGAATTTCTTGCCAACACCTCCCATGAATTGCGGACTCCGCTTAACGGCATGATTGGCTTTCTAAAGCTGATTTTAGACGGCATGGCAGACGACCCCGAAGAGCAGCGGGAGTTTACCGAAGAGGCGCACAACTCAGCCCTGCATCTAGGAGACATTTTGGAAGATGTTTTAGACATCGCCAAGATTGAAGCTGGAAAAATGCAGATCGATCTCAGTCACGTCAAGCTCGATGAAATCTTGTTGGATGTCGAAAAGTTTGCCAGCACCCAGCTACCGCAAAAAAATCTCAGCTTTGAGATTCATAAGCCGCCTACTTATGACGAAATTATTCTCTACGCCAACTATCAGCGTCTGAAGCAAGTGATGCTGAACCTGGTTAATAATGCAATTAAGTTCACCCATGAGGGCGGAATCACGATCACGGCAGAAGTTGTTAAAAAACGAGTCGTGGTTCAAGACAGAGAGCTTCCTGGGATGGTAAGAGTGCGAGTGGCTGACACTGGAATCGGAGTGTCTCTAGAGAAGCAGGACAAATTATTTCAATCCTTTAGCCAAGTTGATGGCTCTCTAACTCGTCAATATGGCGGCACTGGATTAGGATTAGCGATCTCCCAAAGACTGGTCGAAGCGATGGGGGGCGTAGTCAACTTTTATAGCATGGGTGAAGGGTTGGGTTCGACCGTCACGTTCACTATTCCGCTCGCTCAAGAACCTGTGATGATGTTGGGCTAAGCTCAATTTCTCTGCAATCGCCCCTAAAACTCCCTAAACTAGAGGAGGAGATTAAGGGATATTTCATGACAGAACTAATGGAAGCTCGCGACCTGTTTCGGGCGGCTTATGAAAATCGCTACACCTGGGACAAAAACTTCCCTGGCTACACGATGGATGTCACCTACAAAAAAGATGGCACCGTCTACACTGCCAAAGCGCGAATTGACGCAGATATGAAAGCTGAGGTCTCTGACATTGACAACGAAGAAGTCAAGAAAGAGATTCACGGTCAGTTGTGGGAAACTTCCATCCATCGCGTTCGCCGTAGCTTTGAAGAAACCCACAGCAAAAATGTCTTTACGCTAGGCGAGACCGATGAGGCGGGTGCTGTTGAGATTATGGTGAAAGGCACGGCGATGGGCGATCGCTACAAGGTTCATAACAATGAAGTGAGTCTCGTTCACCGTCACATTCGCGACATCGTAGTCACGATTCACACGTTTAGCAGTCACGACACGGGAGAAGGTTATCTTTCTCAGCGTTACGACTCGGTTTATAGCGATCCCCAAACGGGCGAAGTCAAAGGCGGCAAAAGCGACTTTGAAGATCACTACGAAAAAGTGGGCAACTACTACATCTTGACCCAGCGGAGTATTCGCACTGAGCAAGAAGGACAGATCCAAACGAGTGAGTTTGGTTTCTCGAACGTGAAATTATTAGAACCTGCGCTGGTGTAAAAAACATTGGATTTCGAGTTTCAACGAGTTAGAAATCCAAAGTTCAACTCCAGAGGCTAGGATCGAGATCGCTAGCCACGAATTACAGTCCTAAAGGTGAACTATGTCTCAAACACTGACGCTGACTTCAGAAAATGTTGAAACCGTATTGGACGAGCTACGTCCTTATTTGATGGCTGACGGAGGCAACGTCGAGCTAGTCGAGTTAGACGGTCCGATCGTGAAACTTAGACTACAAGGCGCGTGCGGTTCTTGCCCTAGTTCGGCAATGACTCTCAGAATGGGAATCGAGCGTCGTCTGCGCGAATTCATTCCTGAAATCGAAGAAGTCGAACAAGTTATGTAACAGAATTGAGTTTTGAGGGGTGAGTTTTGATTTACCGTAGAACACATCACTCAAAACTCACGCCCCAATTCCTATGTCATATCCTCTGCACGTCGCCTTCGTCTGGCACCAACACCAACCTCTCTACAAAAGCAGAGGCGGTGAGGGTTCCCACGCTCAAGAGGGAAAATATCGTCTGCCTTGGGTGCGGCTGCACGGGACGAAAGACTATCTAGACTTGGTGCTATTGCTAGAGAAATATCCCAAGCTGCACCAGACCGTGAATTTAGTACCCTCGCTGATCCTTCAGATTGAGGACTATGTGGCGGGAACAGCGATCGACCCCTATCTCGCGTTAACGTTGACTCCGATCGAGCAACTCAAACCCGACCAAAAAGAATTTATCGTCGAGCACTTCTTTGATGCCAATCACCATACGCTGATTGACCCCCATCCTCGCTACGCAGAACTGTATGGGCAACGTCAAGATCGAGGGCGTGATTGGTGTCAGCAAAACTGGAACTCGCGAGACTATGGCGATTTGCTGGCGTGGCATAATCTGGCGTGGATCGATCCTCTGTTTTGGGATGACTCAGAGATTGCGGGCTGGCTAGAAAAAGGGAAAGGATTTAGCCTGAGCGATCGCCAACAAATTATTTCTAAGCATCGAGAAATTCTCAGCCGCATCGTGCCGCAGCACCGCAAAATGCAAGAAGCGGGACAGCTTGAGGTGATTACATCCCCTTACACGCATCCGATTTTGCCGCTGCTAGCAGATACCAACGCGGGTCGAGTCGCAGTCTCTCAGATGGCGCTGCCTGAGCAACGATTCCAGTTTGAGGAAGATATTCCGCGTCATCTCAGTCGAGCTTGGCAGATGTATGAAGAGCGGTTTGGACAAGCGCCCCGTGGGTTGTGGCCCTCTGAGCAGTCGGTCAGTCCATCTATTTTGCCTTACGTTGCCAAAGAAGGATTTCAGTGGCTTTGCTCAGATGAAGCGGTTTTAGGATGGTCACTCAAGCACTTCTTTAACCGCGATGAAACGGGCACCGTCTATGATCCTGAGATGCTCTATCGTCCCTATCGCTTGCAGACCCCGGCAGGAGATTTGGCGATCGTATTCCGAGATCACCGCTTGTCTGACTTGATCGGCTTTACCTATAGCGCAATGGAGCCGAAACGAGCTGCCTCGGATCTGGTCGGACATTTGGAAGCCATCTCACGATCGCTCAAACAGCGCAACGGAAATGGAACGACCTTAGAGCAGCCGTGGTTAGTCACGATCGCGTTGGATGGTGAAAACTGCTGGGAATTTTACCCCCAAGATGGCAAGCCGTTCTTGGAGAACCTATATCAAACCCTGAGCAATCATCCTGATCTGAAGTTAGTTACCGTTTCTGAATTCACGGAGCAATTTCCGCCAACTGAGACAATTCCATCTGATCAACTTCACAGCGGATCGTGGGTCGATGGCAGTTTCACGACTTGGATCGGCGACCCTGCAAAAAATCGCGCCTGGGATCTGCTGACCACGGCTCGTCATGTGTTGGCAAATCACCCTGAGGCGACTGAGGAGACAAACCCGGAGGCGTGGGAAGCGCTCTATGCAGCAGAAGGCTCTGATTGGTTCTGGTGGTTTGGCGAGGGGCACTCCTCTAACCAGGATGCCATGTTCGACCAGCTTTTCCGCGAACACTTGGTCGCTCTTTATCAGGCGTTAGATGAGCCAGTTCCTGAGAATGTTTGTCGTCCGGTTGAGACCCATGTCCAGCAGGGAGATCATGCTCCTCAAGGGTTTATTCATCCAGTTGTAGACGGACGCGGCGACGAACAAGACTGGGATAAAGCGGGGCGAGTCGAAGTTGGGGGTGCGCGGGGCACGATGCACCAGAGCAGCGAAATTCAGCGGCTTTGGTATGGGTTGGATCACATTAACTTCTATCTCCGTCTCGATTTTCGGGCAGGTGTGCGACCCGGCATCGACTGCCCACCCGAGCTGAATCTGTTCTGGTTTTACGCAGACCGAGCCATGCGAAATAGTCCGATCCCGCTCGTGGATCTGCCTGACGAAGCTCCGTTGAACTATCAATTTCATCACCATCTGGGAGTCAATCTTTTGACTCAAACGGTTTGGCTTCAGGAAGCAGCCGACAATTTTCGTTGGTCATCTCGTGCAACTCGTGCCCAGATCGGACTCGATAAGTGCCTGGAAATTAGTATTCCTTGGGCAGATTTGCAGGTGCATCCTGACTATGCGCTGCGGATGGTCGCGGTGTTGTCAGACGGAGGACGCTATCGGCAATATTTACCAGAGAATGCCCTGATTCCAATTTCAGTGCCTTAAAAGTCCACTAGAGTGTATCGGGATCGATTCCCATCTCTTCTAACTTGATGGCAAGACGTTGGGCAACTTCTTCGGGGGGCGGTAGGCGGTTTCCCTGCTGGTCATACTAGTAGAGCCACTCTCTCGTCCAGCCTCGATAATTGCCCTCCGCTTTGCCGATTCCTAGCCCAATTTCGGGAAGCCAAATCGGATTACCCTGCTGCACCACGAAGGTTCCGTCGATCAAACGATAGACCTCCAGGGATTCGTGTTGGTCGCGCTGACTATACTCAGGGTTGTAAACCGCATAGTACAGCACACCCATGTGAGCGTAATCTACTTTTTTGGTGTCATATTCATTCCCATAAGTCTCAGAGACAAACTCTAAAACCAGTCGCGGGACAATGTTGTTTTCTTCTCAGACGACGTAGCTTAACCGACCTTGAGGGCTTTTGATTCGATCGACACCCAAGCTCAAGAACCCATCTAGGGCGATCGCAGGTGCTTTGGTCTGTAATAAATTCCTAAGTTAATTCCCCAAAACCAATCGGTTCGTGTTTGCCAACACCAGGTGAGAATATCGGCTAAAACACTAGGGACTAAAATTTGAAGTTCACTATCCACAGGGGTATGGTCGGTTTCGGGCAGATTTTCCGCCGATGGCAGAACGTATAATGGGTTGTGCTGGAGCATAGCCGCCCTCGCAGAGTGGCGTTGTGATTTCTATTTTAAGTGGATTGCTAGTTTCATCCCATGCTCTCGTCTGCAAGGTATCCTGAGTGGTGAGCAAAACCAACTTCAATTGAGAAAGATCTGTGCTTGACCTGAAGCTAATCCGCGAAAATCCAGAATTCGTTCAAGAGAAACTGAACCAGCGTAACGGCAGCTACGACATTCAGTCGATCGTGCAGCTTGACCAGCAGCAGCGAGACTTGGAGAAGACTCGATCGAGCCTGCAAGCGCGCAGTAATGAGATTGGCAAACTGGTTGGGCAAAAGATCAGGTCTGGCAGCGCTCCTAATGGCGAAGAGGTGCAAGCGCTGCGGGATGAAGGCAACCAGATTAAAGTCGAGTTAAGCGAATTAGAGCCACGAGAAAAAGATCTCAAGACGCAGATTGAGACGCTGTTACTAACCTTGCCTAATTTGCCAAGTGACTCGACTCCGATCGGTCAAAATGAAACCGAAAATGTAGAAGTCCGGCGCTGGGGCGACGAGTTCAAACCTCAAGGTGATCATCTTTTGCCTCACTATGAGATTGGCGAAAAACTCGGCATTTTGAATGCAGAACGGGCAACCAAAATTGCTCAGGCTCGGTTTGTCGTGTTGATGGGCGCGGGTGCTGCGTTAGAGCGGGCGTTGATTCAATTCATGCTCGATCGTCAAACCGCCGCTGGATATCTCGAAGTCTTGCCTCCTCTGCTGGTCAACACCGCATCGCTGACTGCCACGGGACAACTTCCTAAGTTTGCCGAAGAAAGCTTTAAATGTGCCGAAGATGATTTGTGGCTGATTCCGACCGCAGAGGTTCCGGTGACTAATCTCTATCGAGACGAGATTCTCCCGGCTGATCAACTTCCGATTCATCACTGCGCCTATACGCCCTGCTTTCGACGTGAGGCTGGAAGCTATGGCAGAGACACACGGGGACTAATTCGCCTCCATCAATTCAACAAAGTGGAATTGGTCAAACTTGTGAATCCGAGCACGTCTGAACAGGAGCATCAATCGCTAGTGCAGGATGCAGAGGCAATTCTCGAAGCGTTGAAATTACCTTATCGGACGATCGAGCTTTGCACCGGAGATTTAGGCTTTGGTGCCGCTAAATGCTACGACTTGGAAGTTTGGCTTCCTTCGGCAGGAGCCTATCGCGAGATTTCAAGCTGCTCAAGCTTCCTTGATTTTCAAGCCCGACGCGGCAATATTCGCTTTAAGGAAGCTGGACAAAAGGGCACGCAATTTGTCCACACGCTCAACGGGTCAGGGTTAGCGATCGGACGCACGATGGCTGCCGTTCTAGAAAACTATCAGCAACCAGACGGCTCTGTGCGAGTACCAGACGTGCTGCAACCTTATTTGAGACGAGAAATCTTGTAATGCAGATGGATTTAATTAAACATAAAATGCCAGAGATGCCCTCACCCCAACCCTCTCCCACAAGAGAGGGAGCCAGAATCCGGTTCCTCTTCTCCTTGGGGAGAAAGGATTAGGGGATGAGGGTCTTCAGTCTCATTGCACCTACCTACTTAAAGGGATTAATTTATCTCTTTCTTGGGATCGATTTTGCGGTGAAGTTTTATGACAACTCAGCTTGCACTCTAGAATAGAGAAATGTCGTCATCGGAGCTTGCTGGTCTTAGCCTATGTCAGTTTTGGCTGTTATCGCCCTTCTCGCAGTCCTGATTTTCGTGCATGAGCTAGGTCACTTTCTAGCGGCTCGACTTCAGGGCATTTATGCAAATCGCTTCTCGATCGGGTTTGGTCCCATCCTGTGGAAATATCAGGGATCTCAGACAGAATATGCGCTCCGTGCCTTGCCGCTTGGCGGATTTGTGGGTTTCCCGGATGATGACCCTGATAGTAAAATTCCGCCTAACGATCCCAATTTGCTGAGAAACCGCCCCGTGCTAGATCGGGCGATCGTGATCAGCGCGGGCGTAATCGCCAATCTTTTGTTTGCCTATTTTGTCTTGGTGTCGCAGTTGGCGATCGTGGGGTTGCCCACTAGCTTTAGCTATCAACCAGGCGTGATTGTGCCTCAGGTCATCTCTAAAGATGCTGTCGCGGCACAGGCAGGCGTTAAAGAAGGGGATTTGATCGTTGCAGTCAACGGTCAGACGCTAGAAGCTTCGGCGAAGGCAACCGATAGTTTGCGGCAAGCGATCGAGACCAATCCTGGCAAATCTATTCAGCTACAAATTCAGCGCAAAGGAGAGCCTGTCTCGCTGACCGTCGTTCCCAAAGCTGACGATCAAGGCAAAGGTCGCATCGGGGTGCAGCTTCGCCCAAATGGGTCAACGGTTTATCAGCGTCCGAGCAATCTTTTTAGCATCTTTGGCATCGCTGCCGAAGAGTTTCAGCGCATTGTCGTATTGACGGTGCAAGGGTTTGGGCAACTGATTAGCAACTTTAGCAAAACTGCTGAGCAAGTGGCGGGTCCGGTGGCGATCGTCGCGACAGGTGCCAAAATTGCTCAAGCCGATTCTGCCAGCTTGTTTAATTTTGCGGCTCTGATTAGCATTAACCTGGCGGTGATCAACATTTTGCCTCTGCCTGCGCTGGATGGCGGTCAGCTTGCCTTCTTGCTAATTGAAGGATTGCGGGGCAAACCTTTGCCGATGCGGATTCAAGACGGGGTGATGCAAACCGGATTGGTGCTGCTGCTAGGCTTAGGCGTGTTTCTGATCATTCGAGATACCGTTAATCTGATTCCTCAATAGTGAGCATTACGCGAAAGATTTCTGCCAAAAAACAGCGTGCACTGGAGATTCTGATTCGCCTCAAGCGTCTATACCCCGACGCTCCATGCACGTTGGATTATGAAACGCCCGTTCAATTGATGGTGGCGACGATTTTGTCGGCTCAGTGCACCGATGCGCGGGTAAATTTGGTTACGCCAGATCTATTTCGTAAATTTCCAGATGCGGCAGCGTTGGCAGGTGCAGACGTAGCGGAGCTTGAAAATTTGGTGCGATCAACTGGATTTTATCGCAACAAAGCCAAAAACATTCAAGCGGCGTGTCAGATGATCACGACGGAGTTTGGCGGTCAGGTTCCGAGACTAATGGAGGATTTGCTGCGGCTTCCGGGTGTGGCGCGTAAAACGGCGAATGTCGTGTCGGCTCACGCATATGGTGTCAATTTAGGCGTGACGGTTGATACTCACGTCAAACGCCTCACTTATCGACTTGGATTGACCAAAAACACTGATCCCGTCAAAGTCGAGCGAGATTTGATGAAACTGATTCCTCAACCTGATTGGGAGAATTGGTCGATTCGGATTATTTATCACGGTCGTGCGGTTTGCATGGCTCGAAATCCCCAGTGCGATCGCTGTGAGCTTGCTGATCTCTGCCCCTCTGCCAACTTGTCTGAAAAACCATTGTTAGAAGTAACCAGTTCGGTTTAACCGCGCCATCTGCCGGAATTTCAAATCTATTTCTCCACTCGCCCGATCAATTCGGTAGAATGAGAGGCACTGTCTTTAAACAAGGGTCAAAAATCTTCATGGCTAAGAAGAGCATGATTGAGCGGGCTAAGAAGCGCCAAGCAACGGTGGATAAATACGCTGAACAGCGGACAGAACTGAAAGAGCAGTTTGCCAAGGCGACGACTCAACAGCAAAAGCTGGCAATTCATCGTCAAATTCAGCAGTTGCCTCGCAACAGTGCTCGTGTGCGCGTGCGTAAAATTTGTTGGGTGACAGGTCGTTCTAGAGGCGTGTATAGCGACTTTGGTCTGTCTCGCCACGTTTTTCGTGAAATGGCACACCAAGGATTGTTGCCCGGTGTGGTTAAGTCAAGCTGGTAAAGAGAGTTTTGAGTTTTGAGTTGATTGATTGACTCAAAACTCACTGCTTCTTTACTGTCCACAACAACGGTTCCTTCGGAGTTGCGCGAAGCGCTAAACGATACCCAAGCTATCTAACAAGATGTCGCTAACTGCGTTGGCTACGGCAAACTCGCTGTAAAAACTCTGAGAAAAATCAAACGCCTGCATTTCCGAAATGATGGCAAGCACTAGTGAACCGAGATCATTTTCGTCTTCCATGCGTTGCCGCACGTAAATTTGAGCAGCCCGCTGAGCGATCGTTTGATTGACGGCTTCTGGTAAAAATTCTTGATCGAGCCATTGGTGTAAATTTTGCTGGAGCCACTCTCCTTCCTGCACTGGATTGGTAGCGGAGGGTAGCGTGATCGATGGGATGGGTTCAACCATTTGTCATAACACCTTCAGCGATCGGCTAAACTATCCAAACTATACACGCATCAGTTTGTGATTCATCCGCTCTCCTTGTCATTTGTAACTATCGCCACTCATCACAAATAATCCTTTATGCAAATTGATGTGTCGTCGATTGTTGAAGGATATGCCCAGGGTTATTTTTTGATGGCAGATGAGTCGGGGCATGACTTGGATTGGTATTCCAGCCGAGAACGAACCCTGATTCCGCTAGATGAACGGTTTCGCTATCCCCGATCGCTGCAACGAGTCTTAAATCAAGAGCGCTTTTCAATCGCCGTGAATCGAGACTTTAAATCAGTGGTGGACGGGTGCGCTGATCGAGAAACGACCTGGATTTCTGAGGAGCTTAAGCAGGTCTACTGGGCATTGCATCAAGCGGGGTGGGCACACAGCTTTGAAACTTGGCAAGGTGACCAACTCGCAGGTGGAATTCTGGGGATTGTGATTCGAGGGGCGTTTATTGGGGAGTCGATGTTTTTTCAGATCCCAGATGGCTCGAAAGTGGCGATGGTCAAACTGGTCGAACGACTACGGCGGCAAAACTTTGTGCTGTTTGATGCTCAAATGACGAATCCTCACTTAGAGCGGTTTGGCTCGTATGTAATCAGCAATCGTAACTATCGAGACTTGTTGAGACAGGCACTCGATCGGGATTGTTCCCTAGACTAACTGCCGAACGTTGTCCATCACCCGCCCCAAACAACGCTTGCATCATAACTTAGCAACTCTTGGCGGTCAGTGTGCATGGGCGTTGTTAGCCTGCATTTGCTTTGCAGTTGCGCTCATCATTACGATCGCTGCTCCAACATTTTTCTAACCATTGGTAAAGCAGCTTCCATCGCTTCAGGCTGTGGTGTTATTTGTTGCCAACTTTCACGCATAGAAAGTCTTTCCGACCAAGCTTTGAGATGCGGATAAGGATCTAAAGAGAAACCAAACATTGGCAATGAAGGCACCAGAGTTCCAGCAACAATATCTGCTAGTGTTATTTCTTCTCCAGCAAAGTAAGAGTGCTCACCTAAAAGGTTTTCAAAAAATAGCATTACAGCGATAATTCGCCCTTTTGCTGCATTAAGCTTCTGATCATCAACATCTAGTCCTACTAATTGTCGAGTCAGTGGAATCGTAGCAGGTTGAAGCTCAAAGACAACCAGCATCTCCACCATCCGCACCTTAGCCAGGTCTTCAGGCTTGCTTGGCATCAGCGATCGGGTTAGATATTTTGTTTCCAGGTAATCTAAAATTGCCAGTGACTCAATGATCCGAAATCCATTGTCTACGATAACGGGAATGCGCTGGAGTGGATTGACGGCTGTGAAGTCGGCACCTATCTGGTCGCCATCCAAATTTACCAAAATTGGTTCAAACGGTATCTGTTTTTCTAGCAATGCGACCCACACTCGAAGCGCATTGACAGAGAGAGGGTTGTAGTAGAACTTCAGCATTAAAACCTCTGCTTGAGAACTAACCTTTCACCGAACCCTTGAAGCCTAACACTAACTTAATCAGGCGGCTCTTCAATGACTGTGTTGATCGCCTGCCGCAGCAAGCACTTTTAGACAACTCAATCTTGAACACTCGTAGACGACTTTTAAGCGACCGCTACCATCCGAAACAAAGCAGGCTGACTAAGGAAATAGTTGGCTCATCAAGATCAGAATTTCTGGAAATGCAGAAAGCCCGATCGAGTCATTCTCGCTGAGTGTGAACTCCTGGCTGTAGCGATCGCCATCCGATTGACGAAATCCTAAAACCTGTCGTTTGTTGACATCTATCACCCAGTATTCACAGATATTTGCTTTGGCGTAGAGTTTGGCTTTGCGAGTGCGGTCTTCATTCAAAGTTGAGTCGGCAACTTCAGCTAGAAGCAAAATGTCTTCCGGCTGCGGATGTCGATCGAAATACTTTCGCGGATCAAGACGAACGATGGCAATATCCGGTTCGGGTTCAGAATCAGGCGGCAGTGTGATCGGCAACTGCACTCGCACAATCACCTGCCCCCGCAGCATTTGTCTGAGGTAATCAGAGGCACATTGCGTCGTGGCGGCGTGGGGCGATCGTTGAGGATTCAATTGAACAATCACTCCCTCTAACAATTCCACTTGATCCGCAGGGGTCAAGATTCCAAACTCAATCATCCGGTGATAATCCTCCACACTCCACTTTTTTAACGGTGGACTTGAAGACTCAATGATTGTGTAACTTTGGGACATCTCGCCTCCTCTCTTTAGGGCTGCTTTTCGATTATCCCGCCACCGAGCAGGACTTCTCCGTCATACCAAACAGCGGCTTGACCGGGCGTGATGCTGAACTGAGGGTCGTCAAAAATGATTCGCACACGAGAATTCTCGATCGGAATCACCATCGCCGGAACCGCCGCCGACCGATATCGAATTTGCACTTCGGCATGAATCGGTGCAGTCGGTGGCTCGATCGAGACCCAATTCACCCGATTCACCGTGCAATCTGGATCTTGTGCTTCAGAGCGATCTCCGACCACCACCCGATTGCGTCCGGCATCGAGTTCGAGAACGTAGAGCGGCTCACTGTGAGCGATGCCGAGTCCTTTGCGCTGTCCGATCGTATAGTGATGCACGCCTTCATGCTGTCCTAAAATATTGCCAGACTTGTCTACAATGTTGCCCGTTTGTGGCGTGATGTATTTGTCGAGAAACGCCCGCATCGAGCCGTTTGCTTCGACGAGACAGAGATCTTGGCTTTCGGGCTTGTCAGCAGTGTGTAAGCCAAATTCAGCCGCGATGCGCCGGGTCTCAGTTTTAGGCTGTTCACCTAATGGAAAGAGCACTTGAGAGAGCACCTCTTGCTCCAAATCGTAGAGAAAATAGGATTGGTCTTTGGTGCGATCGACCGCCCGAAGTAAGTGATAGCGCCCCGTCTGCTCGTCGTATCGGATTCGAGCATAGTGACCCGTGGCGATCTTATCAATGCCTAACTGCTCTCGCGCATAGTTGAGAAGAGGTGTAAATTTGACCGCCTTGTTGCATTGCGAACAGGGCAGCGGCGTGATGCCATCGCTGTAGCCTGTTACTAAATAGTCAATAATATTTTCTTGAAAAAGATCGCGGCTATCAACAATGTGGTGAGAAATGCCCAAAAATTCGCACAGTTTGGCAGCGTCTACCATGCCTTCTGAACAGCACTGACCTTTGCCCTTCATTAACCAAAGGGTTACGCCAACGACATCATAGCCTTGATGATGGAGAGCGGCTGCGGCAACTGAGCTATCGACTCCGCCGGAGAGTCCTACCACAACTTTGTTCATGGACTGAGATTTAAAAGAATCAAATTCTCTTATAGGCTAACACTCAGGGGCAGGTGATTAACTCTGATGTTTGCGGATGTGCGCCTGAATCAGATCCACGATCGCTTGCGGCGTTTCAATTGGCAGCAAATGTCCGGCATTAGGAACAACGACTAATTGAGCATCCGCGATCTCATCAATCACGTCTTGCTGAAGCAATGATTTGGGAATCACCGCATCCTCAGATCCTACAATTACGAGAACCGGAACCGTGATATCAGATATTCCTGATGAAATGTCTTGGCGACTGCCACACTCTAACCAGGCTTGCCACCCACGTTGAGACGTGCGGAGATTGTCTCGAATCACTTGCTCAAAGGCTCTATCACTCAAGGGTTGGCTGGTAATTTTGTGAGCGGTTTCTTCAGCAGCCGATCGGTTGCCGTGAGTGTTGAGGAGTCGCGATCGTTCTGATGGCTCGATTGGCTCTGGTGTTGGAGGTGAAGGGGCGAGTAAGATCACTGACTGTAGACCAGGAGGTTGAATGGACGCTAATGCAAGCGCGATCTTTCCACCCATTGAATGCCCAACAAGAATGTAATGCTGAAGATCAAGCTGACGAATCATTTCTGCAACGATGATTGTGATCGCTTCTACAGTGGTTTCTACAATGGGTTGTGAATCGCCAAAGCCAGGAAGATCAAGAGCGATACAGTGAGCTGTTTTCTGAAGTTGGTTAATCACTTCAGACCATGACTCCAATGATCCAGCAAAGTAGTGGAGAAATACTAAGGATGCGGTTCCTTCGCCTTGCTCTAAGATATTTAGCTGAGTAGTCTGAACCGTTTGTTGCATTGTCAAACCTTAATTTCTACGACGGCTTATCGTAACAAATTCAGAAACATCGTTTAGAAAACCAGATCGCTTGATCTAAGTTAGAACCATCATTCAACCGTTTCTACCTAGCTCATACAATGACTCAACCTAAACCAAAAAGATTAACGTCCTCTTGCCAAATAGCTGCCATTGCGATGACGATGTTGATGACTAGCACTGGAGTCTCGACCCATGCTGCCTTGGCTCTTCAACCCTCTCAGCATTTATTAGAATCGATCGCGACTGAACCCTCGGTGCCGTTGCCCCGATCGGTCGAGCAAGCAGTCCGACAAGATCTCTCTCAACGTCTCAACGTCCCATTACAGGATGTCAAACTTGTCAGGTTTACGCCCCAAACCTGGTCAGATGGTTGTTTTGGTTTGGGAGGTGCAACCGAAAATTGTTTGCTGGTTCAAGTCGAGGGGTGGCGTATCGAAATGACCCACAACCAACAAACTTGGATCTATCGCACCGATAAAACCGCCAACGCAATTCGGGTAGAGCCTCAGTCAATGGGAGAAGTTTTGCCCACGATCGTCAGTCAACATCTCATCAGCGCAGTTGCCAAAGAGACTCGCGTTCCGGCAAATCGATTACAAATTGCTCATGTGAAATCTGCGACTTGGGATGGCTGTCTAGGCATTTTCACACTAGGGCAAGGCTGCACTCGAATCGCCCTTCAAGGATGGCAGGTGATCATCGCTAGCAGCAATCGCAGTTGGGTCTATCACCTTGATCAAGACGGGAGCCGGATCGTCCAAAACTCCACCGCAAGCGGCAGTTGGGGAAGCTTAGTGCCTGCATTTCTTCCACAACCCAAACCCGAACCCAAATCTGATATTGAATCAGAGATCGTTTTTCGATCGACGATCAGCGGTGATTTTGTGGGCAAAGTTACCCAAACCACATTGACGATCGACGGAGCGATCACACAGTTGGTCACTGCTCCGAATATTCGTTCTCGTCCAGTGGTGATTAAGCAATTATCACAGCAGCAGGTTGAGCAGTTTCAGCAAGCACTACAGATGCAGCGATTTCGCAATCTCAATGGTCTGAGCTATCTCAGTACTCCTGTGATAGCTGATTACCCGACCGTTATGCTGCAAGGGGGAGGCAGTGTCACCCAATATATTGATTTAGAAATAACCCATCTTCCTAAAGCGTTGCGACGGGTCATCCAAACTTGGGACAAGCTGTTGAGGTGAACGCTGCGCTCGATTAATGAATTTTTATGATCTGGATCAGAAGTTGGGCACTTCACCCCTTCTTAACTTTTAGAGGAAGCCATGAAAAACTGTCCCTAAACGTCCCCAAGTTGAAAAGCTTGAGGAGCAATTTAGGGATAGACAGAAGGTTTCAGTCTTAATCTGAGGCGTTTACTGTCCGAGATGATTGTCTTCGATCCACTTCACAACTTCTGAAGAAGACTCTGCGTAGAGCGACTTCCCAGTTTGAGGGTCGTAGGCGTGCCAAAAAACAATGCCAGACTCATTAACGACTCGCTTGACCGAAAGCTGAGCCTGACGATCGAGGGTATCTAACCAAGAGTGCCAAGCCTGCTTAATAGCCGCCCCAAGCTCAGACAAACTCAACGTGCGATTTGAGGCGCGATCTAGCTGATGTTGTTCTTGTTCTAGCAGGGTAATAAGTTGACTGTTTTGAGCT
The DNA here is from genome assembly GCA_038227635.1 of Leptolyngbyales cyanobacterium. Classification (GTDB taxonomy): domain Bacteria; phylum Cyanobacteriota; class Cyanobacteriia; order Leptolyngbyales; family Leptolyngbyaceae; genus Phormidesmis_A. Next base: position 13,549 of record JBBRPT010000010.1, on the reverse strand, counting down.
GCCTTTGCAACGGCTAGCCGATGTGCGAGAGAAGCCGCGATCGTGGCTTGGTGCTGAGCAGAAACTTTAGAAGGATTAACTTGAAGTGCAGTAGCCATGATTCAAAAAATGCAAAATTCTTATTGACTCACAGAGTTTTTCTCTGACATCACAATTCTAATATATTTCTGTAGCAAAAACTACAGAATAATTTTTATTTTTGAGAACGCTGCGCAAAACTCAGGAGCGCAGCCCCGTTGAGATGTTTAAGGCGACTAGAAGGCTCTCAAGTCTTGTATTGAAGAAAGCAATGGACGCGTCATTCATCAATCCATTAAGGTGCATCTATCTAAAGCATGACTGTGTGATTGCTGTGAAGATTGCTCACTAAATTTCAAGACGATCGCACAGTCGATGGGTAGAAACGCCACGACAAGAGCGTGGGATATTAACACCAGAAATTTATTGAGAGGTTTGCGACGATAGTTTTGTTAACCAAAAAGGTAAGCGATGAGATTCTCTACTAAACCGCTCTAGATCTGATATCGCAGCACTTTGCGAAATTCTAAATATCGTTAGCGCCCCAACTTGGAGAAATCAAACGTGTAAGCCTCACCTAGCCTAGATTCAGGACGATCGCTGTCCGCTCTCTGAGCAGCTTGTGCTGCGATCGTGGAAATCAGTTTTCTAATAAGTGCAGTCCGATATCATCAACGCTATTGCTGGAATTGGATAAAACCACTACGCCCGATCGCTTCTTTTGATCAAAGCCCATGAAGCTGCGATAGCCGCCCGTTCCACCGTTGTGCCAGACAATTTCAGTTCCGGGCTTTTGAATTATGTGCCAGCCCAGCCCTATTCCTAAATTTGGTATCCCTGTTTGCCGTTGAACAGTTTGTGTCCTCTTCATAGCAGGAAATAAGTCGGACTTGGTTAAGCTTAAATTTGCTGCCAGAAAACTTAAAAGATCATCTGCTGTAGAATGCAATGCACCTGCACCTGCCAAGGTGGGGATATCCCAGTTTTTAACAGGTTTACCAATCTCATTATGTCCTGTAGCAAATCGCGATTTCATCTCTGCGGACAACTGCACCTTTGTGTTCCGCATATTTAAAGGGTGAGCAATTCTCGTAGTCACCAGCGTTTCATAATCCATTCCAGAGTTTAAACTGAGCAGGTGTCCTAGCAATCCAAACCCTACATTTGAGTATTCGTATTCAGCCCCAATATCTCTAGTCAACTGATACTTTGATAAGAATTCATACAATTGCTGAACGGTGTAATCTGCATAGGGATTTTCGACATCTCTTGGATTCAAATTATCAGGTAGCCGAGGAAGCCCTGATGTATGTGTTGCCAAATCAATCAATGTAATTTCTTGACTATGACGGCAAGGAACATCAACCGATCGCGGTAGAAACTTGGCGATCGAGTCATTCAGATGCAGTTCTCCCCGCTCTACCTGATCTGCCAACAAAAGAGCAGTGAATACTTTGCTGATGGAGCCAATTTCAAAAATCGTCTCACCATCAGGTTTTCGCGGGTCTGATTGAGATAGGTGCCCATAGCTGATAATTTTGCGTCCTTGAGGAGTGATTAACCCAACGACAATACCGACACTTTGCTTGTCTAAGTCAATGCGTTTCTGCAAAATCGTCTGCACCTCAGCATCAGAGCGATGAGGCGGTTCAGCTTGGGCTGATGAAGTCGTTTGCATTAATCCCATCACGGCTCCCCCTAAAACTATGGCGATCAAGATTGTAAAACGATTGATCATAGTTAAAGTGCTTAAGGACTTGATCGTGCCAGACTCTTAAGTGCCTCGATCGCGGTCAGCCCGTCACCTTGAAAGCCAAAATACCACAGCACGGCTGCCGCCTCAGCACGAGTGACAGTGCGTTTGGGTTGAAACAGCGTCGTATAGCCAAATGCCCTGCGGATATTTGCCTGATCGCCATTCTGAAAGTCTGCTAGCACTGCCCGTAGAGCTTTTGAGTCAGTTCGAGAGGCATCTTGAAAGCCCCAGGTTTGTTTGACTGCCTCGATCGTCGCACTCGGCAGCGGTTGGCGGGTGTCGATCGGAACCTTCCACAAAATTAAATCTTCACGACTCAACGGAGCATCAGGGCGAAATAACACGGTTGTACTATCTCCTGAGAGCGGACTGGAGATCAACCCCGCTTCTGCTAACCCCTGAATGGTAGGAAAATCAGGATCGGTGCGTGAGACATCCTGAAACGCAGGCTGAGACGTTTCGACTCCTAGGCGAATTTGTCGAGCCGGACGGCTGGTGTAGATGCGATTATTGGCAGCAACGAGCCAACGTGCATAGTCTCGTCGGGTAATCGTTTTATTGGGTTCAAACAACGTCTTGCTTTCTGATTTGTTGCCCGAAGAGAGCGATAGAACGCCTAACTTTGTTAGATCCTTGGCGTATTGACTTAACTCTTTTGGGGCTTTGTCTAAATCAGTGAAGGTTTGCGGATCAGAGGTGGCAGGTGCTTTGGTTGAAGCAGTTGCTGTTTGAGGAATCGGACCAATGAAATCAGGGCTTCCTGGCTGCGGAACAGACGCGATCGGAGATGCCGACTGAGTGGGTTGAGTTCGACTGGTTTGAATCGAGAACCTAGCACTGCTTTCGGGCTGACTATTGGGCTGAACGGTAACAATCGCTTGTAGTCCTTGTCGGCTGGCTTCAAAGGTGCCTTGAGTTTTATCGATCGGTTGCCCTTCTAATGTCCAACCGTTTTTTTGCAATTCTTGTAGATAGAAAGCGACGATCTGGTCGTTCTTGTCTGGGCTGCTCCAGCGAGTCAACACCCCCTGATTGGGTTGCCTGCTATCGACTTCGAGCAGCGATCGGTTGGGATAGAGCGGGATCTCAGCCGGGAAATCAGCAGGAAGCTGTGCCTGAGTCGTCTGAGCCACTGGGCTAGGCTGTGGAGTTTGAGCCGCCTCGATCGCTGCTCCATTGTCTTTTAAGCGAGGGTCAGCCTCAAACGCACCTTGAAATGATTTGCCCACTGGACTATTGGTGCAGCCAGCGATCGGCAAAATCAAGAATGCAGCTAGACCTAGAAAAGTGGTAAAACGGTTAAAAGCCACAGCACGATGAGATAACGATTCTTTCATCATTCTAGTGCCGGGGCTTGAGAGATGTTGTCCACGGCTGCAAACCGCCTATTCTTTATCATCTTCAATCATTTTTTGAAGACGTACTCCGCTTAAAGGGTGGGAAGATCCCAGACGAGCGGCTTCTAGTTCTTGAGACTCTTCTGAGAAGATTTCTATCTCTTTAAACCACCAGTGATAAAACGTTGGAAACCTCACCTCTTCTTGAGAGGTTTCTAGCAGCTCTAGCGCCCGTTCTTTTCCAGAAAGCAGGCTAGAGTTGTTTAACTCTGGGTATTGCATCAAAAGGCAAGCTTGTTCTTTTAGCTTTGCGCGAATCGTAGATGATTTTAGCTCTCTGCACTCTGAGCAAATATCGCCTTGCACAAGCCCTGCATCGTTAAAGAGAAGAGTACGAATTTTGCGAACCTCAAATCTCTGACGGCAAACGGTGCATGAGAGTTGAGGAGGGCAGGTTTTCTGCTTACGTTCCAGTTTAATTTTCATCGCTGCGTAACCGTAAAAACTGTTTTTATTCTTAGATCCTTAAACTAGCGGATTCACATACTCAGCTTGTTCTTTTTTTGCAATTCTAAATATTAAGAGAATGAAATCTTGGAATTCTTAAAGAAATTGAGCCTATCTAATTTATTGCTCTTCAGATTTGAACTTAAGATTGACGCTTTGCACTTGAGTTGTAAAAACTCACTGATGGTTGCTCATACACAGGTTTTCTCCCTCAACGCAGATAGTCCTGAAATTTCCAGCATTTACCCCTTAAAACAGCTATCTATCTAAAGGGGTAGCCAACCCTCAGTTCACAAAAGTTAACAGATGTCCGTCTGGGATCACGGGTCTGTGCGGTTTTGGCTCTAGTATGTCGATCGAAAAAGTAGGGCAACCCATTCAAGTGAGCGAAAAAAGGATAACTCCATAGGGGGAAAGCGGGCTTGAGAGATTTAGATAATATGTGAAGCATAGGTCAAGAAAAACAACTGGAGCTACTCTCATGGAAACTCGCAAAAGCACCGATTTACCTCCTGTCGCGACTGCTTACAACGGCAAAGACCGCAACGCATTCTTATTTGGCTTTAATCCCCAAGCTGAACTCTGGAACGGTCGGTTTGCAATGATTGGCTTCACTGCATACCTACTGTGGGACTTAGCTGGTTATAGCGTAGTGCGTGACGTTCTGCATCTCGTTGGCTACTAACCTATAAATCGGTTACATAGTCTATTCACTAATTAGTTTTAGAAGCCTAGTATCAACATTGATGCTAGGCTTAATTTTTATGAAAAATTCTGATCTTCGGTGTATTTCTTGTGTCTTACACAATTAATGATACTGATCGCGTTCACGTTACTCCCTCTTCCCCATACTCACTTTTTATAAGCTTTTATCCTCAAAAGGTTGAATGCAAAAATATTTATCGATATATCGCGATATATCGTATATTGAAGAAAGTTATTCAAGTGAAATTCATGTTTAGACACTTTCATGCCCGATCGACTGCACCCGCTTGGGCAGGGGCAGACCCAGACGACTCATCGTTTGTAAGCCATCGCTTTCAGCATGACAGACATGCAGGAGGCAGACCGAGGGGCGAGGGTTGGGGAGACGATCGCCGCGCTCGTCGGGGTGACATCAAATTCATTCTGCTAGAGCTATTATCTGAGCGCCCTCGGCACGGCTATGACTTGATCAAGGATTTAGAAACTCGTCATGGAGGGTTTCGTCGTCTCAGCCCTGGGTCAGTCTATCCGACCCTTCAGATGTTGGAAGATGGCGGTTATTTGACGAGTCAACAAGAGAGCGGCAAACGCGTTTATACGGTGACAGACAGTGGTCGATCGCTCCTTGCAGAGCGGACTCCCTTGGATCATCCAGGTGCTTCTAGAGATAACTTTGGTGACGTTGTAGAGAAGTCAAAAACCATCAGCGAGTTGCGAAATGCAGCTACCGAGCTAGCCGATGTGGTGATGCAAGTTGCTCGAAGCGGTAACCTCGATCGGATGAATCAAGTTCGTGAGTTGCTCGATCGAGTTAAACGAGACATCTATCTCATGCTGGCTGAGAAGTAAGCCGTGGTTAAATCCCTGACCTGTCTGACGAAGTTGGGGATTTCTGCTCTGCCCTCTCACAAGTTTTCCGGAATAGGTTACATTTTGAGCGCTTGGATCTTGCTCTTCTGATCAGACGTGATGAAATTTTTACCCTGCGCTGCTTTAGTCTTGGCGACCTTTCTAATGACGATCGATCTGGCAAAAGCTCAGTCAACGCCTCCATCCTCGCCCCAGCCAGCTCTAGCACCGCAGCAGCGCGAAGACATACAAAAACTGATCGATCGAGAGATTGCTCAGAGCAATCAGATCAACGATCGAGTGCAGCAATCTGTTAATAACACCTTCGGATGGACAACAGGATTGCTAAATTCACTCATCGCAGTATTGGTGGCAATGCCAGTCTTAGCGGTGATCGTAGCGCTGATATTACGCAATAGCATTCGTGACCAATTAATTTCTGAGATCAAGAGGCAATTAGAAGAGGAAACCAAAAAAGAGGTCAAAGAGCAATTAAAAGTGCAGGTTACCGAAGAATTGCAAAAACAAGTTGAAGATTTTAGGCAAGACTTAGAAGCCTTGAAAATAGATTTTGTGAATCGATTGCAAGATTTAGTGTTGACTGCACAAACTGAAAAGGAGGCAATCTTTTTAGAACTATCTAAAATTACGCCATCACTAATTCAAGAAGAGTTTGTTGCGCCTGAAGTGCATCAAAAAATACAAGAACTGACGAAGCAGCTTGAGTTTTTGACTTCTGTCAATCCTCACTTGGCATTGACAGCTAATGATTATCTCAAACAAGCGGACGCATTTTATTTCGAGAATCGATACGACGATGCCGTAGAATCCTACGAAAAAGCGCTAAAAATTCAACCAGACATGATTGCAGCATGGCTAGGAAAAGCTAAAGTTTTGAGACGAATGAAGCGCTATGATGATGCACTTTTTGCTAATCGAAAAGTCTTAGAAATTCAGCCTGATCACCCCAAAGGGTTGTTTGGATTAGGCTATACGCTGAGGGATATCGGGTTTTATAAAGAAGCGATCGCCATTTTTGATCAGTCTTTGAAAATTCAGCCCAACAGTCACCATAATTGGAAGCACCGAGGCTATGCGCTTGCTAAGTTAGGTCGCTACGATGAAGCCTATAGCTCGTTTGAAAAGGCACTAAAGCTAAAGCCGAACTCTGGCGGGACTTACTATAATCGAGCCTTTTATTACCTCTCTTTAGGGGATAGAGACGCAGCGATCGCAGACTTGCAGCAAGCGATTAAGTCATCGTCTTATTATGTGAGCTTAAGAGAGGTTGCAAAAACTGATCCCGACTTTGATCCGCTTCGAGAAGACGATCGCTTCAAACAACTGATGGAAACGAATCCTCTATAAATACTTTTTCAGCAATAGATTTAATCTTTCTTTAGCGGCATCTGAAACTTTATCCATCGGAGTCAAAATTGCAAATTTCAAGGCAGAATGAGCCTCAGACGTAGGCGGATTTTCACTCAATCGACGCACCGTCTCTTGAATGACTTTTTGGGCATTAATCGCATTGCGCTGTAGGTTTGCGATTACCATCTCTACGGTCACATTGTCATGGTCAGAATGCCAACAGTCATAATCTGTGACCAACGCCAGAGTCGCGTAAGCAATCTCAGCTTCTCGCGCTAACTTTGCTTCTGGAAGGTTGGTCATGCCAATAATCGTGGCTCCCCAACTGCGATGCAGATTCGATTCTGCTTTCGTCGAAAACGCAGGACCCTCCATGCAGACATACGTGCCGCCTCGATGAAGTGCCACATCTGTAAGGTTAAGACTCTCGACCGAATCGGCTAACACCTTTGCCAACTTGAGACAGATCGGATCGCCAAAGGCAACGTGCGCCACAATCCCATCGCCAAAAAATGTGGAAATGCGATTTTTAGTGCGATCGATAAACTGATCAGGCACCACCATATCTAAAGGTTTCGCTTCCTCTTTAAGAGAACCCACCGCAGAGGCTGAGATCAGATACTCTACGCCCAAACTTTTCATCGCATAAATGTTTGCTCGAAATGGTAACTCAGACGGCAATAAATGATGATTTCGTCCATGTCTTGCCAAAAATGCGACTCGCGTTCCGTCCAGAGTTCCGACGATGAGTGCATCTGACGGCGAGCCAAATGGAGTTTCAATCTGCACCTCTTCTACGTCTTTGAGCGCCTCCATTTTATAGAGTCCGCTGCCGCCGATAATGCCAATTTTTGCTTGAGACATGAGGAACGAGGGGTGAAGTAAATGAGTCGGAGAGTGTGGACAGGCGAGAGCTAGAAAATGCTCATAACCCCTTGCGCTTTAACGGTGGATTCCTACATAGCGGCTGCACCGCAGAGTTTAATTGTTGCTGACTAACGCATCTACAACGGGGGTGTGTTGATACAAGGATATCGTGATTTGAGCGAAATCATGCTCGGTTTAGGGTTCAAAGCGTCAGTGGTGTATCTACGGGGGTTGATGCGTCAAATCGTGCATCTAGCAAAATTGAAGCGAGAAAGTTTCATGTACGATCGAACCACGGATTAAAAATTGCTATACGATCGGGCTGACCGCACATTTACGGGAGTCAAGAATGTCGCAGCGTTCACTTCAGCAACAGCAGGGTCATTATCGCTATGACCCTACTCAACTTAGCCAAGCTGCCCCGGCTCGAATCTTTCCTCATGCCGGAGAAGATGGCGTGTTGCAATACATTCTGACTGAGCTACGCCACAATTTGTTAGAGCGAGGGCAACTGTCTCCGCCACTCACTTGGGCATTAGAGCAGATTGAGTCTAGCGATCGACAACTGAATGAAACCTGGCTAAAGTTGACGACGCTATTGGTCGATTTTAAGATTTTTCAGTCTGATTTGTTTAACTTTTATCTGCCACCAAATGAGCAATTTAATGCAGAGTTTGTGCAGTTGCGGCGACAGATGGGGGAAGCATTAAACGCCGCTGAGCGGGAAGCCAAAAAGTCGAATCTTGGAAAGTCTAGCCAGGTTCAACGCCTCCAGTTTTATCAGGCGTTAGAAGAACATGGGCGATCGCGTCCTAAAATTATTAAAATTCATGATCGAGATAGTGGTTTGAGCGATCGCGAGTTTGCTCGCCAGCGCCTGTCAGGACCGAATCCCACCTCTATACAAAGAGTCGTCGATCGAGAAAATTTAGCCGATTGGCACAGCGATCAAGTGTGTTTGCTCTTAAACGGCGAGAGTATTAAGTTAGACAGTGCTGCCGACCAAAATCGCCTGTTTCTCTTGGATTATCCCTTCCTAAAATTCTCGCCTGCCGAGTTGCAAATCGGGCGCTATGTGGGTAGCCCAAAGGCTCTATTTTATCGAGGCGATCAAGGGTTAGAACCGCTTTTAATTCAACTAGAATCGGGTGGAAAAATCTATGCACCGACCAGCGATGTTGATGATTGGATACGGGCAAAACTGTTTGTTCAAGTTGCGGATATCACCCAACATGAGTTGCTAACGCACCTGTGTTACACCCACCTCTCAATGGAGGCATTCGCGATCGCGACTCCGCGCAGATTGCCCCCTAATCACCCAGTGTATCGATTGCTCAAGCCGCACTTTAGATTTCTGCTTGCCATCAACACGCGCGGCAATGCCATTTTGCTTGGAGAAGGAGCGGCGATCGATAACCTTATGGCTCCAACTCGTGAAGCCTCTCTTGCAGTGATGAATCGAGCCTATCGTGCTCGCTCGTTTGAGTCTTATGCGTTGCCAACTGATCTCAAGCATCGCGGCGTAGAGGCTGAATTCTTGTCAGACTATCCCTATCGAGACGATGCTCAACTGCTGTGGGATGCCATTCACCGCTACGTCACCGCTTATTTGCAGCGCTACTATCCCAATGATCTCGCTATTCAGCAAGACCCTGACCTGCAAGCGTGGGCGGCAGAACTCGGTGCGCCGTTAAATACCCGATCGCGGAATGAATTTGTCCAAGCCCCTGACTGGATTTCTCCTGAAACGGCGGATCAGGTAGGCTTATCGATTACAGAACTGCCTGATTATCCCCGTGTTCCAGGATTTCCTTCCGCTGAGAATCCAGGGACGATCGCGACGCTTCGACAGTTAATAGAGGCTGCAACGCAGATTATTTTTACGTGCAGTGCTCAACATGCAGCGGTAAATTTTAGCCAGTTTGACTATTTTGGTTACCCTCCTAATGCGCCCCTTGCTGCCTACACACAGCCTGATGTTGCTGCACCGCTTCATGAAATGCTCCCAAAACCTGCCCAAGATCTCGCCCAAATCGAGCTAACCTTCGCCCTTAGTGGCATTCTCTGGAGTCGGTTAGGACGTGACGACAGTATGCAATTTGTCGATCAAGGCGATCGCGCAATTTTGCGCCAATTTCAAGCTGAGCTTCACACGATTGAGACTGAGATTCAAACGCGTAATCGGATGCGTGATCGCGACACTGGAATCGATTATCCCTATCTTCTGCCCTCTCGAATTCCTAACAGTATCAACATTTAGCGACCCGCTTTAGTTTGTATTTGTAGTGAATGCTACAACTAGAACCCCATCAGTCTTGTTAGGAGTAATGGCGACCGTATCAAACCCATCTCATGACCCCAGATATTACCGAGAAGCTGCTGGCAGCCAAAAAGGCAAAAGGATTGAGTTTTGCTGATTTAGAAACGACGATCGGACGCGATGAAGTTTGGATCGCCGCTTTGTTTTACCAGCAAGCGAGCGCCTCTGACGATGAAGCCACCAAACTATTAACCGCTTTGGGTCTTAGTCTTGATTTCATCCCTCTTTTAACCGCATTTCCTGTTAAAGGATTAGGTTCGATCGTGCCGACTGACCCCTTAATCTATCGCTTTTACGAGATCATGCAAGTCTATGGAATGCCGATGAAAGAAATCATTCATGAGAAGTTTGGCGATGGCATTATGAGCGCGATCGACTTCACATTAGATATCGACAAAATAGAAGACCTTAAAGGCGATCGCGTCAAAGTCACGATGAATGGAAAATTCTTAGCCTACAAAAAGTGGTAGTGCTAGGAGCGATCAAGGCAGTCAGTAGGCAACTAAACTAGGGCATCCTGAGTCGAGTAGGATGGGTAGAGCGTTTGCGAAGCCCATCACAACTACTCCTATAATCAATCAAGTAACCCTCCTGAACTGACCTTCTCATTTCACTATGCACTCCACTCGCTGCAACTGCCATGATGTCGATTCTAAAACAAAGCAAAAGCAGTTATTGATCGCGCTTCTATTAGTGGGCAGTTTTGCGATCGTAGAATTGACCGTAGGGTTAAGTATTCATAGTTTGGCACTGCTTGCAGAATCAGGACATCTCGTATCTGACTGTCTAGCATTGCTGTTAGCATTGTTGGCTACGCGAATGTCTCAATCGCCGCCAACGTGGGGGTGGTTAGGAGCAAATCAAATAGTGATCAAAGAAAATAGCTCGATCGAAACGTGGGCGGCATTCATCAACGGGTTGGGATTAGTCATTGTCGCCCTCGTGATCGCATGGGAGTCCGTGAACCGACTCCAAATAGACACGGTTGAGATCGCGAGTAAACCGATGTTGATTACCGCGATCGTTGGGTTAGTCGTCAACGGAATCAATATTTCTCTGCTGCATCAGGGAAGTGATCACGATCTCAATCTCAGAGGCGCTTTTCTGCACGTCGTTGCCGATGCGTTGGGCGCGATCGGGGTGATTGTCGCAGCGATCGCGATCTCGCTGTGGCACTGGTCTTGGGCAGACAGCGCCATTAGTCTAGTCATTTCGGTCTTGATTATTGCAGCGGCGATTCCGTTAATCCGTCAAAGCTGGAAGATGTTACACACGATCGCGATGTGACATCAAACCTCAGCGGTTTGAATCTGCTGTTGAGCTAATTGAACACGGGCACGAATCGCTAGACTTTCATCAGTTTTAGCCAGATCATGGAGCCTAGCCTGAATTTGAGCAAGCCAATCAGGTCGAGACTTTGACACGGCGATCGCGAGAGACTGCAAACTTAAAACAGATGCATAGCGCACAATCCACTCGTGATCTTGAGAGACGTGCAGCAGCGCTTCGAGCGCTTGAAGTTGAGCAGGTTGGATACGATCAGACTCCAGTTGCTGCCAGTCAAGGCTGCCTAACCCTTTGGTTGCTGCCCGACGCACGCTCATCGCAAAATCGTTTTGCGCCGCATGAAGCAAGATCGTCAATCCACGCGGGTCACCGATGCCAGCCAACGCGCGAACTGCCCAAGCTCTCGCCCCGTAGTTATAACCATCTAACTGGTTCAAGAGTGGCAGCACCGACGGCTCCCCCAGGCGAATCAGCCCATCGACCGCCGCAACAGCAGCACCTGGATTGTTATAGCCAAGGGCAGCAATCAAGCTAGGAATCGCGTCTTTGGTATGCGCGATCGCCAGAGCTTGCACCGCTTCTAAGAGATGAGTTGAAGAGTCTGCTTCATCAACTGCACGAATCAGAGTTTGGATGTCAGTCACAGGATTTTTGGAGAAGAGTGAATGGGCTTCGATTCCCATTCTAAAGCCCATTGATCCCCCTGCCTTCGTCCTCTAACCTAGGCAAAACCTTTAGAGCAACGAGTCCATTAGATTCATGACTTTGATGGCTCCATCAGGAAGGTCGGGCAGAGGGGTGTCTTGAAACTGATGTTCCAGCAACCCTTTAAGGGCAATCAACTTTAGGCTATTCTCAGCCAACGTTTGCGCGATCGCATCCGCAGCAGGAAGATAACCAATCGCGCCCAAATCAGCTAACGCTGATCGTCGCAGCTGCAAATCTGCCCCCTGCAACGCTTTGATCAGCCGATCGCCATATTGACTGTCTGCGGTGAGCTGATAAAGAGCGCGAGCTGCCGAGTATTGCACCCGATCAACCGGATGATTTAGAAAGGACTTTGCTAAGGGAATGGCTTCAATTGCTTTGAGCGTTCCAAGCGCTTCTAAAATCGCGTCGTAGGGCTGAGGAAAATCGGGTCTAACAGGCGACGGCTCTGTTCCAGGAAGCTCATTTTTGAGTAGCTGAATTAAAACCGGAATGCAGGTGAGATCGCCCAGCATTTCTAGCGATTGTGCTGCCGCTTCTCGGACATAGAAATCTGAACACGAGAGACTCTCGATTAAAGCAGGAACAGCACGACGATCGCCCAGTTTACCTAACGCTCTCGCCGCATTTCGTCGCAGTGGGTAGCCGCCCGCTTCGGTGCGATCAGCCTCATCTTTGAGGGCATCAATTAATCGTTCGACAACTCCTGGCTGGTTGACTCGAAACTTTCCTAGCCACCAGGCAGCATAGACGCGCAACCCCAAATCGGGCGATTGCAGGTTCTCGATCGCTTGATCTGGGGTCAGTTGTTCGCCATTAAAACTGTCAGACGCGTCAGACATAAGGACTTGCGGGAAAAGAGCATCAGATATTTTAGTTTACCGTTCGATCATCCTCCTTTCATTAGCAACAAAAAACAACGTTTCTTCATCCATATCAATAACTTATGTTAAGATTATGAATATAAATCCATCACCTTCTCTTTAACTGGCATCCACTATGTCGATTACTGCTCTCTTAACCAAAATCCTTAAACCCAGCGTCAGCACTGGCTTTTGGACCCAGACCACCTGGGCTATATTACGAACCGTTGCTGGCATCATGATGATTCACAACGGGCTAGACAAGCTAGGCGACATCGAAAGCTTCTCTCATGCTTATGTTGAAGTGATTGGCTTGCCTTTCCCGATCGTGTTTAGCTATCTGGCAGCCTTTACTGAGTTACTGGGTGCGCCCCTTTTAGCACTTGGTTTATTGACCCGTCCTGCAGCGCTAGGCTTATTTGGAACCATGTGCGTGGCGATTTATCACCACATTCTCGTCGCCGGACTCAACCTTCCTTATCTAGAGCTGTCTGCCGTGTATGCAGCTTGCTTTCTGCTATTTGCAGTGAATGGAGCCGGTCTATTTTCGACCGATGCGGTGCTCGTCAACTGGCTTGACACCACTGCATTCTCTCTACAAGCGAAGCAAGTGATGCGTCTTGAAAAGGCATATCAAGCTTCAAATGCTCAAAAAGAATCTGTCAACGTTGCTGAGTAGTCCCTGCGACGCTCAAGAGTTGATTTGCAGACCTTAGTACGATAGTGAACGCGTAACCAAGCCCTGGAAGAACTTCTGGGGCTTTTTTGAATTTAGCTGGTTAGACGGGAATCCCCACGCCATACTTTTTGTTGGCGTGAGATGAAAGGCGCGTTCATGGCGGTGCGATGGTAAACAATGTTTGACGAGAGAATCATCAGCACCGCCATGAACTATCTCTTACAAGCGAAGCCAGGAAAACTGGTATAGTACAAGTGGTCGTTGACCCGCCCGACTTCTCGA